>JABWCN010000005.1 GCA_013359135.1 Pseudobdellovibrionaceae bacterium | reverse complement strand
AGAGTTTTTGTTACCAGTTGAACTAACTCTTGAACAGGCAATGAAATTAGTTTGGAAACATCAAATTACCGACGTTAAAACTCAAATTGCTTTATTTTGGTATCAGCAATTACTTAACAGTAGAAAGAATAAAAGAAAACTCTAGAGCTTTTTCTTTTAGTTGCTCATATCTACCAGAGGCACCACCATGTCCCGCTTCTAATTCTGTTTTTAACAAAATAATAGAATTAGATAAATTGTTATCTCTGAGCTTAGCTGTCCACTTAGCTGGCTCCCAATATTGGACTTGAGAATCATGCCAACCTGTTGTTATCAACAAATTAGGGTATTTTTTAGGAAAGACATTATCGTAGGGGGAGTATGAATAGATGTAATCAAAATATTTTTTATCATTAGGATTTCCCCACTCGTCGTACTCACCAGTTGTTAGCGGGATGGAATCATCTAACATCGTTGTTAGTACATCCACAAATGGAACTTGAGCCACAATACCATTATAAAGTTCAGGTTTAGTATTGTTAATGACTCCCATCAGTAAACCACCAGCACTGCCACCCATTGCAAAGATATTCTTATTGTCTATAGTTGGCTGTTCATAAAAGTAGGTCGTCACATCAATAAAATCATTAAAGGTATTCCATTTTTTTTCTTTTCGGCCTTCATCATACCAGAATCGTCCCAGTTCTGAACCACCTCGAATATGAGCAATGGCATATGTAAAGCCTCTGTCTACAAGAGAAAAAACACTTTGTGAAAACCAAGGAGGCATAGAAGCACCGTAAGAGCCATAAGCATATAGCAGTAGTGGACTTTTTAGAGAATCTTTTTTGAGTTTCAGAACAGATACGGGGATTTTTTGTCCGTCTCTAGCCGTAATCCATAGACGTTCCGAAGAGTACTTTTCAGGATCAAAATTCGGGACTTTTCGTTCTTTCACCAAGGTGCTTTTTTTACTTTTAAAGTCAAATTCGAAGGTTTGATCAGGTTGTCTCATTGATTCAAAAATGTATCTAAAATAAGGAGATGTAAACTCAGCTTGAGTGCCAAGTTCTGCTGTGTAGGTGCTGTCTTTAAACTTAATTTCTTGAGTTTCAGCTATGTTTTTTCTATTTATATAGCGAATGATATCTTGAGAGTTTTTCTTTTCGCTCACCACCAAGAAATCTTTGAAGGCAATTACATTTTCAAAAAGAGTATCATCTCTGTTGGGTATAATTTCCTTCCATTGAGATGGCTTCCATTGGCTCAATGAACTTTCAAAAAGTCTAAAGTTTTTTGCTTGGTAATTAGATCGAATGTAAAAACGATCACCACCATCAATGACTTCATACTCATGATTAGCCTCTCTGGGAGTGAAAACTACAAAAGGAGTTAAAGGCTCAGAGCTTTTTTGAAATCTGACTTCTGTTGATAAAGTGCTTGAAGATAAAATAAATATAAATTCTTTAGCTAATGAATCATAAACATTTACAATAAATGTTTCATCTTTTTCTTCATAAATTAATTCTGATTTATTTTTTCTGATATCCAAACGATAAACTTGATAGCTTCTCAAGGTTTCTGGGTGCTGTTTACAATAAAATAAATAGTTATTATTTTTTGACCAAACAAAATTATTTGTAATGTTCTCAACTTTAATTGGAAGTTGTTTTCCCGTAATTACGTTTTTTATATGTAAATCGTAAAATCGTCTTCCTTTTTTGTCATTGGCATAAGCCATCAGTTGTTGGTCATGGGACATAAGTGGTCCAGTAGTTTCAAAATAATCACTATCAGAAGCTTCCTTATTACCATCTAATAATATTTCTTTACTTTGAGTTCGAAGATCTTTCCTTTCAAAAATAGGGTACTGATGTCCAGGAATAAATCTAGCCGAATATTCAAAGTTTCCTCTTGTAATTGGTGCTGAAGACTCGTCCTCAATCACTCTCAACTTCATTTCATTAAATAACTGTTCCTTTAATGAGGATGAAGGAGACAGAACTTTCTCTGTGTATTCATTCTCACTCTTTAGGTAGTCAAGGACTTTAGGATTTTCTCTGTTTTTAAGCCAGAAATAATTGTCTGTTCGAGTTAGACCAAATTTTTCCAATTTTACGGGTTCTTTGAAAGTTTTTGGTGGAGTAAGTGTTTTTGTATTTTTTGTCATACATCCTTGCAAAATCATAACATTCAGTAAAAGTCCTCGTAGTAAGAACGATAGTTTCATTAGTTATTCTTTCTAAAAGCGGTTACTTATTTTTAGAGACTACTAAGCAAAGCCTCAGCGTGAGCTAGACTAGTCTTAGTTATTTTTTCTCCACTAATTAGGCGGGCAATTTCTTTTATTCTTTCCTTGTCGCTTAGCTCTTCAACGCTCATTTGTACGCTATCTTTGAGCATATTTTTTTGTATTAAATAATGATGATCGCCAAAGGCCGCAACTTGAGGTAAATGGGTTACGCAGATCACTTGTTGGCCTTGGGCTATAGTATTTAATTTTTTTCCGACTTTTTCAGCCGTTTCTCCTGAAACTCCCGTGTCTACCTCATCGAATAAATAGGTTCTGGGATAATCAGAGCGGCCAATAACTTTTTTTAAAGATAAAAGAATTCTTGAAAGTTCGCCGCCTGAGGAATACTTAGCTAAAGGCTTAGCTTGATCTTTTATAGATGTCTGACTCATAAACTCTACAAAATCTTGTCCCGAAGAAGTAAAAGTCTCTCGCTTTTCTATAGTTACTGAAAAAATAACACCCTTCATATTCAAATCCATAAGTTCTTGATTTACTAAATCTTGAAGCTTGGTGGCACCTTGATTTCGACGTTTGTGAAGTTCATTAGCATATTTTTGCATTTCTTTTTTAATTTCTATTTTTTCTTTTTCTAGCTCTGTAGATCTTTTTTCTGAATTTTGTAGAACATTAATTTCATTTTCTATTTTTACAAGTGATTCAAGGATGTCGTTTAATGTAGGACCATATTTCTTTTGTAGTTTTCTTAGGTCATTGAGTTTAGTTTCTAGTTTTTCTAAATTCTCAGCATCAGCATCCATTTTATCAACATGACTACGCATAGAGAATAAAACATCTTCGATAATTTCTTTAGCTCCTTCAAGCTGACTCACTTTAAGGCCCATCTCAGGATCTAGATGTGATATGTCTGTTGATTTTTTTAGTAGTGAGTTAATGCGCGAAAGCACAGAGTCATCGTCTTGATCTAAAACATTTTCAGCGGAAGTTACAAATTGGAGAAGGCGACTCATGCCTTTGAGTTTTTTTATCTGTAACTCAATGACCTCATCTTCTCCAGGCTGTAATTCTAACGCAGAAATTTCATTTCGTTGGTATTCCAAGTAATCTAAACGTTGAGCATGATTTCTGCCATTTTCACTAAAACTTTCTAATTCTCGTTCAATATCTTTAAGTTTTTCATACGCTTCATGATAATGAGTACGTAACTCCCATACCCCTGCATAGCGGTCTAATAAATCCAGATGATAAGAAGGGGAAAGAAGGTTTTTGTTCTCATGTTGCCCTGTGAGTTCAATTAAAGGTGATGCCGGTCCAGTGACTTCTACTAAAGGTGAAACAATGTCTCGTAAAATATTAAGTGATGACATTTGGCCGTTAAGATAAACTTTTGATTTGTCTGCCGAAAGAACACGGCGAACAACAAGCGTATCTTCGTCTAATTCTATGCCATAATTTTCCAATTTCTGTTTGATGTCGTCTCTTGTAGAAATATCAAAAGATCCTTCTACAATCGCTTGCGAGTGACCAGTCCTAATAATGTCTGCAGAGCCCTTGTTACCCATCAAAAGTGAAAGACTTTTTAGTAGAACTGATTTACCAGAGCCAGTTTCACCAGAAATTACATTGAACCCTTCTTTAAAGTGTAAGTGTAAATTTTCAATAATAGCAAAATGACTGACTTTGATTTCTATCAACATATAATACCTCTATGCTCGTTCACCGAATTTAAGTTTTTCTCTGAGCAAGTGAAAGAAATTGTGAGAAGGAGAGCGAATAATCCAATGCTCAAATTGGCTTTTTTCTATCATGATTTCATCATTGTTGGAAATTTCTAATTTCTTTTGTCCATCCACAATAAAATAGGCTTTGTGCGTCGAACCTTCGAGTTTAAAACTGAGCTTACGATCTTCAGGTAGAATAAGAGGTCTTGAGTTTAAGCTATGGGGTGCTATGGGCGTTAATACAATCGACTTAGAATCGGGGTAGATCAGAGGACCGCCGGCGGCTAAATTATAAGCGGTTGATCCTGTGGGGGTAGCAATGATAAGCCCATCCGCTTTGACTTGGGACACATAAAAATTTTCACTAAAAATGGTGGTATTGATTAATTGTGAGAAACTACCACGCTCAATGACGATGTCATTAAGTGCTAAAAAAGAAGATAGTTTTTTTTGATTTCTGAAAAGGTGAGCTGATAACAAAGTTCTGGATTGAAGCTCCATTTTACCTTCAAGGGTTTTTTCAATGACTTGATGGATTTGATCTGCAGAAAAATTAGTTAAGAAGCCTAATGATCCCATATTAAAACCAATCATAGGAATTTTTCTGCCTTGGACATAGGAAGCAGCTCTTAGGTAGGTCCCATCTCCCCCTAGTACGATAATAAAATCAATTTTACTCCAAGATGCTTTAGATTTAAGAGCCGTAGTTCCTGGAACGGTTTTTTGTTCTGGTAAAGTATAACATTTGATCTTTCTATCTTTTAGCCAAAGTACCACATCTTTAGCCGCTTGTAGTGCTTTGTCTGTTTGCTCTCTGTACATGATACCAATATGACGAACTTGCTTCTTAAATAAATCTTCTTTTGTCTTCATTAAATAAGTCCATCTCTTCTTAGTAATGCATTTGGATCTGGCTCGTGACCACGGAATTTTTTATACAACTCCATAGGTTCTTCTGTTCCTCCACGTGAAAGAATATGATCTTTAAAAAGAGTCGCTATTTCTTGATTAAAAATACCTTTTTCTTTGAAGTACTCAAAAGCATCCGCATCTAAAACTTCCGCCCATTTATATGAGTAATAGCCGGCAGAGTAACCTCCTGCAAAAATGTGACTAAAACTACAAGCCGTATTGGTACCTTCAATTTTGGGGATGATTCGGCAATCGGCTGTGCTCTTATTTTCAAAGGCATCAACATCTTGAATCTGTGAGGGGTCAGTTAAGTAAAATGACATATCCAAAAGTCCAAACTGAATTTGTCGTAAACTAGCCCAACCTGCCAAATATTTATGGGAGCGCATCAATTTCTCAACAAGTTCTTTAGGGATTAAATCTTTAGTGATATAATGATGTGCAAAAAGATCTAAACCTTCTTTTTCAGTAACCCAGTTTTCCATAATTTGGCTAGGTAGTTCCACAAAGTCCCAGTATACATTAGTGCCAGACAAAGAACGATAAGTACAATCAGAAAGAATGGCATGAAGGGCATGACCAAATTCATGAAATAAAGTTCTTACTTCATCATAAGTTAATAACGATGGTTTTGAACTGGTTGGTTTGGTGAAATTACAAACAATACTGACATGGGGGCGTAGAATTTTATTGCGAGCCATTCCTTGATCTCTGAATGTTGTCATCCAAGCTCCGCCTTTTTTGGTTTCTCTGGGAAAAAAGTCAGTATAAAAAAGTCCCATATATTTACCATCTTTTTCTTGCGAAATTTCATAAACCTTTACATCTGAATGGTAAGTAGGTAAATCAGGTCGTTCTTTGAATTTTAATCCGTAGAGTTTTTGAGCATGTTTGAAAATGCCCTCAACAACATTTTCTAATTGAAAATAAGGACGTAGATCTTCTTCATTAAAAGAATATTTTTCTTCTTTGAGCTTTTCAGAGTAGTATGGAAAATCCCAAGGTTTAAAGTCTATGATATTATCTGTTCTCAGTGCAAAATCAGCCACCTCGTTATAATCTTTGAGTGCTGCTGATTTAGATTTATCCAGAAGTTTTTTTAAAAACTCCATAACAACGACAGGAGATTTAGCCATACGTTCAGCGAGGGTAAAATCGGCATGACTTTGGTAGCCTAAAATTTTAGCTCGTTCATTTTTAAGGTTGAGTATTTTTTTTATATTCTCTTGGTTATCAAAATTATCTTTAAATGCTTTTGAGTTGTAAGCTAGATAAAATTTCTCTCTTAAATCACGACGTTGTGAATAAGTAATAAAAGGCAGATAACTTGGAATTTGTAAGTTAAATAAAAACTTTTCTGAATGTTTTTTGGATTGAGCTAGTTCGTGGGCTGCTTCGATGGCGCTTTCTGGTAAACCCACTAGATCTTTTTTATCCAAAAGCATTTCAAAATTATTCGTGGCTTTAAGAACATTCTCCGAAAATTGGGGACCAAGAACAGACAGTTCTTGGTCAATTTTCCTTAGTTTTTCTTTTAAATCTGATGTAAGCAAAGCTCCATTTCTAACAAAGCTTTTGTAAGTTTTTTCTAAAAGACGTGTTTGTTCAGAGTTTAAACTCAGTTTACTTTGATTGTCGTAAACATACTTAACTCTTTTGAAAAGATCTGGATTTAGAGTGATATCAGAAGAAAAAGAAGCAGAGAGAGGGTAAATTTCTTTTGCTAAAAGATGCATTTCATCATTACCATTAGCAATTTCAAGATTACTAAAGCAAACAAGAATTTGATCTAACTGTTCACTGCAGGTTTCAAGCTTTAAAATTGAATTTTCAAAATTAGGTTCAGTTGTGCTAGTTAGTAGTGACTGAATTTCACTTTTTGCTGTTTCAATAGCCAGTTTAACTGCAGGAAGGAAGTGTTCATTTCTAATTTTGTCAAATGGTACGGCCTGATCAAAAAGTGAATTATTTTCGATTAAGTTTTCAATTAGTGGGTTTATAGACATAGAATTCCTTTGAAATAGGTAGATTATTTAAAAACCTACTCCTTGGATTCTAAGATAACCTTATGACTTGTTCAAGAAATGATAGATTCTTAAACAAGTCATATCAAAGAAATTTTAGCTATTGACACTCTAAAGTAGCCCCTTTTAAGCCATCAGCATCGGTTGTAAAAGCTGTGCTATTTGAGTAGTTTGTAATACTCTTAACTTCGTCAGTAACAGCATGTTTTTTGACAGAAAATATTAAGTGATACCCTTTTTTAAACGCATCAACTTCAGAAATTTTTGCGGGTTCGACTTTGGTCGACTCAGTTTCAGTTGCAGCATTTTTTGTTTCTTGAGTCGTGCTAGCTGCTTGTTTTTGATCTTGCTCAGAGGATTGCTTTTTCTTTGCTTCCTCTTCTTGTTTCTTTTTCTCTTCAATTTTCTTTATGTCTTCTTCTTCAGCTCTTGTAATTTGCGAGGAATCTACTTTCTCGTAAACCTCATAAGTATTAATTAGTTCTTCTTTTTTAACTAAAACCTTAACTTTTTTAGTCTTTATTTTTGTTTTATTATTAGTCTTGTTGCTGTTCCCATAAAAATAGTTGCCAAAGATTGCTTCCTCATAAAGCTTTATAGGGGTATTATCTTGTTTGGTGTCTTTGGCTGTGGCTTTTTCTAAAAAGTCTAAACTGTAGTAAATATGATAATTTTCCACAGGTCTAACTCGGCAGTTGAGTATGCTTTTTAGCTTTCCTCCTGCTTCCTTTTCTAAAGTTTTCAATTCGTCTTCTTCTACTTTTTGCCAATCACTGAAACTAGCTTGTTCTGCTTTTTTGATTTTTTGACATGCTATGAGCGTAGTAAAGCTTGCAGCAATTATTAGATGTATAAACGATGATTTTTTCATACTTACCTCTTAAACTTTAATTAAAAATTAGAACAAATCCCAAGTCTAGACCCAACGGCAGTCGCCCTGCAGATATAACCTGATCCGCAACTATTGATCTGGTCTATAAAACAAGATTGCGCCAAGTTTTGATAGCAATTGGTATAGCCACCCACGGTGTTACCGTTGCTAGAAACTTGATTCCAGTTAACAATTTGATAGTTGTTTGGAGTTACAGACCAATAATTAGCGCCAATCGCTATTGGAGAAAAGTAAGGACTAGCTACGCATCCCATTCCAATCGAACCATTATAAACTGGTCTGTATCCACTAGGACAATTACAGTAAGGAACATAGGAGTTTCCATAGTACCCATTATTGTACAATGTATTACCATATGGGTAGGGCATAAAACCATACTGATTGTAGTTGGCGTAGACTTGATTACTACAACCCCCGTTGTTATAGACAGTTCCCGTCAAACATTGATTAGATGGTACTGGTGGTGCCGCAGTATTAGAGGAGTTGTTATTACAGGAGATCAATAAATTCACTATCAGCACTAAAAGTACTGAACTTAACCAATGTAGTTGTGAAATTAACTTCAAATTGTTCATAAAAACAAAGCCTCAGTTTTGGGTTTGCTTTTAAAGCCTCCAAGTATCGTGCCATTTTAAAACGATTAAAGCGTGTAAGAACTATGAAAAAGCTTCATGTCTTAGCGGGTTGTGACAAAATTTGTAAACACCACTCCTGTATTTAAGTCCTATGTATAAATAGAAGTAAATGCCGATAATTTTATCGAGGATGAATTAATACAATTTTTTATTCTCCATAAACAAAGAGAGTGAATATGTCTTTAGTCAAAAGAATTTGGGTGCTAAGTTTTGTTCTAATTTTGTCTGCTGTTTTTCTTGGAAGTGTTTCTTATTATAAGTCAGGACAAATATTGAGCCAGCTAGAAAATGTTTCAGAAACACAACTTCCAGCAGTTAGATATATGTCATTAGTAGATATGATGCATGATGGTTTAAGAGCTGTCGTTTTCCATGCTTTTTTTGCTGCGGAACAAAAAAATACTGCAGAGCTTTCTGAGTTAAAAAGTGAAATTAATGAAAAAGGTAAAGAGTTAATCGGTTATATTGAAAAAATTGAAAAAATAAATATTAATGCTGAAACTAAGGCACAGATAAAAGAAGCCCAGCCTGAAATTGAAAAATACGTTAGGTTAGCAACAGATGTAACCATCCTTATTGTTGATGGGAAGATAGATGTTGCTAAAGCTCAACTCAAAGAGTTTATGCTAGTTTTTAAGTCTTTGGAAGTTAAACTTGAAAAGTTGGGTGGTTTGATCGAGGCTGATGCTAATAAAATTAGTGATCAGGGAAAAAATATTCAAAGCTTCATTATTTTGTCGATACTTATTAGCTTACTGATTGGTGTTTCTCTCTCGATTTTACTTATTAAAACTTTGACTCGAGAAATGACGCAACTGACGTCTAAAATGTCACAAGCCTCTGAAGAATTAAAAAGTTCTTCGAAGGAGTTATCAGATTCCTCAAGTAGTTTCTCTGCGGGATTGACAGAAAATGCCTCATCACTTCAAGAAACTGTCGCTTCTTTGGAAGAGATTTCATCAATGGTTCGACTTAACACAGAACATTCTGAAATGGCTTTTGCTCTTTCCGAAGAGAGCTTAAAATTAGCTAACAAAGGAACCCATGAGATGGAATTTCTTGTGAAAGCGATGAGTGAAATTAATTTAGTTTCAAAAAAAATTGAAGAAATTATTTTAGTGATTGATGATATTGCCTTTCAAACAAATTTACTGGCTTTAAACGCTGCGGTTGAAGCGGCTAGAGCGGGAGAGCAAGGAAAAGGTTTTGCCGTAGTTGCTGAGGCGGTTAGGGCTTTAGCTCAACGCAGTGCTGTTGCGGCTAAAGATATTACTAGTTTAATTCACGATAGCGTGGATAAGATTGACAAAGGTTCAGAAAGTGTCAGTTCAAATTCAAAAACCATTTCAGAAATCAACAATTCCATAACGAAATTAGGAGATTTAAGTAAGCAAATTGCACAAGCTAGTAAAGAACAATCATCAGCGATTCAGCAAATAAATCAGTCAATGAATCAATTGGATCAAGCAACCCAGGGGCAGGCAAACTCTTCGATGAAAGTTGCGGAAAACTCTAACAAACTGAGACAAAATTCTTCGGATCTTGAGTCGTTAGTAAAAAATTTAGATGCTACTCTTTATGGAAGAGTAGCTTAGATTAACAGGACTTTAAGTTTGACTGGGTTAAATTTTGACAAGCTAGTTTTTTAAGTATAGCTTAATAGCTATCACATATTTTAAATGGAGTTTAAGTATGTCTAGAATAGCTATTTGTTTTTTTTTAATGGGATTCTATTTTTCTAAGATTTCATTAGCAGCTATAGCTCCCAAAGAGCAACAAGCAAAAAATATAATTAAGTTTGAAGGGGCTGTTCATGGAGGAATTGCAGGGAGTGGATTTTCTTTACTTAAAATGAATCGAATGTATTTCGAAAACTTGAAGCTAGAGAGATGGATTGTTGATATAGGTGACATTAAGGGTAAATCGAACAAAGGTCTTCCTGGCTATTATCATGTACAATTGGCTCAAAATCCGGCAAGAATCATCATTGATTTTAATCAGATGCCAATTTCTTTAATAAATGAGAATGAATTAACCAAAATTTTGAAAAGTTCTGTCTATATATCAGGTGGTCGGATGATTTCTGATCCAACTGATAAAAATTTAACTATGATTCTAGATTTGAAAAAACCTTCTCAGTTAAAGGTGCTACAAGTGAAAGGTCAAAAAGAAACTAGTAAACTTATATTAGACTTATTTTTATGATGAGATATTTTTTTGTTATTTGTTTTTTAACTTTACAACTCCATGCAAGGGTTTTGTCTTTAAGCGACGAAAGCTTTGCTAGTTTTTTTTCTGGTGAAATGTCAACAAGCGCAGTTAAGACATCACCTTTTAGTGATTTGATTAATGGTTCTGAAAACTATTCCAGTGAGTATAAAAATGGGTATGGTGGGGAGTTTGGTTTTATTTATTCGACACCCTACGTAGGTTGGCGGTTTTCTTTTGAGTTTTTAAAACCATCTAAGTTATCGGGTGTTGAAGGATCAAATGCAGGTGCTGTTAATTATTTAGTTGCAAGTGATATCACCTCAGTGGCTCCTAAGGTTGGTATTGAGTTACATCTAAGTAAAAAATCAAATTCAAGACTGTATCTTTTCGGATTTTATGGAAGTGCGAACTTGACAATGATTAACACCTACACGGGATTGACGGTTTCGCCAAATGCAGATTATGAAGCTAACTTCAAAGCCTCTTCTTCCGTCTATGGTGGTGGAATAGGATGGGAATGGGCTTTTGTAGATACTACCACTTTGGGACTAGAATTAGGCTATAGAAGTTTGAGTTTTAAAGAAATTAAGTTCTCCAAAGATACGAACTCTTTACAAGGGAGTAAAGTGACTGGAGATCTATATCAGGACTATCTTGGTCAAAATAAATCATTAAATTTAAGTTCTAGCTACATAGCTTTAGCATTTCGATTTTGGCTTTAATCAAGGTTAATCATACAAACTATCGATTAATTGTTTGTACTTAGCATCAAGAACTTTTCTTTTAACTTTAAGTGAAGGTGTCAGTGATCCATTTTCCACAGTAAATTCATCTTCGATGATTAGGTATTTTTTTATAGATTCGTGACTTGCTAGTTCTGCATTAATATTTACAATTGTTTTACGAATATTTTCGACAAGTAATTGATGATGGATGACGGACTTCCAATCTGATGTTTCGATTTGGTTTTCCTTACACCAGGCAATGACTTTTTCTTTTTCTAAAGAAATTAAGGCGATTATATATTTTTTCTGATCACCATGAATAAGTGCATGACCAATAAATGGATTGAGTTTGAGGATACCTTCTAACTTTTGAGGTGCTACATACTTGCCATTTGCAGTCTTAATTAAATCTTTTTTTCTATCAGTAATCTTTAAATCACCTCCAGGAAGTATTTCGCCAATATCACCTGTTTTAAACCAACCATTTTCTAGGGCTTCTTGGGTTGCTTCTGGATTATTATAATATCCAACCATCACTTTTTTACTTTTAACCAAGATCTCACCATCTTCAGCAATTTTTAGCTGAACATCTCCAATAGGTAAACCTACACTACCAAACTTATAGTTGTATGGAGTATTCACGCAAATTGCTGCTGTAGTTTCTGTAAGCCCATAACCTTCAAGTATAAGTACTCCACAGACTTCAAAGAATTCAGAAATAGTTCTATTGATAGCTGCTCCTCCGCTGACGCAAAATCTCAAACGATTTCCAAAAGCTAGTTTTACTTTTTTTAAAATTAGTTTTTTTGCTACTTCATAGGCAAGTAAGTCTTTAGCTGAAATTCTTTGATTTTCTCTGTAGGCTTTACAAACTTTTTTCCCAACATGAAGAGCCCAGTGAAATGCTTTGGCTTTATATTTATTATTTTCTAAACTGCTAACCACGAAAGTATATACTTTTTCAAAAATTCTAGGGACAGCAAAGATTAAAGTAGGATTAATCTCCACAAGATTCGATTTAATTTTATCAATACTTTCCGCAAAAGCAATGGTGTGACCAAAATAACAATGAGCCCAGCTCTCAATTCTTCCTAACACGTGAGCAAAGGGTAGAAAGGTTAAGCTTAAATCATCTGAGCTAATCCCACAAGTTGCAAAAGCTTCAGTTACTTCAGAAACAATCTGTTCATGGGTGAGCATTACACCTTTTGGAGCTCCAGTGGTACCACTGGTATAGACAATAGTAGCTAAGTCGTTAATTTTTACTTCACTAATTAACTTTTCAATTTTTTTACATTCATCACTGGTCAAAGGAGTTGATAATATTTTTTCTATAGAATTAATTTCTTTATCTGCCGGGGGAACTTGCTCTATCATCACAACATTTTTAATATGAGGGCAAGAGTGTTTGATTCGACTCCAGGCCTTTAGACTTGTGCTATTCTCTAAAATCAACAACTCGGCTTCTGAATGGTTCAGAATAGTTTTCATTTCTTCAGGAGTCGAGTTTTGATAGATGGGAATGGAGATACCATGAACTGACATGATAGCAAAATCAATAACACACCATTCATATCTTGTGTTAGAGATGAGAGCTACTTTTTTATTTTTCCCAATTTTTTTTTCTAGCAAAAAAATTGCAAACTTATAAATATCTTTTTGATACAATGACCAAGAAATGCTTTTCCAATCAACTTCGTCTTTGTATTTAAATGCAATTTTTTCTTCTCTTTGAGCGAATTTAGGAATCAACAAGGGGAGTGGTTCAGTTTTCATCAATCCACTTTCTTCATTATAAGTTCTATAGTTTGTCTTGTATTTTCTTTAACAAAAACTTCTTGTCTTGCTTTAAAACCAAGTGAATTGGTTACAGTGACAATTAATTTAGTTTCGGCAGGAACTTGAATAAATTTTCTTAGAGTATAGTTATTACTAGTACTGTCATTAATTTTGACCTCATACTGCAGGCCCGCATTTGGCGAATTTATAAGTAAGTATCCAAATTTTTTCTCAGTTAACACTTCTTTAATTTTAAAATCCTTAGATGTTGCTATTACTTTTTTTGTAATTTGATTGTACTTATCTTTTGGCTCTTTCACAAGTGTTAGTTGAAATTCTGTTTTTGCAGGAACTTCAACCTTCATTGGTGTAAACCCAGGCTGTTTGACACCATCTATATAGACTTCTGCTTGAGTTGGTTCACTCTCAATGTAAATTGAATATTTTAGTGATTGGGATCCAAGTTCAGTAATTTGTGTCGTATCTTCTTTTGCAGGTATTTCTTTAACGGTAACAAATGATTTTGGACTTGGTATTTTATCTTTAATAACTTTATTCATAGCAAGACAAACCGATTTCTCTCCTGCTTTACATTTATCAATACATTTTTGATTTTCTTTTTGTCCCAAACAGCTTTTTTTGTCAGCAATAAAATTAGGCTCAAAAAAAGTTATGTTAGAGGTTTTTTTAAAGTAAATATACCCGCCACTGAATATGAACACTAGAATGAGTAAGAATAAGAGAGTGGGTGTTAATTTGTCAGATGACTTTTTGACAGATTTCTTTTTGGTATATGATGTATTGTTGAAATTTGATGTTTTCGATTTATTAGAGAAAGTTTTTGTATGACCTGTCTTTGTGGAGGAAGTTTTTGCACCCATGGTCTGGTTAATTAAAGAATTTTCTTCATCAAGTGATTTAAAACTAAAATTAGAATCAACTTTTTTTGAAAGTTCCGGAATTTCTAATTTACCCGGTTCTACACCAAATGGCGAGTTAGATGATAAATTCATTGAAGAGACGTTATTATTGGAACTTTTGTTTTCCTCAGAATCAGAGTTTAGAGTGATTCTGTATTTTTCATTAAGTTTAGTTACTGTTTTTGAATCCAAACCATCATCTGGCACTTGAATATTTGAAAATTCAACTAATTTACCCTTTTGTTCAGAAAATGAGTCTGCAAAAGTATGTTTAATAAACACACTGAAATCTTGTGACGAGAATTCTGGATAATGGGTGTTTAAAAAACGATTTAGATCTCTGTGAAGAGCAGCTGCTGTTTGGTATCTTAGATTTTTATCTTTTGCCAGAGCTTTATTTACAATTTTTTCTAGATCTGGATGAATTGCAGGATCAATTTTTCGTAAAGATGGAATATTAGATTCCCTAATTTTTCTTAAAATAGCAGCTTCACTAGTTCCAGAAAAAAGCCTATCTTTAGCTAACAACTCCCAAAATACAATTCCTAAGGAAAATACGTCAGTTCTAAGATCAATTACTTGCCCATCAGCTTGCTCTGGACTCATGTAACCAAACTTTCCTTTGAGTGTTCCTGCTTTCGTTGATTCTAGTTGATTCTCTGCTTTGGCTATTCCAAAATCAATAATTTTAACTTCACCTTCGAAGCTAATCATTATATTTTGTGGGCTCATATCTCTGTGAGTAATATTCAATGGCTTACCAGTGGTACCATCGAGACAGCGGTGAGCGTGATCTAAACCAGCAGCAACTTCTTTAATGATGTAAATCACTTGATCTATTTGAAAACTATTAGCCCGTTTTTTTAGTTCATTGATAATTTGTCGAAGATTTCTACCTTCTACATACTCCATGACCAAGAAAAACTGATTTCTTTCAACACCAAACTCGTGAATATGAACAACGTTGCTGTGGTTCAAGTTAACAGCAATTTTAGCTTCTTCTTTGAACATTTCTATGAATTCTTCGTTATCAGAGTATTGTGGAAGAATTCGTTTGATGGCAACGAACTTACTAACGCCAATAGCTCCAGTGTGCTTTGACAAATATACTTCTGCCATACCACCGGAGGCTAATTTCTCAAGTAAGACGTATTTTCCAAAACGTTCGTAATTATTTGCCATATTTTTCCTATAAAAGATTTCGGATACTGTGAGAATTTCTAAAGAAGAAAGCGATCTGGTTTTTTATTATTAAGTCTAGTTTTTTGACTGTTTTTTATTGAACTGCAGGTGTAAAATTTTTAGGCTAAACTAAAGTGTGGTATCATTACAAGACGTAGTTTTATCAGAAATGAGGTTAATTTGAAATGGGTAGGAATTACTGGTTCCATAGGAACAGGAAAGACAACAGTCTCAAATCTTATTAGAAGCCTTGGTTACCGAGTTTTAGATGCTGACCTGATTGCCAAAGAAGAACTTCAGAAGAACTCACTAGGCTATCAACAGATAGTTAAACAATGGGGATCGGGTATTTTGGGTTTCCACGAAGAAATTGATACAAAAAAAATGGCTCAAATAGTATTCAGTCAACCTGAGCAACTGCGAGTCTTAGAAGCAATTATTCATCCATTGGTACAAAAAAAAGTTCAGCAGATTAAGAAAGAGAGTGAATTTAGAGGAGATTTGATTTTATTCTATGATGTACCATTATTGTACGAAAAGAAATTACAAAATCAGTTTGATGAGGTGATTTTGGTTGTAGCAAGTCCCTCTATACAAGTTGCAAGAATAAAAAAGCGAAGTCAATGGACTGATGAAGAAATACAGCATAGATTACAAGCACAAATGTCTTTAGAGGAAAAAGCTAAATACAAAAATATTGTCATAAATAATGATGAAGGTCTTCCAGAGTTGGAAATAAAAGTTAAAGAGATAATTAAAAAAATTATAGGTCAGTAAGAATTTTACTAGAAACTAAAAGAAGTAAAAAATAGAAAACTTAAGCCATCTACACCATAAATAAGATGTGTTGTTATAATACTAAAATCTAAGCCAAGACTTAATTTGGTGTGGTTAATATTGATAAACTCTCCAGTAAAATGCGAGACGGGAACGTAATGGAAAATTCCTAGTTCAAAAAAAGGCCCCAGGAACTCTAAGCCAGAAAAAAAATCTTTAGGTTTTGCTGTAACAAAGGCAGAGATGCTTTTTTTAAAATCACTATTTATACCCAGTAAAACATTTTTCTCAAAATCTAAAGAAAATTTTGTTGCCACTCCAAATGTAAAAAAACTTAAATACTCTTCTTTGTCGACAAGATGACCCGCTTGATATCCAAAGAGCAAGCTATTTTTTTTTATTTTTATGACCTGTAATTCATCACTATCCTCGGTTTTGAGCTCTTGTAAAGATTTATTAATGATTGGTGTTAACTTGGGTTCAGACGGCGCAGAAAAACAAACTTGACTTAAGTGAAGCCAGACAAAGGTCAAAAAAAGAGGAAATTTAAAAAGACGCATACAAAAAAGTATAAATTGTTTTTACAATTTTTGTGAAGCTCTAGTTGGAGGTTAAATGAAATTTTTTTTCTCTTTGGTAATGGTTGTTGTCTTTTGGAGGGTGAACTCATGGGCAGGTTACGAAGGGGTTTCTTATAAAATCCACGAGCAGTACTTGTCTCCAAGGGCGTTGGGTATGGGGAATGCCTTTGTTGCGGTTGCTAATGATTATACAGCACTGTATTATAATCCAGCAGGATTAGCATTTAGGGAAGATAAAGAGATGAATCTTTCTTTTGGTATTGGTGCAACTACAGCATTTCAAACTTTTGCGAATGATATTTCACAAGCATCAAGTACCCAAGGAACTGAAACAGAAAAGCAAAATGCTATTTTTTCTGCAATTCAAAAACAATATGGAAAAACTTTTGGTGGCCGTTTTGTAGCGCCTAATGGAGTTCTTGTTGGACAAGGATGGGGAATAGGCTTTATTCCTATGGATGTTTCTTTGGAGTTATCGCCAAATCAACCGGTGGCAGTAAATGCTACTGTTTATATGGATACTACTTTTTCATTTGGGTGGGCTGATACATTTAAAGATATAGAGACAGCCAAGGTGGCATGGGGAGTTACTGGTAAATTTGTGAATCGCGGTTTTTTTAGCAAAGCGATCGATGCTATTGAGTTGGCAGCTGATTCTAACTTTGTAAAAACATCAGATTTAAAAGAAGGTTATTTCTTTGATGCTGATATTGGCTTTTTGTATAAACCACATATTGCTGATGATGATAGTTTGATTTCTTATTTGAGACTGGCTCGTCCAACTTTTGGAGCTGTTATCAGAAATGTGATTGATGCCAACTCTGTAGGTACTTTCAAATTATTCAACAAGGAAGCTAGTAGTGACAGCAAGCCGGAAAAGTTAACTCGAGTCATAGACATTGGTTCGCGTTGGGAATATCCAAGTCTGTGGATTTTTGGTGGTCGTGGTACTTTAGATATTAAGAACATACTTCATCCAGCGTTTAATCTAAGGAAGGGTCTGCATATCGGTTTTGAGTTTGACTGGACTATGTATAGTTGGTGGAAGGGAAATTATCGCGTAGGCTTAAATCAAGGATATTTAACTGCAGGTTTATCTGCTATGTTTACATGGTTTAATCTTGATTTAGTAACATACGGTGAAGATGTGGGAACCTATAGTTCTCCTAAGGAAAACCGTTTGTACATGGCACAATTTAATATGAATTTTTAGTGCTATAGTTTTTAGCTCTTTCGGCAAGTATTTTGAGTTGCTCCATACTGTCTTTTATTTCTGATGGAGTGCTGTCGTTAGTTGTAGTGATTTGATTTAAGGCGAAACTTAATTTCTCTAAGTCTTGTAAGGCTTTTTCTTGGAAGTCCATCATGCTAAGATTCTCGGCTAAGGTTTTATCAAAAAGAATTTTACTTTCACCTTCTAGATTCATCTTTGACAAAATTCTGAATGAGTTTTCAAGTTTGTTAAAAGTACTTAAAATCCCGTCATAAAGTGCTTGTACCGGTTGTAGATACCTATCATAAGTGAGTTCATTTGGATCAAATTTGGAGTTTAAAATGGAAATAAAATTGGCATATTTTTTCTCTAAGCTTTCATACTGTTTAAGTAAAAGCTCTCCTTGGGCAGAGACTTTATCCTCATATTGCAAGTTGAATAATCTTTTTCGTAACTCGGCTATATTTGAAAGTTGAGTTCCATTTAATGGAGCTAAAGTTTTTGATTTATTGATTAATTTTAGGGTGATAAATAAAAATATTGCTAAAATAAAAATAAGAGTAGAAATGAATTTAAACTGCAGTAGGAATAACATTATGGAGGCAATTAGCAAGATAAGAGCTACTATCAGTGATAGTGTCTTTTTTCTTGTCACAGCTTTTGTGTTAGTTGTGGAAACTTGGGAGGCTTTTGGGGCTGATAGATTAGGGCTTAAAAGATCATTTTTGGCATTTGATTTTGTCTCTGTCATGTGCTGAAGGTAT
This sequence comes from Pseudobdellovibrionaceae bacterium, assembly GCA_013359135.1. Lineage (GTDB taxonomy): Bacteria > Bdellovibrionota > Bdellovibrionia > Bdellovibrionales > Bdellovibrionaceae > UBA2316. The sequence goes on along the minus strand of JABWCN010000005.1, from coordinate 70,442 downwards.
CTCGATTATATTAGAGACTCAAGATCTGATTATCCACAGTACGCTGCCAAATACATTGAAAATAATATTTTTAGAGCATAGGATAGGCAAATTCGATTTGTTCAGACGGTATGTATCTCAGTAAGAAAGGGCATTATGGTATTTGGTTTTTTCAAAAAGCAATTATTAGATGTGATTGATTGGACAGAAACTTCTGAAAACATATTGTGTTTTCGTTATCCAATGGAAGACAGGGAAATTCAGAATGGGGCTCAGCTGACCGTTCGTCAATCTCAAGTAGGTCTTTTGGTTAATGAGGGGCAGGTAGCTGATCTTTTTGGTCCGGGAATGCATACCCTTCAAACTAGAAATTTACCAGTCCTTACAAATTTAAAAAACTGGGAAATGGGATTTCAGTCTCCATTTAAGTCAGATCTCTATTTTTTCTCGATGAAAGAGCAAATTGACCAAAAATGGGGAACAGCAACTCCCATTACAGTTAGAGATAAGGAGTTTGGAATTGTCCGAATGAGAGCCTATGGCACTTATAGTTATAAAATTAGGAATCCCAAAGTATTCTTTGAAAAAATAGTCGGTTCCAGAGACTCCTTTTCTGTCAGTGATCTTGAAGGACAATTGAAGGCTAGTATATTAACTGCCCTTGCAACCTATTTTGGACAAGCACAAATTTCTTTTCTAGATATGGCTGGGCACCAGGAAAAATTATCTGTTTTATTAAAAGAAGCCTTAAAAAATGAGTTTGATAAATATGGTTTGCTCCTAGAAAGTTTTCTAGTGCAAAGTGTTTCTTTACCAGAGGAAGTACAGAGTCAAATAGATAAAATGACTTCAATGAAGATTGCTGGCGATATGAAGCAGTACACACAGTTTCAGGCTGCAGAAAGTTTAACTCAGCCAAACACAAACACTGGTGTTGGTGTTGAGTTAGCAGCGGCCATGAGTTTGTCAAAGTCCTTAGGAGAGACGACGGTAGCAGCTCCGACATCTGGAGGGGGCAATAATGAAGATGTTTTCAAAACTATTAGTCAGTTACATGAATTAAAAACTAAGGGTATTATTTCTGAAAACGAGTTTGAAGCAAAAAAAGCAGATTTGTTAAGTAGAATTAAATAGAATTGATAGAAAAATAAAGAATTAATGGAACAAAAAGAATTTTAAGGAGTGGATAATGACTGAAACTAAAACTGAAACTAAAGAGAACTCTAGGGCAGATTTAGACAATTTACTTTCCGTTGATCAAATAAAAAAAGACTTAGCTATGGTTAACTCAAGCGCAATGACTCCAACTGTTGAGAGTAAAGAAAATTCTAATTTAGATAGTAAAGCTGATGAATTTGTTCAAAAAATTCTTAATTTAAATCCACAGGACTATAAATCTCGTGAAGAACATAAATCTGCTGTTGACACCTTTGGTTTGGATTTGCAAAGAGAAGCAGCTAAAAAAAGTGAGATGCTCAAGCAGCCAGTAAAAAAATTATCAGATCGCTCGGCAGAAGGCGGTGATGTTGCTAATTCTTTGATAAATTTAAAAATGAAGGTCGAAGAATTGGATCCAGCAAAATTTAATTTTGAAGAAGGTTGGGCATCCCGAACATTAGGTTTTATTCCAGGTGTGGGTAAACCTTTAAAAAAATATTTCTCCAAGTTTGAGTCGGCTCAAGATGTTATTGGTGCTATCATTAAGTCTTTAGAAGTAGGGCGTGATCAGTTGACTCGTGATAATATTACATTAGTTGAAGATCAAAAAATGATGCGAGAGATTACGTTAAAATTAGAAAGTATGATAAAATTATCCCAAACTATTGATCAAAAGTTAAGTTACAAACTGGAAAGAGAAGTAGTAGCAGGAAGTGAGCAATATCAATTTTTAAGTGAGGAAATTCTTTTTCCACTTAGACAAAGAATTATTGATTTACAACAACAAATGGCTGTGAATCAGCAGGGAGTTATTGCTACTGAAATTATTATGAGAAATAATAAAGAGCTTATTCGTGGTGTAAATCGTTCACTAAATGTAACGGTGAGTGCTTTGCAAGTTGCAGCAACAGTGGCAATGGCTTTGGCAAATCAAAAAATAGTTCTTGATAAAATCAATTCTGTTAATCAAACCACGAATGATTTGATTGCAGGTACGGCATCTCGGTTAAAAACTCAAGGAGTAGAAATTCAAAAAAATGCTTCTTCAGCAAGTTTAAATATGGATACATTGAAGCTAGCTTTTCAAGACATGAGAGCTGCTATGGATGATATTTCTCAGTTCCGTCAAAAAGCTTTGCCTCAAATGGCTCAAGCCGTTTTGCAAATGGATAAGCTCACAGAAGAAGCAAAGCAAGCTATAGATAAAATGGACAAGGGCAATAGAGCTCAAAGTGTGAACTCTTCGGAAAAAATATGAATAATGAAATAACTTATGTAATTGAAAAAATTCAATTTAACAAAGAAATTAAAAAAAGCCTGCTTCAGAAATTGCCTGCTATGAATAGTAAGAGCGTATTAGTTGTTGGTGATGTAGGATTAGATGAATATATTATAGGTTCTGTAAAAAGAATTAGTCCAGAGGCTCCAGTTCCTGTCATGGATGTTGAAACTGAGGAAAAAAGACTGGGTCTTTCAGCCAATGTAGCTCAAAATATTGTGAGTCTTGGTGGAAAGGTCGGGGTGCTTTCAGTAGTTGGTAATGATTTTGGGGCCGATCTTTTGAAAAAACTTTTTTTAGAAAATGGTATTTCTTGGGAGCATATGATGACGGATCCACAGCGTCCAACAACAAGAAAAACCAGGGTTATGGCGGGACCTCATCATATAGTTAGAATTGACTATGAATTAAAGAAATATCTTTCAAACGAGATTGAAAAGAAGTTTCTAGCTAAGTACAAAGATATATTATCAAGTTATGATGCAGTGATTTTACAAGACTATGCTAAAGGTATTTTTTCTGAAGGTTTAGTTCAGTCTTTGATTACTATGGCTCACGCGCAGAATAAAAGGGTATTTGTAGATCCTCATCGTTCTAATTCACTGAGTTTTTACAAGTATTGTGATTTTTTTAAACCTAATTTTGATGAGTCATTGATTTTATCAGGTCTTGATTTTGATGAGCTTAGAGAGAATCCCAACAAGGTATATATCGTGGGTAGAACATTACAGAAAAAATTACAAACTCAGCAGGTAGTGTTGACCAGAGGAAAAGATGGGATGACGATCTTTGACGGTGAAAAAATTGTTGAAGTTCCTACATATGCAAAAAAGGTATTTGATGTTACGGGTGCTGGTGATACTGTTATTGCGGCATTAGCACTTTCTCAAGTTGCTGGATTTTCTTTGATAGAGTCATGTATTTTATCTAATTTAGCAGCTGGGAATGTGGTAGCTAAAATTGGCTGTGTTCCTTGCGATCTTGAAGAAATAAAAGAGGAAATGAGCGCCCATTTAGTATCATAGTTTTAGTGCATGTATACAAAATTGACAGGGTAACCGTTTAAATCTAACAAAATAAGGTGACCCTCAATAGAAAAACTTTATAAATCATTTAAGTGCTAGATTTTTTCATAAAAAGCGTGCATAAATGCTGGCATGAATTCAGAAATTAGTACTTCAGGAAATCAATCTTTGAAAAACTTTTATGCTCTCAATTTGACCGACTTGGAATCTATTTTTAAAGCCCATGGCAAAGAAAAATTTCGAGCTCAACAGTTGTTTAAGTGGGTCTATGAAAAAAGAGTTACAGATCCAGAGTTAATGACTAATCTTTCGAAAGATTTCCGTAAAGAGTTGCAACGATATATTGAGTTTTCATTACCTGCAGTTGTTAGCCATCTTAAAAGTGTAGATGGAACACAAAAATTTCTTTTTGATATTGGTGATAATAAAACCGTTGAAGCAGTACTTATTCCTTCTGAAGATAGGATGACTTTGTGTTTATCCTCTGAGGTTGGATGTAATATGGCTTGTAAATTCTGTTTTACAGGTAAGCAAAAGCTTCAAAGAAGACTTAAAGCTGAAGAGATCGTTGGTCAGTTTGTAAGGGCCCAAGATATTCTTGGAGCAGAACAAAGAATAACCAACATAGTGTTTATGGGAATGGGTGAGCCGCTAGATAACTCTGACGAAGTTTTTAAGGCTATTGAAATTATTCACTCGCCTTGGGGAATGAACTTCTCTAGAAGGCGAGTAACTGTGTCTACTTCAGGAATTGTCCCGGAAATGTGGAAAGTGGCACATAATAAAGTTCGACTAGCTGTTAGTTTGAATGGTTATGATGATGAAAGCCGAAGCCATGTTATGCCAATTAACAAGAAGTATCCTTTAAAAGAGTTAATGGATGCGTGTCACGAGTATGTAAATCAAACCAAAGATAGGGTAACTTTTGAGTATGTTTTATTGAAAGGGATTACTGATCAGCTTGAGCATGTCAGAAAATTATATCAGTTAACGAAGAACATTCCTTGTAAAATTAATATCATTCCATTTAATGAGCATCCAGGTTCTGGTTTTGAGCGTCCTAGCGATAGTCAAATTCTAAAAGTACAAAATGAGCTAATGAATCTTGGAGCTCATGTACTGTTAAGGAGAACTATGGGAAGGGACATTTTCGCAGCTTGTGGACAATTGCGAAGCGAGTATGAAAATCATCCTCAGCAAATGGATGTTTCAAATTCCCGTTTAACAAGAACTTTACATCTGAAAAAACAAGTTGATTCTAAGTCAATTTAATCTATGTTTAGTAAAAAAATATCAATATAGGGGTATACATGTCTTCATTATTAGTTGTTGGCTCTCTTGCCTATGATTCCATTAAAACACCAGCTGGAGCTGTCGAAAAAACTTTAGGCGGTTCAGCTAACTATTTCTCATTAGCAGCAAGTCTTTTCACACAAGTGAAAGTAGTTGGTGTTGTGGGCGAGGATTATTCTCCAAGAGATAAAGAAATTTTACTTAAGCGCCATGTTGATCTTTCTGGTGTTGAGACTGTTAAGGGAAAAACTTTCCATTGGGAAGGTCAGTATGAAGGTGATATGAACGAAGCTAAGACCTTAAAGACTGAACTTAATGTGTTTGAGCATTTTAATCCAAAGTTACCAGCATCTTTTTCAAAATCTGAATTTGTTTTTTTAGCAAATATAGCACCTGAGCTTCAACTTCAAGTTTTAGAGCAAGTTGAGTTTCCTAAGTTTATTGGAATGGATACAATGAATTTTTGGATTCATTCCAAGAAGGACAAATTGAAAGAGGTATTAAAAAAAGTAGACGTAATTCTGATAAATGAAGGAGAGTCTGATTTATTAACTAGTTCTAATAATGCCATTCAGGCAGCTCCAAAAATTGCAGAATTAGGTCCTAAAATGGTAGTTATTAAACGTGGTGAGTATGGATTTGTACTTTACTCTCAAGAACATGGTTATTATTTACTTCCAGCAATGCCTATTCCAACTGTTATAGATCCTACGGGAGCAGGTGATACTTTTGCTGGAGGATTTTTTGGTTATTTAGCTCAGCATAATACGTTACCGACCTTTGAATTAATTCAAAAGGCATGCGTAGTTGGTACGCTCTGTGCGAGCTTTACAATTCAGGACTTTGGTATAAAGGCATTAGAAAAAATGACTCTAGATGATTTAAAACACCGTTTAGCTTCATATAAAAAGGCTGTCTTAATCGAAGACAATTTATTTAAAATTTAAATTCTAACTTAAGTGCTATCTTGTTGAAACCGATAAGTCATTGAATGGCTGGGAAAAAAGACAACAATAATAGCACTGCTTCTGATGATCTGTTTAACGCTTTACTGAAAGACGTTGAGGATATCAAAGATAGTTCAACAGATGATGAATCTAGTTTGTTAGAAGATACTGCATTTGGTGTTCCTCCAGATATGGTGAAGTCTGAAGTACTTATTCCTGATTTTGGTGAGAATGCCGATAGGTACTCTGCAAATCCTAGTTCTAGAATTACTTTTGAAGAAACTTTGATGAAGGATGAAAATAATTTTTGGGAAGCTGCTGGAAAATTTTCAGATAATAAATCTGAAATTTCCTTTTCTAAAATTCCTAAGGATATTGGGCTGCAACAGCCTCAAGAAAAGTATAATGGCCCTTCCGCTGAAGATAATTTTTTAGATCAAATAAAGTTTAACATTGATAAAAATATAGAAGGTAATCCGTTGTCGGCAAATCCTTTTACAGATCTGGGCTTGCGGTCTCATCTGCCATCAAATAATTTCAGCCAAATGAAAACCGAGATTGATGAGAATAATAAGGCAACAATAGTCAGTCCAAAAAATGATTTGGTTCAACCAAAAATGGATGGAACTGAAGTGATGATGTCTTTGGTTGAACCTACCGAGGTTAGTAAAGATCAATTACCACAGTTTAAGAATGATGTTGATAAAACTATTGCAGTTACCAAATTTGCTCAAAAGCAAAAGCGTCACTTACAAGAGCAAAACTTAGAGCCAGTCGTTGAAAAAGAAGAAAAAGTTTTCATAGGAACTCAGAAAAACTTCAAGGGAAATTCTAGCCAAGTTTCTATTGATGCAAGTCTTTATCAGGCAGAAAATTTAAGAATTGCCCAAAATCGAATATTAGATTTAGAAAAAGAAATTGAAAGATTAAGACAGGAAAACGATGAAATCATCACTGCAGCTGAGATTATTAGAAATAAAGCTGAAGAGTATACAATTAAGATTTCGAATTTAGAGAGAGAGAATCAAGATATTAAAACTGAATCTAAGAATGAGCTTATGATTCTTAAAGGTTCACTATTGTATAAAGACAGTGAAAACTCTAAATTAAAAGAAAAAATTGAAGAGCTTGAATTACGAATTAAGACAGACTTCAAGAAAATAAGAATCAGAGAAAGAGAACTGGAAAACAGACTAGAATTATTAAAGGCTGAAAAGCAAGCTGTTATCAAGTCAAAAGACGAGTTACTTTTAGAATTGCAACGTAAGAATGATATTTCCAAGGCAGAAATTGAAACTTACCGAAACAAAGTCCAAGAATTGAATAAAACTATAGAATCTTATCAAAATCAAATTAAACTAACTGTAAGGACTTTGAGGCTAGCTCTATCGCATGTAGATGAAAAGAGTGAATCTCAACCAATTCAATATAAAAAAGCAACTTGATTATGAGTGATACTGAAAATGTAGAGAGTCAACAGCCATTAAAAAAGATTAAAATTGTCTTAAGTAATTTACATTTGGGTAAAGGTCGTTTTCTCGAAAATGGTGGGTTAAATTCTTTAGAGGAGTTTTATTACGGAGATAAGCTTGTTGAGTTTATATCTTATTATAGCACTGGGATTTATAAAGACTATGATGTGGAACTAATAATCAACGGAGATTTTTTAAATTTTTTGCAAGTAGATTATAAGGGGCATTTCCTTACAGTTTTAACTGAGTCAATTTCTTTAGAAATTTTGAAAAAAATCATAAAAGGTCATAAAAAGGTTTTTGATTCTTTGGCAACCTTTGCTAGTAAGCCCAGTAAAAGTATTACTTATATTATAGGTAACCATGATCAAGCAATGCTTTGGCCTTCATGTCGGAGTTATTTAAATCAATATATTGGAGCACCAATTAAGTTTAAAAATATTATTTATTTTTTTGATGGTTTTCATGTAGAGCATGGACATATGCACGAAGCAGCGAACAAAATAGATCCAAAAAAGTTTTTTTTAAAAAAAGATTTGGCTGAGCCTATTCTGAATTTACCATTTGGGAGTCATTTTTTTATAGAGTTAGTAATTAAAGTTAAGCAAAAGTATCCATTCATTGATAAGATTAGACCGTTCTCAAAGTTGTTTTCGTGGGTACTATTTAATGAGACTAGGTTATTATTATCAACTTTCAACTCATCAGTGCATTTTTTATTTAAAACTATTTTTATCAAAGATAAACGAAGGCAATGGCCATTAAAAAATATTTTGAGAGTTCTTTTTCAAAGTGCTATTTTTCCAGATTTGGTTGAAGCTGCAAAAAAAATTTTAAAAAATGATCGTATTCATACCGTTGTATTTGGCCATTCTCATGTATATCAATATCGTCAGTGGTTAAATGATAAAGAGTTTTTCAATACTGGAACTTGGACGGAGCTAACTTCGCTTGATATTGTTTCTCTTGGGCGAATTACAAAGCTAACATTTGTTCTGATAGAGTATCCAGATGATGGCTCAAGACCTAGGGCTAGGCTTAAAGAGTGGAGAGGATATTATCGTATTGAAGAAGATGTCGCTATTTCATAGAGGACTATTTTATATTATTGAATGAAGTATTTTTAGAAGGTAGTATTTTCACATGGTTCCTGTTAAAGATGATACAAATGAAAAAACGATAGTGGCTTCAGATACCACTTTAAAAAAAGAGCTTTCAAAAACAGATAGTTCTCCGCCTGTACTTGTGGTGTTGATAGGACCAGCAGGGTATCAGGGAAAACAGTGGAATTTACAAGACGGGTTTGTAATTGGTAGAGCTATAGAGTCAAATATATTTATTGATGATAAAAGTTTGTCAAGATCTCACGCTAGAGTAGATATCAAAGGGGATTCGATATATGTTGTCGACTTGGGATCTACTAATAAGACTATGGTTAATGGGCAAATTATTCCTCCTATGGTTCTATGTGAGTTAAAAAATAATGATCAAGTCAAAACGGGAAATGTCATTTTTAAATACCTTGAAACGGGAAACATAGAAAGTTTAACTACTCAAGCTTTATTTGAAAAAGCAACAAGAGATGCATTGACTGGAGCTTATTCAAAAGGAGCGTTACTTGAAAAAGGTCCGGAAGCAATCAAGCGTTCTGAAATTTTAAATGAGCCAATGAGTGTGATTATTTTTGATATAGATTTTTTTAAAAAAATTAACGATTCTTATGGTCATCCCTGTGGTGATTTTGTTTTGAAAGAATTAGCTAAAGTTATTTCAACAAAATTAATCCGTTCAAATGATTTTTTTGCCAGATACGGTGGTGAAGAATTTGTACTCATATTATCTGGTACCGAACCAAAAATTTCAGCTGAAATTGCTGAAAGAATCAGAATGACCATTCAAAATCATGAGTTTGTTTTTGAAAATAAACGTATTCCTGTGACTATTTCTTTAGGGGTATCTTCAAAACTAAGTTCTGATACGGAGTGGGCAGCTCTTTTAGAGAGAGTTGATAAGGCACTTTATACTTCTAAGCAAACGGGAAGAAATAAAGTTACTCAGGTTTAAGGTATTTTATTTATGTGTTCCTATGGCCTCAAAATCTGTTTTAATAAGCACTGAAAGTATTCTTAACAGTGACTCTTTGACCCTGTACAAGGATTTTACAGATTTAAAAATTTCAATTAGATATATAAATACTTCTTATGTAATTGAGCTCAAAAAGCGTATAATTTATAAGAACTTTCTTAAGACTCTTTTTACATAACTAATAATTATACAGCAGTGACAATTTGGCTATAAACTCTATGGCCTGTGCGTTGCTTAATAACCATGCAGGGATATGGTTTTTAAGTCGATATTTCCATGTCTATCAAATAAGACGGATCTTTTTTGATGAACGCCTTTTGGCAAGGGCCTCCAGGAAGAAGTCAGGTGGTTTCTTCAGAAAAAATATTTTTTATTAACCTTTATTTAAAGGAAATGGGTCATAGGCATGGGAAAGGAATTAAACATTTCATCTGACAACGAGCTAATACAAGAAGTACGTTCTGGAAATAGAAGGGCCTACTCTGAATTAGTTAAGAGACACCAAAAAGCTTTGCTAAGGATGGCATTGAGATTTGTGAGAGATTTGGATGTTGCAGAGGATGTAGTTCAGGAGAGTTTTATTAAGGCTTATGAAAAACTCAATCATTTTGAAGGCAGATCTAGCTTTAAAAGTTGGTTGTTTCAAATTGCAGTAAATACTGCAAAAAATAAATTGAGAGAAAATAAGCGAGGTACCACAGATATTGATGATGTAAATATTGCTGTGGGAGCTGTTGCAGAAAGTAGTCTAGTGCAAACAGCGTTAGCCAATGAACTACAAGATGAAGTGGATAAACTACCCGTAAGGCAGAAAACAGCTTTGGTTTTAAGAGTTTATGAAGACCTTAGCTTTAAAGAAATTGCTGATATTATGGAGTGTCCGTATGATACGGCAAAAGCTAATTATCGTCATGCTTTACTAAAATTGAAAGAATCGTTAGATCAACGAGAAGATCTAAAAAATTGGAGTGATTGTTTTAACGGTTACATGACAGACCTGGTTCAATTTGCGGAGGTGGATTAAAATGTCTAAAAGAAATAAACCCGATTTGTATGAAACAGAAAGAGTTCTGAAACAGGCACAGTTCTATGCTAAAGAGATACCGTTGCCACAAGGAGAGGAGTATTACGATGACCTTCATGATAAAATAATGGCATCAATTTTAGTAAAAAATATTGAGCCATTGCCAGCTTTTAAGAAAGAAAAGGATTTACTAAAAAAACATTGGCGTTTTTTGTCTGTAATTACGATGATGTTTGCGTTAATACTTGTTTCGTTAAAGTTTGCCAATGGGTTTTCCTCTGATCTTTTTCAAAATAATCATGTTGTTAAGAGTGTCCAGAATGAAGATCAAATATTAGCTTTGATGACTAATTCACCTGAGATTGTTCCACATACAATTTTGTCCTATAAAACAGAGACAGGAATATATTCAGATCCAAAGTTACTTGAGGATGTGAGTATGACCAAAGAAGTATTTGATTCTTTATAGTCTAATAGTAAGTTATTTGTTTGCCAAAAATAAGATTTTACACTTGAATTTAAGTAGTTGTGGTCATGGCTGTGTGGATGACTGCTGTTATGAGGTGGGTTAATGCCTAATTCAAGTGTCTTTTTTATTATATTAATTTTTCTAGCTAAAGAGCAATCTGCGCTAGCCGCCACTTTTTCTGAAAATATAGAGGCGTCTACTAATAATGTTGATTTAGATAAAAATAATCAGCAAAAAAAACTAAAATTAGAAGATTTGTTAATTTGGAAAATGCTGGATGAGCTTAAGTTGACCCCAGAACAAGAACAAAAAATCACGGTAGTGATAAAGAATTTAAATAAAAAAAAATCAGAGAACTCTGAAAAAATTGAGCAGTTAACCAAGCAGTTTATTAAAGAAGCTAATGTTTCTTTAAAAGAAAAAATATTGCTAGATTTAAAAAAAGCCTACCAACAGCATTCTGTTATAAATCTTGAAGAATTAGACACTGTTAAAAAAACTATCGGGATTAAAAAATTAGCAGAATACTTAGATATCAAAAAAGATTTATCTGAAAAAATGAAAAATCTAATTGTTCCCGGAGATAAAAAAGGGGAAAAGAAACTTCCCCCTCCCAAGGTTATAGAAGAAAAATAAGATCCAATTTTTAATGGATCTTATTAAAGTAAAAACTAGTTGTTATCTTCATCACCATTAATGCCGATCAAATTATCTGAGTTTGCTTTAGAGATGATCTCTTGATAGCTTGTTTTCTTGTTTTGAGTAGCATAGATCTCAACTGCTTGCATAAGTGCATAAGATGAAGGTGCAATAGCTATAAACAAAGTAGATAAACCATTTGTAATTATATCTAAATTTTTTGTACCTTTAGGGTCTTGAGCTGTTTTCTTCAATGAGAAATATTGACTGTTATAATATGGATATGAACTGCAACTATTGAAGAAGTATATTTGATATCTTGATTGGTTGGCTGTCATTTTTAAAGGAGAATTATTAATATTACTATTATTTATCATAAGGTCTAAATTTAAGTACTCACCAAGACCAGAATGACCTGCATACAGCATAATAGATGAGTCTTGCAGTGAATAAGAAAGAAACTTTTGAAATGCAAGTCCTTCATAAATAGTAGAAGCTCCAAAGAAAATTCTGTACTTAACTGTGCCATTGTTAGTTTGTTTTGATAACTCTTCAACGTATGGCTTTTGTCCAAAATAACCTAAGTTTCCAAAGAAGTTTTTAACTTCCTGTGCTGACCAAACTCTACTTGTGTAACCCCACTGAACTAGAGCTTTTTTTAGTTGTCTGTAGGATTGAGCACTTAAATCTGTAGACGATTGAGGGTTCCAATCTAAACTTGAATTATCCATTCCAAATAAAATGTGAAAATTTAGTTCGCCATTTACGAAAAGTCTTTCGTATTCTGGGTAAGTCGCTTTGGTATTAATGATAAACTGGACTTGACCTTGAACTTGAGCGTAATCTTTATTTTCAACTAGCTCGCAGCCATAAGATTTTGGGTTGAAAAAATACCAAAAGTATTTTTCAACGGCATAGTGGCTGTCAGTACAAGGGTATGGATTAGTTTTTCCTGGAGCTAAAGATTTTTGCCAAACTTGAAATGGATTTACTGGAAGATAGAAGCTATAAGTGTTAGGACCTTGGCTGATCAAAATATAGCCATTATAAAGATAGTCAGCCCTCCAAGTGTTGTTGGAAACTTTGTAAGCTTTCAAAATTTGAAATTGTTGATCAGCCTTTGGAACAGCTTGGCGATACTGGTTTGAAAAGGCCCCAAAAAGAAATGTGATTTGTTTTTCAATAGCTGTTTTAAACTCTGATTCTGTGGGTTGAATAGCTTTAGTTACTTCAACTGTAAATTGGTACTTCAAAAGAGCTTCTTGAGCATTAGGGCTATAAAATCTAAGCCTATTTGCTGTTAAAATATTTTGATTACTGTTTTTTTGAGTTATTCCTACTTGGGCTAAGCTTAAATGGAAAGCTAGTACAGTTAAGATTAAAAATTTCATGGTCACCTCTTTGTGCTTGCTATGATGGAAATTACTCAAAAAAGCAATACTTAAGTGAGATATTGAAAAAACTTAACTGGTCTATTAAACTTTATGATAAATATCATGTTTTTTTTTCAAGTAGATGCTTAGAATATAAGTTATTCAGGAGTTATCTTGGATAAAAAAATAGAGTCAAAAATCGAGAATCAAGGAGGTTAGATGGGAAATTCAATTGAGTTTAATTATGTTTGGATTGGTGGTATGGTTTTTTTAGTGGTGATGTTGGTTCTTGGTATGATTCTTTTATTTAAGCCAGAAATGATGAAATTCACAGAGAAAAAATAAATACTTTTTTAAATTTCAAGGGATCCCGCGTGGACCCAATCTGGTAATTTAGCACAAAATTATAATCTAAAGCGGCTCATCAATTTAAGATGAGGCGCTTTTTTTTGTAGTTATTTTTGAAAGAGAAGAGCTTTATTAATAAGGCAGTTTTGGATATCATCTTTCAGTTTTTTAATTTTTTTATCAAGAAAATCACTGTTTGAAATATAAGCTTTTTTTATGATTATTTGATCGATGACTTCTGTAAGTTTTGTGTTTGTTTTTATAGAACGATTAAAATCAACCCACTCTGAGGAAAAATGACATTCAATAGCTTTGGGATTGATAGCTTTTTTACCATTAAACTTAAGATGATAAATAGTCTGTCGTGGATATCTTAAAAAAAGATCTGTGGTCCTCTGTTCTAGCTCTTCACCTATGAGTTTTAAAGAATAATTTTCCCAAAGTAAATAGGCCATACCTTGATTAGTTTTATAAAAAGCATTTTTAACGTTAAACGTGAATTCAAACTTGTAGTCTTCGGCAATGCGCGACTGCAAATTAAATGGCTGAAATAAGCTTTCATTCACATTTCGACTTGAGGATGAAATCCACTCGAGCAGTCTATTTTCAATTTCTTTTTTGGATTGATTAAGCTCAGATCCAGTCCATTCGATACTTGGTAACCCCTTTAGCTCGATCATCGCTTTACCTTTAGCCTGAAATTTTTCAACCTTATCAAAGTTAAGTAAAACGTGGATCAAATTCTGCTCTGGCTTACTTTCTGGAATATGAAGTTTAAGTGGGTTATTCATTCTTAGGACGATAGCTTCACGGTTAGCTATGTCGGGTGGAGGAGACAGAGTAAAAACAAAAGAATTCGTAGCATCAAACCAGTAGTCTTTATTTTCTAGTTCTACATGAGTTATGGCATGATTTTGTGTTGAAAGTGAAGGGAACTGAGTCGGGAATTCAATATATGGATTTGCCCTGTAGACCCATGCAATGTTAGCTTTATATCCTAGTTCCCTAAGTAAAGAAGCTAAAAGAGCTGAAAAATCTTTACAATCACCAAAGCCACTACTGACGATGGTTTCTAAATCTCTTGGGATAATACCACCTTTAATTGTTCTCCAGTCACCAAAATAGCGGACTTGATTCTGAATTTCATTCATCAAGATGTTAACTTGATCATGAAACCTAGTTGCTCTCTTCGCTTGTTCAAGAGCAAGGGCGAATTTATTAGGAATTTTTTGATTAATGACGGCCTCATTTTGATCTATAATAGGTTTAAGTAAATCAAAGCTCCAGTCTTTAGCTGTTGAAATTTCTATATGTGGTAAGGAAGTTTTGGCAATGTAGGGTTCTTTTTCTTCGATCGGATTAAAGAAAATTGGTCTTTTTAAAAAAATATTAATGTAGTATTTCCCTTTTTCTTTTTTATTTTCAAGTTCTAAATAGCCATTGGGATCGTGAATGAAATGGTTAAGTTCTATTTCAGACTCCAAAAATATGTTTTGTTTTTTAAGGTTTTCTTTTAATCCAAACACTTCTAAATAGCTAAAAAAATTTTTTAAAGGTAAAGTGTGTTTATCAACAGATATTTTGTAGTAAAGTTTTGAGCCTACTTTTACGTTAGGAAAATTAATTGTCAGTTGAAAATTTTCATCAAAACCGTATCCACTTGAGGCAATGGCTTTGTCTTCTATCATTGAATCAGGAACGTTTGTTTTAACTTCATCGGTTATACTGTAGGCCTCGAGAACTTTAATTTTTGTTGTATTCGGGGAATAATTTATTTTAATCATGCCATAATCACGTCGACCAGACTCATTTAGTATTTTAAACTCTCTTTCTTCAATGTATTTGTATGTGGCATCTTTGCTAATTTTAAAGTAGAAGTTTGATAAGGTAAATTCATGACTAGCTTCGCTTGGTTCTTGCAGTCGACCATGCGAATTAAAAATTAAAAATAAAATGATCATGAATACTGTGATTTTTTTTGTTATTAACATTTTAATCCTTTATCTTTTAGAAGAAACAGTTCTATGTAGAGTTTTGTAGTTCTTTAATTCTGATTTTTAATTTAGTCGAGGGGTCTTTAACCTTCTCTAACTTCTTACTTTCTTCAATAAAATCTTTGATATTATTTTTTTTCAGTAAGTATAATTCTTCAAAATCAGCAAGATCTTTCATATAAGTTTTAAAGACTAGTAATCTGGCATTGTTTAGCTGTGAATTTGAAAACTTTTTCCACGAGTCAGTTTGTAGTTTTGATGCAATTTGATTTTTGAATTTCAGTTTAATCTCATCAAATTTTTTATTTCTATTTTCATCATTTCTGTCTTTATCGGTTAATTTCTCGTACCAACTTTCAAGTGAATTTAATTCTTCTGTAATAAATCGCGAGAAAAGTTCCTCATCTGTATTTTCTTGTTTTACAAGTGCAAGCGTTGGTGACTCCGCTCCCTCAAGAGCTTGGTAAAAAAGCTCCATACCTTTGTTGCCGATAAAAGTAGCTAATCTTTCATTGAAATCAGCTTCACTTTTAATAAACAAGGTTGCGTGGACAGATTCATGAATGATTGTGTTAACCAGGTCGTGTTCTTTATAGGAAAGCATGCTAGATAGCAGAGGATCATTAAACCAACCTAGGGTTGAGTAGGCAGAGACTCCACGTACATAAACATCTAAATCTTTTTCTTTTAATAAAGTGGCTTCTTCAGAGGCTTCATGCTCGGAAAAATAGCCTTTGTAAGGAAGTTTTCCAACAATGGGGAAACTCCAAAGATAAGGTTCGAGTTTCCATTTGGGGGCAGCACTTACTACGTAGCTGACATAAGGTCTATCAAGTTTGACAAAAGTAGAATAATTTTTTTTAACGTTAAGACCTAATTCTTTTTCTGCAAAGTCCCTTACTTTAAGAGTGAGAGCTAGTTTTTTCTTTTGATTTTCATCAATATTTTTATCTTCAATTGCAGTATTGATATCAACTCTTTGATTTAGTAGAGATATCTGATTATAAGCACTCTTAATCAGATATCCCATTTGACAACCACTTAAAAATGGAATCCATAAAGCATAAATAAGCGTCTTAGCTAATTTTGAATTCACAGATAGTCCTCATAAAATCCATGTCAAGCCGGCTCTAATAGAAGTATCTTCTATTGTTGATTTGTTACCATTGCTATCTTTAGATTCAGTTCTCCAGGCATCGTAACTGAGCTTGATCCCAAATGACTCGGTCAAACTGATTTTTATACCAGCCCCATAGCTTGGTGAAATCGAGTTGATAGGTGAAGTTTCATAAACTAAAACTTCAGAACTTTTTGTTGTGAGAGTTTTTTTGACTTGTGAAATTCCACCTTTCACATAGGGTTGAACAACAGCTTTTCGATCTGCAAGCATAACAATAAGATCAGAACCATAGACTAAAACTTTTTGTAAAGTCGTCTGCTGCTGAAGGCCTGTTCCATTGTAAATACTTTCTTCTCTGAGGATTGAGGCATCAGTATAGCTTAGTTCTATGGCTAACTTTTCCATAAAATAAAATGAAATGGAGCCTGTAATTGATGCCATATTATTGTAATTATTAATATCAAAATAGGTTTTTTTCTCTGCGTAGGAAACTCCGAGCTCAGTTAGCATTGCTTGAGATTTTAAACTGACTAAACAAAAACTTAAAATAAAGAATAATTTATTCATAAAAGTCATTCTAGCAGTTTACTGGGAAGGAGTCTTCATGTTACCTATTTTATGGACTAGGGTCGGTCTGGATGATCATCTGGCCACATAAGTGGGCTTGTAATTAACATGAAAAGCATAGCGTATATGAATAACGCCATCTTTTAGCATTTCCTTTGGAGGATTTGGAAAAATTTTAGCATCTTCAAAGGCAAAAATAGCGGCCTCGTCAAATTTTTGAATACCAGACTCTCTAAGAATTAGGGCTTTTCTTAAAAAGCCTTTGTCGTCGATAGTGAATTCAATCTGAGATATCCATTCATTTTGAGAAGTATTTTTTAGGGCTTGCCTACGATCAAGGGTCTCTATAGTTTCTCTAATTTTATTTTCCCAACGAAATCGAACTAAATTCTCTACACGTGCATAAAATGTATAAAACTGAAACTGATCCGTATTTAGTGCTGTAAAATCACCAATGGAAACATTATCAGGAACTGATTCTCCAAAAGTAGATACTCCATATTTTTGTTGAGGAAGTAAGTTCATAGGCTTGTATTCAATCGAAGATGTTTCATCATGAGTTGCTGTTTCTACCTCGGTAGAAGAAGTATTACTAGTTTGTAATTTTTTTAGTTCTTGCTCCAAGCTCTTCATTTTCTTTTCCAAAAGTTGTCGTTGGTATTTTGGGGCAGGAATGCGGTTATTCGTTTGTCCAGAAAGCTTAGCCCTAGTTTCAAGAAGTACACGTTGGTTGTTTGCAGATAAAAAACGAGCTAGATCCTTTGAGTCTTTATCCACCTGATCCTCTGGTGCTTTAGCCTCTCGGATAATTTGTTGGTGGTTATCATTAGCTTCTGTTTTATCAAGGATTGAAACTTCAAGTGGTGTGGCTTTTGAAACTACTAATTGCGATCTTGCTTTTGAGTCAGAAGAAGAGAGCCACTCCACAGGAGAAAGGATTAATCCCAGACTTAGGATTAGATGTAGAAATAAGCTCAATATTATGGCAGCTCTTAAGTTCATTGTCTCATTTTAGATCAAACTAGCCCTTTTTTCTAGGAAAATGACTCATGTTAAAAACATTTTTGCCGAAAAGTGATACAATAAACTAACTAATTGGAGGGTAAATGGGGAAGGTTATTGATATCACATCAAAGCTCAATTCAACCAAAGAGACTAAAGCGATTTTAAAAGCTCCAGAAGCTAAAGTACTTGATATCACCGAGGCGCGACAAGAAATCATTGATTCCGAGCGAAGAGAAGTCAAAAGAACCATCCTTACCGAATTTATAGGTGCATTCACCGTGTTGCCAGAGCATGGCTTACTTAGAGTGGCTGTTTACGATATCTCTGATAATGGTATTTCCTTTGATTTAGAGTCGGGAAAAGGTTTGTTTCCCGAAGGACAAGAAATTGCCATGAGAGTGTATCTGAATCACAAAACTTATTTTCCTTTTGTAGTAAAAGTGAATAACTCGCGCTACATCCCTAGCGAAGAAGTGATCCGCCATGGAACAAGTTTTGTAAAAGGAACTATCAATGACGTTGCATTACATCATTTTGTCAAGTTCATTGAAACTGTAAGCGCGAATTTAAAAACTGATGATGGAGATATTCAAGTCTCTAATATTTCTTGATCCTTTAGTTCAAATATTTCTTGATCCTTATTCCCTTTAGTTGGCATTCTATAGAAGGCTAGACTGGACAACCGTCGGCCTCAAAATGTTGATCCAATGATGGAGTGACACTAAAGGAGTAGGGTACTTGAGCAAAAATAATTCGAACAATAAAAAAAAGAAAATTGTTGTTGATACCAATGTGATTCTTTTTGATTCCCAAGCTATTTTGAAGTTTGGTGAGGGTGATATCCATATTCCTATTTCAGTCATTGAAGAAATTGATCGTTTTAAAAGAGATCAAGGAGAGAACGGCAGAAATGCCCGTCAATTTAGTCGTTTTATTGATGTTTTACGCGCGAAAGGCTCGCTTTCTAAGGGAGTTCAACTCGATAATCACTCAGAAACATTTGTTTATATTAATACTGACTTAATGTTTGCAGGAATGTCTACGGAACTCGATCAGATGAAGGCGGATAATCGCATTTTGATGACTGCGCTGTCTTTGCAAAAACAACATCCAAGACATACAGTTGAGTTGATTACAAAAGATATTAATCTTCGTATTAAGGCTGATGTTTATGGAATTGCAGCAAAAGACTATGATCCAAACGATGCCTCTCAGGATGATTTATATGAAGGTTATCAAGAAATTGAAATGACCTCTACACAGATTGACTCTTTTTATAAAGAAAAAAAGTTTTCAAGCCCTGATTTGAAATTAATTGCCAATCAGTATGTGATTATGAAAGATCAATCTAACCCCAATCATTCTGCAGTAGGTAGATATTCATTTCATGAAAAAGCGATTGTGCCTTTACTATCTCCTTCTGACAGTATTTGGGGAATTCATGCAAGGAATGTTGAACAAGCGTTTGCGTTAGATTGTTTATTGAATGATGAGATTTTATTTGTTTCTCTGGTTGGTAAAGCAGGGACTGGAAAGACGTTGCTTGCGATTGCTGCAGGTTTGCACAAGACTCTAGATGAGGGGCGATTCCAGAGACTCTTAGTTTCAAGACCTATTTTTCCAATGGGTAGAGATATCGGTTATTTACCAGGGGATATTGAGCAAAAATTAAATCCATGGATGCAACCTATTTTTGATAATGTTGAGTTTTTAATGGGCGCAGATAAAAAAGCTTCAGGAAGGGCTCAAGAGTTAATTAATCAAGGAATGTTAAACATTGAACCTTTGACATACATCAGAGGTAGAAGCATTCCTAAGCAGTATCTTATCGTGGATGAAGCTCAAAACTTAACACCTCATGAGATTAAGACCATTGTGACAAGGGCTGGTAGGGGAACTAAAGTGGTATTAACAGGAGATGTTTATCAAATTGATAATCCTTATGTGGATTCAGCTAACAGTGGTTTGACCTATGCTGGTGAGAAGTTTAAGGGTTATCCCATTGCAGCCCATGTGACGTTGACTAAAGGTGAAAGATCAGAGTTGGCAGAGCTTGCCGCAAATATTTTATAATCTGAAACTTTTTTGGCTCGTTGGTTAAGAAACTTACTTTTTACCGACGAGTCATGTTTTATAAATGAATTTATCATTTTACTTTTGAAATCTTATTAATATTAAGTTAAAAGGAAAAATCACTTTAAGTTGAAAGTAGAATCTCACATAAAATGAAAATGTGAGTGAGGAATAAAAATGGCAGCAAATATAAATTTTGATACAGGTTATAAGTGTTCAATATCAGTCCAAGTGACAGACAAAATGGTTCATCAGTTTGGTGAAATGTGTGGAGATATGAATCCAATGCATTTTGATGAGGAGTACGCTAAGACAACTCGTTTTGGTCGTCGAATTGCTCATGGTATGATTGTGGGAGCTCTATTTTCTAGAGCTCTTAATGAAAATATGGGTGAAGGTGGTATTTATCTTAGCCAATCTATGAAGTTTCTTTCTCCGGTGTATATTAATGATACAGTTACTATTGAAATGACTGTTACTGCGATGAGAAAAGAAAAAGGAATTGCAACGGTCGAGACTTTGGCCAAGAACCAGAACGGTGATATTTGTGTTAAAGGCGAAGCCGTTGTCATGATTGCAACAAATATTCAAAAATAAATTGATCAACATGATTCCCATCATGTTGATGACACTTAAACTCGGTTATTCTTTGCTCATGGGAGCCTAAGCCTCACTAAGGTTCTCGGGAAGGGAACCTTAAAAGAATAGCCGCAAATCTTTTAAGGTTCTGTCCCTATTTCTTCTAAAATCCAGACGAAAAATAATTCAATACTTTACCAGATAGGTGCTTACCATCTATCATAGCTTCAAATTGAAACGGTAGGTTTTATTTGAGACTTTTAAATCGCGTCCAAGCTTATGCTTTAGATAAATTAGCCATTAAAAATATGCGAATAACAATGGATGACTTGATTCAAATGGCAGGTAAGGCTTTATTTTTTCAAGTTGAAAAGTTATTAGGGCTTTCCACTAGACATTTTGGTAACTTTCAACAGAATAGCTCGCTAAATTTTTTATTTCTACTGGGACCAGGTAATAATGGCAGGGATGGTATTGATATTAAAAATCGGCTTGTTGCAAAGTATCCTCATTTTGTTGTGACAGATATTTTTTTCGATCCAGCGAGCAATAGTTTTTCTAAAGCGAATTGGAATGAATTAATTAACCAACAAACTATAATCATTGATGCTCTTTTTGGAGTTGGACTCAATAAGAATATTCAGGGTGCGCTTAAGAAGCAGATTCAAGAACTTAATAAAGTTACCAAGGAAACCAACAGTTTATCCGTAGTCATTTCTATAGATATTCCTTCGGGTATAGATAGTGACACTGGTGCCGTGCTAGGAACTGCTATTAATGCTGACTATACGTTGTCGTGTGAGCTTCCTAAAGTAGGTTTGTTTTTAAATCATGGACCTCTTTATGCTGGGAAAATTTTAAAAGTTCCTCTGGGAATTCCACTTAGTTATACTAAAGAAATAGCTAATTCTATACGATTAGTTCAAAGAAAAAATGTAAAATCTCTTTTTCCCAAGAAATCAATTTTAGGTAATAAAACAAAGTATGGTCATTTGTTAATCGTTGCGGGGTCCAAAAATATGCTTGGTGCTTTGAGGTTGTGTTCATTAGCAGCAGCACGTTCGGGGGTTGGTTATGTAACCCTTGTTATAGAGGAAGAGTGGTATCAGAACTCGAACCTTTTTAAAGAATTATTTCCTGATTTTATTTTAATTGAAAAAAAAACGCTTTTAAAAAAAGCAGATAGTGAAATTTTAAAAAAATACTCAGCTGTTTTAATTGGCCCTGGATTGAGCTCTTGTGAACTTAATAAAGAATTATTTAAAAAATTAGTGACAACAAAAATAAGGATGCTCATTGATGCCGAGGGAATTAACTTTGTGAAGGAATTGAATTTGAGTTTCCATGAAAATATCCTTTTAACACCTCATGCAGGTGAGCTTTCAAGGCTTATTAATCTTTCATCAACTCAAATTGAGCAGGATCGACTTTCTGCTTGTGAAGTTTTTTATGAAAAATTTAAAAATGCCTATTTGTTGTTAAAAGGCCATAAGACTATAGTGGCTACACCTAGTAAAAGATATATTATAGCTAGTGGAAATAAATCTTTGAGTAAAGCTGGTACAGGAGATGTTTTAGCTGGAATCATTTCTTCGTTGATGGCTCAAGGATTGAGTCTGGATAAGGCAGCGGTACTAGGTGCTTTTATTCATGGTGATTTGGCTGATCAGCGATTAAGAAATGGGAAAACAATTAGCTCTTTGATGGCTAGTGATTTATTAGACGCATTGACAAGCTATGAAATACGATAAAATGAGTCACAAAATATTTAAAAGAAGCTTTCCATTAGAGAAAATCAAACCCAGAGATAAATTTCTCTGGGAAATCATCTTAATTGGAAATTACTGACAAGTTACTTCTCTGTTGGTTGTGCTGTCGATCAAAGTCTTACCTCGGCAATTAGATCCTACACAATCATAGTAACGATAAAACTGATAGTAAGAAGAGCTCTTATTTAAAACTTGGTAATATAAGCCTTGGCATTGGCCTACATAGGTCTGATCAAGGCAGTACAGTTGATTGATAGTTTGTCCAGCTGTGTTTAAACAGTTTCCATTAACCCATCGACCGCTAGTTGCTCCAAACTGATTATTCCAGGCATTTGCGGTTATATTACAATAAGTACTATCGACTACTTTTTGTGTACTTGTAAGTACGCAATTATACCCATTCCAACTGTAACCATTGTTAAAGTTAGAAACAGTCCCATTGCATAGGGTGTAATCTACTTGAATGTTTCTTGTGTAGTCATAGCAAGCACCATTATTGTACCCAAATTGACCAGTCGTTACCACTTGTGGTGTAACTACTGGGGTTGGGGTGGGATTGTTTGAACTTTTATTCTGACAAGAGATAAAAAAAACTGAAGTTAATATCACTAAAAAAAGAAACTTCATAAGCACTCCTTAACCCCTAAAGGATTCAAAATTGGTGTAATCCTAATCGAAAATGATGGGAAATTGAATCGGATTTCTTTTCTAAGAAGTTTTTTCAGTTCATAAGCTAAAGTGTTTAGACTTTTGACAGTTGTAAATTAAAATACGCATTCAGCTCAATCTATCAATGCTAGAGTTCCTTTTGGTTTCCAAGCCGAGAGAGGTAAAGGGATTTGCATATGTTAATTTTGGCATAGAAATTGTATTTTTAGTTTGCGGAGGCAGTGATGAAAACCGGTAAAATTTTAGCAAATCTTTTTTTGGTCGTAAGTTTTTCTATTGTTTTCTCTGCCTGTGGTAAGAAAGTTGATAATAAGAATAACTTAAAAACTGATTTGAAAACTAATGCAGAAGCAGAAAAAGAAAAAGAGAAAAAAGCTGAAGAAGAGAAGCAGTTAAAACAAAAAAAAGAAGCTGAAGAGAAAGAGCGTGTTGAAAAAGAGCTTAAAGAAAAAGAATTAGCTAATAAAAAACTGTTTGTAAAGCCGGCACCTCCGATTACTCCTGCAATTAAGGAAATGCCTAAACCTGAAACTTTAAAACCAAATGAACAAATGGCACCTGTTAAACCTATTGCAGCTGCATCTCCTACTGTTTTAAACGAGTCAACAAAGGGAGTTCCAGTCGATACTAATCCTAAAAATGCAGGTAATGGTGATGATGAAGTTCCACCGGCTCCAGAGTTAGATATAGAAAATGAAAAGATTGAATTTTGTGTTTTAAGTTCACTTAAAAATTACTCAGATGTTTTTAAAAAAGAATCTAAGATTGTTATTACTGCTTTGGAGTTGAATAAGATTTTTACTACTATTTATGTAAAGTGTAAGACACAAGGTGCGTCTGCTGAAATAAATGCAAAAGAGAAATTTATGATATTGAATTTGTTTATTGTTAAAGTAAATGAAATTCGTTCTGATTTAATTAGTGAAGTTGAAAAGTTTAAAATGGGAATATTAGGTATAGCCGCTCAGACTCAAGAAATAGATAAAGTGACAACTGTTGTTGAGGACAAACCCCAGAATCCTCAACCCGTTGATGCCGAATCAGTATTAAAGATGATAAAATCCACAGCTGAATTGAAAGTGAGTCAGGTAAGAATTACAGGAAGAAAAAATAAAAATCAGTCTGATGCAACGAAAATAGTTTATGATGTTAAACAAACGTTGAACCACTATGATTTGGCTCTTTCTGATATTAATGGTAACAAAGTTTCAAAAAAAATAAATTTTGAAATACAAGATAGCTCCTCAAGTGAAAGTACTTTTGATTTTAGTTTTTTCAAGAGACTTTTCAACATGGAATCAAAATCCGAAGTCAAATGGAAGTATGAGTTGGATGTGGAAGCTAACGGGAACAATAACCACAATTTAGTGATTGATGAAGAAGGAAATAGATCTAGCTACGAAGTTAAAGTACTTAAAGGTAATATAAAAGAAATGATAAAAGATGAAACTGGAAAAACTCAAGTACAAATTGTGATGACTCATAATTCATGGAACGATTTGAGTAAACGTATTTTACAAGATTTTGTTAAAAAAGAGAGTGCAGATACGGCTGGTGTTTTAAAAAATTTCAACTTAAAAACTGAACCTATTGATTATGCTAGAACTTGCAACTTAAACTCATTTTCACTCGCGTGCACTGATCCCCAGTATGTAATTAGAGGTGAGAACTAATTTTTTTAAAAGCGGTTATATTAAGTAAAATGACCGAACCACAAACTAAGCCGATAAGCCCTTCAAAAACTGCAATAACTAGGTTAGGCCATAAACCTACTTGTGCAGAAAATGATTCTACAAGATGATGAAGAAAAGGAAATCCATGGATGAATATATTTCCTCCAACCAAAAACATGGCTGTAGTTCCAGCTATTGAGAGAGTTCTCATCAGTGAAGGAGCCAACGTCAATAGAAATTGACCTGTTTTTTTTAAACTTACTTTTTTTGATTTTAACCAATGAAGACCTAGGTCATCAATTTTTACAATAGCCGCGACTAAGCCATAAACTCCAACAGTCATTATTAAAGAAACGCCAATTAAAACATAAATTTGAGTTGAAATGACTTGCTCTGCAATAGTTCCAAGTGTGATGGTAATTATTTCTGCTGATAGAATAAAATCAGTCTTGATAGCTCCTTGAATCTTTTTTTTCTCATAGGTAACAATTTCTTCAGGAGTTAGTGGAAGGATTGATAAATTTTCAAGGCTATTAGTATTGTCAGATTCAGATTTCTGGTGAAGTTTTTTAAGTATATGATGCCACACTTTTTCAGCACCTTCGAAGCAAAGATACAACCCACCAATCATAAGAAGAGGAGTGATTAATTTAGGAGAATAAAAACTGATTGCTAGAGCTAGAGGTGTAAGAATTAGTTTATTAACCAAGGAGCCTTTTGCAACAGCTAAGACAACAGGAAGTTCTCTGTCCGCAGAAACACCAGTCACTTGTTGGGCATTTAATGCCAAATCATCACCAAGTACACCAGAGGTTTTTTTTGCTGCCACTTTAGTAAGAACTGCAACATCATCAAGAACAGTGGTTATATCATCAAGTAACATCAGTAAGCTGGTGCCGGCCATTGGTAGTACTCCATAGTTAAAACAGTTTGTTAGTCCTGATTTTAAATGTTTTTCTCATTTTGACTCAAGAAAAAAAATAGCTTTCCGAATATTAACCTCGAGAGCCTTTAGTGCTTCACACTCATAACCTTTGAAAGGAATTCGGGGGAAATATGTTTTTACAAGGAAATCTTCAGTTAGTATTTGATGCTTTATATACCATTGGAGCTATTGATCCAGTTCTTAGCATGGATTGGAATTCAATCACTAAAGAAATGGCACATAATATGGAGTCAGTTCAAAAAACCTTTAAAACAATAAATTCGTGTTCTAATGATTTTAATCAAATCGTAAATGAAATGAAAAAAATGGATCAAAAGTCTTTACATTATTTAGCTATGGAGGTTGCTCGTGAGTTCTGCGAGTATCAGGATCGTTCGATTCTTCATTAGTGTTATTTTTTTCTTTGGTTCTATTCACGTTAAAGCCTGGGAAATTGACTTTTCCAGAAGGCAAATCGATTTTGATAGTGTGAAAGAAGAATCTAAGACAAAATCTATGGATACAGCAGAGAAACCAGCTGGTATTTTTGAGTCTGTATTTGAAGTCAGTGGTCCAACACAAGAAATTGTTATATTGAATACGGAAACAGGGTTTATACCTGAAACAATAAAGCTCAGAAAAGGACATAATTATAAATTTCATGTCGTTAATGTGAATGAAAAAAATAAAAACATTAGTTTTTCATTTGAGGCCTTTTCTGAAAATCATAATACTTTGTTTGGAAAGCCAAAGATGTTTCAAATAAATCCAAAGTTAGAAGGTATTTATAGTTTTAATTGTCCTGAAACTGAAATTAAAGGGAAAGTTATTGTTGTTGATGAAGATAGAAAACTAGCTTCTGATAAATAGTGATTATGTTTTGTTTGCGAAAAATTTCGAGAGGATTTGGAGAATGACCACCATTAGTAATGTTTTTGATGAAACCATCAAACAAAATATGGCTGTGATTTGGCCTTTTATGGAAGATCCTCAGGTTTCAGAGATACTAATTAACGGTCCAGATGAGATTTTTATAGAAAAAAAGGGAAGATTGGAAAGAGCTCCTGTTCGCTTTCAAGATGATGATGTTTTACTAGCGGCTGTAAACTCAATAGCTCAAAGTGTTGGAAGAAGGATAAATGAAGAAAACCCTAGGCTGGATGCACGTTTAAAAAATGGTTCTAGAATTGCTGCTGTCATAAGGCCATGCTCTTTAAAAGGTACAATTGTTAGCATTCGAAAGTTTACCCAAGCTAAAATAAATTGGGCAGACTATGTTAAGTTAGCACTTTCTCCTAAGGGGGCCATGTTTTTAGTTATATGTATGCGTTTGGGAAAAAATATTATCGTTAGTGGAGGAACCGGTTCTGGAAAAACCACCCTATTGACACTTCTTTGCAGTCATATTCCTTCAGGGCAAAGACTTATAGTTATTGAAGATTCAAATGAATTAAAGATTAACTATGAACACGTTGTGTTTTTTGAAACACGTCAGGCAGATGCTCAGGGTAAGGGTGAGGTTTCTATGAAAGACTTACTTAAATCTTCACTTAGACTGAGGCCTGATCGTATTATTGTTGGCGAGGTTAGATCAAGCGAAGCTATAGAGTTAATTAATGCTATGAACACAGGTCATAAAGGATGTATGGGAACTGTCCATGCTAATACGCCTGATGATGCAATTGTGAGGTTAGAGGCGCTAGCTCAAAGTGGCGACGCTAAGATCAGTGAAAAAGCACTTAGGTCTCAGGTATCTTCAGCTGTTGAGATCATTGTCCAAGTTTCCAGACTTGCAGATGGCTCGAGGAGAATCACAGAGATTAGTGAAATTAGAGGTTTCAATCCAGATGGAAGCTATAATGTTATTCCTATATTTAAAATTCCTAGGTTAGTTAAAAAGGGAGATAAATTAGAGGGAAATTTAGAACCTACTGGAAATAAGCCAAATTTTTACAATGAAATTATTGATAACAACTTACTTTTTGATAAACAGTTATTCATACCCTAAATTATTAGTTTATTCTTTTGTTGTTTAAAAGAAAAATTTTGAGGAGTAATTCCAAAAAAATCTTTAAAATGTTTTTCAAAATGATTTAAACTTGAAAAACCAGCATCAAAAGCTGAATAAGTGATGCTTTTATTTTCAAAATTTATAAGTTTTAGCCCTTCAAAAATTCTAAGGAGGTGTCTAAACTTTACTGGACTTAAACCATAACTTTTTTGAAAAGTTCTGCACATCACACTGCGATCAATTTTTAGTAGATTTGCTAGTTGTGTAATTTTTAAATCATCTTTATAGCTGGCAATTATGGCTTTTTTTGTTTTTTCTGAAACACTTGAGGGGAACTTACTCTCTGTATAAACTTCAAATTGGTTTATGTTTAAAAGTTCGTTGGTCAGTTCTAAAAAGTTTTTTGGGATCTCTTTTGCATAGGGAAAAACAATCATTTCATTAGGTCTAGGTGAAGGTAATGGTAACTTAGAAAAAAATCCTTGCCATTGAAACTTACCAACACCCTGTCGCCATTCTACAAGATGATGTGGTGGGATTAAAATAGCAGAGTTTTTTTTGAAAGGGATAAAATCGTTGCCATTTCTAACAGAAATAAGATCGTTATTTTCTTTAATAAAACCAAGAAACCAATTATTAGCATAGGTTTCTATAATTTTTTTTGATTGAAAATTATTTTCAGTCCTTTGTACATGTATCACTTGCTTATTTAGTAAGTTAAATCGATTAATTTTATTTTTGTATTCTATAGTGCAAATAAAATCCATAAATAAAGATTACGGTAAAAAAATCACAAAACGTAGTGATTTAAATATATAACTGCGCGTCTAATATAGTAATGAATTTACATGAAATTACGAATTATCACTGGGATTATATTATTCTTGGAACTGGAATGGGTGGTGGTACAATCGGCCATGCTTTAGCAAAAACTGGAAAATCGATTTTATATTTGGAAGCAGGATGCTCCTTGGCTGATATGCTAAACGCAACAAAAGGAAAATTTCCAGATGAACTGTTACGATCATTTGATGTATTAGATAGTAATGATCAGGAAGTTTTAAAAAAAGCTGGCAGATATCATGAATATATTATTGATAAAAGTAAAGTCTTAGCTCATCAGTTTATACCTTTATTAGGTACTGGAGTAGGGGGATCGTCTTTACTCTATGGAGCGGCATTAGAGAGGTTTTTCCCGGATGACTTTAGGGCTACAAGGTATTTTGGTAACCTTGTTGGCTCTTCAACGGTAGATTGGCCTTTTGGTTATGAAGAATTGAAAAGTTACTATGAGCAAGCCGAGAGAATGTATCGTGTTGTAGGCCAAGCGGATCCTCTTCGCCCCATATATCAAAATTCCTCCTTTATAAACTCAGATTTATCAGTATTTGGGAAGAAAATTTTTGATAACTGGCAGTCCAAAGGTTTACACCCTTACAGACTTCCTATTGGTCACAAGTTGCTTCCTGAAGCAAAGTGTTCCTGTTGTCAGGCATTTGTCTGTGAGTTTGAAGAAAAATCGACCTCAGCTAATTGCGGAGTTGATGACAGCCTGAAGTTTCCAAAGGTAAAAATTCTTACAGAAACTAGAGTGATTAATTTTTCTGCAACTCCTAGTTTAGTAACTGAAGTTAACTGCTTGTACAAGAAATCTACGCCTATTTCTATTAAAGGTAGTATATTTATTTTAGCCACTGGAGCTATTCAATCACCGGCTATTTTGTTGAGATCAAAAAATGAATTTTGGCCACTTGGTTTAGCTAATAAATCGACTCAAGTTGGAAAAAACTTCAGCCGTCATTTCATGGATTTGTGTATGGTCGAAATGGATTTACCTAAAAAACATAATTTTTTGAAAGAACTTGCATTGAATGATTTTTATTTTTATGACGGAGATAAGTTGGGTACAATACAATCTTTGGGGAATCCACCAAGTATTGCAACAACCTTATTCGAGATGTATCATCAATATTATTTGTCGAATTATTGTTTAGACAAAGCCTTTTATTTATTAGCAAAAAATTTTGGGCAGTGGAAAATAAAATCAGTTTTTGAAAATAATTTGTGTATGGCTATGATAATGGATGATGTCTCTTATCCTGATAATTATGTTTCTTTGTCAGCTGACCAGAAACAAATTGAGATCAGGTATAGATTGAGGGATGAAGCAAAGCAAAGACTTAAAAAATTCAGAAACCTCGCTCTAAAAAGTTTTAATCCTTTTCGAGCTAAGATTTATCCGCAAGCTGAAAACAACCAAAGATTAGCTCATGCTTCTGGAACTTGTAGAATGGGCAACGATCCTTTGATAAGTGTAGTAGATAAGAATAATAAAGCTCATGGGATTGATAATTTATATATTGTAGATGCTTCATTTTTTCCCTCGGGATCAGGTATTAATCCAGCGCTAACTATTGCAGCTAATGCTCTTCGAGTTGCTGCGCATTTAGAACCAACACTTATATCAACTTGATCCTTATTTAGATTTAGCTTGATTCCTTACATAGTGATTTATTAAAATGATCTCAGGAAGAGGCCAAGCTGAGATTGTATAATTTTTAAAAGCGAGGATCTATTTTGGGAAATTTTTTAAGTATTTTTGTAGTAGTTTTATTCACTTCCGTTATTTTCTCTGGTTGCAAAAGTAATTCTAGCAATTCAGAAACAACCGCAATTTCAAGTACCCAAATTTATTTTCATCAAATGAAGACCCTCGTGGTTGATGTCTATTATGAGCCAGGAGCTGAACCTTATGAAGGTAAACCAACTACAAATGGAAATTATTATTGGAATATTTTTGAAGATAATTTAAAAGCTCTGTTTTCAGGGCGGACTGTAGTTATAAGTGTGCCCAAGGAGTTAAGCTCGATGAACTCAATTAGCGCACAAAATAAAACAACTTGGAGTGCTTTAGATGTTGTAGATCTTGGTAACAAATTTCAAAAAACTAGTTCTGATTCTAGTGAAATTCATTTTTCCATTTTTTTTCTTAAAGGAAATGCTTTAGGAAGTGATGGGCAGACGAATGTTAATACTATTGGTTTTAGTGTTACAGGAACTAGATTCATTGCCATGTTTAAGGATGTTATTAAAGGTACAGGAAGTCTTCTGGTTCCAAAGTATGTGGAGCAGTCAACTTTAGTTCATGAAATGGGACATGCGTTAGGTCTTGTTAACAATGGACTTACACTTACGTCTTCACATCATGACTCTTCTCATGGAGCTCATTGCACTAATACTAATTGTGTTATGTATTACCTCAACGAGGGCAAATCAGATGCGATTAATTTTGTAAATCAAATCATATCAAGTGGTAGTACGCTTATGTTCGATGAGGCATGTTTAAATGATGCTAAAAGTTTCTAGAACTTATCACGGTCTGCTGCTTAGTTGGGAATAACAGGCTAGTGAGGCAATTCTTTAAAATTAACTGTCGCTGATCCGATAGGACCGGTTATAGTTAAATTTACCTCAGTATAACTTTCAACTTGTTTAATAGATATTGGGAAAGTGATGGTGTACGGAGTGGCAAAGCGGTTATGGTAGGGGTAAAAACCTTGGATTTCTTCAGTTAGAAGTTTTATTTTTTTAACTTTACCCTCTATACGTTTACTTTCACCATTGTTGCTTAGATCCATAAAAACTTTCCAAAGAGTTTGGTTTTTATGAAGATCATCATGTTTTCGCTCAGGTGTAAAGAAACTGACAAATACTTCAGTCTCTTTACTAATCTTGTCTAAACTTTTAGCTTTTTCTTGAGAATATTTATTTTCATCCCATAGGTAAAGCCTGGCGAATTGATCATTTTGAGCATCAACAACCTTGCTGGTAAGTAAAGTTGTTGTTAAATCCATGATATTATAGAGTCCTGAATAAACTTGTTTTCTCTGAGTATTAGCCTCGAGTATCATTTGATAGTCACTTTCAGAAATAAGTTTTAGCTTGGCAGAGCTAGAGTTTGTGGTGGAGCAACCGACAAACAAAAAAAAGTTAACTATAAGATAGGTTATTGATATAAAAATGGCAGAACAACTTGGTTTAATCATTTTAAAAATCCTTCAAGAAATTTTTTTAAATCTTTAAAAACATTTACACGATTGGTGTCATTGTACATTTCATGCTTTGAGTTTTCTCCATAAAGTAGAATGCGTTTTTCGGCAGAAGATATCTGTTGGTAAAAGTCTTTGCATGAAGCGGTAGAGACAATGGGATCATTTTCAGAGACTTGGATCAGAGTAGGAATCTTTATTTTTTTGGCCTGGTCATGAACTAAGCGTATATTTTCAATCATTCCTAAGTATACACTTGCTGAAAGAACATCGTGGCGAAGGTTATCCTTTTCAAATTCTTTGATGACCTCAGAGTCTTTGGTCAGCATTTCATAGGTAATCTCATTCCAAAGTGTAAGTTTTGGATAAATTAAGTCTAAAACTCTTGAGGCTATTTGTTTGATACCTGGAACAGGTAAACTGAAGTCTAGTAAAGGTGCGCTTAACACTTGAGCTTCGGGTCTGAAATCTGTATTAGAAATAAAATATTTCTCTTGAATTAAAGCCCCCATAGAGTGGGCTAGGTAAACGACTGGAAGATTTTCAGAGTTAAGAGTATTAATTCTTTCAGTAAAGATTTCGAAGTCATAGACAAAATCGTTGAAGGTATCAGCATAACCGCGCTTACCCTCGCTTTTTCCATGTCCTCTTAGATCCCAAGCTGTGAAGTTTATGTGATTTCCAGCGAAAAAATCAATTAGACGATGATAGCACTCAGAGTGCTCTCCGTGTCCATGGGTAATAACCACCTGAAGCTTAGGATCAGTAGTTTCCCAAGTTTGAAAAAAAATTTGCGTTTCTTTGTAGCTTTTAAAAAAGCCTTCTTTTCTTGAGTAAGATTTTTCTGTGTTCATTTAGGATTAAGTCTATCTTAATCCTCTTAAAAGAACAGTATTTTGTGGTTTAGTTTTTAAATCATTTTCTGGACTATAAAATGGGTAATCAATATTAAAATGGATACCTCTGGACTCTGTTCGCTTCAAGGCACATTCCACAGATAGATCAGCAACAATAGCAATATTTCTTAACTCAATTATATCTGAGTGGATACGATACTCTGAATAATATTCTTTTACCTCTTGAAGGATATTCTTGAGTCTAGCTTGAGCCCTAAGCAATCGTTTGTTTGAGCGAACAATCCCCATGTAATTCCACATTAACTGTCTAATCTCGGACCACATGTGATGAATTACAATCATTTCATCGTCATCAGGTTTTTCAGGATAGGACCAGGGCCTAGGCTCTTGTTGAAACAGAGTGCTTTTTGAGTCTTTGATTTTTTCGTAACAGTTATGAGCCATTGTTAAACATTCTAGAAGAGAGTTTGAAGCTAATCTATTAGCTCCATGTAAACCAGTACATGCAGACTCCCCAAGACACCAAAGGTTTTTGATGTCTGTTTGGCCATTTAGATCTGTTAAGACACCTCCACAAAGGTAGTGAGCCGCTGGCACTACTGGAATTGGTTGTTTAGTAAGGTCGATTTGGTATTCCAAACATTTTTTATAAATTGCTGGGAATCTGGATTTTAAAAAGTCAGGATTTTGATGAGTCATATCTAAGTAAACACAAGGATCACCAGATTTTTTCATCTCTGCATCTATGGATCTCGCTACAATATCTCTGGGAGCGAGTGAGCCTAATGGATGATATTTTTTCATAAAGGCAACGCCACTTGAGTTCTTAAGCTCCCCCCCTTCGCCTCTGAGAGCTTCGGAAATTAAAAAGTTTCTAGAGTCTGGGTGATAAAGACAAGTTGGGTGAAATTGCATGAATTCAAGATTAGCGACGCGAGCTCCTGCTCTGTAGGCCATTGCAATGCCATCACCGGTAGCTCCACTCCAGTTGGTTGTGTAGAGATAAACCTTACCTGCTCCACCAGTTGCTAGAATCACTTCTTTAGCAAGAAAACCCTCGACTAAGTTGGTCTTTTTTACCAAAGCATAGCAGCCTACACAGCGAGTAGAAGACATATCACTTGCATCTATTTGTTTATTTAAAATTAAATCAATGGCAAAGGTATTTTCCCAAATAGTGATATTTTTATTTTCCAAAACTTTTTTTAAAACTTGTGAGTGAATATGTAAACCTGTTTGATCTTCAAAGTGCAGAATACGTCGGTAAGAGTGCCCACCCTCTTTTGTTAAATCCATTTCAAAAGAGTCTGAGGTTTGATGATTTTTCCTTTTGTCAAAATTAACACCCCAGTTTATTAAATCTTTAATTCTTTCAGGGGCCTGAGCGACGTAATTTTCAACTGTGTTGTGATTACAAAGTCCGGCACCTGCAACCAAGGTGTCTTGAATGTGGGACTCAAAGCTATCTTCTTTGGAAATCACGGCAGCGATTCCTCCCTGGGCCCAAGTCGAGTTTGCCGAAGAGAGAATGTCTTTTGTAATTAAGTGAACTTTTCCTAATTGTGCTAGTTTAAGCGCCGAAGCTAATCCCGCAAGGCCAGAGCCAATGATGAGATAATCTGACTTATTCGTATTCATGAGTTCCTCTAAAGCCACTTCATAAACCCTTGCTTGATTCTTTGCAAATAATAAAAGTACAATTGATATTATGAAGTTAGATTGGATTTTTGGTTTATATAAGGATCAAATGTGAATAAAGTCAAACTGATCTTAGTTGTGGTCGTCATTTCAACACTATTTTTATGTGGAATTTATCTGCGTCTAGAGGATTTGTTGTTTGTCGACAAGACTGACCAAATGGAAATGCAGATAAAAAGTCAGGTATCAAGCCTTGTATTGGCTTATCAAGCCGATGCTAAGTTCTTGCAGAAGTGGGTGCAAACATTTAATGAAGAGGGGACAAAGCGTATTAATTGGACGGCGATGAATCCTTATTTTGCCGTAGCCCAGTTAAACTCTCAATTGCAGGTTGTCGAGTGGTCATTTAGAGAAAAGTCACCTGTTTCTAATTTGAGCAGAGAAAATCTGACTCAATTGATTTCCTCTTTCAAGGTAAGAGGAGGAGAGAAAGACACGAAGTATTTAGTTTACACTGATCCAGAGAAAAAGAAGATTTTTCTTACCTTGATTCCACAACGTGAAAAAGTTTGGGTTTTTGCTAGTCTTGGAGAAAATTTGCAGTCCATTATGGATTCACAGAAAGCATCTCCGTATATGTTGACCTTAATTAACTCTGATCTTTTGAGCCTAGCAAACATAAAGTCAGAATATATCGGGCAGAAAATTTTTGAAAATAAAATAGTTGGTGAACTCAAAAATAGCAAAAAGGTCACTTCGAGTGGTACTTTTTCTATTTCTTCTGGAGAAGAATTTTTTGCCTTTTTCGAAAAAATTCCAGATATAGATTTGTATATTTATTCTCAAGCCTCTTTATCTGAAATGGTGAATTTTAGAAATTCTATCAAAAATCAGTTTTTGCTGTTTTCTATAGGTTTCTTGATCATTTTAGTTGCTGTTATGATGATCGTCCAAGATCCATTTGGAAAAAAACTGGCAGTTGGTGGATTCAAAGTGCAAAATTATCGCGAAGGTGAGCAATTAAGCAAGATAAACTCAAGCTCTAAAGATTCTTCTGAACTTAAAGGAACAGGGCCTACCCAAGAGTTAAAAGAAGAAAGTGATAAAGCAAAGCTAGAAGGATATATGAGAGTAGCTTCTGCGTTAGGTCATGAATTAAGGGCTCCGATTATTAAATCTTTGAATCTCACTACAACATTTCTTGCCGAATCAACTGTAAATAATGAAAACGATGAAGTAAAAAAAATTCAATCTGAAATGAGATCAGCAAAAGACACGATTGATAAATTACTTATATTTGCTGGTGATAAACCGACTGAAAAAATCGAAGCTAAAGTCGATACTGCAATTCTTCGTGCTTTGAAAAATTTAGAAACTTTGTTGCATTTGAAATCAGTTAGAGTTGTCAAAGATATGACTGATACCAGAAATTTATCAATTGACGTAAATAAAGTCGCAACCGTCGTTGAAAACATTATTAAGAATAGTATTCAAGCTATGGAAAGAAAAATTGGCAAACAGATTAATCTAAAATCTTATCAAAATGAAAAAAATGTTATAATTGAAATTACTGATAACGGTGATGGCATAGACACTGGAAATTTAAATAAGATATTTGAGCCTTTTTATACAACATTAAGCTTTAATAAAAATGTCGGTTTAGGACTTTCGATTGCTCAAGGAATTATAAGCGAACATGATGGAAAAATAAAAGTAGAGTCTGAAAAAGGAAAGGGGACAAAAGTCGTTATTGAGTTGCCTTTAGTCGTTAGTCAAACATCTACTTTAGGAGATACTAATAAACCAGATAGTTCCGAAGTCTCAAATCTGAACCTAAGAACATTGAATATTCCCAAACTTTCAGAAGATGATTTCAAACTTTCAGAAGAACTTGAAAATGAAGATAGTGATTTTTTAAAAGATGAAAATAACCAAAATAAATCGGTAGAAGTTGGTAAAAATAGTAAAGACGCAGAAGCAGCTCAGAGATCAACAACAACGACTGATAAAAGTGATTTGAAAAAAACAGAAGTTGTCAATCAAGGAGCTAAATCTTCTGCAAACATTAATGAAGAGGTGAATTCTATGGATCCATCAAAAAAATTACCAACTGCCCCTGACCTTGATGTTAATATTGATGAACTGTTTGAAATGAACGAAACCCCTGTTGTTGCAAATGTGGTGGTTCCATTAAAGCCAGTAATAGTAAATGAAAATAAGGTTGAATTACTTCAGCCTCCCAAAAAAAATGCAAAAGTTCCAGATAAAAAAGACAGTGATGATTTTCAAGTGGTCATCCGTAAACCGAAAGGAAGAGGTTAATGAATATAAGAGAAGTTAGTTCTCAGTTTAGCTTATTGATCTTTTCTAAAAATATTAATCTAGGGCCAAGTCTTAAAGTTACCTTGGGAAGAGCTGGTTATGAAGTTTTTTTTATTGAAAATGAAAGTAATTTGGTTCCGCATATTAAAGAGTCACAGCCACATATAGTTATTTTAGATATTACTGATTTAAGTAAGCCCTTAAGTGATATAGTTGAGGAGATAAATAATTTAAGTACTGAAATTAAAATTATTTTTTTATCTAAAGACGAGCATTTTCAAATATTAAGGGAATATGATCAATATGGACTACATGATGTGATCAACTCTACTCAAAATCAAATTGATAGTAAAGTTTTGTGGTCTGTAGATAAGTGTTGCGAAAATTTGTATTTAAACTATAAGAATGAACAGCTATTTCAAGAACTAAAAACATTTCAAGAAAAAAGTTCTTTAATGGAAGGCGAAGTTGTTAGGTTAAAAAAAGATCAAGAATCAAGCAGTCAAATATCAGTGGCTGATTTTATTTTTGATTTAAATGCGGCCAGAAATAAGGACGAAATTGTAAATTCGTTGTTTGAGAAGATTCAAGAGTTTTCTTGTTTGTTTTTTAAATACATACCTTCCATGAATTCTTTTATCCTAACTTCGGTGGCTCCGATTTCTCAATTGAAAAATCAAGGAGTTGGCTGTTCATTGGCATCCGAAGAGACTAGAGATTTAATTAAAAATTTAGAACTAAATTTTATTCCTCCAAGTTTGGGAAATTTAATTTCTAAATTGTTTAATTACCAAAATCCTATAGTCACTGTTATTAAAGAAAATGAAGAGTTGGAAGGTGTATTTATTTATAATTCTATTGCTGATTTGCACAGACACAATTATTTTAAAAGTTTACTTTCAGTGACTAAACTTTATTACTCATATTTTTCACTTGCCAAAAAAATTGATCACTTGGAAGTTCAAGACGCTATGACAGAAATTTATAATCGTAAATTTTTTGACAAAAAAATTGTGGAAGAGTTTGAAAGATCGAGAAGATTAAAACAACCTCTTTCTTTGATTAAAATTTCAATTGATGATTACGAAGATATTGAAAAATCCTTAGGTATTACAAGTAGAGATCAACTTATTAAATCGATTGCGACTACAATTAATAAAACAGGTAGAACTAATGATTTTACTTGTAGGACTAATGAAAACGAGTTTTCAGTGATCTTGCCTCATTGTGATAAAAAAGGAGCAACCTTAAGGGCTGAAAGACTGCGTCGTTTAGTAGAGACTCAGACCATGGCAGAAAGTGGATTGAAAATCACAGCAAGCCTTGGTGTAAGTGAGTTTCCTAGTTTATCTGGAAGTGTAAGTCATTTAGTTGAAACAGCAGAAAAAGCTAGAAATTTTATTCTATCAAAAGGTGGAAATAGAATTTGCTTGTATAAAGCTCCATCTGATTTTAAACCCGAGTTCCAACCTCTTGAGATGAATCAACTTATTAATAATGTGGAAGCTGGAAAACATTCTAATAATTGATCAGTAGAGCTAAATAAGACCGATTATTTTAGTTTGTAAGAGATGTTTATGAAAGTGAGTTATGAATTTATTTAGGAAAACCTTCGCTGAAATCAATTTGTCTTCTTTGAAACATAACGTTGATTGGATTAAGACTCATTTTCCTCAGAGCCCTTTCTTGTGTCCTATGGTTAAAGGAAATGCTTACGGACATGGTGACATCATTATAGCAAAAGCGCTAAGTGAAATGAACGTTTCCCATTTAGGAGTCTGTCTGATCGAAGAAGCCCTATGGATAAAAAATGCCGGAGTTAAAACCCCCTTAGTCGTGTTCAGAGGTTTTGATAATGAAGGGGCTAAAGAAATTATTCGCAATGGTTTTATTCCGATTGTAAGTCAGTGGGAACAAATTGAGTATTTAGAAAAGAATATAAAAGAGGCTGCAATTCCTATTCATTTGAAGTTTGATACGGGGATGAATCGTTTAGGTTTTAATGTCAAAGAGGCAGATAAACTCTTCGAAAGATTTTGGAAGCATCCAAAACTCAGAGTGAAAGCTTTGGTAACTCATCTTTATCAAGGCGAAGATTTTTTAATCTCGGAAGGGCATTCGCAACGACAGCTACAAAAAATAAATCAAGTGGCCAGTCAGTTTTCGTCTTTAAAGCCCATTGTCCACACTTTAAACTCAGCTGGAATTGTTGGTTCGTTCTTGCAAAAAAAACATTTGCAAACACAATATGGTCTAAGACCTGGTTTACTGATTTATGGTTATCAATCACCAATGCTAAATACAAATGATCCTTTACCTTCACTAAAACCAGTCATGAGTATTAAGTCCATAGTCAGTGATATCCGACATATTTCTAAAGGCGTGGGCGTATCCTATTCGCACACATGGATTGCCAAAAGAGATTCCGTGATTGCGATTATTCCTATTGGATATGCTGATGGTATTCATCGCCAACTTTCTAATAAGGGTGAAGTTATCATTAGGAATAAAAAAGCACCTATAGTCGGTAGTATTTGTATGGATTATTTAATGGTGGATCTTACCGAGATAATGTCAGAGGTCGAGATTACTAAAAATGAAGAAGTTATTTTGTTTGGTTCTAATAAAGATCAAAGTCTACTACTGGGTGCCGACGAAGTAGCAGATAAACTTCAGACAATTACTTGGGAAGTATTAACAAGTATTGGAGTTAGGGTCCCTAGAGTGATTAGTAATTTATAGTCTAAAGACTAATGACCTTTAGACAGTCTGTTTTTTCAAAATAGTGAGTTATCTGCCGTTGAATCAGTTGTCAAAGATGCAGAAGATTAATAAAATAAATTCAATGGTTGGAGCCGTACGAAATTTTATAAATGAAATAGGAATGATGATGTTGTTTTTCAGCTCATCAGTAAGGCTGCTTTTCGTTAAGCCAAGTCGTTTTTCTGAAATCGTTAAACACATGGAGTTTATTGGTAATAAATCTGTTGGAATCATTACTTTAACCTCGCTCTTTACAGGTCTCGCTTTGTCATTTCAAGTTTATCTGGGATTCAAGATAGTAAACGCAGTAAATATGGTAGGACCAACGGTGGCTCTTGGAATCACCAGAGAATTGGGACCTGTTTTGACGGGGTTGATTGTTGCCGCACGAGCTGGAGGTGCAATGGCAGCAAGACTTGGAACAATGAGAGTGAACGAGCAGATTGATGCCTTGGATGTCATGGGTGTAAATACGAAACAATACTTGATAGCTCCTCGGATTGCTGCTGCGATTGTTTGTATGCCAATGTTAACAGCAGTTTTTGATTTTGTTGCAATGATAGGAAGTTATTTTTTAGTTGTTCATTTGGTTGAATTAGATGAAGCCATTTTTTTACAGAAAATCAGAGAAACTTTAGAGATGAGACATATTATTGAAGGACTTATCAAGTCAGCAGTATTTGGTTTGATTTTTGGGTTGATCTGCACTTATCGAGGATTTTTTACTACGGGCGGTGCTAAAGGCGTCGGTGAAGCTACCAATCGTGGAGTTGTGATGAGTATGGTCATGATTATTGTATTAGATTATTTTTTAAGTAATATGATTCGCATGTATTTTATTTTACAAGGGAATGGCTAATGGATTCAGCCATAAGAATCATTGACGTTAAAAAAACATTTGATGGTAATGATTTTGTTTTGAAAGGTATGAATTTAGATATACCCAAAGGTGCTTTGACAGCAATAATTGGTTTTTCTGGGACAGGAAAGTCGGTCATGCTTAAACATATTCTAGGTTTATTTAAACCCACCTCAGGAAAAATTGAAGTTCTTGGAACTGATATTGCGACATTACCACCAGATGAACTTACAAAATTTAGGTGTCATTTTGGAGTTTTATTTCAGTCTGCGGCTTTGTTTGATGACATGACAGTTCTTGAAAATGTTTGCTTTCCACTTTTAGAACATCGTAGAGAGATTCCATATAAAAAAGTTATAGAGATTGCAGAAGAAAAACTAAGACTGGTTGGGCTTGATAAAAAACATTTTCAAAAGCTTCCTAATCAGATCAGTGGTGGAATGCAAAAGCGAACTGGACTTGCAAGGGCATTAGCCCTAGATCCAGAAATACTAATCTATGATGAACCAACGACGGGTTTAGATCCAATACTTACGGAAATGGTTGATAATTTAATTTTAGAGACTCATAAACATATAAAGGGGACTACTTCAATTATGGTGAGCCATGATTTATACGCAGCTTTTAGAATTGCTGATTATGTTGCTATGCTGGACGCGGGTCGTGTGTTGTTATTTGGTAAGCCTGAAGATTTTTATAAAAGTGAAATTGAATTAGTAAAAAGATTTGTCGCAAAAGGGATGAAACACCAATGAAATTTTGGAGCACATCAGAATTTAAAGTCGGAGCCTTAGTTGTTATAGTTGGTGGAATTATAGGTCTGATGTCAATGCAAGTAAGTGATGATCCCAGTTTTATGGGGCGTTCAAGGAAAGCCTGGTTCTTGTTAGACAATGCTGCGGGCTTGATTAAAAACTCAGGGGTTAAAACAGCAGGTATTCCCATCGGAATTGTAAAAGAAATAAAATTGCAAGATGGTAAGGCCAGAGTAGAGATCAGTATTAAGTCTGACATTCCATTAACAACCTCTGCATTCGTAGAAATTAAGTCTATTGGTATTCTTGGAGATAAACATGTCGAAGTAAATCCAGGCTCTCCTGCCGATACTCCACTTCCTGATGGTGGACAAATTTTGCTAGTTAAGGATAAGGGATCTCTTGATAATGTGCTTTCTCAAGTAGGAGATATTGCTGGGTCCTTAAAGGAAGTAGCTGAAGTTGTTCGAGAATCTATTTCTGAGGATGGAACTCAAAAACATGTACTTGGTCGCATCGTTAAGAATATCGAGAAAATTACTGTCGATATTAAAGATATTACGGGAGAGAATAAGGGGCAAATTAATGAAATTGTTGATCAAGTAAATGATATTACTAGAACTTTAAATGAATTAATTAATGATGAATCTGATCAAGGATTGAAGAAAACTTGGAAAAAAACACTGGCACGCTTGGATAGTGCTATGAAAAACATTGATGAAATTTCTACCAAAATTAATAAAGGTGAAGGAACTATTGGTAAGTTAGTTAATGATGAAACAACTGTTGAAGAATTAAATACAGCGATTCAGGGAGTTAGTGGTTTGTTTGATTCTGCAGGAAGAATTCAGACAGGATTTGATTATCACGGTGATTATCTTTCCAGTGTAGGAGCAACAAAATCTAATATCGGTATTCAGATTCAACCAGGATTAGATAGATATTATTATTTAGGAATTATTGATGATCCAGCTGGAGTTGTGGAAAGCGAAGATACTACTGTTTCCAGTGGAGGTAGTGTTATTTCCGACATAAGTACTGTCAAACGATTTAAAAATAAAACAAAGTTCACTGCTTTATTTGCTAAGAATTTTTATGATTTCTCTTTAAAAGCAGGATTAATTGAAAACTCTGGAGGATTTGGGTTTGATTACCATTTTTTAAATAAAAAATTAAGATTTTCCTTAGAAGCTTTTGGATTAGATAAAGCAAATTTACGAGTTTCAGCACGGTATAATTTATTCTATGGTTTGTATTTACTGGCGGGTCAGCAAGACATTCTTGATAAAAATAACCAAAGATCAAGTTATCTAGGTGCTGGACTCTATTTGACTAATGATGACTTGAAATTACTCTTAACTAAATCACCGTTTTAAAAATTAACATTGTGTGATTTGGCTCTTAGATTTGACAAACATGTTTAAAGTCAATTATACCAGGTGTAGTTTTCATTTCCTCATAGGATAAATTTATGTACAAGCGTGCTTTAGTAAGTGTCTCTGATAAAACAGGTTTAGTTAATTTTTTACAACCACTTGTCGAAAAAGGTTTAGAGATTGTTTCTACTGGTGGTACTTCAAAGTTTTTACAAGAAAATGGTTTTAAAGTTATTGATGTATCTGATGTTACTCATTTTCCTGAGGTGATGGATGGTAGAGTTAAAACATTACATCCTCATATTCATATGGGACTTTTAGCCAGGGCTGGAAATGTTAACGATCAAAAAATACTAGAGCAATTTCAAGTTTCTATGTTTGATTTGGTAGTTGTTAATTTGTATCCATTTGAAGAGTCTCTCAAAAATGATCTTCCTTTTGAGCAAATGATTGAAAAAATAGATATTGGTGGTCCTTCAATGTTGCGATCAGCCGCAAAAAGTTTTTCAAGAATTACAGTAGTCTGTGATCCCTATGATTACACTAGGGTATTAGAGACTTCTGAGCAGGATTTAGTCCTAAAAAAAGAATTAGCAGCTAAAGTATTTTATCATACAAGCTTGTACGATTCCTTGATTGCTGGTTATTTAAACCCTGAAAATAAAAATGAATTTGTTTTAGCTGGAAGGCTAGAAAAAAAATTGAGATATGGTGAAAATCCATTGCAAAATGCTTATTGGTACCGTGACATCAAGTCTAAAAATGGATTTCACAACTTCAAGATTATCCAGGGTAAAGAGTTATCTTACAATAATTTATTAGATTTGGATTCTGCTCTAAAGTTATGTTTAGAGATTGGAGAGTTAAATGCAGTTGCCGTTAAGCACAACAATCCCTGCGGTGTAGCTTATGGAGAGTCTTCAGATGATATTGTTTTTAATCTGCTTAAAACTGATCCTGTAAGTATTTTTGGAGGAATTCTTGCGTGTAATTTTGAAATTACACAAAGACATGCAGAGCAACTGAATGAGATTTTTTTAGAGTGTATAGTTGCCCCAAGCTACTCGATGGATGCCTTAAAAATTTTTGAAAAGAAAAAAAATTTACGTCTATTAAAGATCGATAATCTTGATATTTTAAAGTCCTCAATTCAGGTTAAAACAATATTGGGTGGTTTTTTAATTCAAACTGATGATGATTTTACTGCTACAGTTTCTGAGTGGAAAGTTTTTGGCAAACAGCCATCACCTAAATTGATAAAGGAAATTTTATTTGGTGAAAAAGTTTGTGGTTATTTAAAGTCTAATAGTATTGCCTTAGTTGATAATGGGAAAACTATTGGTCTTGGTATGGGGCAAGTAAACAGAGTTGATGCCGTTGAACAAGCAATTGGTCGAGCTTTAAAGTTTCATAAAATTACAGAATCTACGATTTTAATTTCTGATGCTTTTTTTCCATTCAAAGACTCAATAGAAATGATTGCAAAACATAACATTAAATGGGTATTTCAACCTGGTGGAAGTATCAAAGATCCAGAGGTTGTTGAGGCTGCCAAAAACCTAGATGTGCAATTAATTTTTAGTGGCAAAAGGCATTTTAGGCACTAGAATAACTTCATGGCTAATGAAGTTAAAGATGTAAATCCTAAAGAAAAAATGTGGTTAGTTAGGGCCTCAACCAAAATACAAGGGCCTTATAATTTAGAGGAAGTTGTTCAACTGTTAGTCATTAACCAAATTTCTTTTGTAGATGAGTTGAGACGACCAACTTCAAGATGGAGTCATATCAGAGAGTATCCTTTTATTACGGAGACGGTGAGAGCTAAAAAAGAGCTATTGAATGCTGAACAAACTAAGACAAGTCCACTTACAAGCAATACACAGATTACAATTACGGCATCTAAACCTCAAATTTTGAAGCCTATCGAGGTTAACTTTGATGAGATAAAAGATATTGAGCCTTTACGTGAGACACCATTTAATTATGCGCCTAAAGGGAAGGTAAGCCAGGTAGTTAATGCTCCTAAAAATTTTGGTTCTTTGGATGATCAGAATGTAAAAAATTTAATAAAGAAAAGTAATAAAAATCTACAAATACGGTTTTTTGTTTTTGTTGGAATTGTTGGAATTGCATTGATGGGATTAAAAATTTTTCATTCAATGCAAGAAAACCGAAAAGATAAAGAAAAATTTAATCAAATTGTTCGGTTAAACAATTTAAAGCTGTATGAAGAAGCTTATACACTATTTAATGATTTGAAAGAGTCTAAAGAAATTCCTAAAGAGATTACAGAAAGTATAAGTGCAGCTAGAGTTCAGTATGGAAAGGAAACCAATGCAGTCAGGTCTGAGCTGATTCGAAATGTTGAAAAAGTAAGTAATTCTAAGAAAAAATCTGAGTTACTTAATATTATTGGCTTAACATTTCAAATGGAAGCAGATTCAAATAAGGCAGAAGAGTATTATAGAAATAGTTTTATACAAGATCCAAAGAGTGAATGGCCCTTTTTAAATTCTTTAGTGATTAAGTTTAAAAAAACCAAAAACTTAATCATGAATAGTGAATTAAAAAAAGATGTTATAAAAAATTATAAAGAGTTATCAGAAGCAAAAACTGATAACTTTGAAAATATCGGTTATTTTACTTTTATCAGAAGTTTGACGAATTTGGAGTTTAAAGATTTATTCAAAGATGAAATTTCATTTAATTTAAAAGAGATTTATACAGTAAGAAAATCAACAGCATTTCTTAGAAATGAATTGCAATTACTTAGTATCGGTTTAAAAAAAGCTGATGGATCAATTTCTGATGATGATTATATTGAACTTATAGAGTCGTTACCACGAGTCAGTCAAAAATTTTCAAA
This sequence comes from Pseudobdellovibrionaceae bacterium, assembly GCA_013359135.1. Lineage (GTDB taxonomy): Bacteria > Bdellovibrionota > Bdellovibrionia > Bdellovibrionales > Bdellovibrionaceae > UBA2316. The sequence continues at coordinate 25,481 of JABWCN010000005.1, read as the reverse complement.
GAATCCTCTTGTTGATTGGAGTTTAACAGACTGGGGGTATTTGGATGAAGTCTGCAATAAAATAGTTCAGAATGAAAAGCAACTGATGTCTTCGCTATTAAAAACCTATTGTTCTCTAGAAAATGGTCAATTTGAAAAAGCAGAACAAATAATGAATAATTCAGTCCTGTTGGCCAAGGGAAGCAATCACTATGATTTGATGCAATTACATCTTGCTTTTGCTAAGGGTGAGACAATGAAGGTTGGACATTTATTAAAAAAAGGAGATTTGGCAAATTTTGCTGTGTCTTATTACTATAAAGGAATGACATGTTTATCAGAGAAAAATAGTTCTTGTGCTAAGGAAGCTTTTGCGAATTTATTAAACAAGTTTCCCGATTGGGCATATCTAGCAAATCTAGGTGTGTTCCTTGCTGATAAGGGTCAGAAAACTAGTGTTTACGAGGGAATTCGTAAAGAGCCGTTATTTAGACCTTTGTTAGTTGAAAGGGCTAATTTGGAGAAAGCAGAGTGAGAGTTTTTTTGTTCGGTTTAGTTTTTTTTCTATTTCATCTCGTAGCTCATTCTAATGAGTCTCCAAAAGAGCATGACCATAATGAAGCTGTTCATGCAACTCTAGTGGAAGTGACAAAGTCTGCAAAAGACTTCAAAATTCCAACGGATCTTTGGGATTTAATCATTGATGGCGAGAAATTAGAAAGTAAACCCATTGAAGAAGCAGGTCATGGAAAGGCAGATTCTAATCAAGAAAATAAAGAAGTCGAAACAAAAAAAGTTGATTCTCCAATTATTGTGTGGATGCCATTAAAAATCTCACTATCAGCTCAACAAGAAGGAATTATAAAAGATAAAGAAGTTGAAATCAGTTACGGAATGGGTGGAGGAGAGTTAGATTTAAAAGATTTTGTTGTAGGGGATAAAGGCTCATTTTTTATCAAATTCTCACCAGGTGAAGCAAAAGATTCTGGTCAGCTTCAAGTTTATTTTTTTAGCCTAAGTCGCAAGCGAAAAATAGACAGCGAGATCTTTGGTTCAGGTTGTAATGTGTATTTTGATATTAGTAAAAAGTGGGCCAGTGAAAACTCAAAAAAAGGAATTAAAGTTAATGTTACTGAAAGCCGTCACGTTAGCGTCCTAGGAGGGCATTTTATTTTTGTTAAAAAACTAGATAACAAATTGTATATTTCTCAAATTAAAATTTATGATTCAACTAAACCAGAATACTTTTGTCGGGAATAATTATGGATAGAATTTTTATAAAAGATTTAAAAGATAAAGAACAAGTGACCAGCGTCTATTTAGTTAAAGAAAAAAACCTGAGTCTTGGTAAAACTGGAAAGCCATTTATGTCAATTTTACTTGGAGATAACACAGGTAATATCGATGCTAGAGTTTGGGATAATGTGGATGAATTAAGTAAGGAGTTTGAGGTTGGAAATTTGGTTCAAATCAAAGGCAATGTTCAGTTATTTCAAAATCGAAAACAATTAATTTTATCTAAAATTTTAAAAGTCGAAAGCGCAGATTTCAATTTTGATGATTTTGTATTGAAGTCTCATTTTTCATCAGAAGATATGTTTACCGAAGTTTTCCAATTTGCAAAAGATATAAAGAATGAACATATACGGCAGCTAGTTTTTTCCGTGTTAGAAGATCCTGAAATTAAGCCCCTGATGTACAAAGCACCAGCCGCCAAAACAATACATCATGCTTGGGTTGGAGGTCTTTTAGAACATATTTTATCGATTTTAAAAATACTAAAACCATTGTCACAGCATTATTCTTTTTTAAATCGAGATTTGCTTTATTTTGGAGCTATTTTCCACGACATTGGTAAATTGTGGGAGCTAGAATTTGAAAACTCAGTGGGGTATACGGATAGGGGGCGTCTCATAGGTCACATGGAAATTGCCTGTGAGTTGATTGACAAAAAAAGTTCGAGAATATTTGGTTTCCCTTTAGAGTTGAAGGATCTACTTAAACACATTGTATTAAGTCATCACGGGCGTCTGGAATATGGTTCACCAAAGCGTCCAAAATGTTTGGAGGCTTTTTTAGTTGCCTACATTGATGATCTTGATAGTAAAGTTAATCAAATACATACATTTATTAATTCCGAAAAGGCCAGTGGGGAAAAGTGGTCGCGTTTTAATGAGTCTTTTGAAAGATACTTTTTATTGGAAGACTTAAACGCAAAGTATTAAGGAGATTTGTAGCTTAATGTTTGGATTATTAAAAGCTTATAAGAATTACGATCCTGCAGCTAAAAGCTTATTTGAAATTGCTCTACTTTATCCAGGTCCAAGAGTGTTGTTGTTCTATAGAGTAGCTCATTTCTTTTATCATTTGAGATGTTTTTTTATTGCCAGATTTTTTTCAGAGATTGGACGTTTTCTTTCAGGAATAGAAATTCATCCTGGGGCCACAATTGGAAAACGGTTAGTTATCGATCATGGAATGGGCCTTGTTATTGGTGAGACTGCTGAGGTTGGTGATGACTGTATTTTATTTCACGGAGTGACGTTGGGTGGAGCTAAGTTTGAGCCAGTGAAGAGACATCCAACTTTAAAAAATAAAGTCCTTGTTGGGGCTGGAGCTAAAATTTTAGGTCCTATTACTATTGGAAATCGCGTCCAAATTGGTGCTAACAGCGTTGTTACAAAAGACGTTGCTGATGATGAGGTAATTGTGGGTTTAAACCATCGCCTTAAGTGAGTAGAATAAGAACTATTGTCTCAAAATAAGAATGACCTTTAATTTGAAGTATTGTGTTAAAGAAAATTTTAACGCAGCCGATTAGACTAGCATGAGGAATGAAGTTGATGGACTAGTGTCCATAAGTCTAGATGATATTTTACCAAATGTGACATTACCCGGAGATATTTTCCTTAAGCTTGGGGAAAATAATTTTGTCTTGATTGGCCGAGAAGGTACAAAAGAACGGCTCAAGGAATTACATTTTTTTGATAAAGTGAAAATTTCCAATGAAGTTTATATTAAGAAAATGGATTTAAGGAAATTTTCAGCTCTTAGAGTTTTGGCATCAAATGAAATAATGAAGAATGATAAAATATCGACTGAAGCCAAAGCAACTGTTTTGTCTAAAACTCTTAATAGTGTCTTTAATACTGTTAGTCATTTAGGTTTTAGTCATGAAGCTTTAGGTCACTCAAAGTTTGTAGCTAATTCAGTGATTCGTTTGATTGAAGAAACACCAAAACTAAATACCTTGATGAATATTTTAAACGGTGTATCTGAAGAGCTTGTTAAACATTCTATGGCGACAAGCATGATTTCAGTAATGATATCTCAATCCAAAGGTTGGAATAATCCATCAATACTTGAAAAAATGGCTTTGGGTGGAATTCTTCACGATATTGGATTGAAAGAATACCCTAAGGAGTTTTTAAAAAAACCTAGAATTGAGTACACATCGGAAGATTTAGAATATTATCAAAAGCATCCATTCAGAGGCTTAGAAATTCTAAGAACAGTGGAAAATGTTCCTCAGGAAGTGTTAGCTATAGTATATGAACATCACGAGAATGCCATTGGTCAAGGATATCCCAGAGCTTATAGAGATGTCAGATTGCATCCATTTTCAAAAGTGGTCGCATTAGCGGATACATTTTGTGAGGTATCTTTTGTAGATGTTCATAATCCAGAAGCTAGAGATCCTGACGAGGCCATAACATATATTGAAAATGTCTTAGGCCAACCCTTTAATAAAGAGTGCTTTAATGCATTAAAGAATGTACTAATGTTTGGAATTAGAAAAGCATCAGTTAAAATTGTGTCTTAGCTTAATCTACGGTAGTGCTCAAGAAACTTTTCATAGGAGTCAACTCCCATATGTTTAATAACTTCTTCTTTGGGAGCAGCTAATAAATCAACCATAATTAACCCATCAATTGTATTAAAATCAGGATCAAAATTAAAACTTAAATATTGAGCTTTAAATTTTCCATAACTTTTAAGTAAAGAGGGAATCACAGTTTGATCATATTTTTTGACCCATTCATCAAGTTCTGTGAAACTCTTCAGATCTTCGGCGACTTTTTTAAGTTCTTTATCAAAAGAGGATTTAAGTTTAACAGGTTTTCTGGGTTTCACATGGGTACTTAATTCCGATTTGAAATTTTTATTGAGATAGTAAATCATTAAAAGTTTTGAATTAGTAGAATAGCTATTAGATATACTTACTGGCCCAATTAGATAGCGATAGTGAGGGTTTTCAGCAAGAAAAGCACCGATACCTTTCCAAATAGAGTCAAGGGCTCTGAGAGCTGCTCTACCTGCCTCATCATCTACAAAAGATCTTCCTAATTCTATTGAGTCGTTAAAAAAACTATTAAGTAAACCATCGTATTTAAAAAGCGTATGAGTATAAAGCCCTTCTGATCCAGTTGTTTTTAAAATTTTATCTACAAGCCCTAGACGATAGGCCCCTAAAACGCGTTTACTTTCTTCATCAATGGCTACAATATGGTGATAAAATGAATCAAATTCATCAATATCACAGGATTTACCTGTACCTTCATTGACAGTGCGGAAGACTTTTTCTCGTAAGCGTCCAATTTCAAGCATTAAATCAGGAATTTGAAAGCCTTGAGCCATGTAAACACCAATAGGAGTTTTACTTGTTTGAGAACTGTAGATAAGTTTCATTTTACCAATATTTTCAAGTAAAATATCTTTTGGAACGGGTTCAATTAATGGCTCAAGTGGTCGATGAACTGGTTTTTTTTTGAAGCGACCAGTAAGGGCAGTAGTTACACGTTTAAATAAACGAGTGAACTTTTTTGAAACTTTTTTGGATTTTGACTTAATCGTTTCCATAACCTCTTATAATGAGATCGGGGAATTGAAGTCAATCAACTTCTAGTTGCTCTAGTTAGTATTGAATTAGGGTCTGCGTAATAGAATTAAAATTCATTTTTTGTAGGATCTTCAGGCCAAGAATGTTTAGGGTATCGGCCCTTCATTTCTTTTCTAATTTCAGGGTAGGAGCTTTTCCAAAATCCAATGATATCTTTGGTAACTTGAATTGGTCTCATATTTGGTCCTAGAATAACAATTTTAAGTGGAAAATTAATTCTAGAAATTTTTGGATGTTCCTTCATGCCAATAAAGTTTTGTAACCTAGCCTCGATAAAAGCTTCATTGTGGTCATAGTCAATTTTAAACTTCTTTTCAGATTGAGCATTCTCCCAAATTAGGGGTGCACCATCTTTTATCAGTAGCTTCAGGTCATTATCAAGATGAAGATTAATAAAAATTTGCCAGTCTTTTTCTTGGACTTTTTCTAAGCTAGTTTCGTTGTAGCAAATATCATCAATAATCTGTTCCCAGGGAATATTTTCTTCATTTACAACAAGCCCTTGGGATTTTAGAAAACTAATTCTTCTAAAAAATAAATTTAAAGGTTTGAAAGCTAGTTTATTTTTTTTAAAAATATTTTTAAGGTAATTGGCAATGGCTAATTGCTTTTCAGAGTCTTCAAGAGCAAGACCTTCAATTGTTTTAAAGACCATACTCTTGTATGTGAAAACTTTTTTCTTTGAAAAACTATCAGTATTTTCATTAAAAACGATTTGAAAAGAACTCCGAATCTCTTTTTCAAGCAATTGATTTACCCGTTCAGAAGGAATAAAGTGCAACCATTCGCAGATAATATCACCTTGGGTGTTAATTGAGCTTTTGAGATTTAAAAAAAACTCTTGTTTGTTATTGATAAAACTCGTTTGGTTGCGATTGAGAATAATTACTTCAGAACTGAATTTATTAGCTGCTGTATTCAAATAGTCTGACTTGTTTTTTTCAGAAGGACGTCGGCGGCAGATTTTATCAATGAAAACAAAATCAAATAGGAATCTAAGTTTGCTTGTTGTATCCAGTTGAAGCTGCTTGTGAGAATCTTGCGTATAGAGTTTGTTGAATTCTAAAATTAAATTTTTTATTAAAATTTCTGAAGATTTCTTTTCTTCAGCATTGGTATCAATTTCTTGTTTTGTCTTTGAAAATTGTTGCTGCAAAAAAACAATATTTTTTTGCAGCAAAGAAAACTCTTGTGGTTTTTTTTTAAAAGTTTCCCAGCGCACAAAAAGGTCAGAATAAGTAGGTTCTGACTTATTATAATCCAAAGTAAAAAGTTCTTTTTTTTCTGACAACAATGAAACAAGTTCTATACTCTGAACTAGAAGATTAAGTTTATCTGCAAGAAATAAAAAAATACAAAAATGGTAATCTAGATTTAAAGATAAACACATTTTTCCTAAGAAGCTTATTTGATCGTCTGTAATTAAGTTTTTTTCAATTAAGTCATTACTGCACTGTTTTAGGTTCTCTAGAACTGGTGACTCAAACCAGGAAAAACTTGAAAATGAGTTTTTACTAGAGATGCCAAAATGACTTAAGTACAAAAGAGGCTGGGTTAGATCACAACTTAATATTTCAACTTGGTTGAAAGGCTCCATAGATTTTTCGTCAAGAGGAGTCCATAGTTTAAAAACAATTCCTGGTTTTTGTCTATGCGCTCGTCCTTGTCTCTGTTCTGCTGAGGACAGAGATATCTTTTTTAAATTTAACTCTGTAATTTCTGCGTTGAAGTTGTAAGTGCTACTTTTTACTAGCCCAGAATCTACAACAGCATCAACACCGTTAATAGTTAAAGAAGATTCCGCTATGTTAGTTGAGAGTATAATATTTTTTTTAAATTCATTATTTGTGACTACTCTTTGCTGCTCCTCAAGTGGTAAGTTGCCATGCAGAATATTAGTATTGTATTCTGCAAGAGCTGGAGTTGCCTTAATTTTTTCAAAAACTTTTGCAATTTCATAAGTTCCTGGAAGAAATACAAGAATGTTTTCTTTGCCCTTTTGTTTTGCGGTTTCTAAAGACAGTATAATTCTTGCGATGAGATCTTGATCGAAGTTAATTCTAAGTGGAACTTTGCTATAGACTATTTCTAATGGGAAGTGTGGTAGTTCTAACTCAAATAGTTCACAGTCGGTAAGATAATTTTTAATCTTCACTGTGTCTAAAGTAGCCGAAAGCAATAAGAGTTTAGTTTTTAATCCTAAGTCTTGCCATTCTTTTATTAACCCAAGACAGAGATCTGTCCACTGACTACGTTCATGAAACTCATCAAGAATGATTAAGTCTATAGTTGCTAAATAGTTTTGATGTAGTAAAAATTTTGCAAGTAAAGCCTCGGTTAAAAAAACAATTTCTGTTTTGTCGGAGTATTTTTTATCGAACCTGACTTGGTATCCTACTTTTTCTCCTAGTTCCCAACCTTGTTCTGTCGCAATTCTTTTTGCAGCACTGATGGCAGCGATTCTTCGTGGTTCTAAGACTAAGATTTTTTTGAAGTAAGTATTAAGTTTGGGAGGAATACGAGTTGTTTTACCACTTCCAGGACTTGATTTAATAACAACATTTTGATGTTTATTTATCAAATCGGCAATCTCTTGAATGTGAAGGTCAATAGGTAAAAGTTCGAGTTGCTTCATATGGAGACCTTCAAAGGATTTAATACTTATCTGGAGTTAGAAATAAAATAAATTCTGCTTTTTTAGGAAGTTGATTATAAAGAAGTTGGGAGGCCGTACCTTTTAGAACTAATTCTTCTGGAGTTGCTAAATTTATAGCTAGAACTACTATGTTTTGTGGAAAAAATCTTTCTAAATCAGACAGAGTTCTTTGAAAACGGTATGGTGTGTCCATCAAAACAAAAGGTCTTTGAAATTGAGCCATTTCTTTGACTAAGTCTTTAAGTTGAGACTCACGTAGTTCGCTTTCTTGGCTTAAGAAACCTTTAAATACAAATTCACTAAATTTGAGTCCGGAAAGACTAATGAGGCCCATCAAGCTCGAGGGGCCTAAGTGATTTTTTATGGGAATGCTTTTATTACGACAAAGAGTAACTAAATCACTTCCAGGATCACAAAACCCAGGAGTGCCACAATCAGAGACTAAGGCGACATCAAACTCTTTTGCTAATTCTGCAAGTCTTTTGACATCATCTGGTGTTGAATGCTCATTTAGTAGTTCATATTTTTTCCCAGAAATTTGATGATGACGCAGAAGTTTCCCTGTTTCTTTGGTAGACTCGCAAATGACGATTTCAACTTTTCTAAGAACTTCAAGGGCTTTGACTGTGATTTCGTCTAAATCTCCAATAGGAGTTGCAATAAGATGTAACATGTAACTTCTTTCTTAATTCTATGATTCATCGTCAAGTAGATAATGAATCAAGGTGTTGATTTCCGAAGGAGGCGGTTCTTTACCAGAGTGCGTACTATCAAAAAATACCATTTCAACTTCTGGGAGTTCTTTTTTTATAAGATTGATATTTACGGGTTCATTCTCGAATAAGTAAATTTTGGAATATTCCTTTAGATTTAAAGACTTTATCCAATCGCATTTAAACTGAGCATCATCCATTTCTTTTTGTGGTTTCAGCACTAAGGTAGCATTTTTGTCATTTAATGGAAAATCCCATTTTTGTAGCACTTCCTTCGAGCCAAGCTCCATACGTTGAACATCTCTTCCTGTGAGATAAACAATAGGAATTCCTAATTTATGAATACGGTTCACAAACAAAGAGGCCCCATCATAAGGAACATCATGATGAATATATTCATTTGAGAAAAATCTAATAGCCCAAGCATGACGAAGATAATCAAAGAGCTCATAGTGGTCGTGATCAACGCCGGCACGCTTCAGAACTTTGATAAAACCCCAATCATTTCTAAGGGTTTTAATATTACGAAAGTAAGAGTTAACTTCTGGAAATCTTTGAATAAAATCATTTGTCATTGAAATGTCTATAAGCACCTTTTCAAGGCGAGGAGAGACGTCAAATAAGGTTGAATCCAAATCAAATATTACCAGGGGCTTGGGACCCTCGGGATTCAAAAGCTTTTTAATCTCAGTTAGTATTTCTTTAGGTTTTTTCAATGTTGTTTTTACTTGCGTCATATATAATTTTCAAAGGTTTATAATTTTTTCTTCAGGGGTGTTAATACCTACAGAGAATTACAACCGTCTTTAGGTACATCCTGATTCATTCTAAACGCCCTGCAAAGAAGCTAATCACAAGGTTAACTTAAATTGGGCTCCAAAACAAGGATAGCTTTTAAACAGATTTCATAAATAAAGAGATTTGTTGGAATTTACTCTTTTTTTTGGTAGCTTCCATGCAAAATTCTAGGAGATTCCAAAACTATGAAGTTATTTTCAATGCTTTTAACGCTCGCTTTATTCGGTTTAGTTGGATGTACAAAACAAACGGCACAATTAGGAAGTAAAGAAAACCCAATCAAATTTCATTTTGTCCCCTCGGTAGATGCTAAAGTTTTAGAGGCTAATTCTAAAGAGTTTTTAAAGTACCTGGAAGCAAATACACCGTATAAATACGAATTATCGGTGCCTCAATCTTACGTGGCTGTTGTTGAATCCTTCGGAACTAAAAAGGCAGATATTGCTGCCTTGAATTCTTTTGGATACCTTATGGCTCACGATAAGTATGGAGCCGAAGCTAGGCTTGTTGTTTTAAGACATGGTTCAGCGACTTATCAGTCACAATTTATTGTAAAAAATGATAGCAGCATTAAGAAGTTGGAAGATTTAGGTGGGAAGAAAATTGCTTTTGTAGATCCTTCTTCAACCTCAGGTTATTTGCTTCCAATGAAGACTTTGAAAGATAAAAAAATAGAGCCTAAAGAAACTATTTTCTCTATGAAGCACGATTCTGTAGTTACTAAAGTATATCTTGGAGAGGTCGACGCAGGTGCTACTTTCTACTCTCCTCCAACGGATGGTAAAATGGAAGATGCTAGAAGATTGGTTTTGACTCAGTACCCAGACGTGGAATCAAAAGTCAAAATTTTAGATTTATCAGATCCTATTCCGAATGACCCCATCGTGTTCAGAAAAGATATGCCAGAAGATATGAAGAAAAAAATTACAGATGTTTTAATGAAGTTTATTAGTACTGATGATGGAAAAAGAGCATTTAGAGAAATGTATGGGGTGACTGATTTGAAAGTAACAACAGATGCTGAGTACGAACCAGTAAGAAAACTGCTAACTAGTATTGGTAAATCAGCGCAGGATTTTTTGGTAAAATAATATGAATGAAAATATTTTAAGTATTAAAAATTTGGAAAAACAATATCCTAATGGAGTGAAGGCCTTAAAAGGCGTTTCTTTTGATGTAAAACAAGGAGAATTTCTTGTTATTATTGGTCTTAGTGGATCTGGAAAATCAACTTTGCTTCGTTGTTTGAATCGCCTTCATGATCCTACGGGGGGAGAGATTATTTTTAATTCAAAAAATGTTGCACAATCTCAAGGCTCTGAAATTAAGGAATTAAGAACTCACATTGGCATGATATTTCAACATTTTAATTTAATTCCTCGTCATACAGTTTTATCTAATGTTCTTATGGGACGACTTGGTCAAATGGGAACATGGCGGTCTATTTTTGGATTGTTTTCTAAAGAGGATAAAGAACAAGCCATGAAGTATCTTAAGTTAGTTGGTATTGATGGAAAAGCAAAAATTCGCGCTGATCAACTTTCTGGTGGGCAACAGCAAAGGGTCGCTATTGCACGAGCATTAACACAAAATCCCAAAATTTTGTTAGCAGACGAACCCGTAGCTTCATTAGATCCGGCAACTTGTCATGTGGTGATGGATTACTTGAAAAAAGTGAATCAAGAATTAGGAATTACAATTATATGTAATTTACACTTTTTGAGTTTGGTACGTCAGTATGCTACTAGAGTCATTGCTCTTAAGGCTGGAGAGTTAGTTTATGAAGGTCATCCTAAAGAAATAGATGATGCTTGGTTTGAGAAAATATATGGCGAAGGCGCTAAAGAAGTACATATCAACTAAAATTATAGATGATTAAGGAAATGAAAATGAATTCTTTCACACTCAGAAGATCAATATTTGATGGACTTACTTTCGGATTTTTAATTTGTATTTTATTAATAGTTGTTGCAAATCCCACCGATGAGGAATGGTTAAACCTTTCAAAAAATTCTTTAATTGTTTTGGCATCATTTTTATTCTCAATGATTTTAAGTGAGATTTTAAACAGAAAGTCTATAAAAACCTTGGGTGAAGCTTTGTTCGAGCCTGATTATAAAAAAGTCGTTGCTCCTGAAATGCCTTGGTATATGACTTTTTCAAAATGGCAGCTCATTATTTTATTGATTACTTTGTTTGTAGTGGGAGTTAAAGTAACTGATTTTTCTTTGTTAAAACTTTTAGATGAAGATGGGTATAATGGTGTAAAGAGAATTTTTACGGAACTTTTGAATCCTAATTTTCAACTTTTACCTCATGCAGTTTTAAGAATGTTTGAAACTATTTTTATGGCCTTTTTGGCAACAGCCTTTGCAATCCCTATTGCTTTTGTACTTAGCTTTATGGCCGCAAAAAATATCATGAAACATCCGCTAGCTTTTACTGTCTATTTGCTAATCAGAACCTTGTTAAATGTAATTCGTTCTGTTGAAGCTTTTATGTGGGCAATTATATTCTCTGTTTGGGTTGGAATTGGTGCAGGGGCTGGGATGTTAGCATTAATGGTTCATTCCATTGCTTCACTTGCAAAACAATATTCAGAAATTGTCGAAACAGTTTCTGAAGGTCCCATTGAAGGTATTCAAGCCACAGGAGCTTCTAAATTGCAGATGATTTGGTATGCGATAGTTCCTCAAGTTGTTCTTCCTTATATTTCTTTTACTGTTTATCGTTGGGATATTAATGTAAGAATGGCTACTATTGTTGGTTTTGTTGGTGGTGGTGGAATTGGTAAATTACTTATTGCTTATCAAGGACAGGCTATGTGGCGTGAAATGGGTTGTATATTTTTTGTTATTGCTATTGTAGTTTGGTTATTGGATCAAGGAAGTGCATATATTCGTGAGGCTCTAAAGTAGTCTAGTAAGGATCGTTTTGTTATGCAGCTCTATGAAACGCTTATCAGAGAGAATCAGATAGATATTTTCGGTCATGTGAATAATGCGACTTATTTAGAATTTTTTGAAGCTGCCAGATGGGATATTCTTGAGGCGAAAGGTTTTGGTTTCGAGAAAATTAAATCCCTTGGGCAGGGGCCCGTCATTTTAGAAGCTCATTTAAAATTTATTAAAGAGGTTAAGGCCAGAGATTTAATATCTATCAAGACCGAGCCAATGCATTTTAAGGGTAAAATTGGCGAGATGAAACAATACATGTATAAACCAAATCAGGAATTGGCCGCTGAACTTAGATTAGTATTTGGTTTGTTCGATCTCAGAGCAAGACAATTGATGTTGCCAACCCCTGAGTGGGTTGAAGCCTTAACAACTTAATTTTCATATTTTCACTAGACCTCAGTCTGGGGTTAAAAATATTATAAAGTATGATTCATATATCCCGATCAATGTCATGAATGATGGGGATTAAAGTATGAGTAAAACCTTTTTTGTTAATAAAGAGAATAAACAACTTGGTCCATTTCCTTTGCATGAAATTTTGGATTTAATTGCGCAGAAAAAAGTAAGCTGGATGGATTTTATCTATGATGATATCAAAAAAGATTGGATTCATATTATGGAGCATAAGTTGTTTCATCAATACTTTGAAGAAAGCATTCTAAAAAAGAAGGCAGTTGCTGAACCTTTACCTACATCAGGAAAGGAAAAGTCTATGAGTACTGAAAATCACGGTGATGTTAAAAATCAAATTAAAGATAAAATTTGGTTTGTTTTAAAAGATGATAAAAACTATGGTCCATTTTCTTTGTTTGAAATTATTCAAATGTTGCAGACTAAGATTCTATTTGAATATGATTTTGTTTGGCAGTCAAAGATGGATGGATGGAAGCGAGTTGCAGAGGTTCCCGATTTTTCAAAAGAAAGCATAATGACTTTAATGAAGAGCGGAAATCCAGCAGTGATGGAGTATTTCTTCAGAAGAAAAAATCTGCGTGTAAACTATAATTGTAGTTTAGTTATACATGATAATAAACAAATTTATAAAGGTAGAAGTCTTGAGATTAGTAGTGGAGGAGCGGGGGTAGTCATTGACTCTGATCATTTTAAACCAGGCCAGAATTTATTCTTTCATTTTCAGCCTGGAGATGGAGTCCCACCTTTTAATGCCATAGGTACGATTGTAAGTAAGCAATTTATGCAAGATAAAATTAATGAAATTGCAAATGATATTAGATATGGAGTTAAGTTTTCTAGTATCAGTCAAAATGTCAAACAAAAGATCCAAGAGTTTGCTGAAGGTGAAAAAAATAAAAAAAAGAAGGCCTCATGAAATTACTGATTTTATTTGGAATGCTTTTATTTTTGATTTCTTGCTCAAGCAAAGTGAGTTTTCAGCTTCCAATGGCTTCCGATAACTTTGCTCAGGATATTAAATATAATAAAAAGGTCGATATTCTTTTTATTGTTGATAACACTTATTCAATGGGAGTTGTTCAACAAAGTATTTTAAATCAATTACCCTACTTAACGAAACAACTTCAAGAGTTAGATATGGATTATCATATAGGTGCGGTTACTACGAGTGTATTTAAGGATGATCCGTTGAGTGGAAAATTAATTGGTACTCCTAAGTATATCACCAATAAAGATAAAAATTTTAATGAACTTTTGAAAAGTAAAATTATTGTTGGTGAAGGTGGGTCTATTATTGAACAAGGATTAGATGCTATGACGTTGGTTCTTTCTGATGACTATCAAAAGACCGAAGGTGATGGATTCTTGAGGGCAGATTCTTTTTTGAATATCATAGCACTTAGTAATGAAGATGATCAAAGTACAAATGGTTGGACTAATTACGCAGAATTTCTGGATAAGTTGAGACCTAATTATCCTGATGGAAGCAAATCTTGGGCATTTCACTTTTTTGGTGTACTGTCATTTCAAGACAATTGCAGTAGCGGTGATTGGAACTATTATAAAAGTCCTGGCTTTAAATTTCTAGAGCTAGTTAATTACAGCAAGGGTTTTAGTGGATCTCTTTGTAGTAATGATATTAGTAAATCTTTAACTAATATCAAGGCAAGGATTATTCAAGTTTTGACAGATTACAAGCTTGAGAAGTTACCAGTGGTCGGTTCAATTAATGTTTCAGTAAATGATCAACTAGTGCCTCAGGATAGTATCGATGGTTGGCAGTACATTGAAGGTGGAAATTTAATTCGATTTTATGGAAACGCCATTCCTGCAGCCAATGCAAGGATTAAAGTTGATTTTAAGCCAAGAGAAGCTAACTAGAAAACTCTGTAAAAAATATTTTTACAGAGTTTCTGTTTTAAATTTTTAATTAAATTCTGCCATCAGTTTATTAAAATCGTCTTTACTAGGGCGCAGCTGAGCTTCATTCAAGTGAACTAATCCAGCATCAACAAGGTTGAGTTCCTCATTTAGATTTGAGGCTGTTTCGTCAATATAGAACATACCAGTCAGAATTTCGCCAGCTTTGGCTGAGTCATGAAGAAGTTTCATCGCTGCCATTTTATCAGTAACCGTATGTTCATGGTTACCCAATTTTTTCAAGTACAATTCACTACCATCTGGTAGAACTACTTTTTGAGTGCTACCTTCAGGGTAGTCGACCTTAATTTCTTGCATAGGTTGAATTAAACCAAGTTCTTGAAGGCTTACATCGTGTTCACGAACATAGGTATAACTTTTAGTAGAACCATCATGATTGTTAAAAGTGATACACGGAGAAATCACATCAATTAAAGCTGTACCTCGATGTTTTTGTGCGGCTTGGATTAAGGGTACTAGTTGTTTTGCATCTCCAGAAAATGATCTTGCGACAAAAGTACAACCAAGATTTAAAGCCAAAGAACAGATATCAATAGTATCGAAAGGATTATAGGCACCATTTTTCTGTTTGGCTCCCTTATCAGCTGTGGCACTGAATTGGCCTTTAGTGAGTCCATAAACCCCATTATTAGCAACGATATAGGTCATCTGTAAATTTCTTCTGATTAGATGAGCAAAGCCACCAAGACCGATACTAGCAGTGTCTCCATCTCCACTCATGCCTATCATATGTAGATTTCCATTTGCTACTTTAGCTCCAGTTGTGACTGGAGCCATGCGGCCGTGCATAGAATTGAAACCGAAAGATTTAGACATAAAGTAGGCTGGAGTCTTAGAACTACAGCCAATTCCAGACATTTTAGCGACTTCAAAAGGATGCAATCCATTTTGGTAAGTGGCCGTTATAATATGAGCAGTGATGCTATCATGTCCACAGCCAGTACATAAAGTGGAGGGTGATCCCGTGTATTCTTTTTTGGTTAAATTTACTTTGTTAACATTAGCAGTTAACGGGGGATTTTGGGAGGAGCTTTGCTCTACTGACATCTTTTATTCTCCATAGTTAGGATGGAATTCATAATACTGTCTGCAGTGATAGGTGTACCATCATAATGCTTTACAGACTTGATTAAATGACAGATCTGGTTAAATTCAGATTTCAACAGTTCATACATCTGACCATCACGATTTTGATCAATCACATAGGTAATAGGGTGATTCTTTAAAAAATCTAAAATATCGCTAGTGAATGGAACAGCTCTTATACGGCAGTAATCTGACTTAATTCCTTTATCAGTAAGAAGTTTCATTGCTTCTTTAACTGCAAGGTCACTAGAGCCGAAAGCAATCAAACCAATGCTTTGTGAAGAAGAAACAGATAATTGAGTGTTGTTAATATCTTCATCAAGACTTTTTTCAACTTCAGCGCTGGAGATATAAATAGGTTTTGGTACTAAGGTCTTTGCCGTCTCCCATTTTTTTGCAAGGCGATCGACAATGAATTGGTATTCATCGCTTTTTTCAGTGTAGTTCGCTTTTGAGTTGTGTCCGCTACCTCTTGTAAAGTAGGCCGCTTTTTCATGCCAAGTTCCAGGTAAAGTTCTTGAGGGAATGCCGTCTTGATCAGGATCTCCATAACGTTCGAACTGAGATATTTTATCCAGATCAGCAGCGCTTAAAATTTTTCCACGATCAAATGGTTTCTCAGGATAACTAAATTTTTTCTCCATCCATAAGTTCATACCCAGATCAAGGTCACTTAGTACAATAACGAGTTGTTGCAATCTTTCAGCAAGATCAAATGCCTCTTGGCCGAACTCGAAGCATTCTTTGATATTTCCAGGAAGTAAACAAGGATGTTTAGTATCACCATGAGAAAGAAATACAGCAGAAGTTAAATCACCTTGGGCGGTTCTTGTAGGCATTCCAGTTGAGGGGCCAACTCTTTGAACATCCCAAATCACACATGGAATTTCTGTGAAGTAAGCAAAACCTGCTGATTCAGCCATTAAGCTGAGTCCAGGCCCTGAGGTTGCGGTGACACTTCTAGCCCCGGCCCATCCAGCTCCAAGAACCATACAAATGGATGCAAGCTCATCTTCAGCTTGGACAACGGCAAAGCGATTCTTGCCAGTTTCATCTTTACGGTATTTTTGTGCTAGTTGAATGTATTTCTCAACTAAGGAACTAGATGGAGTTATTGGATACCAGGCTGTAAAAGTACAACCACCAAATAACCACCCTAGAGCACCAGCCGTATTGCCATCCATGATAATTTTGTCTTTATTTTTTTCGGTCAGCTGACTTTGAAAAGGAAAGTAGACTGATGATAATTGCTGTTCTGCATACAGATATCCTAATTCAGCAGCTTTTTTATTAACAAGAATGACTGACTCTTTATTATCAAACTGGTCAGCGATGGTTTTATTTAAAATATCAAGATCTAGTTTAAGAAGTTTTGCTAAAACTCCTACGTACACCATATTAATTACTAGTTTTTTAATTTTCACAGAATCGGTACTTTGATCAACTAGAGGCTTAAAAGAAATGGGGATCAGATGTAAGGACATTTCTTTAGCTTGAGCTTCAAGCGTTGGTTGCATAGAGCTTGCTAAATCTGAGTTGTAGATAAAAAAACCTCCGGGTTTGAGAGTTTTCATATCCTCAACAAGAGTTTGAGCATTCATAGCTATAAAAATATCAGCTTTATCTCTTCTTGCGACATAGCCATTTTCTTCGGCGCGAATCCAAAACCATGTAGGAAGACCGGCAATATTTGATGGAAATACGTTTTTTCCACCAACTGGGACGCCCATACGAAAAAGGGTTTTAAGTAATATACTATTAGCAGATTGAGAACCGCTACCATTGACTGTTGCTATGGTGATGACAAAATTATTCTTATTCATAGAGCCATACAGCTAGCATATTTTTAGCCGAACAGCATGTTTTAACATAAAAGCCTTTCTAAAGACACGTTTTGTCATAAGTGGGATTAATGCTCTAATGGGGTTAAGATAGGCGACGAGGTAAATATGAAACCATTTTCAGCACCAGATTTTTTCAACTTAGAGTCACAATTAACCGAGGAAGAAATTCTAATCAGAGACTCCGTTAGGCAATTTGTTACAAAAGAAGTAATGCCAACGATTGCTGATGATTTTGAAAAAGGTGAGTTCCCTAAACGCTTGATTCCACTTTTGGCTGAAATGGGCACATTCGGAGCTACTATTAAAGGCTACGGTTGTGCAGGTGTTAGTTACACCTCTTATGGTTTGATTATGCAGGAGTTAGAGCGTGGTGACAGTGGTTTACGTTCTTTTGTCAGTGTGCAGGGGGCTTTATGTATGTTTCCCATTGCTCAATTTGGAAGTGAGGAACAGAAACAAAAATATCTTCCAAAGATGGCTAAAGGTGAGTGGATAGGGTGTTTTGGATTAACAGAGCCTGATTTCGGTAGTAATCCTGGGGGAATGATCACTTCGGCAAAGAAAGTGGGGTCCCATTATGTGGTTAATGGTTCAAAAATGTGGATCACTAACGGCGGAATTGCCGACTTGGCAATAGTCTGGGCCAAAAATGACGAAGGTAAAATTATCGGATTGATTGTTGATAGAGATACACCTGGATTTAGTGTGAGAAACATTGAAAAAAAATATTCATTGAAGGCATCCATCACGAGTGAGTTGATTTTCGAAGATTGTAAAGTACCAGTGACTCAGCAGTTAAATGTAACTGGCTTAAAGGGTCCTTTTGCTTGTTTGAATCATGCTCGTTATGGAATTTCCTGGGGAGTTGTTGGAGCATCTATGGCTTGTTATGATGAGGCTTTAAATTATGCAAAAACACGAATTCAGTTTGATAAACCGATTGCTGGTTTTCAGCTTGTTCAGGCAAAATTGGTTGAAATGTTTACAGATATCACCTTGAGCCAAATGCTATGTTTGAATTTGGGTAGACTAAAAGATCAAGGCAAGGCCATTGCCCAGCATATTTCCATGGCAAAAATGAATAATGTGAGTAAAGCTCTGAAGCATGCGAGAATGACTAGGGATATTTTAGGAGCAAGTGGAATTACTTTTGAATATCAATGTGGTCGTCATATGATGAATCTAGAAAGTGTGAATACCTACGAAGGTACCGAAGATATTCACCGTTTAGTCCTAGGTGAACACATCACAGGTATTCCAACGTATCGATAAACTGGTATTAAATCTAATTTGGTACAATAGAATTCTTCAAAGTAGTCAAAGTTGTTTTAGTACTTTTAAATAGGACCGATATAATAGTCGAATCTTTTTGACTGGAGTTATCTGCGTGACAGCTAAAAAGTATGATTATTTTGAGGAAATTTGTACCACATCACTTTTTTTTAAAAATCTATCAGAAAAAACTATTAAAGCACTTTCTGAAGTTATGTCAGTGAAAGAGTTTGCCCCCAAAGAAGTAATTATCCAGCAATTTGATGATAACAAATCATTGTTTTTTCTTTTAGAAGGTACTCTTGGGGTTTATGTTCAAGAACAAAAAGTTTCAGAGCTAGATCATTTTGGTGAGGTAGTTGGAGAAATTAGTTTGATTAGTTCTTCACAGGCATCAGCCACGGTAATGGCTGAATCCAAAGCGGTTATGCTTGTACTAGCTCTCCAAGAAGTTAGTAGCTTGGCCCCAGAAGCTTTAAGTGAATTTGCTAATTCTCAATTCAAACTCTTTGCAGCTATTCTTGCTCAGCGATTGGTTTTAACAAATGAAAAAGCTAGGCAATTCGAAAAAACGAATAAAGAACTTACAGAAATGAAAGAGCAATTGGAAAAAGTAAATCAGCAACTAGAGGTCAGAGTTCAGCAAAGAACTGAAGAACTAAAAGAGAAAAATAAAAAATTAGAACTAGTCGCGCAAGAAAATAAACAATTAGTTAGAGTCATGTGTCATGATCTAAACAATGCTCAGGCTGTGATTCAAATGACCACATCTAGGGCCTTAAAAATGTTTTCACAACTGAGTCCTGAGCAACAATTAGAAAGCTGGAAAAGAGTTGAGAGAGCTTCAGCAAAAGAGCGAGTGCTTATTAACTATGTTCGTGATTTGAATGCTCTTGAGTCAGGAAAAAAAGAAATTTTGTTGGTGCCAGTTAAATTAGGGGAAATAATTGATGCTTCTTTTTTTCTGTTGCAGGATAAAATTGTGCAAAAAGAAATTAAGTTAAATATTTCAATAGATCCACTAGTAAAAATTTTATCAGAACCTGTTAGTTTAACTCATTCTGTTTTAAATAACTTGCTATCCAATGCAATAAAGTTCACTCCTAGAGGTAAAACTATTGAGATAAAAGGGGAATCACTTAATTCTGATCAATACATGCTTACTGTCGAAGATAAAGGTATTGGAATTCCATCGGAACTTTTGCAGAATCTTTTTTCTGTGAGTAAAAAAACATCAAGACCAGGGACTGAAGGTGAGGCCGGAACTGGTTTTGGAATGCCACTGGTTCATGCAACAATGAAAGCTTATGGTGGAGATATTCAAGTCAGCTCTGTACCTCAAGAGCAAAACCCAGAAAATTGTGGGACTAGTTTCAAATTGATATTTAAAAAAGTGAACTAAATCAGCTAAAGCTATACTTATTTCAACTGACTGTTCTGTAACACACTATTCATCCAAGAAAGTACTTTTTCTAATATGTCTAGTTGGAGTCCATAATTAGCATCTTCAGGAGAACGTTTTTGTGTTTCGATATTAACATAGAATAAGTTTCTTCTGTGTGCCTCATAAGACATTGAGCACTCGAAATATTTCGTAGAGTAAAGCTCATAAAGTTCATTCAGTTGAGCTTGGGCCAAAAACTGATGTAGTTGTAAAGACATTAACTCAGGAGGGTTTTCGCCCACATGAATAACCATATCATCCTCATTTTCAGTATTTCTTGCGTAGGTTTTAGTCCGAGGCAAAGGGAAGTTAATACTAATATTTCCTAAACCATTTTTCCCTTGAACTGAACCCTTTTCATTGTTGTGAAGTGTGATAATTGGACCAAATGTAGGAAGGAAACTAAAGACTTTATTTGCAAACGAAACATTACAAAAGTATCTATTTGGATCCAGATTATTACAATATCTTTTATTGTTGCAAAGTAAGTTTACAATAGTACCGCGATGATGTTTAGTGATAAATTTAACACCTGTATCGAAGGCTTCTTTTTCATCGTTGTGAGGAGCAAAAAAAACTGGTGTAGGATCTTCAGTTGAATTTATAATTCGGAATGTCCATTGTAAGTTCTGAGAGTCTCTAAACTCTTCAATTCGATAATTCAAAGATTTAATATTTTCAGAATCCAAAACGCCAATAGCAAACATCCTTTTAATGTCTACATTATCAGAATCTTCTAAATTCAGTGCTGCCGCTTTATTAATAAATAGAGAAGGTAATAAAAGTAAGATTATTGAAAGTTTCATTCTAAGCTATACCACTCGATTTTGGAGTTAATAGTAAACGATTAAGCTAAATCTGTAAGCAAAGAACGGACCAAGACTTTATTGTATTATCTATATTGTTTTTGTGGGTAAGTAATAGCTATAGTGGTTATGGCTAAAATTATTTTTTACTTAATGATAAAACCACTATTTTTTAGTGCTTTTTTTTAATTCGACCGTGAAAAAAAGATAGGGGCTAATCTTTTTAGAATAGCCCCTAATTATAAAAATATTTGTTTCAGTTCTTAACCAATTAGTTTTAAAGCTAACTGATTTGATTGATTAGCTTGTGCTAATGTTGAAGTGCTTGCTTGTAGTAAGATATTATTTCTTACCATCTCAGAAGAAGCTTGAGCCACATCAGTGTCTCTGATTCGACTGTTTGCTGCACTCATATTTTCATGAGCAACACCTAAGTTATCAACTGTTGAAGTCAATCTGTTTTGTAAAGCTCCCAAATTTGATCTATAACCATTCACAAGTTCTTGAGCGTTGTCTAAAGATTGTAGAGCTGTTTGGGCTCCTTCTTTAGAAGTGTAGTCAAGCTCAGCAAGACCTAAAGCATCTAATGTAGCTACATTTTGAGAAGCATCAAAAGTGATTCTGTCTTCTTCTGAATTGTTGAAAATACCAACTTGGAAATCAAATGAAGGTGTCGATCCATCAAGAAGTTTCGTTTTACCCCAAGTAGTTACAGAAGCAATACGTTGAACCTCAGACTTTAATTGATCAACCTCTTTATTTAAGAAACCACGCTCTACCTGTCCAACGGTATCAGAAGCGGCTTGGATTCCTAGTTCTCTTAAACGAACAACGATATTACCGATTTCGTTTAATCCACCTTCTGCAGTTTGAACCATAGAGATACCATCGTTAGCATTTCTTTGTGCTTGCACTGATGATCTGATACTGGCCTTTAATCCTTCACTGATAGCCAATCCCGCTGCATCATCAGCAGCTATATTAATTCTGCTTCCTGAAGCCAATTGTCCCATGGATTTACCAATAGTTCTTTGTGCTCCACTTAAGTTTCTTTGTGCATTCACCGCTGCGATGTTTGTTGAAATTCTCATACCCATAAATTATTCCTCCGTTAAGTTTAAATTTTTCATGATCCTCCTTGTTTAATTTTTTTCCTCATTTCTGAGGCCGCATTCCATGCGAATTATTTTTTTGGCCTTTTACTATTTAAGATAATTTTTGAACATTCTGTTGTTCTTTAGATTCTTCCTTGAAGGCCTCCTTTCTTTACATTTGAAAAGTGTGACTGCACTTTTCGGCTCTTCCTGAATCCCAGTTAAAATAACTTATTTAACCTGTTGCCTATAACTAACAGTTCGGGAAGGATGACAGTTTCTTGACAGGACTTAAGAAAAGATTATTGCGGTGAATTGTGAAATTAGTCTTTGGGTCAGTGGAAAATACAACCAATGTTGGTAGGTTTTCCTAACTAAGATCTAGAAATAGGGGTATTTAGGTTTAGTCGATTTCATGAAAGCGACAAAAAGCAACTTTTCCACCAAGCTCAAAATCATGCTCCTGCTGTCTTTTAAGGTGATGAGAAGTAACATAGCCAAGGGTACAAGATTCATTTTCATTTTTGAAGTGAGTACAGTCTTCACATGACCAACGGTGATCATAATTTAGATAGTCTTTGGGACTAACTACATCTTTTTTTATCGATTGTGTGACTCTTTTGGGTGTACTCATGTGTGGTGAGTTCTACACTAGCAAAAACTACTTGTCATTATTGTTTTTTATTTTGGAAAGGAAATATTAGGTAATTTAGGAGTCCAACTGGCCTCTAAGAAAGTAGAGTTTTTGGCCACGAAATAGAGATCTGATCGACCAAATAAGAAATCAGGTATGTAATTAAATCATGAAAAACACAAAATTTAGATCCTATGCTTTCATTTTCTGTTTGCTATTTCAACTTAAACTCTTGGCATACTCTGAGCCTCAAAATTGTCAGAGATGGCTAACAAGTCTTAACAATCTGCAGTTTTTGAGGAATTATCAAACAGATATTTCATCATGTTGGTTGTCACTAGATAATATGAATGGGTATACGAATTTTGTTTATCGAAGTTATCTAGTAACTTCTGATGGTTTATTTCTGGTATTTAATTCTTATGGTTCGGGACCAAATTCAACTCATACAGGAGCTCGAGAGTTTTACTTTTTCCCTAGAGAACCTTTTAGAAATGATGTTGAGATGGATCAAGACACTGTATCTATCAAAATAAATCATCTTTTCAAATTGCAGTTTGAAACCAAAGTAATCAGGCTTGTTAATCAATTTAATTTTAAAGTTAAAACAGATCCAAAAATCAATAGAAATAATCAGGGAGGGGTAGAAATATTAAAATACCCAGGAGTGTATCTCGATTTAGGATTTTCAATGGGACGTTCGCCCTCGGACGATCCTCAGCGTAAAGGTGTATTTAAAAATGATTTAGATCAAAGTTGCACTGTTCAAAATAAAGATATTTTTGATTATAAAGAAGGCGATAGTGTGCTGCAGGGAGATAATGTTTTAAAAGAAACAGTTAGTAAAATATGTCCAGACTTTCTGTGGAAGAATTAATCAGATATTCTTCTCTATCCCATTGACATCAAATGAATTGAACTCAAGTTGGTGTAAGAGGTGTTTATGGCAAATGACATGGAAAAAATGACTCAGAAAAGTCAGGAAGCGATGCAGGCAGCGGCCCAAAAAGCCGAGGTAAAAAATAATCCTACTGTAGAGCCTGAGCATTTACTTGTGGAGCTTTTGACTCAGTCTGAAGGTGTCGTACCAAGAGTATTAGAAAAAATGGGTGTCAGTGTTCAGTCAGCGACTTATGAATTGCAAGTACGAGTAGATAAGCTACCACAGATTACAGGTGCACAACAAAAACCCTATGCTAGCCAGAGACTGCAGAGGCTTTTTCAAGCTTCAGAAGTAGAGGCTAGGGCAATGGGAGATAGCTTTATTTCTACAGAACATTTCATGCTTTCGGCTCTAAAGCTGAATGATTCAGATTTAAATGTGATTTTTAAACGTCATCAAATAAAGCTAGATACCTTTTTGAAAGCTTTAAGTGAAGTCAGAGGTAATCAGAAAGTGCTTGATGATCAACCCGAAAATAAAATGGAAGTTTTAAAAAAATATGCTAGAGATCTGACCGCTCTTGCAAGTGAGGGTAAGCTTGATCCAGTGGTTGGTCGTGATGAAGAAATTAGACGAGTTGTTCAGGTGTTGTCGCGTCGAACTAAAAATAACCCTGTTCTTATTGGTGAGCCTGGAGTTGGAAAAACTGCGATTGCTGAAGGATTAGCTTTGAGAATCATTAAGAAAGACATTCCAGAAAATCTGATTGGAAAAAAATTAATGAGTCTTGATATGGGTGCACTCATCGCAGGAGCTAAATATCGTGGTGAGTTTGAAGATCGGTTGAAGGCGGTGATTAAAGAGGTCACAAGTAGTGAGGGCAAAATTATTTTGTTCATAGATGAGCTACATACGCTTGTAGGGGCTGGTAAATCCGAAGGTGCTATGGATGCGGGACAACTGTTGAAGCCGGCACTAGCTAGAGGCGAATTAAGATGTATAGGGGCAACCACTCTGGATGAGTACCGTCAGTACATTGAAAAAGATGCAGCTTTGGAAAGGCGTTTTCAAACAGTTCTTGTCGATGAACCCTCTGTTGAAGATGCTATAACCATCTTAAGGGGGCTTAAGGAAAAATATGAGGTACATCATGGCGTTCGTATTACAGATGGAGCTATCGTTTCAGCCGTTAAATTGTCGCATAGGTATATCACCTCAAGATTTCTTCCAGATAAAGCCATTGATTTGATTGATGAGGCGGCAAGCCGTATGAGTATTGAAATCAAATCAGTTCCCGAGGAAATTGATGAAATTGAACGTAAGCTAATGCAATTAAAAATAGAGAAAGAAGCCTTAAAAAAAGAGACTGAAGAGGGTGCTAAAGATAGATTAGTGGTTATAGAAAATGAGATTAAAGATCTATCTGGGAAAAATCAAAAACTCAGAGAACAGTGGGAATTTGAAAAAGGTGGTATCGAGCAGCTTAAAAAATTAAAACAAGATGTGGAAACTGTTAAAATTGATATTGATAAAGCGCAAAGATTTGGTGATCTTGGTAAAGCTGCTGAGTTGAAGTATGGTAAACTCCCAGAACTTGAAAAAAAGATTCAAATGTTTGAAGAAAAAGCAGCTTCAAAAAGTATCACAAAAGAAACACGCATGTTAAAAGAGGAAGTGGGTCCAGAGGATATCGCAGAGATTGTAGCCCGATGGACAGGGATTCCTGTTTCAAAAATGTTAGAGGTTGAAACACAAAAACTGTTAGCAATGGAAAGTAAACTCCAACAGCGCGTTGTTGGTCAGGATCATGCTTTAACCGTTGTTGCAGATGCTATTCGTCGATCACGTGCTGAGATTTCTGATCCCAATAGGCCTATTGGTTCTTTTATTTTTCTTGGACCTACGGGAGTTGGGAAAACAGAGACAGTCAAGGCACTTGCTGAGTTTTTGTTTGATAGTGAACAGGCTGTTGTGCGTATAGATATGAGCGAGTACATGGAGAAACATTCTGTTTCAAGATTAGTTGGCGCACCTCCCGGTTATGTAGGGTATGAAGAAGG
>JABWCN010000085.1 GCA_013359135.1 Pseudobdellovibrionaceae bacterium | reverse complement strand
CAGGAATATGAATCATTGGAACAAACTAGAAACTTTTTGATTGTGGGTCAATGAGTAATCTTTTATCCTATAATAGTTATGCAAGTTGAATGCCCCAAATGTCACTTTAAACAACCTGAAGACAGATTCTGTGCAAAATGTGGAATTGATATGAAAAGCTATAGTCCCCCAAAGAAGTCTTTTCTTGAAAAATTACTACAGAATAGCACTATAGTCTTCCTGCTGACTATTATTGTTTTAATAACAGCAACTTTCGTTTATTTAAAAAAAAATAATACCATCTCAAGTGATATTACCTTTCCAAGAAAAACCATATTTATTGCCAACAGTAAGATTAACGCAAAAGAGCCCTCGACTATAGAAAATAATCCCTCTTTAAATACAGAAAATTCTTCAACATCCCCAACTCCTGGCAAAACTTCTCTTAATCAAGAAGCCTCTTCAAACCATCCAACAAATGAACCTGAAGAAAAACATCAAGATATTAATTCCAATCTCAATAATAGTATGGCTCAGCCCAATAGCATATCAGCGAATTCTACTGGAGCAAAAAACTCTAAAATTCAACTAATAATCGAGTATGCTGAAATCACACTGAAAGGTTTTTATTTTCTCGAAGATGAAGCCAAAGCTAGTGGTCAATATTCTTCCTCTGATTATTCACAGGGAGTCATTAACTTTGGAAAACAAAAGATAAAGTCCCAAAGAGCCGATATCAAGATATACGCCCAAGAACAAAAAATCTTAAATCAAGGTGAAAATGAAGTTTGGTTTCAAGGTCTGAAAGGATCAACTGATGACACTAATATTGGGATTAAAACTAATTTAAAAGTTAATGAAATTATAGATGGTGGGAAAATAAATGCAGAGCTTAAAATCACCAATCGTTTTCAAGTTAACCTTACTGATTCCAACTCTAAAAACTTTCAAAGTCTTGACTATTTAGGGTCAATCGAGCTTCTTGATGATCAATATTACTTCATCAGTAATGTATTAACTACAAGACCAATGACGACTCAGCAGGATTACTTGACATCCATGACACCATTTGAAATTTTGAAGTCACTTAATTTTAAGACAGGGGAAACTATTTCTGTCTTCTTTTACCACTTTCAAAAATAGGTTGTTTTATGGATCATTATTACGGCCCAAATGTTCACTTACTTGATAAACCAAGTCTTACCTCTATACTGGCTAATCTGTGCTCCCCGACAACATATCAGCCTCAAATAAATACTTACGTAAATTACCTTTATTCACAACTTTTATCAGAGGTTGTGAACGATCATTTCGATACAGAAGTTCATTATATAGAAACAAGAATGTCCAAAGATCACCCACAGTCTCTTCTTAAGGCAACTAAAATTAAAAACCAAAAAGCTGTTTGTATCAACTTAGCAAGAGCTGGAACCTTTCCAAGCCATTTGTGCTATGAGCAATTGCATTTATTCCTATCTCAAGACAATATTCGCCAAGATCATATATTTGCCGCCAGGATGACCAATGATAACTATCAAGTTACGAGCACTCAACTAGATGGATTCAAAATTGGAGGAGATATCAACGATGCTATTGTTCTAATTCCTGACCCTATGGGCGCGACAGGAACTACCGTTGTATCGACAATTGAGCACTACAAAAAGAAAGTACCTGGTAAAGCTAAAAAATTTATTGCTATTCATTTGATAGTCACACCAGAGTATCTAAAAAAAATATCAACGTTTCACCCTGATGTTCATATCTATACTCTAAGAGTTGACCGAGGCCTATCAACAAAAGAAATTCAAGAAGCACCTCCTGGTAAATATTGGGACCAAGAGAAAGGGCTAAATAGCAAAGACTACATAGTTCCAGGGGCCGGTGGTTTCGGTGAAATTATGAATAACTCTTTTGTTTAGATCGCTAAATTCAAGATTATATCTTTAATTCATAAACCTTTAATATTTGACTTTAAAATAAGCTCAAACTAGTCTTTAGCAACGACAAAGTTTAGAGGTATCCATGAAATTACAAATTAATCCCTTCATTTCTGCTGAAAAAATTCAATCTCGCTTAAATGAGTTGGGAAAAGAGTTAACTGAAAAGTTTAAAGATCAACATGTAGTTGCTATTTGCGTGCTTAAAGGTTCTTTCATGTTCTACTCCGATCTTATTAGAAAAATAGACACTGATATTTCTTGTGAGTTTTTTGGAGTTTCTAGTTACCACGGAACTTCTTCGTCTGGAGAAGTAAAAGTAACTCTAGACTTAACTCACCCTGTTGAAAACAAGCACGTTCTTTTGGTTGAAGATATTGTTGATACAGGTCTAACAATGAACTATTTGAAAAACTCTATTTTATCAAGAAAACCAGCAAGTCTTACTACCGTAGCTCTACTCGAAAAACCTGACGCTTTAAAGGTACCATGCAAGCTCGATCATGTTGGTTTCAAAATTTCCAATGAATTTGTCGTGGGTTATGGTCTTGACTACGAGGGCTACTACCGCAACTTGCCTTTCATTGGACAAGTTCAAAACTTTCAATAATAACCCAACCTCAAGTAAGGATCCTTCTCGTTAAACAAATAAACATCGTCCTCAAAAAGAACTTTAGTTTAATGAGATGGTCCAAACTTAAATGCAATTAAAATAGTAATAATTATTGGTATAGCTGCATAAACAAAAAATGGTACCATTTCTTGGATAGCTTCTGCTTCATTTTTGGCTTTTTTTTCTGGACCTGATTTTGAATGATTCATAGATTTTATCTCCTGGTGATCATTGTAACCTAAGGTAACGGTCAAATCAAACATGGGTCCTAACATTTAACATCATGCCAAATGTTTTTTATCTTGAGCTCATACTGCATTCCTAGCTATTGTTAGCGGTGTTAGCGTTCCAAATATGTAATCAAGTGTAGCTAAATTAAGGAGTCCACATGCAAGCCTATCTAAACCTTTTGGATACCGTTTTAAATCATGGAGAGAAGAAAAGCGATCGAACAGGTACTGGAACTTTAAGTTTATTTGGCTATCAAATGCGCTTTAATTTAGCAGATGGGTTCCCTTTGGTAACCACTAAGAAGCTTCATACTCGTTCTATTTTTATTGAGCTTTTATGGTTTTTACGAGGAGACACTAATATTCAGTTTTTAAAAGATAATAAAGTTTCCATCTGGGATGAATGGGCTGATGAAAAAGGAAATCTAGGTCCAGTCTATGGCAAGCAATGGCGCTCTTGGGAAACTTCCGAAGGAAAAACAATAGACCAAATCGCGCAAGTGATTGAACAAATAAAAAAAGATCCAAACTCAAGGAGACACTTAGTGGTTGCCTTTAACCCTGCAGATGTTCCAAAGATGGCATTACCACCATGCCATGCTTTTTTTCAATTCTACGTTTCTGGTGACAAAAAACTTTCTTGTCAGTTATATCAAAGAAGTGCTGATATTTTTCTTGGAGTTCCTTTTAATATTGCTAGCTACGCTCTACTGACTCACATGGTGGCTCAAGTTTGTGATCTTAAGGTGGGAGAATTTATTCATACTATTGGAGATGCCCATCTTTACCTAAACCACGTCGAACAAGCTAAGTTACAACTTACAAGGACTCCTCTTAAACTACCTACCCTTAAACTTAACCCTGATGTTAAAAATATTTTCGATTTTAAATATGAAGATATACAAGTCTTAAACTATGAATCGCATCCAGGTATCAAAGCGGAAATAAGTGTATGATTATTTCTTTAATTGCGGCACAAGCTAAAAATAGAGTGATTGGCTTAAACAATCAACTCCCTTGGGATCTTCCTGAAGACTTAAATTATTTCAAAGAAAAAACTAAAGGTAAGATTATTATAATGGGAAGAAAAACCTTTGAGTCCTTGCCAAAATTACTTCCCAAACGTTTACATATTGTGATCAGCAGAAATACAAATCAATCTTCCACGTCGGACTTAGTTAAATATGTATCTTCCGTTAATGAAGCCTTAAAATTGGCCCAATCTTTTATTCCTCTTTGGCCTGAAGAGGTTTTTATTATTGGTGGAGGAGAAATTTACAACCAATCTTTACCTTATGCCCACTTACTTTATCTAACCGAAATAGATAAAGACTTTACTGGTGATGCTTATTTTCCCATTTGGGATAAAGCCTCATGGACACTATATTCCAAGATACAAGGTAATCCCCAATCTTCTCAAAACAATAATATTAATTATGACTTTTGTATCTACCAAAACAAAAATCCATTGCCATTTTAATTTTTATAAACACTTTTTTGTTAGCGTACTTGTTTGACTCATTAATTTCTAAAAATGAGACGTCTCCAAAAATTCTTACATTTTACTCGTCTTTTTTCTTCAGAGGATATAACTAGGTTCCGATTAAATACCCGTAGAGGGGATTTATGCAAGAAATATCAAAACGCTTTAGCACTCATGAGAACGCCATCATAGAGATCTACGGGAGAATGGGAACCCTTCAAGGCACCATGAAAAATCTTTCCCAAAGTGGTTGTTTTGTCGAACTTACAAAAGGTGAATACATTCCTAAAGAAGGTGATTGTGTCCAAATTACAATTTCTCTCAAGTCGGTAAACAGAACTAGAGTAATTACTGGACAGGTGGTTTGGAATAAAGGCCTTGGTTTTGGAATAACTTTCGTTAAGAAGGAAGACATTGTAAAAAAAATGTTAAATCGTTATCAGATAGACTCTTAAAAAATTATTTTTAATTAAACTAATTTTAATATGTTGCCTAAAAAAATTTAAATGAATAAATAGGCCTCAGAAAAGAGGTTGTATATGTTTTATTTGATGAAATTTTTTTTTGCTGTTATTTGCATTAGTCATTTTGTTTTTGCTAATAATTTCTATCAAAAGGGTTTCATACCTAAAAAGAATGGCTTAGTGATTGCTTATGAAAAATCGATCCCTAACCCTCAAAACCCAGTTCTAGTTCTATTGCCAGGAATATTCAGAGGGCTGACTATTGAAAACTCATTTTTAAAAAAGCTCACAGAAAATAAAATAAACTGGGTAAGTTTTCACTTTTCTCTGCAGCCTGAATCTCACCTGCTTATTAAAAATACCTCTGTTTTTCAGCTATTCAGTCAAGTAAATCTTGATGAGTTAAGAAATGAACCTTTCCTGCTCACATCTGCATTAAAAATTAATAAGCCTATTTTTGTTAGCTTATCCTACTCTTCTTTGATTTCTTCAGGATGGAGTTTAAATAAAGTTCCTTGGATGATAGAAGTCTCTCCAATGGGTAGATATGACGAGCAAAATCCAGGTTTCTCTGCCTATGGAAATGCATGGGAAAGTTGGATGAAACTTATTCCTTTTTGGGGACCTGTAATCACTTCATCAACAAAAGAATTAGCTTATTTCAACTACTGGACTATGATGGTACAAGGTTTACGTGTTAATCATCCAGAGTTAAATCAAGTCGTAGCTTTTAATCAGGCCGTTAAAGGTTATATGCAAATGTCTAAGTTGGCAGAAGGCTTCGATCTCAGACAGCAAGACTTTTCACAGTCACCTAAAAAAATCTATGTGATCGGAGAAAAAGAAGACTCTTATAGGCTTCAACTTCAAAAAGAGTCTATTATTTTAGACCAAAAAACCAAAGGTATAACTTATATCTTCTTAATGAAAGATGCTGGTCATATTATTCCAATGGACTCACCTGAGGGGTATTTACAAGTCATTAAAACTGTTTATAACGGTCAATTACAAAATGGAAAAAGCCAGGCACTAGTTACTAAAGAAGGAAAAATTAACTGGCTAAGATAACTTCAGTGCTAATTATCTGACAATGGTGACATATTTTGTCTATAAAAAAGTATTGTCACCCTTATAATTTTCACAATTTTATGATAGTATGCCGTACTATGAGATTCATACTAATTTTACTACTCACTCTGTCTTCTATATCTTTTTCAGCAACACCTCTTTTCGAATCAACATATAAAACATGTTTGATTAAATCTAATCAGCTTAACACTCCCAACGATAGGGATACTGAAAAACTAAATTGTTTCAATAAATTTAAAAAATTTCTATCATTAAATTCATGCACTAGTTTAGCAGGAGTACTAGAGTACACTCAAAATAAAGATAAACAGTTATTCTCATGTATAGATTTAAACAGAATGAATGTTAATAGCTGTATAGATTTATCAAATAAGATGATTTATGCTGAAAATAATGATGCTCTTAGATGGACCTGTATCCAAAATCT
>JABWCN010000050.1 GCA_013359135.1 Pseudobdellovibrionaceae bacterium | reverse complement strand
AGAATCAAAAAAATCCACAAAAAATAAAGAACTTTTTCCAAGCAGAAAAAGTCAAATACGCAGCTTAACTTGGCAACCTATGAACCGGTCGTGGTAATATATATGGAGCTATGCTATAACGGCTATCCTATTTCATTTTATTGTTTTTATTCTATTTGGACTTAATCGTTTTTTCTGGGTTTGGCTCAGCGCTTGGCCTGCAACTTTGTTTGCTTTTTCAATAATGTAGAAAAATTCTTTTTCCCTCACTTTTTTAAGTACTCTATGGTATGTTACCCAGCCATGGATACATATGAAAATAATATTCTCTCGTTAAGTTTTGAAAGTTCTCAAATTAATCCTCTTTTGATAGAGAGTCTGAAAAATTTGCAAATCACTATTCCTACTGAAATTCAGGTAAAGAGCATTCCTGCGATTTTACAGAAGAAAAACACACTAGCGGTAGCTCAAACAGGAACTGGAAAAACGTTAGCGTATTTGCTTCCACTATTAACACTACTAGCTCAAAACAAAGATCAGCGAGCATTGATACTCTCGCCTAGCCGGGAAACGACAGAACAAATTCATAAAGTGATGCTTAGCGTGAGCGAGGGATTACTTATTAGTTCTTGTTTGGTGACATCAGGAACACCAGTTGCGACTCAGTCAAGTCAACTTAAAAAAAATCCAAGATTGATAGTAGCAACACCGGGACGTATAGGTGAGCATTTGAACAATAATAAGCTGCTGTTGAAAGGACTTTCCTATATCGTCATTGATGAGGCTGATAGGCTGTTAGCAACTGGTTTTCAAACTCAATTTGAATTTATTAGAAGCACTTTGAGGGGAACTTGGCAGACGATTATGTTTGCAGCCACTACAAATACTAAAGTTGAAGAAGTTGCTAAAAAACTATTAGGCGAAGACTTTACGGTTATTAAGGCGCAAAATGTCCATAAACCAGTAGAAACTTTAAAGCAAAAAATTTATTTTATGTCTTTATCTCAAAAAAATAACCGGTTGTTAGATGAGGTAAAAAAACGAAAAGCTTCTACAATTATTTTTGCTGATAGTAAAGAGTCTTGTGTGGCGATTGGCAGGTTGTTGACTCATCATCAACTGTCGTGTGATTTTGTACATGGTGATATGAATCCTGGCCATAGAAATCGTATTTTTAGGGAATTCAGGGAGCAGAAGATTCAAATCTTAATAACTACTGATTTGATGGCTAGAGGTTTGGATTTTCCAAATGTAGCTTATGTCATTAATTTTGAATTGCCTTATAAAGCGGAAGACTTTCTTCACCGGATTGGTAGGACAGCAAGGGCTGGAAAAGAAGGTGTTGCCATCACTTTTATTACTCCTTCAGATTATCATGGTTATAAAAAAATAAAAAGTTATCTCAAAGATGCGGAAGAAGAAACCATTGCAACGAATTTTAAATTTGACGTTAATGAATAATCAAGTTTTGATCTAAAAAGTTCAATTTTAACCAAAGGATGGACATGAAACTAATAAATTTAAATACAAGTGTTAAGGCTCTACAAAAAATTTCTTTAGTTATATTACTTGGAGTATCATTTTTCTCGAGTTTTAGTGTGTGTATGGCGCAGGTTCATAAGCCTTCAAAGCATCGTCATCATGAAGCCCATGTTCATGGGTCTGCTAAGTTGAGCATAGGGTTTGATGGGTTAAGTGGTAAAGTAATTTTTGAAGCTGCAGCACAAGGGATTATTGGCTTTGAACATAAAGCGAAGACAGATCTTGAAAAAAAGCAGGCCGAAGATCGTCTTAAAGAGTTAGTAAGTATTTTTCCAAGTATGATTGTTTTTGATTCTAATCTTAGTTGTCAGTTTAAGCAGGAAAAAATTGAGCAGATTTTTGAAAAAACTAATGAGTCAGAGGTAAAGAATAAGAAAGAGCCTCGACATGGTGAACATTCAGAGATTAGCGCTACTTTTTTTGTGAACTGTCAAAAAGCTATTCTAGGAAGTAAATTAAGACTGGATTTTACGAAAATGAAAAATTTGAATGATATAGACGTAACAGTACTAGTTGGCGATTTACAGAAATCTGTCGAACTAAAAAGAACTCCTATCACTATTGATCTAAAGTAGTAAACTATGATTTTGGAAATAAAAAATTTAAAGTTTAAGTACCCAAGCTCTTTAAGACTAGTTTTAGATATTCCTCAGTTTAGTTTAGCTAAAGGCGAAAAAGTGTTTTTGTATGGACCTAGTGGGTGTGGCAAGACAACCTTCTTAGAGACCTTAGCTGGAGTGATTGTTCCAGACGAAGGGGAAATAGAAGTTGCAGGCACTCAAATGAATCGACTTTCAGTTACAGAAAGGGATACATTTCGTGCTAATCATGTTGGATATATTTTTCAAAGTTTTAATCTAATTCCATATTTAAGTGTTCTTGAAAATATCACTTTGCCACTTTATTTAAGTTCACAAAAAAGAAAACAAGTGTCTCAGGCAGAAGAACTTGAAGAGACTAAAAAGTTGTGTAGTAAATTGGGTCTTACTTATTTACTTGAAAAAAAGGTTACAGAGTTGTCAGTAGGGCAGCAGCAGCGAGTAGCTGCAGCTAGAGCTGTTATTGGTCGACCAGAGTTAATTTTTGCCGATGAACCAACTTCATCATTAGATTACGATCATCGTGAAAAATTTATTAATTTATTGTTCGATGTTTGTAAACAATATCAAATTTCTGTGCTTTTCGTGAGTCATGATAAAACTTTACAAAAGTTATTCGATCGTGCTGTGAGTCTTCCTGAAATTAACAAAGCGTCAATGATGTTCCAGGAATTAGATGAAGCGAGCACAACATGATTTTATTTAAATTAGCTATAAAATCTCTTAGAAATAGAAAAGTTTCTTCTGTTTTAACTATATTTTCCATAGCCATCAGTGTGTTTTTGCTTTTGTCGGTTGAAAGAATTAAACGGGCAGCAGAAGAAGGTTTTACTCACTCGGTAAGTCAAGTTGATCTTCTCGTAGGAGCTAGAACAGGTCCATTGAATTTAATTTTATATACCGTCTTCAATATGGGTAGTGCTTCAAATAATATTTCATGGGAGTCATATCAAGAAATTAAATCAAAACCAGAAATAGCGTGGACCATTCCTTATTCTTTGGGCGATGGTCATAAGGGATTTAGGATTGTTGCAACTGATGAAAATTTTTACGAACATTATCGCTATAGATCAGATAAAAAAGTAGAATTCCAACAAGGAGTTCCTGCCTTAGATATATGGGATGTTGTTATAGGTTCTGAAGTTGAAAAAAAATTAAATTACAAACTAGGAGATAAAATCGTAATTGCTCATGGAGTTACTAAGGGTGATGGTATCCAAATGCATGATGATAAACCTTTTAAAGTAACAGGAATTTTAAAACCAACTGGGACTGCGTTGGATCAGAGCTTGTATATCTCACTTTACGGAATGGAAGCCATACATATTGATTGGCAAAGTGGGGCAGCACCTACAAAAGACAAAGCTTTATCTCCAGAGAAGATTGCTAAGGAGAATATAAAGTTTGGTCCTATCACCTCCTTTTTCTTAAGAACAAAATCAAGGATTGAAACTTTACGATTGCAGAGAGAGATTAACAATTTTGAAGCAGAACCTTTATTAGCAATAATTCCTGGTGTTACGTTATCTGAGCTGTGGCGAGGTCTCAGCCAGATTGCTATGGGTTTAAAAGTAATCTCATTGATGGTGATGATTGTTGGTTTAGCTTCAATGGTAAGCAATATTCTTTCAAGTTTAAATGAGCGCAGAAGAGAAATGTCAATTTTAAGATCAATAGGTGCTGGTCCTTCGCAGATTACAGTATTGCTGGTTTTTGAAAGCACCTTGCTCACATTTGTAGGGGTTGTTCTTGGAGCAACACTACAAACAAGTAGTTTTTTTTTACTAAAGAAATGGATTGAAAACCAGTTTGGGTTTTTTATTGTTGGTGAGGTTTTTACTTTTACAGAGTGGAGTTATTTACTCGTAGTCTTAATCTGTGGTAGCTTGGCTGGGCTTATTCCTGCAATTAGAGCTTCCCGTTTGGCTTTAAAAGATGGTCTTACCATCAGGGTGTGAAATAACTGTTTTGTAAAAATTAGAATCAACTCTTGCCAAATAACTCTAAAGTCTATTATTTCATATCACATATGAGAGTGTTAACTTGTTTGTTTATAATTTTTACTATATCTAGCCCTGTTTTAGCTCAAAGTTTTGATACAAAGAAATATGAAACTTATATACGGTATATTAATTATTTTAAGTTTAAGTATGCTGTTAAGGTTTATCAAGAAACTAAACTCCCACTAAATATTCCTGATTTGTGGACAGTAAATCATTTCGAAGGGTCGGTTAGAAAAGCTGAAAAATTTTTTGAATTGAAGATAACAGGTAAGGCCTTAATCTCTAAAGAAGCAAGTTCAATATCGTTTGCAAGTATAGTTTGCCATGAATTAGGACATATTTTAGGAGGTAGCCCAAGGCAAACAATACCAGGTGCAGAGTGGTCTTCTACAGAGGGTCAATCTGATTTTTGGGCTGCTAAAACCTGTCTACCAGAATTTTTCCAAGATGTTGTCTTAGATCTACAGTCACTATTTTATGACAGTTCCTTGCAACAAGCAGTTTTTTTACAATTTCCAGAATTATTGGCTAATCCAAAATTTTTCCCTCAAAATTAT
Organism: Pseudobdellovibrionaceae bacterium; assembly: GCA_013359135.1. Lineage (GTDB taxonomy): Bacteria > Bdellovibrionota > Bdellovibrionia > Bdellovibrionales > Bdellovibrionaceae > UBA2316. The sequence goes on along the minus strand of JABWCN010000050.1, from coordinate 22,955 downwards.
GCATTTTGTAAACAAAATTTGAAATGCTTTTTAGTTGCAAGAGCCGGGGAAGAACTAATTAATTTTTTTGATTATTATGATTATATGGATTTACCAAAGCCTTCGCTAAATAGCCATGAAGGTGATACTAAAGAGTTTAAGCCCAATTCGTATCCATCACTTCAGTGTCGTTTGGATACTTATGTGCGAGGAGCTCTCTGCCAAATAGAGCATAGCTGTGAGCCACCAAGATGTTGGTTGCCACTTTAGCTGTAAACCAGGTCTAAATTTTTAAGGAGTGTTAAGTGCGAGAGATAAAAATTTTGAGTATTATTTTGTTCTTTGTTTTAGGATTAAAGGGTGAAAGTAAATCAAAGGATCAGGGTGTTGCTGCTCCACAGGTGGAACCTTCAGTATTTCCATCACTTGAAGAGCAGAGATTGGCGTATGATACTTTTAAACCTATTAAATATGGAGTAACCTTTGAAATCAAAGGTTATAGAGGGTTAGATACTCAGAAGAACCTAGAGGGGCAAAATTTTGAGTTAACTCTTGGATACTTATTCGCAAATAATACAACAATTAATTTTAGCTATGGACGTCTTTATAAATCAAAAAAAGCAAGTGGTGGTGATTTAGCTGACTGGCAGTACCTAGAGGAGAACACAAACGTTAATGCTTTCTACACTACAGTAGATATTAAGAAATTTTTTTTCGATGGGTTTTCAAAAAGCAAACTTAAAGGTTTTTTTACTCAACTCACATTAGGGATATATGATGCAAAGTTTGAATACCAATACAATCGTTATAAGCCATACAATGGATTTATTTGTTTTTTGGGCTCATGTGATAAAACTGTTGAGGAATCCGATAGTGCTTCAGTTAAAAGTCAATTGCCATTTTACCGATTTGGAGGTGGGTATATTTGGGAGTTAAGAACTCAAAGAGCACTTGGAGCTATTTATCTGCTAAGCGGCATTTATTATAGTGATAACTTTAGTAATAAATCTTATCAGCTAATAGGGCAAAATCATCGTTCCAGTTTTAACACTTCAGATTTAGATACAATTTTATTCAATATTGGACTTGGCACTATTTTTTAGTACCGCTAAGATCTGATGAGTATGACTCATCAAATCTATGTTTTTAAAAAAAATAATCTTCCTGAAATTGAAAAGTTAATTACTTTTGTAAGTAAAAATTTCTTCGAACACCAACATGTTCCTGCCGTCTTGAAGAGGTTTTTTACCAACTTTGTTAGCTCTACCGAGATGATAATGGAAGTTCTTGATCCTGTGACTCAAGAATTACAGGCGGTAGCTGTTCTTTTAGATAAAGTTCAAAACTCACAGAATACAGCTTCTTTGGAAATTCTTGCAATTAGCAAATATCTTAAAAAAGAGGCTACTCAAGAGCTTATCGATTTAATTATTAAAGAAACTAAAATCATTTTACCTGAGCATAGAGAAGGTTTTGAAATTTCTTTTACAGACAATCATAAGCCTGAAGAAAATATACTAAAAAAACATAATTTAAATTTTAACTATGATGTTTATAAAATGGCTCATACGCTTTTACCGAATTTTATCCAAGATTTTATTGATGAAAAGATACCTGAAAATTTTGTTATTATGGAAGCTAACAACAATAGACTTTCTGAAGTTTATGAATTGCTATGCCAATCTTTTAGAAACAATAAAGAAGTGAGTATTCCTGAAAAGCAATTATGGATTAATAATCGTCAAAATGAAACCAATGAGATTATTTATGTTGTCTTAAGTGGGTCAAAAAAAGTTGCATTTTCACATTTGATTTTTCAAGAGAATAATGAGTTTGCTGAAATTAACTCATTAGGTGTTTTGCCAGAGTTTCGTGGTTATAACTTGGGGAAAAAATTAATCCTTTACTCATTGGAAAAAATTGCAGAAAGAAATATCAATGAATGTCGTTTGACCGTTGCTTTAGAAAATGAAAAGGCTTTAGCATTGTATTCAAAATGTGGTTTTAAAATTAAACAGAAATCAAGTGTTTTTCAATATAAGAAGAAGTAACAACAAAATCAAAGGAGTTATTATGTCAGATAAAGTGAAGTTTTATTACAACCCTATGTCGCGTGGAAGAATGGTTCATTGGATGCTTGAAGAAGTTGGTGCTGAATATGAAATTCAATTGTTAGATTGGAAAAAAAGAGATCATAAGTCACCAGAATATTTGAAAATTAACCCCATGGGAAAAATCCCTGCAATTATTCATCGTTCAACAGTTATTACTGAAACTCCTGCGATTTGTGCTTATCTAGCAGATGCTTTTCCTAGTGCGGGTTTAGCTCCAGAAATGCACAGTGCAGAAAGAGGTAGCTACTATCGTTGGTTGTTTTTTGGCGCTGGATGTATTGAAGCGGCTATTTTTGATAAAAAGTATCCCCGTGTGAATTCTCCTCAGTCTGGTTTTCTAGGGTATGGAAGTTATGATGATACAATTAACACTTTAGAAAAAGCTGTTATGAATGGCTACCTTGTAGGTAATAAATTTTCAGCTGCAGATTTATATATTTCTTCACAAATTGGTTGGGCATTGGCAAATAAAGATATTGAAGCCAAGCCTGCATTTGTACTTTATCATAAAATGTGTACCGAAAGATCGGCTTTTAAACGTTTTATGGAAAAAGCTGCCAAAATTTCTTAGCGTTTTGGTTTATTATTTTTTTTAAAAAGTTTGTTTTTACCAGTTTGTGTTTCTTTACTCATTTTCATAGGACTAGTTGTCAATTTTGATTTATTCTGATTAGTCCTGTCTTTGGAGGCTTGGGGGGCTCTTGTTTTTCCAGTTTTATCTTTTAGATTTAAAAGATGTTTGGGAATTTCATGTGCTAGCCCCATTTTTTCTAAAAGTGGAAAATCTCTTTCGGTTACTAAATTAATGACAGTACCTTGGCGGCCAGCTCTGGCAGTTCTTCCAACTCGGTGAAGATAATTTTCTTTTTGCTTTGGTAAATGGTAATTTATCACAAGATCTATATGATCTAAATCTAGTCCACGTCCAGCAAGATCAGTAGCTACCATAAGTTTTATTTCGCCACTACGAAATTTTTTGTAATTTGCTCTACGATCTGACTTGTCCATTTCTCCTCTATAAAGAGCAGATTCAAAACCGTTTACACTAAGTTCTTTAGCGATTTTATCACACTGTTCACGAGTATTTGCAAAAATTAGTGTGCCTCCCTGGCGAGGTTGTTTTATAATCTTTTCAAATGCTGGCCAACGAATACCATCTTTAATAAATAAATTTTTTGTTATAAGTGAGCTGACTGTTTTCCCACTGCCTTCTGTTCTAAAAATATCTGCATTTTGAAATAATTCATTAAGTAGCTTCTGAACATCAGGGGAAACAGTTGCAGAGAATAAAATTAATTGAACATCAGGTGGACATACATCAACAATAGTCTTTGAATTAGGAAGAAAACCTTGATCCATCATTTGATCAACTTCGTCAAATATGATCATACGAATATCTGTTAAATCAATAAGACCTTTATCGATTAATTGCAGTAATCTACCAGGTGTCGCAAGTAATACTTCTAAAGGAGCTGCGATATTACGTCTTGAATGCTCAAAAGTCATTCCACCTAAAGCTGGTCTAATTCGAAGTCTTGTTTCATGAGTTAAAGATTTAAATACCTTTGCAACTTGTTCACCTAATTCTCTAGTTGGTACTAAAACCAGAGCTCTTGGTGTTGAGTTTTCAGTTACAGGTTTTCCTTCATTTTCTAATTCCTTTAAGAGATGTAAGACGGGTAAGGCATAAGCTAACGTTTTACCGCTGCCCGTTTCTGAAACTCCTGCGACCGATTGGCCACTCATAATCATGGGAATCGTTTTTACTTGAATTTCGGTAGGCTTAAATATTTTTAAAGAGTTTAATGAAGTTACTAAAGAGGGAAGAAGGCCAAGATCTTTAAAAGAATTCATACTGTATTCCTGTATTTTGCGACAATGTTAAATGAAGGCCGACAGTATCATAGGTCCCTTAGATCGGGAAGAGATTAAAATAAATTTTTCCTAGCCTATTATAAGCAGGACTTAAGATGAAAACGTTTTTGTTTAGAAATAGCATCTATGAAATTCATACATACAACTGCGGCTTGATCTTATAAAAAAAATCCAACAAAATAGAATTTTTGGATAGGAAGTAATTTATGGATGAGTGTTGTAGAATTGTTCTAACTGGCGGACCTGGAGGTGGAAAAACCACTGCCGCTGATTTGTTCAGAAGGGAAATTGGTCCAGAGGTCGTCGTTGTGCCAGAGGCCGCAACTATTTTGTATTCGGGTGGTTTCCCAAGAACTGGAGATAATGGAGTACTAAGGGCCACGCAAAGAGCTATTTATCATACCCAAATTAATCTTGAAGAAGCTCAGGCTTCACATTACAGGAAGCGAATACTTCTCTGTGATCGTGGGACTATAGATGGTGCTGCTTATTGGCCGGGAGAGCCAGAAGATTTTTTTAAGCATCAGAAAACAACCTTAAAGAAGGAGCTTAGACGTTATGATGCAGTTATTTTTTTTGAAACTGCAGCAGTTGGTGGTATTTCAATAGAAGGTGGAAATCCAGCAAGGATTGAGTCTTTAGAAGAGGCTCTTAAGCTTGATAAAAAGTTAAAACGATTGTGGTCTCAACATACCAATTTTGTATTTGTTCCCCATGAGCTTTCATTTATGAGTAAAATCAATAAAGGACTTTTGGAATTAGCAAAGTTGATTAGCTATCAAGATGGTAAAAAATGATGAGAGTCTATCGCCCCCAACGTTTTTGTAACAAATAATTAATAGACTTGGTTAAGCTAGTGTTCTGAGGGGTTCCATACCAAGTCTGATCTGCATAACTAAGGGTGTGTGAGTATTCTTCACTTGCTAAGTAGCTTAAGGAAACTGTTCCTGTAGCAAAGCTTTCTTTGTAACCAGGTGACTCAAAATTGGGATCTGTACTAGAGACTTTAATGGGGTCCTCAGATGTCCATACTATTGTATGTCCAAATCGAAAACTTTCCAAGTTATAACCCAAGCCAAGTGATAAATTTTGCCCATTACCAGGAGTTAAAGTTCCAGAAAAAGAACTATTAGAAAATTTTTTTTCAAAAGAATGATGCCAGTCCCAGCTAAATTGCAGATCAAACTTTTTAACTACTTTTGTTAAAACAAGTCCAATACCAACTGACCAAAGCCCATTACCAGTCGAGTCTAAACCGCCATTTTCTGATTCCATTTTTGTTTTACCTGTTGGAACTGTAGCTTGAAAAAACATAAGCCCTTTAGGTTTAATCGGGTGGTAATCCCACTCCGGTAAAAACTCATAACCCACATTGAGATTTATGTCTCCAAGTCCAGTGAAGCTTTCCTGCTCACGAACTCTTTTTATAATAGGTATTCCAAAGCCTACTTGCCACAGATCGTTCAAAAGATGGCTTCCTAGAAGTTTAACAGTTTCGGTTGTGATGTGCTGATCCCAGCGATGCCAGTAACCTTCATTGTCAACACTATCAATATCAACTCTAGAAAAACTGTAACTAGAAGAAACCTGAGCTTTATCGTCACTTAAAATCATAGTGGGTATTGACGAAGAACCACCGCAACAAGCTGCCGCCCATCCTTTTATGGAAAAATTCAATAAGCTAAATAATAAGATTAACGATGGTTTCATCTTTTTGTCCTTGAGCATTTATAAACTGAAATTGAATTTGCCAAGTTCCTGGCATGATGAAAAAAACTTTTTCACTACGATAATGTCCTTGAGTAATTCTTGTTGTTTTTGTAGGAGTTGATCCATGGCCCATACTTGGCATCCACAAAATTACCTTGGGCATATTTTCTAAGTCTGTAAATTCAAGTGTATTATTGGTTATTCCCAAATTAAAAGTTTTAAAATCTAAAATTCCTGGTTGTGAAGCTGTTGGAATTTGCACCCATGTCCATTCTAAGCAGATTCGACTTTTTGTAAAAATGTGACGACAAGTTGCTGGGGCAGTTGGGGGATTTGGGGTAGCCCCTTTGCTTTCATCGCTGGTTGACTCATCTGGAGTATTATCTGTGGTGTTTGATCGTGTTGTTGTGGTTGTTGACTTTAAGTATTTAGCCCTAGCGCAACCAATGAGTGAGTTATTTAGTAAGAAAAAAGAAAAAAATAGAGAGATAAGTACTGGCATATTTAGTCTCTTGTGATTGCGCAACCAAGTGTTCTAGCATGGGGGTATCTTAGTTTTTTTTGAGCTGCAACATCTTCAAGAGCTAGGCGCAGGTATTTAATTTCTGAATTTGCAAATTGTCTGCTATCAGAAACTCCACCTTTAAATTGCAATTCACCTTTAGTATTGAATACAAAGGCATGTGGAGTTTTCATCGCCTGAAATTGATCGGCCAGAGAAAAATTATCGTCCTCAATAATAGGGAAACTCAAATCTAAACTTTTAAAATAATTTTGAGCCAAACTTAATTCCTCTTCTTTATTTGAATGAACGGCAACAAATTGAAACTGAGAAAACTCTTTGCTGAGGGTTTTTATTTCCGCTATATGGCTATTTGAACAAGGGCATTTTGCTGATAAAAAAATGATAACTAGTCCTAGGGGCTTAGATTCGATCTGAATCTTTTGCTTAGTTAAAAGATCTTGTCCCCTTAGGGACGACATTGTTCCTAGTTCTTTGGTTTTTTCAAGAGAATGCCCTTGTGTGATGAGGGATGAAAAAAAATAAATTAGGAAAAGAATATTTTTGTAAACTTTTAATTGATTTGAAAAATGAGTCATAAATCCCCTTAGGGTCAGGTATATCGAAGAAAGTAACATAAGTACAGTGCAACATTTTGTTGCGATAGAAATTGGTTGCGCTCTTGTCTAAATAAAATTACTAAGAAGATCTGAATAAATAAATATAATAATCATAGGAGTGTTAGTTATGAGTCGAATCTTAAAACCCTTACTATTTGTGGCATTTACTTCTTTAGTAATTATTTTCTCTGCAATAAATTCTCATGCTCACGGAGAAGGACATCAAGAAGTCCCAACATCAAGTCAAAAGAAGGCCCATTTAGTTTTTAAAGAGAAAAATTTACATTTACATGTTGAGTTTGCAAAAGAACCTGAAGTTGGAACAGAAATGCAAATCACCGTTCAAGCCAGAGATCCAAAAACACATCAATTAAAAGCTATTAATGATCAATTGGAGGTAGTGTTATGGATGCCAAGTATGGGACATGGATCAGCCCCAACATCCGTCAAACCAACTCTAGATGAACAAGGCAAGGTCATACCAGGCATGTTTACGGTAAAAAGTGTTTATTTTGTAATGGGTGGTGATTGGGAAGTTTATATGAGCTTGATTGATGGTAGTGGCAATAAAGTGTCTAAGAAATTTGAGATTCATTTAATTGATCAAGAAGAAAATATTAACCCTCAAGGAGCTCAACATGGAGTTCACCATTAGAAAGCCTTCTTTAAAAGTTTTTGTTGTAGCACTCTTATGTGCCACTTTTGTCTCCGGAGTTTTACTTTTTAGTTTAATTAAAATGGCAAATACGACGCCAACGGTAGGAGGCTCCTTTGAGTTGAAATATAGAGGAGCAGAATGGAGATTTTTAGATCATAATAAGCGATTGAATCTACTCTATATTGGCTATGCTAAGTGTCCCGATGTTTGTCCCATGAGTTTGAGTGTCGTAGCTCAGGCATTTTTAAAATTTTCAGAAAATGAATTAAAACAAATTCAGTTATTATTTCTGAGTGTTGATTATCAAAATGACAAACCCGATGATGTAGCTGATTATGCAGCTCAATTTTTTAAAGATTTTGTAGGATTAACTGGAACTAAAGAACAAATTGACTTCGTTGTAAATTTATTTGGCGCTAGTTATTTGATGGAAAAAAATCCAAAATCTTATATAGGATATTCTATTGCGCACACAGATAAGATTTTTTTCTTAAATGAAAAAGGTGAAGTAATTAAGTCTATTGCTAATCCTAGAAGTGATGAACAAATTTATCAAAGCGTTAAACAATTACTGTAAATTATAAAGGAGTGTTATGAAAAATATAATGTTTATTGGTCTGACATTGGCGACTTTTTCTTATGCCAAAGATAAAAAGTTAGCAGAACTATTAAGTTTTCAAGATGCTAGGATTTTTGTGCCATCTAAGGGATCAGTGGCAACTGCTGGATATGCTGTTGTTAATAACAAATCTGAAAAAGAAGTGAGTTTGGTGATTTCGAAGGCGGAACCTTTTAAGGCTGTTGAAACCCATATGACAGTCGAAAAAGAAGGTAGAATGGCAATGGAGAAAGTTGATAAATTTTTAATTCCTGCCAATGGCTCTTTAGAGTTGAAGCCGGGTGGAAATCATATAATGCTTTTTGAGCCATCACGAGAAATAAAGGTTAATGAAGAAATAAAAGTTGAGTTTTTAGTTGATGGTCAAAATCAAGAGGTACCTTTTAAAACTATTCCAAGAGTTAGTACTCCTAAAAAAGAAGAAACTCATCATCACTAAATGGTATTGAATTTTTATAAGTATAGAGAGATTTAAGGACTTTATTTTTTTACTAGAAACAGCTGTTAAAACAAGAAACGTCACTATCGTTAAGTTTTGACAGTCTAAAGTTTTTTCACTTTTTTTCCATGATTAATTTTTTTGTAGTAAATTCATATACTTAAAGAGAAAATATCATTTTGGTATCTGTCTTGCTCTTAGACAATGGTGAGGAGACAATATGAAAACTTTAATGACATTAACCATTGGTTTGGTTTTATTACTTATAGGATGTAATAACAAAAACTCAACCTCTTCAGGTACTTATGCAAATGGAGCCTATTATTGGAATAATGGGAGTTGTTATTCATCAGCCAATGGGCAAGTCGTTTCAACTACACTATGTAATTCCACATGTAACACTGCAACTGCAGGTTATTATTGGAATGGAGGTATTTGCTATTCAAGCGCTACGGGGCAGCAAGTTACTTCGACTCTTTGTCCTTCAACTACAGCAACCACTAGTGGTTATTATTTAAATGGAAACATTTGTTACTCAAGTGCCACTGGTCAACAGGTTGCTACAACTTTATGTACCTCTACATGCAATTCAGCAATTACTGGAAATTATTATTGGAATGGCGGAATCTGTTATTCAAATTTAGGTCAAGTCATGGATAGTTCTTACTGTTTAAACAACAGTAATCTTGGGACTATAAGTGCCCAATGTGTCGGAGAATATATTTATAACAATGCAGGTTTTGAACAGAGAGTAAATTGCTACGGAGCAATCTGTCGTGGATACACTTTGATTGAGCCTACCACTAGAAGAACAGTTATTTGTCAGTAGAGCTAACTTTGTTTGTCATCTAGACCACCAATAAACTGTTAATTAATATTGTATACTCTTCGAAAAGAAAAAAGACTGTAATTGAAAAAGGTCAATTACAGTCTTTTTGTTTTGTAGTCTTAGGACTAAAAGGCAGAATTTATCACCGAAAGTTTTATTTACTAAATTAGAGTCAGTATTTTCCCGAGAAAAGCTCAAGCAAGAAAGCTATCTGGAGAATACAAGGATGATAATAAGACTTTTTAAAAATTCAAAATATTTGGTATTTTTGATCATACACCTTTTCCTCAGTTTATCTGCTCTATCTGAAACACCTAGTTGTCTGTTATACAAAGTTGAAGGTAAAAATGATTTTGGAAGTTATGTGGCTTCAATTACTGAATTTCCAAATGGTGAAATCGTCTGGAATGCAAGTTACAAAGAGAAGTGGAAAAATGAGTATGGTGTAGAAGAGCTTTGGTTTGGAAAAAAGTATGATAATTTTGCAGAGTTTAAAGTTAGATCCCATAGTTTTTTATCTCAAGTGGGAAGCAATAAACTAAGCAAAGAACAATTCCAAGCTAGAGAAACAGTTATTATAGATCTTATGGACCCCAGTAAAATTACCAAGCCTATAAGTATAAAGTGCAAATTTGATGACACTTGGAATGACAAGAGAGAGAAAAAGCTGATAACAGCAGGAATGAGTAACCCGTTTTTAGTTAACTTAGCTAAATTTATTGCTATCGATAGTGTTGTTGATTGGTATCAAAAACAGCCGCAGTTAGATCCTTACAGAGATAATCAAGATTTTAAAAGTAAGAACTTTTACAGCATCACTGACTTAACCGACGAATCTTTTTATCAGAAAGAAAAAAAAGTTTTGCGTTTAAGAAATTTAAAACCAAATAGTTTCAGTTTAATGGAAGCTCAATTAAAAAATTTATCATTATCATTTTCACTTAAAGAGAAAGCAGAAATTGTAGATGATCAAACATTTCAGAGTAATATAAATGAAATAGGACTTTTTCAGCTAAAACAAGATCAAGTTGATATTCCAGATGGAGATTCCGCTCTGTGGACTAGTATGTACTTTGTAGCTCTTGTGAATAAATATTTGGTAACTAAAGATGTAAAAACATATCAGCGTGCTATAAAAGTATTAAATGGCATTTTATTACTATTGAAAATCTCAGAGAATAGTGAAGAATTTGCGCGTGGAATAATGCCTTATAAGACTACTACGCCTTTCAATGAACGGTGGATTCGTGGAAGCCCTCCTTACAATCATTTATATTGGTTGCCGGGTAGTAACAACGATATGATCAAGGGGTTGATTTTGACCTTTGCATGGTCGACAAAATTTATTTCTCCAAAAGACCCTCTATTTCAGGAGTTAAAGTGGGCGGTTAAAAAACTAAAATCTGTAAAATTAAAGAGATTAAATGGTTTGAATCAAGCTTATATCGAAGGATTAGATGCTATTTATAACAATTCTGAAGAAGGTTATTACCAATTTATAAAAAAATATCTAAGTAATCAAAATGCTCTTGAACTATTAGGATTAAACAGACAGTTTTATATTCATGGTGTTGCTGATTGGAGTGGGATCAATTTGGCTATGGTAAGTGCTAATGCTTTTTATATTATAGCAGAAGCAATTGAAAAGAAGTGGAGCATGTTGCCACCTATTTTTTGGCCATCAGATGGCTTTCCAGACTATACTAGAGATGCTACGTGGGTTAAAGTCCAACAACAAAAAACTATCAAAGAATTAGCTAAGATGTTTGTAGGAGCTAAAAGAGATTTTTTATGTCTTATGAATCATAGTCTAAATTCTAAAGAGCTTGGTCCTGCGCCAGAGAGTTGCTTTGCTAGCTTAAAGGAAACTCCTGCATACATACCAGACGAAGCATTGGCATTTGATTATCGTTTAAAAGAAGACTTCATTTTTTCTTCCATGCCTGATTTGCCTTGGAAATCAATACCAAATCGACAACCAGCTGAGCAGCATTTACTTCCTAATGTCCTTTATCCTAAATACGAAGGGGAATCATTTACTTCACAGATGATGTGGAAAGAAGGATTTAGTTACATGGACTTCAAACCAGAAAAATTTCGGGTTCCAAGAGTTGATTATTTGTTTTCATATTGGAGTTATCAATACTTTCAAAACAGATGAGTTTTTATTCGCAAAAAAAGTAAAAATCGTATATGAAGTGGCATGATTTCTTTTGTGCTAAATTTTTTTCAATATGATAATGATAATAAACAAGAATCTTACGCTAAACTATTTTGGTTTGTTAAACTTCGTTGGTTAGCTATTATTATTTTATTCTTGTTTTCCGTCCCGTTGCTATTAAGTGGATTTTTAACCAGAAACTCATTCCCAATTTATATAGCTATTCTTGGGCTATTGATGTTGTTAAATTTTTTTATTCAAGTTCTTTTTATAAAAGCAAAAAATCAAGTTAGTGATGTCTTTGTTTCAACTCAGTTCTATATCGATTATTTAGCGTTATTTTCATTGATTTATCTTTGTGGTGGAATTTTTAATCCTATTGTTATTTTTCTATTTATTAATACGTGCCTAGCTGCTCTGTTATTGAGTCAAGAGCATAAGAAGTATTTTCTTATATTTTTGATATTTACGAGCAGTTTTTTAATAAATTCTTCTTGGCAAGAGAAAGGAAAATTATTTCTAGAAAAAGATATTTGGTTTATTTGTTCATTCCTATTTTTACTTTTTTCTCTATGGTTTATCATGGATATAATTGGACGTTTTGTTAATATTCAAAATCAAAAAAAGATAAGATCTTTAGTTAAACAGGAAAAAAATGATAGACTAAGAGCTTTGGGAGCTTTGGCATCAGGGTTTTCTCATGAGTTTGCAAGTCCGTTGAACGCAGTTAAGTTAACAATTGAAAGATTAAAACAATCTATAGCTAGTGGTAACTACTACGAGGACTTGTTAATGGCCAGTAAGGCGATTGATTCTTGTGAGTTCGTTTTAAAGCAGATGAATGCTTCTCAAATGGATCCTCAAAGTAGTTTGTTTAAAAAAGTAGATATGAAAATGTTTTTAAATGATGTATGTGATTCCTGGCTTGAAGTTCATCCTGGGTGTTTTTTTGAAAAAAGTATAGAGCATCAATATTGTGAAATTCCTATAGTGCATTTTGCTCAAACTGTTATAAATTTATTAGATAATGCCTACGAATCAAATCCTAATGGAAAGATAGCATTAAATTTTATGAAGAAAGAAGAATATTTTCATCTTATAGTTATCGATGATGGACCTGGATTTCCTAAAGAAATTTTGAGTAAAATAGGTGAACCTTTTCTAACAAGTAAAATTAATGGGACTGGCTTAGGAATTTATGTCAGTGAGTTGTTAGCCCAATCGTTATCAGGTGAGTTGTGTATTAAGAATAAGAAAACTGAAGATGGCGCGCTGGTGAATTTACTTTGGCCTTGTTCAAATGGAAATGGGTAAAAATTAAAATGAAGAAGAAAATTCTTATTGTGGAAGATGATACTAACTTAGCAAATACTCTTGCGAAGGATTTTCTAAGTCACAATTATGATGTTGATAGTATCAACTCCAGTGCAAAATATAATGATAATTTTAAGTATGATTATGCAATTATTGATATTCGTTTAAAGCAAGGAGAGTTGGGATTAAATTTTATTGATCGTTTACTAAAAACTTCTCCTAGTTGTAGAGTTGTTATTTTAACTGGATATGGAAGTGTAGTTACAGCTGTTGAAGCTATAAAAAAAGGAGCTGTGAACTATTTGATGAAACCTTCAAGTTTTAGTCAAATTGAAGCAGCTTTATTGGGAACTATATCAGAAAAATTAACTTCCGAAGATTTTTCTGTTCCAACTCTTTCACAAATAGAACACGATCATATTGATTTTGTATTAACTCAAAATAATGGTAATATAAGTAAGACAGCTAAAGACCTAGGACTTCATCGCCAGAGTCTTCAGCGAAAGTTAAAAAAATATACTTAAAATTATTTAATAAACTTAAATTTTTGTTAGGTTAACGCAGTCAATATTCAACTCTTTAAACATTTCCATTTGGTGTAATCTTGTTCTAGTTGGCATTTTATTAACACTAGAAATAGTTACAAAAAAATCATATTGAGTTTTTCTGCTTTTAAACTCAGTAGAAAACAAAGGTGTAAAAATTTGATTTTCATCATCTCCATAGATATTATCTAAAGAAGTTTTTCCATCAAGACTAGTAGCGCAAGTTTTCACCTGAGGATATTCTTTCCTGTGGTAATTAGTAATTTGAGATACTAAAATTAAGCTTTCATTATTTAGTGGATGTGTTGGGTTTGTAAAAATGGGTCTTACTTGCATTTCATAGCAGTGTTTGCCCTTAGTGTTTTTTGTTATGCTATCTACATACAAATAACAAATATTACCTGTGGGATGTTCATTAATTAGTTCTTGTCCATGATAAAGAGCTTGGGAGTTGACATGTAAAGCGCTAAGTACAACTGTACCATATAATAGAATATACTTAATAAAATTTATTTTGTTTTTCATAAAACCTCCGTCTGAATAGTTATTCAATTCTTAGAGGTTAGTCACCGCAACAAAAAGTTGCAGTGACTAGATAAATTAACAGATGGATTTTTTGATTTAATCTTCTAGTAAGCTTCGTAGCATCCAAGCTGTTTTTTCATGAACTTCCATGCGGTCAGCAAGAAGTCCAGATGTAACTTCATCGTGAGCTGTATCAACTAGTGGGAATATCGATCTAGCTGTTCTAACAACGGCTTCTTGCCCTTCAACAAGCTGACTAATCATTTCTTTTGCTGTTGGAACCCCATCTGGTTCTTTTATGGATGTCAATTTAGCAAACTGTTGATAGGTTCCTGGTGCAGGATAACCCAATGCTCTAATTCTTTCTGCAATTAAATCAACAGCAGTTGATAGTTCTGTATATTGTGTCTCAAACATTAGGTGAAGTGTTTGAAACATCGGTCCTTTTACGTTCCAGTGAAAGTTATGAGTTTTAAGATATAAAGTATAGGAATCTGCTAAAAGCTTAGAAAGTCCTTCAGCAATTTTTTGTCTATCTTCATCTTTAAGTCCAATTGAAATATTTGTTTTCACTTTTCCTCCTTAATGACCAAACGAAAATTCCAAAATAGCTTTTTCGAAGTCAGTTTGATTTATATTGAGATCAGTTTAGAGGAGAATTTAGCTAAAGTGTAATAGAAACAATCTATTTAAAAATTGTAAAACTCTATCAGGAAAGTGTAGTACAGAAAAAATTTGTTAAAGAAAGAACAAAAAAAACCCAAGCATTTCTGCTCGGGTTTTTACTTATTTTATAATTAATTTATAGACTTAGTAGTTTTTTCTGAAACCACCACGGCCACCGCCACCGAAACCACCACGGCCGCCACCGCCACTTTTTCTATCTTCTTGAGGCTTAGCGATAGAAACGTTGATTGCTCTACCATTTAATTCTTGACCATTGAAGTCGTTAATAGCTTTTTGAGCTTCTTCTTCAGTCGAAAATTCAACGAATCCGAAACCTTTAGATCTACCAGTTTCACGATCAGTAATAACTTTAGCAGAAGTAACTTGGCCAGCTGCAGAGAAAAAATCTCCAAGCGCGTTTGAATCTACTGAAAAAGAAAGTTGACCTACGTATAATTTATTGTTCATAAAGAGCCTCCTAATTTGGTTCTTTTAAGGTTGTTTATTTCTGCGGCCTGTATCACTAAGAGGCAAACAAAAATGTTAAGGCTCTACTAATAATAAGACTTCAAAACTGCATATCAATATACTCCTTTTTTGTAATTAAACAAGTAAAAGTTTAAATTTTAGGCTTAATGCCTGATTTTTTTGATTTCAAACTTGTCATAAAATTATGTTTAAATCGAATATAAAATACCAAAGCCCATAAAATAGAAAAGGGCGGCTTAAGCCACCCTTTTAAATCGGTTATAAAATACAAAGTCAGGAATGTGACTCTTTATTCAAATTTAGAATACATTATTTAGTTAGAGACCAGCCAATTTGTTTGAATAGACTTTGGGCAGAGTCCCATTCATCTTTACCACATCCAATACAAATTAAATTTGTTGGTCTTTTTCCCATTCCAGCAACAATAGACGCTTGGAATTGATTTAGAATTTGCTTTTCTTGAGGGGGTAATGCAGTAAAACTTGTCACAAATTTTCCAGCAAAAGTATTTTGTGGTTCAGATTTATATTTATTCTTTTTAAAGACGCTCTTCATGTCAGTCATTTCTTTTCCAAGAGTATTAGATAGATATTTAACAAGAATTTGTTGTCGCTGTGCAGAGTCTTTTGTAACTTGTCTGATCGTTTGAAACCAAGAAACTTCAATTGGTAAAGTTTGATTACCAGCGCTAGTAGCCATCGTGACCTGATAATTTCCGTCAGCTATTGCTTGAGATGAAATTTGTGAAATAGTTCCAAATGGCTGAGAGTTTTTCAATTGTGATAAAGAAGGAACTTCCATTTCTAAAGTTGTATTTGCAGCACTATTTAAAACACCGCTGGTTGAGGAAATAGAAACTGTCAATTTTCCGGAAACTTTTCCAAGGTTCACAATATTTTTTACAACAGGAATAACGCTATCGATGATCGCAAAAAATTTTTTGCCTTCTTGATTAACTAATTCCATCTGTAAGTCTTCAAAAACTGCATTATTAGTATAGTAATTAACCGTTTGATCAAATTTATTAAGGTAAGCAGTTCCAACAACTTTACTGTAACCATCTTTACTGGCTTTAGTATATTTTTGAACGTAACCCTCATTGTAACCTACAGTTTGAGCATAAGATTGAATAGCTTGAGTAAAATAAAATTCACCTCTTATTTGTGCCGAATTGTTAGTTTTTCCATAGACTTCATTATTCCATTTATCATCAATTACATTATCATACTGGTTAACAAAAGCAGATTTATAGATTTGCTTATTTTGCTCAGCATCTTTGTATAAAGTCGGGTCTGTTATCTCTTTGTATTTTGCAACTAACTCATTATTTGCTTTCACTTTATTATAATCAACAGAGCTAGATTTAATTAAGCGTTTAGAAAGAAATAAAGAAAAAGCATTTTCACTCTTCCAATAAGATAAGAGAACTTCATTTTTATAATTATTCCAATTGTAGAAATCACTTATATCTATAGAAGCTCCATAGAGTCTGCCATTTAAATCACTGTCGAAATCCACTTCGGTATCAAAAGAGTATCCTGATCTAAGTTCATTATAAAAATCGTTATTGTAGTTTGAAATACTTGTACGAATGTCTGGATTGCTCAATGAAGGAGTGAGACCTTCAAAGTCGTTTCCATTTGGAGCATCACCGGGGGTTACATCAAGTGAGTTAGAATTTCCAACAGCTGATCTGAACCTAGCAGCAGCAGCTTTTTGTCCAAAGTATATTCCATCTGATTCACCTTTCGCCTTTCCAGAGTTAAAACCTTGTTGATAACCTTGAGTTAGTCCTAATTGTTTACCAGAAGAATATTGCGGTAAATTTTGGACGGAAAGTCCAAGGTTTGTGTAAAGAGCGGCTGCCTTTCTAAAACCCAGATAAAAATTGTATTTATAGTTTTCGACCTTGCCATAAATATCAACCACTCTGTTAGCAAAGAAATTAGCTGCTTGAGTAGCATAATTTTTAACTTTAGCAGATTCGATTTCTTTACGAGGATCCTCAGGCGGGTTCACAACTACAGGCGGATTTGATTGAGATAATCCTGAAACTTTAACTTCTTTATTTTCGCTACCAACTACAATAGTTAGTGTATCACCATTACTTATATCTTTTGCATCATAAATATGTTCTGCACATCTTTGATCTCCAATCATTTTTTTACTTAAGCTAGAACTTCCAGTGTATTGACCAGTAGATTTTTGCTTTGTGATATTGTTGATTGCAACATTTTTTCCTAAAGTCATATACTCAGGAGAAGCGCAGATGAGAACTTGTACTTTGCCAGAATCAGACTTGTAACTTATTTTGAGCGTTTTATCTTCAGGTGGTACCGAAGGAGTTGAGGGCGTACCAGCATTTGGTATAGATACAGTTTCTGGACTTAATTGAATAGGTTCTTTACCATTCATGTCGTAGGCCGCAAAAACCTCACCACCTTTTAAGAACAAATCATTTGAGGAGTTATTATAGGTTTTAATGGCGCAGTTATTTTCAAATTTTTCTTGTGTTTTACCAATACCGTTTTTGGCGTAGCCTTTTTGGCCAACAAAAAACCAAACATTTTTTGTTCCTTGTTTCAGATTGCAAGCCTTGGCAATAATGACTTGATTTTCAATTTTAACACTCAAATTTCCTGCATAAGCTGCGCTTGAGAGGAATGTTAAAACAGAATAAAACAATATTTTCTTCATTTGATCTCCTAAGGTTTTTAAATTTGATATTTCCCATTTCAAAGTATAATTTATCCCATTAATTTCAAGTAACTCTTCCAGCTATACACTGTATTCCAATTAAAAAAAAGTTGTTTTGATTATTCTGACTAGATGGATTTAATGTGAGTGTTTATTAGAATTTTTTTCAACAAAGAAACAATTTAGTGTATTTTAAAACCAATTGCTACTGTAGAATTTAAGTCAAAAAGCCATTAAACGTCACTTTTATCTATTAATTAAGTTAAATTTAGTTATATCTAAAACAAAGCATGAAGTAATAATTGACATTACTGTAAAGATTTTTTGAATTGCATTTTTAGAATAAACTCTTTTACTCCTGTGCTATAATCCTCGCGAAAAGAAATAGCAACCGTAAAGGAAGATGTATGAAAAAGTTAAATTTTGTTGTGATTGGTTTGTTACTTTCGGCTTACTCTGTGTCGCATGCGGCATTGAATTGTATGGCGACAGTATCAATTCTTGGTGTTAGGTTTTATAGCCCAGTGGCTGTTTTGGTATCTGAAAATGTCACGTCTGTAAAAAATGAGAATGGTTTTTTGCAAATGAGTTTTGATGAAAAAAAATTAGAAAAAAAACCAGCTTTTGTAAATCTTGATACAAGAAATATTAAAGTTGATTCAACAAACAAATCAATTTTACCATTTCAATACCAACTAATTGTATCTAAATACAGAGGTAGTGCTTTAACTGTATTACTTGAGCCACTTCCGCGTGAGTCCCAGCTCTACAATGTATCGCTTCCATTGGGTTTTGAAAATGGGACAGAGTTAACTAAGGTTATTGCTAATCCTAGAAATCCAGCTCAAAATTTTATTCTTAAGTGCAATTATAATAAGCCAGTAATTACAGGATATTAATTTTTTCTTTGAATTAATTAGCAAAATAAGTCATAAGATGGCCATAGAATTTTTACTTTATGTAAAGGGGAAATCATGGCCATATCATTTGAAAATTCTTCATTAAAACAGAGTTTTTCTATACCTGAAATTTTAGAGAATCTTAAATTTAATTTGAGAAATGAAGAGCTTTATCACTGGATTACGGAAATAGCTAGCCTTTGTACGCCTGAATCTATTCATATTTGCGACGGTTCAGAAGCAGAAAATCACTATTTAATTAAAAAGTTAATAGATTCTAAAACTTTGATTCAGCTTAACCCTGAAAAAAGACCAAATAGTTACCTAGCTTGTTCTGATCCTAGCGATGTTGCGAGAGTTGAGGACAGGACTTTCATATGTAGTTTAAGTAAAGATGATGCTGGGCCAACTAATAACTGGGTTCATCCGGATGAGATGAAACCTACACTTTATGGGCTTTTCAATGGTTGTATGAAAGGCCGTACAATGTATGTCATCCCTTTTTGTATGGGACCATTGGGATCTCAACATTCTAAATTTGGGGTTGAGATAACTGATTCGCCTTATGTTGCGATTAATATGAAAATTATGACAAGAATGGGTAGCCATGTTCTTGAGGCTATGGGTAATGGGGAGTTTGTAAAGTGCTTGCACAGTGTAGGTGCTCCTTTACAAAAAGATCAGGTAGATGTGAAATGGCCTTGTAACAAAGAAAATAAGTACATTGTTCATTTTCCAGAAGAAACGGCGATTTGGTCATTTGGTAGTGGTTACGGAGGAAATGCTTTATTGGGCAAGAAATGTTTTGCCCTAAGGATAGCTTCTTTTCAAGGAAAACAAGAGGGGTGGTTAGCAGAGCATATGTTGATTTTGGGACTTGAATCGCCGGAAAGAGAAAAAAAATATTTTGCAGCTGCTTTTCCAAGCGCATGTGGAAAAACCAATTTTGCAATGCTAATTCCACCAAATGGATTTGAAAAATGGAGAATTTCAACAATTGGTGATGATATCGCTTGGATTAAGGCTGATCGGGAAGGAATGCTTAGAGCAATTAACCCTGAGGCCGGTTATTTTGGAGTCGCACCGGGTACGAGTCTCAAAACTAATCCAAATGCTATCCAGACAATTGCTAAGAATACTATTTTTACTAATGTTGCTTTAACAGAGGATGGAGATGTTTGGTGGGAAGGTTTAACTGAAGTTCCTCCAGCTAGATTAACTGATTGGCAAGGAAAAGAGTGGGTTCCAGATTGTGGTAGACCGGCGGCACATCCAAATGCTCGATTTACTGCCCCCGCTTCACAGTGTCCCTCTGTTGATGCTGACTGGGAAAATCCATCAGGTGTACCAATCAGTGGATTTATCTTTGGTGGTAGAAGAGCAGACACAGTTCCTCTTTTGACTCAAGCTAAAGACTGGACTAGTGGAGTTTATCTTGCTGCAACAATCGGGTCTGAAACAACGGCTGCAGCTACTGGTGAAGTTGGTATAGTTAGAAGAGATCCAATGGCAATGTTGCCTTTTTGTGGTTATCACATGGGTGATTATTTTAAGCATTGGTTAAAAATGCCAATGAGAGCAGCTCAGCTACCTCCAATTTTTGTTGTGAATTGGTTTAATAAGAATGAACAAGGAAAGTTTATTTGGCCTGGTTATGGCGAAAACATGAGGGTGCTGAAATGGATTTTTCAAAAGTTAAACAATGAAGTTCGCGGTGTTGAATCTGCAATTGGAATTCATCCCAAATATGAAGAAATAGATTGGGCTGGTAGTGATTTTAGTAAAGAAAACTTTCAAAAAATTATTAGCCTAGACATTCAAAAGTGGGAAAAAGAGTTAGCCTCACACAAAGATTTTTTTATAAAACTAGAAAATTTTCCAATAGAATTTATTGGTTTGCAAGAAAACATGTTTGTTGGGGTTAAAAAGAAAAATGAATATCAGCCTGTTCTTTAGTTCGGTGATATTTTTTTACTCATTTTGATGAGGGAAATCCAATCCATCAAAATGAGTACTACCATCAATATAAATCCATAATTTGATAACCTGTGAAATTGGTTAGCTGGAATAAATAAAACAGTTAGAGTGCTAAATTCACTTTGAAAATTTACCATACGAGTTATAAACATAGGCAATGAAAACAATAACAGAAAAAAACTAGTTCCAATAAGAGTCAGTGAAATCTTTTTTTGTTTTTTGTTGAGATAAAACTCAAAAGCTAAAACTCCAGAAGAAAGACTGATGAACAAACCACCGGCAAAAATAGCGGCTAAGTTTTTTGGCTGAATATAAGTAAAAATTAAAATCACACTTGGAATTGTTAATAGACAACAAATTAAATAAAAAAAGTATCTGCTAAAAATTTTTTTCTTCATACAAGCTACCTCGTTATCAGTTATTTGAAAATAACTTGCTTTAAAAAATAATGCAAATTAACTATAAAGTAGTTTTACTATCCAAGAAGTTGAGGAAATTCTATGTTAGAAGATATTGAGAAAGAACTTCGAAAAAAAATGATCCAAGTGCTTGAGAGTGATTTTGACCCAGCACATGATATTTTTCATGTTCAAAGAGTTGTTCACAATGCTAAAATAATGTCTCTACAAGAAGGTGCGAATCTAAATGTGGTTATTCCTGCTGCTTGGCTACATGATTTTGTGAATATTGGAAAAAATGATCCTAGAAGAGCAATAGCCTCTAAGTTGTGTGCTGAAGAAGCTATAAAATATTTAACAGAGATCAATTATCCTAAAGAGTTTTATTCAGCTATTTATCATGCCATTGAAGCACATAGTTATAGCGCTGGTATTGCGCCTCGATCTTTGGAGGCCCAAATTGTTCAGGATGCGGATCGTTTGGATTCTCTTGGAGCTATTGGAATTGCTAGATGTTTTACTGTGGGAGGCAGACTATCAAGAAGAATTTATAATGATCAGGATCCTTTATGTCGGGTTAGAACATTAGATGATTCTAAATACACAATGGACCATTTCTTTAGGAAAATACTGAAATTAGCCGAGGGGATGAATACTAACTTTGCAAAAAAGGAAGCGCAAAAAAGAATTCAAATAATTTTTGATTTTATTAATAATCTTGAAGCTGAAATAACCTTAAGTAACATTTGAAATTTAATTGAACAAAAAGGAAAAAGTGAAAAAATATTTAAAAGAAATTGAAGAGATTATACTGTCAATTTCACCAGTGGTAAAGCCAGAGAAATGGTTAGCAAAAAATTATGTTGGAGGTGGCAAATCTAAATTAAAATATTTAGATATAAAAATTCCAATAGTTAGAAATACTTTTAAAAATGGCTTTAGTTTTTATCATCCTAAGTCAAAGTCTAATGACAATGAATTATGTTGGAACATTTTTGATTATGTGTGGAAGCAATCAGAATATTTTGAGGTTATGTTGTTGTCATCTTATTTTGTAAGTACTAAATCAATTGAAGAAAAAATAGCTAACAATCGAATTTTATTTTCGTGGCAAGAAAAAGTCGATAATTGGGCTCATTCCGATGAGCTGAGCAATCATTATTCACAAATGCTTGAATTGGAACCAAAGTATTATGATATTTTTAAAAAATGGAATTATTCAGAAAACTCATGGAAACGAAGACAGTCTCTTGTTGGATTACTTTTTTATTCACGATTTCGTAATAGACCTTTAACATGGAATAAAATTAAACCAATGATTGAGAACTTAATTGCTGACCACGATTATTATGTGCAAAAAGGCATTGGATGGGCATTAAGAGAAGCTTACAACCTTTATCCCGAAGTTGTATTGAAATATATTACTCAAAAGTCTTCAGACATTTCATCGATAGCTTGGGTAGCAGCAACTGAAAAACTTGATTTAAACATTAAACAAGAAATTTTAAATAAAAGAAGAAAATTAAAGCAAAGAATTAAAGCTTGATTTTTTATTTTATGGGAAAAGAGATTAATCTCTTTTCCCATTTCTATAGATAAGTAATTACTTTTTCGCAGTTAAGTTGACAGAAATTTCAAATTTATCATTAATGATTTTATCAGCAACAAGTTCTTTAAAAAAGTTACCAGAACCATAAGTTAATCCCCATTTAGTCCTGTCGACTTCAAGTTTTGCAGTTCCAGTAGCAATGCCATCTTTCACTGTGATATCAGCAGGAAACTCAAGTGTTTCTGTTTTTCCTATCAAAGTTAATTTGCCAGAGATCCAAGGTTTACCATCTTTTTCTTTTACTGAAGTGATCTCAAACTTAGATTCAGGGTTTTTTTCAACTTTAAAGAAATCATCACTTTTTAGGTGTGAAACTAGCTTAGTCTGATA
>JABWCN010000084.1 GCA_013359135.1 Pseudobdellovibrionaceae bacterium | reverse complement strand
GGAAGTACTTTGCTACTCTTCCTTGTTTTGATTTTCTACGCTTGTGGTGATGATGGCAAAGAGGCCTTTTTTATGGATAAACTTTCTCTACATATTGGTTCAGGCACTTTTTTGTGGCTGAAATTGCTGGCGATCAAATGAAGACAGCCCCTAATTATTATTTTCAATCAGGAGGCTAGTTAAATTTCCAAAATCTTCTATTTTTATAAGTTTAAACCCTAACGTTGCATAAAATTTCAAATTTATGCAGCCACGCCGAGTGCTGAAAAATAATTTGCAAATTCTTTCTGAACTTTCTTGTTGGCATTCATTGTCAACGTCAGTTTTCCCTGCGGCTGTGTTATTCGTCCAGCTCGGTGAATCAATGTATTTCGAATTGTGCTCAAAGATTGAAAAACCCAGTGGGTTGCGCGTTTTGCCGTTGTTGCTCTAGTTCTTTTTTTACTTTGCATTTGCAACTCACGGGTCAAATTGTGAGTTAGTATGACAGCTGCAGTAAATATTCGATTTCCATTAAGACTATTTGTTGGAGTGTAATCAAGTTGCGTATCTGTTTTTGCAGCAGCAAAAACTCCTTCTTGCGATCCTCGTCCATTGTGAAAAAGCAAAACCTGTTTGGAAGATCCCTGTTTATTGGTTACGATTACTTTGTAATCGTAACTATGGTCTCTCGGTTCAAAGAGGTCAAGCTGAAGAGCGCCCTTTCTCTGAACTGGCACTTTTTGACGAATGAAAACAAATCTAAATTTCCGCTTCCAGGATTTTGGTTTCCAATCAGATTCAAAATAGGACCATTTGTCATCAATGGTGATCCAACGTTCTCTACCCTCTATGATGGCCTTAAGTTCAGAAAATCTGTCAAACGGAACTGATGCCGTAAACTCAACGCCATCAGAATCAATTTTCTGAAGCAATTCCTCATTAAAGAAGGCACTATCCATTCGCGATTCAATAGTGGCATGAGGCAATACCTCTCGGATTTTAGTAAAACTATGCAGCATGAGCTTGGCTGCCCCATTTGAGTCGTGAACATTCCCGGAACGATGCCTGAAGTCTAAAAATTGTCCTGTTTGAGCAACAGTGCAAAATAATGGATAATAAGATCTCGCTCCTTTTTTCTTCTTGTTGTAACCTACCGCAGCCCCTTCCGCTCGTCGACTTGTTGACAACACTGAGCCATCAAAATCCAAAGTGATCCTAGCAAAAAGCTCCTGCGTCAAGCGCTCACAAACAATATTAGAACTCAGTCTGCGCACATTCACGAATGATCTAGGATCCATTTGATCCATGGATCTTGTAATGGTGGACACGTCTGGTAGTCTTGTTACGCCCAATGTTCGAAGCACAACCGGATCTTCGTGGTAATAGTCCCGCTCTCTGATTCTTCGGAATCCCAGTAGTAAATGTACGACAAAAAACATCACAATCACATGGTGACCAAAGATCAATGAACCTTTCAGGTGTGAAAAACATTTTGAAAGTCGACCCTTTAGTTCCATGTTTTGAAAAAGTGCCTGAAAAATAATGAGACCTGAGTAGGCTGTCAAATTTTGTTCTTCAAATTTAAGTTGCGGAATTGCATGGACTTTTGAATGGATTTCTGATTTTCTAGATTTCACTTTTAGTGGCTTCCTGTTTTGAGTTTTTTGTTTTGTAGTAAACTCATAAAACCATTACTGGAAGCCACATTCCAGTCCTCACACTATGCAAAATTAAATATTTTTATGCAACTATGAGGTAAAGCTGTAATCGTTTGCGGATTTGCCTTGTCCACCTCATCCAGAATTGCAAAAATAAATTTTTCACTAGCTAAACTTGTCGAAGTTTCAATTTCTTCAATACCCTCATCTAGTTGTTTTTCAATTTTTGGAAAACCAACCAGAACACCCTCTGGTAAAAGTTTATGAAACTGAAGTAAAAATCTTTCAAAGACCTTTGGCTTTTCCTGTTTCATTCTCTCTAAAACAGCTCGAACAAACTTTTGATCTGTTTTTTTGCTAGCTAAAACTTTAGCAGTAAACGCATTAACTTGATCCGCATTTAATTTTTTAAGTTCTGATTTTAAAATCACTTCAGCTAAAGCTGTTTTTGCTCCTCCTGGTGGACCAAATACATACAAATGATTTTCAGATAATATTCCGGTTAAATGCGCTTCTATGTAATGTTCAAGCTCTACAAATCTTTGTCTTAAAGCCTTCACTTCATAAGTCATCCAATCATAGTACCTACTAACTCGTTCTTTTTCTGGTAGGTCTTTAACTTCACGTCTAAAGGATCTTATTTCTTTTGCCGATCTTGGTGGCAGTAATTTCTGTACAACTTGAGTAGGTCTTTGATTATTTTTATCTATTTGCTGATTAAGAGTGTCTGCAAATTGTCCAAGATCTTGTTTAATACTTTCTAACTCTTTTTGTGTTCTTTCTTTTACAGTTCCTTTAGACAATAACTTATCTATAGCTGTTGAATCCATTTCAAACTGTGGTTTTGAAAGATCCACATTATTTTTTGCCAATAAATCACTTAGTTTGTTATTAAGTGAGCTTAAACTATTTTCACTAACGGTGTACTCATGAAACTCTACAGATTTACTATGTATAACCCATTTGTTTTGTCCCGATGTGTTTTCTAGTTTTAAAATAATTTGAGAATTACCTTCAAGATCTTGAAGGTAAAGTTTACCATCATAAGGAGAGTACTCTGCCTGAAGCTCTGATCTTACACCGAAGTCAGATTCAATATGAACACCGCCACTGATTATTTTTCCATCTTTTATTTCTGAAACTTTAAATGTTTTAAGTTTAACTTGTGATGGACCTATATAAAGAGCACTCTTTGCAAGCAAAGATAAATCTTCTTTTTTAGGTGTCAGCCTTATCTTTTCAAAAGGAACTCCTTGCATTAACTGACTTGCAATCAGAGAAGACTTAAAAACCTGAACCATTCTTCTTACGGAACGATTTGAAAATTGATTTGCAGGAAAATACTCGCTCTCAACTTCGCCATATCTGACTTGTTCTCTGGATTTGTCGGCCTTATTAGTCACGTAGCGGTCAAAGCTACGCGCAATTTCTACAATTTCTGCCATCATTTCATCAGGAACTTTTACTTTGTTTACCAAAGCTTGCAACTCACCAAGAGGAAGACTTATTTTTAATTTTTGCGGATTTTTAACAAGATCATACATTGCTATTGTTTCACGACTTGAAAGCTGCTGATTAGGAATATGAATCTTAATAGCCATACGATCTAAAAGTGCTTCTCCTGATGGACGATCAGAATAAAAGCCTTGAATAAATTCACCAGTTGTTTTGTTAGAGGTAAAAACTCCACTAGCTAGAATACTATCAACAACTTTAGAACCTAAGAAAGCTTTTCGTTCATTTAATACTGATAAAAGAGCATTTAATACGGCTGGATTGGATTTTTCCGCTTCATCTGCTATTAAAAATAAAAACTTATCACCAACAAGAGAACTTGCAGTTTCAATTTCATATTTGCCATCTTTCATCATGCTCGAGAATTTTTGAAACCCAGAAATTTTACCTTCAGAAATTAATTTATGAAATTGTAATACAAATATTTTTTTATCTTTTTCTGGAATTGAATTCAAGACTGATTGAAACATCAATCTTGATAAATAGGTCTTAGCACCGCCGGGTTCTCCATTAATCCATACAAATTCTTTAGCTAGTACTGCTGTTGTTAAAGCTTCAATAACTTGAGACCTGCCATAAACAGCTTGATCTATTTGATTTAAAGCAGTGATAGATTCTGACCATGCTGTTTGGGGAGATTTTGGAGTTGTTAGGACCGGACTTAAAACTGATTTAATTTTGTAATCATTTTTATAAAAATCCTCACATCGAATAGTGGCAATTGCTGATACTGAGTAGCTTACTAGCGCCATCAATATTGTAATTGTCTTTAAATCAATTATCTTGGACATAGGAATTCTCCTTGTATACAGTCAGTACAATTATTATGCCTAAAGAATAAGTGTCTCATAATGATTCAAGTGATTAAATTTTGAGTAAAAATTTGATGATACTGTATCATCTTGAAACGATATTTAAAGTTACCTAGGCACTTCTATTGCATTCAAATAGTTTAATGAAAAATTTTATTCACTTGTTATTTTTGATACCGACTTTAAACTTTCTCTCACATAGAGTGGATGCTGCAAGCCGTTGCGAAGACTTTTACCGCTCTGATTACTATACCAAAGATGAAAAAACTAAATCTCAATTATCAGGTGAAAGCTGGGAACAATTATATAAAAAATCAGACTTAACTCCGCGACCTTCACTGTGGCTAAAGATTAGACAGTCGTTAGAAAAACATGTCACCCATCTTCAAAACCCTTTGGAGCTGGCTGGAGCCGATGCAAATAAAATCGGATATATTATTAATAGACAATTTATTCCCGAGCTCCCCATATTAAAAACACTTATTGAAGCTGATAATTTACCAAAATTAAGTCATGCTGATTTTATTAAACTAAAAAGGACGGCTGCAAATAAAATTATTGTCGTTAGTTATAAACCAACTTCAGCTCTTCAGGTTTTTGCAGCCCTTGAAGCTTTAAAATATATTTCTTCTATTGAATCTAGGGTAGAGTTTCCAAAAACTAAAGAAGATATAGAAAAAGAAACTAAGAAAAAAGAGGATGAAAAAAAGAAACAGGAAAAGAAAGAAAAGCAGCAAAAAGAGAAAAAAGACGAGCCGGAAGATGAAGAGCCACCAAAATGGAATAAAACAGAAGATAAATATAAACCTGAAAATAAAGACCTAAGCAGTGACAGCGGTGGAAAAAAGAAAAATGTTGATATTGTCATGACTGATGCTGATGTACCTAAAAGTCTTCTTAGACAAAAAATTTATGATTTATTTGATTATAATAATTGGTCAACTAATCCAGTCCAAAGAAATGCATTTAATCGTGAAAATAGTTTTTCAAAGAAAATCATTATTGATTCTCTTGGTGAAAGTGAAGTAGATATTCCAGTACCTTATGGATACACCTTGATTCCTGGAAAATACAAAGACTATCAAATTAAAGAAATCGGCCCAGGCGAATTTAAACTTTATCCAATGACAAAAGATAAAGTTACCTTGGGGCTCAGTCGTATTTTTGATGAATCTCATAACGGAAGCATACAACGATCAGTCAACCCCAATATATCATCACATTGGCCAAAGCATCTTCTAACCTTTACTGAAAGTCTTAAAGGTTTACCAGCGATTGAAGCTGCGACAAAACTTGAGAAATACATTTCAGAAGAAGGCGGATTTTTATACTACTCAAAAGGTGACAAAATTGATGAGGATTCACTTACAAAAATTGATCAAAAAATGAATTCACTTTTATCACAAATGCCAAAACCAATGGCGATGGCAAATGTTGGCGCTTTTAACTGTGATGGCGCTGCCTGGATCGGCGCTCTATTACTTCGCGATGTTTTAGGGCATCAAGTTCGTATTGCCGGAGGTCGAACTTCAGCAGGAACCTATCCAAAAGGTCATGAACTTGAAGGTTTTCATGTTGTAAGAAGTGCTGACCCTGATCACGCATGGCTCGAAATTCACGATGGAAAAACCTGGAAGCCTTTTGATATGACACCAAAAAATAATACTCCTGACTCTGAGTCGGCACCTTCTGAATTAGAGCGAGAAACACCTCAAGATTCACAACAACAAAAAGATAAAAAGGATCAAGATAGTCAACAAAAGTCAAAATCTGATAATAAAGAAAAAGATTCTGATTCTTCAAAGAGCGACGAGGATAAAGAATCAAAAGACCAGAACGATAATAAAAAAACTGAGAACTCTGATAAAAAAAATAGCGATGAAGACAAAAGTAAAAATTCAGAAAAAGAAGAAGTTTCTGATAGTGAAACAAGAAAGATTGAAGACTTAATTAAATCCAAGTCAACACAACGACAAAAAGATGAATCGCATTTAGCTTTAATAGATAAGATTCTAAAAAGAAATGAGTTGATATTTTTAGAACATCTTATTTATGATGGGTATCAAACTAAATTCATTGATGATACCAACCAAGTTTTAAAGGGCTTAAAAGAAAATCCCAGCTGGAAAAATTCTGTTGAGCGCTCAAGTCAAAAAATTTCTGGCCTATTAAATGAAGCAAAATTTTCTAAATTTGACGGCCTTAGTAGTTTAATAAATGAAATCAGAGTTGATTTTGGTCAAAATAAAGCCAGAGATGCCAGACAAAAATTAATGATTGCTGAACAATTTCTAACTCTTTTATCTGATTATCGTAATTTAACCAGATCAGAAATCGAAGCTTTAAGCAGTATTCAGAAAATATTATCCTCCCTAAATCAGATCAAACACAAAAACTCAAAAGAATTTGATGTTGTTGATCAGTTACTTAAAGACTTGCCTGGAAACATTTCTAAAGA
Source organism: Pseudobdellovibrionaceae bacterium (assembly GCA_013359135.1). Taxonomy (GTDB): domain Bacteria; phylum Bdellovibrionota; class Bdellovibrionia; order Bdellovibrionales; family Bdellovibrionaceae; genus UBA2316. The sequence goes on along the minus strand of JABWCN010000084.1, from coordinate 457 downwards.
ATTTCTTAAAAAACAATACGGCAAAGACTATGACCAACTGGGTTCACAAGCTAATTTGAAGTTAGCACAAGATTTAGTGGCTGGTAAATTAAAACCCCTTCTACAAATGGGTGCAGTAAGTGGTTTTGTAGATATGACCCTTAATTCTTCACAAGAGCCCCAGTGGAAAGAAGAACCAACACTTAACCGAAGCCTTGTGCCAAAACCAAGGCAAGATCTTATTGTCACAAGAAACCCTCTTGATTTTGCCAAAATGCTATGGAATTTACGCCCAGGAGAGCATATGTTTGCCCCCACACTTCAAGGACGTCAATTTGCCATTGGAAGTTTAGAAACCAGAAGAGTTCCAAACCCAAAGAACCCAATTGAAAGAAAAGTTTCAGTTGTTTACTATGATATTTCAGGTTCTATGCGTGGCTCTCCCATAGAAACACAAGATGCCCTTTTAATGGCCTTT
>JABWCN010000049.1 GCA_013359135.1 Pseudobdellovibrionaceae bacterium | reverse complement strand
GAGCAAATGCTTTGAGTTCCTACTTTTTTCACCTGAGGCTCGTGACTTGAGTATCTTTTTTTTGTTAGTTGATTGTTTCTTGTCCTGCTTTTTTTCCAAAACTTCCATATCCTGTATATTAACTTGAGTTTGCCAAAATCCTTTTGCAATAATCCAACAAAAAAACCCTTGTTTGACAAGAAAATATTTGAGAAAAAAGAATTTATCTATATTGTAACCAAATAGTTTATCAGTGAAGATTGCAATTTAATACTTGCAATCTTAAGTAGGTATAAAAAAATAATAAAAAATAAATTAAACTGCTAAAATAAGTAGTTTTGAAACAAGTAAGTGATGAAAGAAAAGGAATGTGAACATGTCTCAAGAAATTATTTATACTATGAAGGGTGTGTCTAAAGTTTATCCACCTAATAGGTATGTTTTAAAGAATATTTATCTTTCTTATTTTTATGGTGCTAAAATCGGTGTGTTAGGTTTGAATGGCTCAGGAAAGTCTTCTTTGCTTAGAATAATGGCTGGTGTTGATAAAGATTTTTTGGGTGAAGCATTTCCTTCGAAACAAATGCGAGTTGGATATCTTGAGCAAGAGCCTAAGTTAGATGATAGACTCACTGTAAAGGAAAATATTTTTTCCGGAATGGGAGAGCTTCCAAAACTGATGAAAGAATATAACGAAATTTCAGAGAAGTTCAATGATCCAGATTTAGATCCCGATGTGATGAATGATCTCATAGAGAAGCAAGGTAGCATCCAAGAAAAAATTGAAGCCTTAGGTGGTTGGGAAGTTGATCAAAAAATTGAAGTGGCGATGGATGCTCTTCGTTGTCCAGACGGTGAATCTCCGGTGACTCATTTGTCAGGTGGAGAAAAAAGAAGGGTTGCTTTATGTCGACTGTTAATGAGCGAGCCAGATATTTTATTACTGGATGAACCAACAAATCACTTAGATGCTGAAAGTGTTGCTTGGTTAGAGCAGTATTTGCATAAATTTCCTGGGACTGTTATTGCCGTTACCCATGACAGATATTTTTTAGATAATGTAGCGGGATGGATTCTTGAGCTTGACCGTGGTGAAGGCATTCCTTTTAAAGGAAACTATAGTTCTTGGTTGGAGCAAAAAGAAAAACGTATTCAGCAGGAACAACGGGACCAGTCACGTCGTCAAAAGACTCTAGAGAAGGAACTAGAATGGGTTAGAATGAATCCAAAAGCCCGACAAGCAAAATCGAAGGCAAGACTTTCTTCCTATGAAAATTTATTGAAAGAAGCAACTCCAGAGAAAATAGCTGAAATGCAAATTTATATCCCACCAGGCCCAAGATTGGGTGAAGTTGTGATTGAGGCTAAAGATTTGGTTAAGGGTTATGAACATAAACTCTTGTTTGATAAAGTTAATTTTACTATCCCAAAGGGAGCTATTGTTGGTGTTATCGGTCCGAATGGTGTTGGAAAATCAACACTTTTCAGAATGATTGCTGGTAAAGAAAAACCAGACTCTGGTTCTTTCAAGGTAGGTGAGACCGTAAAAATGGCTTATGTTGACCAAACCAGAGAGACATTGGCATCAAACAAGAGCGTATGGGAAGAAATTTCTGATGGGAATGATGTGATCAAACTTGGAATTCGCGAAATTAACTCAAGGCAATATGTATCTTGGTTTAACTTTGCAGGATCAGATCAAGAGAAGAAAGTGGGTAGCCTTTCTGGAGGAGAAAGAAATCGCGTTAATATGGCCAAGATTCTTAAGCAGGGAGCAAATTTACTGCTACTTGATGAACCTACCAATGATCTTGATGTTAATACGATGAGAGCTCTAGAAGATGCGCTTCTTGAGTTTGGAGGCTCTGCTGTAGTTATTTCTCACGATCGTTGGTTTTTAGATCGTATATGCACTCATATCATGGCTTTTGAAGGGGATTCACAAGTTTATTTTTATGATGGTAACTTTACCGAGTATGAAGTTGATCGAAAAAAAAGAATGGGTGATGAAGCTCCACATCGCGTCCGATTTAGATCTATTAATTAAATACTAGACGGAGGGCCTCAAAGTGGCCCTTAAGCTCAATAAAGCTTTCATGAGTGTTACTCAGGCTATGATCAGGGTGGAATTTAAAGCAAAGCTTTTTGAAAGCTTTTTTGAGCTCCACTTCTGTAAAATCTTCCAAAAGAAATTCATAATTATTGATAAAAAAATTTATTGCCTTTTGCTGGCGATCGTTGAGTTTGTGGGGCTTTCCAGTCACTCTTTTCCTGGTCTCTGGTTGAGTTTTAATAAAGTCTTGCTTTTTGTTTTCTGTTTTACGTTTGCAAGAAGTTGTACTCGATTCTTGGTAGTTCTTTTGTGATTGAGCATTTTTATAGTTTTTAAAGTGATAGTGAGATTTATTCTTAAAATGACTATTTACTTTTAGTCTTTCCAAGATAGGAGAGTCTAATAACCCAATTTGTGAGATTTCAAACTGACTTTGATGGGAGAAATTTAGTGAATTTAGAGGACTTTCATAAGTTGTTTTTTTTGGGGTATTAGCGGACACAGAGGTTACGGCTGGATTTTCTTCTGTGAAATCTGCTAAAATTTCTGCAAAACTTCTATGATTCATATATGAAATTTCGGTTTTTCACAGAAGAACTGAAGGCTAGTTTCCAATTTTCCTCTAAGAAAAATGATTTTCTAAGAAAAAAAATGCACATGGATGCATTTTTTTTTGGACAAATCGAAATTGTTTGTTCACACTAGGTTCATAAGTCATATAACGATAATAAACGAAAGGATTATGACCATGGCAAAGAAAGCAAAAAAAGCTCCAGCAAAAAAGGCAGCTCCTAAAGCAGCGAAAAAAGCAGCTCCTAAAGCAGCAGCAAAAAAGGCAGCTCCTAAAGCAGCGAAAAAAGCAGCAGCTCCTAAAGCAAAAAGAAAATTGAATCCTGCTCTTTTACAAAAATTAACTCCTAGCGAGACATTAGCAGCTATCGTTGGTGCTTCTCCACTTCCAAGATCACAAGCTCTTAAAAAAGTTTGGGATTATATCAAGAAAAATGGATTACAAGATGCTACTAACAGAAGAAAAATCAATTCTGATGACAAATTAAAATCATTGTTTGGTAAAGCTTCAGTTGGAATGCTTGAAATTGGTGGAATTTTAGCTAAACACTTAAAATAAGCCTATTGGCACTTAATCTAGAATTAAGTTGCTGAAGTAAAAGCCCAAGACCTAAAGGTTTTGGGCTTTTTTTTATGTTTTTTTCAAGACCTGTCAGGGAAAATAGATGGTCGATTGACAATAAATTAACTTCATGGTTCACAAAGAGGACAACAACACCTATAGTGAGATCAATAAAAGGAACATTTGTGGCAAACACCCCCCTCAATTTAGAAGAAGTAAAAAAAATGAAGAAGGTCTGCAAAATGGCAGCAGATACCTTGGTTTACGTTGAAAAATTTGTAAAACCTGGTGTTAGTCTTTTGGAAATCGATAAGATTGTCTATGACTATACTCTTTCGCAAAATGCAGTTCCTGCAACCTTGGGTTATCATGGTTACCCAAAGTCAATTTGCACCAGTGTGAATCATGTGGTTTGTCATGGAGTGCCTGACAATTACTTACTAAAAGAAGGTGATATTGTGAATATCGATGTCACTACAAAATTTGATGGATTCTTCGGAGATTCCTCTAAAACCTTCGCAGTAGGGAAAGTTTCAGAATCAGCTCAAAAGATAATTGATACTGCGAAAGAGGCCATGGAAATCGGAATTAAGGCCATTACACCCTATGGGACAACGGGTGATATTGGTTTTGAAATTAATAAATTTGTGACGAGAAAAGGATATTCTACAGTAAAAGAGATTGGTGGGCATGGAATTGGCCGAAAGTTTCATCAAGACCCTTTTGTTCCCTCTTTTGGGAAGAAAGGAAAAGGTGAAAAGCTTATTCCTTTCTATTGTCTGACGGTGGAGCCAATGATTAACGAAGGAACCGACGAAATTCTTGAGTTTCCAATTCCAGGGTCTTCTCACAGTCATTATGAAACTAAAGACAAAAAGCTATCAGCTCAGTTTGAGCATACAATATTAATCACTGAGTCAGGATATGAAATTTTAACTTTACCTTAAAAAAATTAATAGGAGAATAAATGGCAAATTCAGTTACTTTAGGAAGAAAAAACGAAGATAAAACAGCAAAGGCAGTGAAGGTTATGAAAATGAAAACGCAAGCAAACACAAAAAATTCTGAGAAGCTTAATAAATCAATGACTTCTAAAGTTGATTACAAAGTTTGTTCTGAGGCTATGCAAAATCCAGCAGTTTTTGAAAAAATGGCTAAATGGGGTAGAGAAGAGATTCAAATTGCAGAAACGGAAATGCCAGGTCTAATGGCTCTTAGAAAAGAGTTTGGTAAACAGCAGCCTTTGAAAGGTGCGCGTGTTACAGGTTCACTACACATGACTATTCAGACTGCAGTATTGATTGAAACTTTGATTCATTTAGGAGCTAAGGTCAGATGGTCTTCTTGTAATATTTTCTCCACTCAAGATCATGCAGCTGTAGCCATGGCTGCGGCTGGTATTCCTGTTTATGCATGGAAAGGTGAAACAGAGCAAGAATATAACTGGTGTATTGAGCAGACTATCGAGGGTTGGGGTGATGAAGGTTTTAATATGATTCTCGATGATGGTGGTGATTTAACGAACATGATGCACGAATCTAGATATGCTAAAATACTTAAAAAAGTAGTTGGTGTTTCTGAAGAAACCACAACGGGAGTTCATAATCTTGAAAAAATGTTACAACAAGGTTTACTAAAAATTCCAGCAATCAATGTAAATGATTCTGTGACTAAATCTAAATTTGATAACCTTTATGGTTGTAGAGAATCATTGGCTGACGGTATCAAAAGAGCTACAGATACTATGGTTGCAGGTAAAACTGTAGTTGTTGCTGGTTTTGGAGATGTTGGTAAGGGGAGTGCTCACTCTTTAAGAGGCTTTGGAGCTAGAGTTTTAGTTACAGAGATTGACCCCATTTGTGCTTTACAAGCTGCTATGGAAGGTTTTGAAGTGACAACTATGGATGAAGCTGTGAATGAAGCCGATATTTTTGTAACAGCTACAGGTTGTTGTGATATTATCACGGAAAAGCATTTTACTAAAATGAAGAACAATGCGATCGTTTGCAATATTGGTCATTTTGATATTGAAATTGATATGGCTTGGCTTAATAAAAACTCTAAAATGAGAGAAATTAAACCTCAAGTAGATATTCATACTATGAAAAATGGAAAACAAATTATTGTGTTGGCAAAGGGAAGACTCGTGAACTTGGGTTGTGCTACAGGTCATCCAAGTTTTGTTATGAGTAATTCATTTACAAATCAGGTCTTAGCTCAAATGGAACTTTTTACTAATAGAGATAAGTACCAAGAAATTGGAGTTTACAGATTACCTAAGCATTTAGATGAAAAAGTTGCAGCTCTTCATCTAGATAAATTAGGAGTGAAGTTAACAAAACTTTCTTCTAAGCAATCTAAGTATCTGGGGCTTGGAGTTCAAGGGCCATTCAAACCTGAGCATTACCGTTACTAATATTTTGAATTAAAAATTAATAGGGGCTTCAAGCAAATATTGAAGCCCCTATTTTATTTAATATGTTCTATTCGTGATTTTTAATGGATAGGTAGAAGATCGAAATTAAATATTAGGGTTTATAAATCCCATATAGAATTTAAGTTCACCAATGCTTTCCCTTATGTCGTCAAGAGCTCGATGTTGATTCTTCTTTTTGAATTCTTTCTTGAGTTTATTTACAAACATGATTTTCCAAGATGAAACATCTAGCATACGGTAGTGTAGTTTATGTGAAAAATCTTTGAAATATTTATCTATAAAAAGGCGATCTTGAGCAATTGAATTTCCTGCAAGCATAGGCTTATTTTTTGGATCTGGAAAAAACTGAGTGATTAAATTAATTAATTCCTTTTCTACGACTCTGGGATCTTTCCCAAAAGGGATTTTGTGAAGTAGTCCACTGTCGGTATGGTGAGTTTTATTCCATTCATCCATTGAATCAAGGTAATTTTGAGGCTGTTTAACCACAGCTTCATAGGTTGAGATTTCTTTGAAATTATAATCCGTGATGATTGCTGCCACTTCAATAATCACTTCTTTTTCAACATCTAGACCTGTCATTTCCATATCTAACCAAAACAATAAAGACATATATTCGCTTTCTAATTTAACTTATAAACACAATACTGTTAAATAGTTTATTAATTTACATTAATGCTTTCTTTGTATGCAGATAAAATATTGTTGTTAACTATGTGCAAGCAAATGGTATTTATTTTTTTTGATGAACCTAAGGATATCAGAAGTCTTCTTAATTCATCAAAGTATATCCCTTTTTTTTGTTTGCACTCAACAGAAATTTCAAAGTTAAACAAAAAAATAAAACTTCTCGTTTGTGTTATTATATTTTTAATTTTTGAGAAGGAATTTCAATTGGTGCTCTTTTCTAACTCAAAATGAAAGGTATTTGGCTGATATTCGTATGCTGCTCCTGTGATCATATCAGTTGTGCTTAAATCCCAAAAAATATTTAAAAGAGTTATCGCATCGTATGATTTTTGCATCTGTCTAATTTGAGTTGAAAAGCCGTCTTTGCTAATGGTGATAGCTGAGTATGCATTTTTTTTAAGACTTAGTGATAATGGAGTCCTTCCCATTGGAGAGCCATCAACTGAAACACTAGCTCCGCTGGGAGAACTAGTGATAGTAATTACTTGACTAGTTCCCTTAATGATTGAAGAACAACTGACTAGAGTGAACATGAACAATATTAACACTAAAAATTTATGCATATATTTCCCTTTTCTGAAAATTCTAAGTTTTCAAAAGGGTATGTGCAAGTTTTTTTTAGTTTTATATGCTATTTTCATTTGCTCCATAAGCTGTAGAGCTTCGGGAAAAGTCACTTTTTCTAAATTAGCAATTGGCTATGCAGGAGCTAGTATGCAGAGTCCTGAGTCGATTTTTGGACATATATTTTTAGTTTTTTACAATGAAGAGTTTCCAAATTTTAGTTCTGTTGTAATTAGTTATGTAGCAAATACCGAGAATATGTCTAAAGGAACGGAATATTTATACAATGGAATATTTAGTAAATTTAAGAGTGTTATTGTGATAGATAATTTTTCACAGATTTTTTTTAAGTATCATCTTGAGCAAAGAAGGGAATTATTTTTTTACGAACTAAGTGTTGATCAATATGAAGTTGACAATATGTATGAAAGCCTATCAAAAAATAAGTATATATTGAATAACTATAATTTTTTTACTAATAATTGTGTCAATGGTATTGATTTTGTCTTAAAGTATTTTTTAAATGATGAGAATACCCCTAAAGAGAGTGTATTTTATACTCCCTTTGAATTTCTTGAAGACTATAGAAAAATAATTAGAAGATCTTTTATTTTGTCAGTAAATAAGATTGATGCTTCTGAAGAAAATATAAAAATCAATAAAGAATTTATTGATTTTTATTCCAAAAAAAAATCAGATGTTGATCTTGTGGAAGTAAATAAAAATCGAAGTGAAGCAATACCTTTAATTTTTTACAATTCTGAAATTAGTAATTTTTTGAATAAAAGAGTATCATTTGTTAAAATGATCAATGAAAAAAATGATTTTTTTGAGTTTAATTTTTTTCAAAAAAATTATTCTGACTATACTATAGAGAACAAGTCTTTTCATGAAATTAGTTTTTTTGATCTAACCTTTGAGAATAAACAATATGGAAATCTTCTTCGTAAGATTGGTATAATTGATATAAACTCTTATAGCGGAGATGATACAAATAAAAAAAATAATTTGAATTTTAGAAGTGAGTTAATTTATAGCAACAATATATTTTATCATCGGGGATTGGTGGATTTTAATACATCAGTTTTGTTATTAGAAGATTATTATATTTATCCATCTTTGATTATACCGTTTGACAATAGCTTTAAATTAACAGAAGGTTTTAGTTTAAAGTATTTCTATTTAAAAAAAGTAAATTTTAAAGTTAAAATAGAATTATATTTTAACTTTAAAAAGCAAAGTGAATATTTTTTTGAAATCGTTACTCCGCATGAGAAAAATATTCAGTCTATTTTCGGAGTAAGTTATTTCGATAAAATATTTTTTAGTTATAAGTTGTCATTAAAATTTTAATTTTCATACTGTGTTATCTGTTGTTATCATTGACTACCGTCTGAAGCGTAGGGCCCCGCAGCTTGCCACGAGGGATATAAGCGGGGGTTGAAGGGGGCGAAGCCCCATTCTCCACCTAGGTTTCAAGCCCGTTTTGTGTTATAGGTCGGATTATAGGATTTCACCGAAGCAGTCACTCCGTTTTTGAATGTCAGTATCACATTGTTTGGTCTACGAAATATCGTAAGAGGGTAATGACGCTTGCACATGAAAAAGAATACTGTGAACAATTACTAAGGCGGGCAGCCATTGAGTATGGGATTAATATTCTTTCAGTAGAGGTGGATGATGATCACGTACATATTTATATTGAAATCCCGCCGCAAACGATCAGTCGGAGATGCGGTCAGGATATTAAAGAGCGTCAGTGCCCGGAAGATGTTTAAAAGGTTTGATTACTTCAAGAGAAAAATTTGGTCAGGAAAGTTGTGGGGAGCAAGTTACTTTGTGCGCACAGTAGGTGAAGGAGTTACTGCGGCTATGGTCCGAAGATATATTGAGGAGCATGCAGATAAGGGCTTGGAGCCTGCGCAGGGTGATCTTTTCCCGAAATCAGAATTTAAATCAAAACAACGTAAGATCACCCGCAGCCAATGAAGCTGCGAGGCTTGCCTCGGTGAGTTTCACTTTTGATCAATTTTAGATTTTTTCCAGTATTTAGTGTCTTTAAAGAAGAGAATGCTTTTAAAATCCAAATTTTAAGCCTAAGCCAACGGCGGTTGTAGCTACAGAGTCAGAAGTAAATTTTATAGTATCTAAGATAGTTGATATAGAATCCTTAGTCTCTGAGTAGATACCAAATAGAACTGCGATGTTAGACACCATCGCGTATTGGTATCCAAGAAGATAACTAGTAGTAGAATAACCAGCTGTTATATATTTAGATCCTTTATTTGACTTGGTTGTAGTTGAATTGTAGCTACTTTTTCCAATTTGAATGCTAATTGACCCATTTTCTAAAGCAAAAATATTAAAATCCAAATGTATTTGTGTATTTCCATTTGCATCTGTATCGTAGGTGGTGGAATCATTTTCTTCAGAGCTTCCGGTATTCCTAGTAATTTCAATACCCCCACCAAACTCGATAATTCCAGATCTTTTATAGGCATTAATTCCTATAGAGTATTCACTTCCACCACGTACTACATTACTATCTTTACGATTTGAAAGTTTAGGAGAAATGCTAACGAAAGTACTTAAACGAAAATCATTGCTATAAACAGAAAGATAATCGACTAATAGTGAAGGATCGGTTAACCCGCTTCTTTTTGAACTATAGTCAGTATATCCAGATGATTTTGCTGTAGAAGTATATTTGTATGAAGAACTCCCTTCGAAAACATCAGTGAGTCGAATGCTCAACGCCAAGCGTTCAGTAAGGCTATATGAGTAAGTATTCGTTAAGCTAGAGATTTTCGAATCAGTTTCATTCAATTTAGTTGAACCAGAAGCATTTGTCAGTGAGACGCTGGTATCGTAGTTGTATTTAAAGCTGAGATAGGTCATTGATAAATATGAGTTTCCTTCAGTTGGTCGGTATCCGTTACTTATGATTGAACTAAAGTAACTTGTTGTTACAGCTGGTGTAGTGTTTTCTGCTTTTTTTTGGTCTTGTGCTTGGATATTTTTTGAAATAAAAAGCATTAAAATAAGTATTTTTTTCATGGTAATCTCCCGGTTTTTATTCGCTAAATATCTTTGTGAATTTTTATGTTTAAAACTGAAAATATATTTTTATAATTCAAGTTCAAAAAAATATTTTTCATCTAGAATAAGAATGCTAATATCAATTAAATATGTCAACTATATTTAGTTAAATATTAGCATCAATTATGGTATCGTATGTTTTCAATAATTTCAATTATGGTTGAGATTTTTTTTATATTAGATAGTTTTTTTTTTTTTTTTGATAATCTCCGTCTCATCTTTAAAAAAAGTCTAGATTAGCACTTGGTCGAGTTAGAGTCTACTTCAACATCAATCGTTTGTTGTTTTTTGGCTAGAACTTGGGCTTGTTTAACAACAAAAAGTTACAAGATTCAAATTTTTACATTGGCGAAATCGGTTCAATTATATCAAGGAGAATTTGTATGCAAGCAGCATTTTCAAAACAACCAGAACTTAAAGCACTTACAGGGCTAAGATCTTTTTTTGCTTTTTGGGTTATTGTTCTTCATATTCATGTCGGTCTAGAACTTCATAGAGTTCCTCATGAGATTCCGAACTGGTTAAACACCTTTATAAGAAATGGTTTTTGGGGGGTTGATGGATTTTTTATTTTAAGCGGCTTTATCCTTTCGTATCAATATTTTGATAAGTTTAGTGAGCGGATAAATATTCCTTCTTTCTTAAAGTTTCTTCAACATCGCTTAGCTAGAATTTATCCGGTGCATTTTGTCATATTAGGTTTATACGCTTTCGCTGTCTTTCTTGGTGCTGGAATTGAGCAAAAAGACTGTGGAAGTCCGTTATTGCCAATTGAATGTGACCGCTTTTCGATGTCCTTTTTATTACAACAACTTCTGTTAGTTGCTTCCTGGGGGTGGAATCCGCCAGTTTCTTGGAACTTAGTTGCTTGGTCAATAAGTAGTGAATGGTTTGCGTATCTTTTATTTCCTTTTTTGTGTTTGCTTATTCCCTTATTCAGGTCCAAAAAAGCTTTTTTTGGGTTGTGGATTTTTTTAATTGCATCGATGTTTACTATTTTTTACTTTACTGGACTTTACCCTTTCGGAATTGATCCAGATGGGGGTGTTGTAAGAGTTTTTTTCTTATTTTCATCAGGATGTGTGCTGTTTCAGTTTTATAAACGAGGCTGGCTAGAAGTAATTTCTGGTTCAAAGGTATTATCTTTAGGAATCTTAGCATTTTTTATCCCCCAACTATATCAGCATTGGTATTTAATACCCATCTTGATATCTTTTTTAATTTTACATTTAGCCAAGATCAAACAAGGGCTTTCGGTTTTTTTTAGCCATAGATTTATAGTTTATATGGGAAAAATTTCTTACTCTTGGTACATGGGACATGTTTTTATTTTTGAAATGTTAGGTGTTATTATTCCTAAATCATCCGTTGTTGCAGAAAAAATGAGTATTTTAACGTTTATTGGAGTATTCTCTGGAATGCTTTTTTTAAGTATAATTTTTGCGAGTATCTTGTTTCATTTTGTAGAGGAGCCACTAAGAAAAAAAATTACTTCAATAAAAATTTAAATCGTTTTGGATTTGTATTGGTGAGGGGTTGCATCAAGATAGCTTTTGAAATGATGAATAAAAAGACTTGGATCTGAAAAACCAACTAGGTAAAGAGATTCAGTAATAGATAAACCTTCTCTCATGTAATGAAGTGCTCCATGAATTTTAAGTTTTATCCTGAACTCTCCAGGAGAAATACCGTAGGCTTGGGTAAAGCTTCTGGTCATTACAACTCTAGAGTAATTTAGTTTGAGTGCTATCGCAGAGATGCTTTCTTTTCTTGAGAAATTATTGATAATATATTTTTTTAGTCTGTGTGCTACTGATGAAATTTTTTTTTCTTCTTGTATAGTTTTAGCTTTTTTCAACTCATTTATAACTTGTGGAAGGGTAATTTTATTTAATACTATATCGGTGGTTATGTTAGTTAATAAAAGTGGTTTTTCGCTCTTTATCGGTGGTGAAGTGGGTGAACCAACATGACTCCATTGTATTAGGCCTGCCTCTATTTGGAATTCAATAATACTAAAGGGAGGATGATAAATAAAGGTTTTTCCAGAAAGAGGAATGTAATCATTCCCAGATCTAACTTTGATTCTCTCTGGGGGAAGATCACCATAGGAAATGGCCCAATCCATAGCATAAGTTTGATATATGGTTGATTTTTGATAATTATTGGTTTTTTCAGAGAAAATAGTCTTATCACTGTCGAAAAAAACTTTCGAAAAGTAAGTATCAGTTTTAATTAAAAAATCTTTTCGTTTTTTGGAGCGTAGCGATCTAGAGACTTCAAAATCCTCTTTCATAATAAGATTTTTAAATGTCTAATGGTGTTTGTCATGTATTATTTTTTCAGTCCAAGCTAACATTACTGCTGAAAACAAAAATACAACATGAATGACAACTTGCCATTGTACTGACTCTATACTTTTATTCTGAATATTAATAAAAGACTTGAGTAAATGAATTCCTGAAATACCAACAAGTGCCGTTGCTAGTTTTACTTTTAGCACACCAGCATCAATTTTCTCGAGCCAATCTGGTCTGTCTCTGTGATGGTTTAAGTCGAGTTTGGAAACAAAAGTGGCATAACCTCCAACAATGACCATGATTAAAAGATTTGCAACCATAGTGATATCTACAAGAGTCAGAACACCTAACATCAGAAACTCTTCGCTGATTGTTGAAATTGACTCTGCAAGATGTACTAACTCGATCACAAACTTGTAACTATAGAGCACACCAGCAAACACCAGCCCGATGTATAGAGGAGCCTGAAACCAGCGTGAATTGAAAATAAAAACTTCTATCCATTTCTCAAGGAGATTTGATTTATCACTCATAAGATTCAGTGATACTCACAAAAGAAATAATAGTCAAATGAAGTTGTTTCCGTTTGATTTTAGTCAGTATTGACTTTATCTTGATCGATTATAGGAGCTAAATTTATGGTTGAGTTATCAATAAAGCGACCTGTTTTTATTACTTGTCTTTTTACTTTAATTATCATTGCTGGATATATTTCTTTGAAAAGTCTTGCTGTTGATTTGTTTCCTGATGTCACATTTCCTATTGTAACTGTCCAAACTCCATATGCTGGAGCAGGTCCCAGCGAAATAGAAACTCTAGTAACTAAACCTATTGAAGATGAGTTGGCTTCAGTATCAGGAATCAAAACTTTGAGTTCTATTAGTCAAGAGGGTTTAAGTACTGTTGTTGTTGAGTTCAATCTTAAAATGGATATTAAATATGCTGAGCAACAGGTCAGAGATCGTGTGGCTAAAGTACGTAATAAACTTCCAGATGATGTTAAAGAGTCGATTATTCGTCGTGTAGATCCAGCTGATCAGCCAATAATTATGGTGGCTTTGGAATCAGAGCTACCACCGGCAGAGCTGTTTGATCTTGCCGACCAAACAGTTAAGTCAAGATTTGAACAAGTGGATCAGGTAGGATTGGTAGAGATTCTTGGTGGTCGCAAACGTGAAATCAAAGTTGAGTTAGATCTTAAAAAAATTTCTGATTTTGAAATTTCAGCATCTCAAATTAAAAACAGTTTAGGCGCTTCTGGTAAAAATACTCCTATTGGTAAGGTTGATCGTGGAGATAAAACTAATGTTTTAAGAACGCTTGGCGAATATCGTAATTTAGAGGAAATTAAGCAAGTTCCAGTCAACTTTCAAAATTTTAATCGTCCTGTTACGGTGGGAGATATTGGTCAAATTAAAGACACTCTCCAGGACGAAACTTCAAGAACATATGTCAATGGAAAAAGTGGTTTGTTACTTCAGATCTATCGTCAATCTGGGGCTAATACTGTCGCTGTTGCTGATAATATAAAAAAGAAAATTGAAGCCATTAATCAAGAAATAGTTGGCAAGGGAAAACTAAATCTTGTTCAAGATGGAGCTAAACCCATTCGAGCCAATGTCGATGACGTTAATGAAACTATTGTTATTGGTATTCTCCTAACAGTTTTTGTGGTTTTCTTCTTTTTAACTTCATTTAGATCCACATTTATAACAAGTTTAGCATTACCAAATTCTTTGCTTGGTGCTTTTATTTTAATGGCTGTGGCTGGCTTTTCAATTAATATTATGACTCTTTTAGCACTTTCATTAGCCGTTGGTCTTTTGGTAGATGATGCAATTGTTGTGCGGGAGAATATTTTTCGACATATCGAGATGGGAAAATCTCCAAAAGTAGCCTCTTTGGAGGGAACAAAAGAGGTTCTTCTCGCAGTTATTGCTACAACAATGACTGTAATAGCTGTTTTTGGACCCATTGGTTTTTTACAAGGTGTTGTTGGTCAGTTCTTTAAACAGTTTGGTTTTACAATTTGTTTTGCTATGCTAATTTCGCTTGTTGATGCGATTACTATGGCTCCAATGATGTCAGCTTATTTCGCAGGAAAAGCTCATGTATCAATTGCTGATAAAGAATTATCAAAGAACTTTTTTCTTAGACCCATTGAAATCCTTTTAAAAAAATTCGACCGTTTTCAAACTTTTTTGGAGGATAGTTACGTTAAACTTTTAGAGTATGTAATGAAAAAGCCGAAAACTATACTCTTTATAGCCCTAGGAATTTTTGTATTTTCTATTTTTATTACCAAGTACATACCTAAGACCTTTCTGCCACCTCAGGATAATGGAGAGTTTGTGGTAACTCTTGATTTACCGCCAGGGACAAGTCTTGATAAAATGGATTCGGTAGCTAAAGAGGTAGATAAGGTTATTCGTGCGTTTAAAGAAGTAAAGCAGTCTGTGTTAACTGTAGGTAATAATAATGGTGAGTCAAACAAGGCGAGTATTTTTATAGAAATGGTGACCTCAAAAAACCGTAAGGTGAATACAAGTGAGTTTAAGGAAATAATTCGTAAACAATTGAAGGTTTACAGCTATGCCAACCCAGTGGTTAAAGACCAAGATAAGGTCGGTGGCGGACAAAGACCTTTCACTTTAAATATTGTTGGTACCAACCAGGAGCAGCTGGAAAAGGAAGCAAAATTTGTGTTAGATTCTTTAAAAAACAATCCGGCACTTCTTGATGTGGATACCAGTTTTAGGCCTGGAAAGCCGGAAATACAGGTTGATGTAGATCCGATCAAAGCGGCTTCTTTGGGGGTTTTGAATGTGAATGCAGGTAATGAGTTAAGGGCGTTGATTGAAGGAGTTACACCAGCAGTTTTTCGTGAAAATGGAAAAGAGTACGATGTTCGTATTCGTCTTAAAGAAGATCAACGGGACTTAAAAGAATATTTAGAAAATATCAGAATTCCTGCAATTAATGGCCATCTGACATACTTAAAATTATTTGCAAAGGTTAAAGAAGCTCAAGGACCAACTACGATAAATCGACAAAATAGGATTCGCTATATTCAGATCAGTGCAGATGTAGCTCCGAAAGGACCAGGGATGGGAGCCGCCATTACAGATGTTAAAAAGCTATTAGAGGTAACTCATCCTTTGCCTTCGGGTATGAGTTATAAATTTGTAGGTCAAGCCGAAAACTTCCAAGAGTTACTAGTGAACATAGTTGTTGCGATGGGGTTAGGAGTGATTTTTATTTACATGGTACTGGCCTCTTTATATGAGTCATTTATTACACCCTTTACGATAATGTTGGTTTTGCCGTTAGCTGCCTGTGGGGCATTTTATGCCTTGGTTGTAACTCAAGGGTCTTTGGATTTATTTTCCATGATTGGCTGTGTGATGTTGTTGGGAATTGCGACAAAGAACTCGATCATCTTAGTGGATTATATTAATCAGTCTATGCAGGCTGGAATGGATTTAAATAAAGCTATTTTAAAGGCGGCTAAAAATAGACTTAGACCTATTTTAATGACTAGTTTTGCTTTGATAGCTGGGATGCTTCCTGTGGCTATTGGACTGAATGAGGCCTCTAAGCAGAGAACGAGTATGGGAATTGCCATTATCGGAGGACTAGTCAGTTCAACGTTACTTACTCTTGTGGTCATACCTGCGGCTTATGAGTACGTAGAAAGATTTCGCAATTGGAGCTCTAAAATGACTGCAAAGGTTGTCAATACTTCGGAGGATCATCCTTAGCACTAAAGTGAACAGTTCTTTGACGGAAATTTTTTTATGAAAAAAAATCATACAGTCATTGAGATTTTATTAAGCAGAAAAAAAGTGGTTTTATTCCTTGGACAGAACTTCTATAAGTGCCACAAAAGACTTGAGTGAAAGATTTGTTAGAGACTTAAGATGAAAAGAAGTCTCTAAATGTCTTGGGGGCAAAATGAAGTTGTGGGTACCAAAAAAAATATTTTCGGATTTAACATTGTTAGTAGTTGTATTTATTTTTCCTTTCTTATCTGGGGCACACCCATTTTTACCTCATCATGTACCAGAACAGGGGCCTTGGTTCGAGGGATGGTATGTGAGAGTGACTGATAATATTTCCCATAGATCATTTGCTGTCATTGGGGCAAGCGAACTAAAACCAAATCAAAATTCAAAAAACTTATCGGGATATTTGTCAGTGTTGATTCAAGATGGTCAAGGTCGCCCGACTAAGTCTATTGAATCCTTCCCAAAAAAAACAGCTCTTCAGAGGTATTCCAAGTTGGGTATGGAAGAAGAAGGATTTGTTTGGTCAGCCGCTGAGCAGGGACATATTACAGATCAGGGTATAGATGTCAGCATTGGTGATCAAGTTGAAGTGAAAGCTAGTTTTAAAGAAAATAATCGTCATTGGAATCCTTATTGGAACTCATGGGGACCAGAAGGTTTCGGAACATTTATAAAATTAATTCCATTACATTGGTTTGTGCACAGTCTTGATTCTTCAACAGTGTATCAGTTAAAATATAAGAATGAAGATGGTCAAGTTGTAGAACGTAAATCGATTGGTTCTGCTCACATAGAAAAAAATTGGGGAAAAACTTTTCCAAAGGCATGGATGTGGTTGCAAGGTTATGACGTACAGAGTGGTTCTTCTTTGGCCTTGGCTGGAGGTATTCTAAGTCTGGGACCTTTTAATGTTAAAACTTATTTAGTTGGATACAAATCAAAAAATATTAATGCTGATTTTCAAGTAGGACAACTTTTTGACGTAAGTTTTCAAGATAAAATCGATCCCTGTCATGGGCAGTATGCTCTAGAGGCATCTAATGGAGAGTATTTAATGAAGTTGAAAGCTAATGCTGACCCAAAGTCATTTGGATCGGTTTCAATTCCGACAGAAAATGGATATAAGTCCCACGGAGGAATGGAGTCTTTTTCCGCTGAAATTGATGTGGAAATTTATCAAAATAGTTGGATTCAAAAATCTTTTCAAAAAAAATTATTGATAGAAAAAATAAAAATTACTAAGGCTGCACTTGAGTTTGGAGCTGAATATATGAAGTGTGAAAAATAAATAATAACACAGCTTGCCATTGTTGAAATTGATCACATTATTAAACAATGGAGACAGTAACAAGAATTAAAGAAAACTGGTTTAATCAAAGAGTAAGTGAGAAAAACTATTGGGGTAGTGCTTTTTTTACTTCTTTGATTGTTACAATTAGTTGTCTTTATTTGGTAAATTTTAATAATTTTCAGGATTTATTTCCTGTGAGTTTTGAGTTGTTGTTTACCCAGCATCAGTATTATCGGGCTTGGACTGCGTTGTTGGCTCATGCTGATTTTAACCATCTTTTGAGTAATTTATTTTTATTTATACCCTTAAGTTATTTTTTGATGAGTTATTTTGGAACGTGGGTATTTCCTTTTTTTGGATTTATAGTGGCAGGTTTGGTAAATATTCTGACTCTATTTTTTTATGATCCCCAAGTTAGGCTAATTGGTTTATCTGGACTAGTTTATTGGATGGGAGCCGTGAGTTTTACATTATATTTTCTGATAGATGGTCCTAGAAAAAAAAGTTCTAGATTTGCAACAGTTCTGTTTTTAACACTGATTTTGTTTGTTCCTGATAAGTATAATCCAGAGGTAAGTTATTTAGCCCATTTCTTTGGTTTTTTATTGGGTATTGTTTCAGGGGTTTTTCTTTTTAGTAAGAATAAAAACAAATTTAAAACAAAAGAAGTTGTTGAGGTGACTGTTGAAAATTTTGATGAGGATCTTGACTCTCAAAAATCGGTCTCGGATAATCTGAATGAAGAGCACAATCACTTGCCATAGTTATTGAGCAAGGCATATGCTCTTTGAATAAAGAATAAAGAATAAAGAATAAAGAATAAAGAATAAAGAATAAAGAATAGCAACAATTAATAAAACCAGTGTTGTAATTCTTCATAAGAAGAAAATGAGGTTCTAAATGGGGAAAAAAATATTTCAAAAAATTTTAATTGTTTGTGTTGGGCTACTTGCTCAGGAGAGTTATTCCTTAGAAATAAAAAATATTAACTATTCTTTGAATGAAAAGAAGTTTGAAGGTGTTCTGCTTCAACAAAATGAAAAAAATAAGAAGCCAATTATTGTAATGATTCATAACTGGATGGGAATTTCTGAAGAAACTAAAAATCAGGGAAGAAGATTTGCTGAGTTAGGATATAATGTTTTTTTAGCAGATATTTACGGCGAAAATATTAGACCCAAAGACGTTAAAGAGGCCGCCACTTTAGCTACTAAATATAAAAAAGATAGAAAACAATTTAGAGAAAATATAAGATTAGCAATAGACACGGCAAAAAAACAACCGGGAGTTGATGCTAACAAGTTGGTTGTTGTTGGCTACTGTTTTGGTGGCACTGGAGCAATAGAAATCGCAAGAGATGGAATACCTTTGAGTGGAGTTATTTCTTTCCATGGAGGTCTTGATAGTTTAAATCCAGAAGAAGGTAAAAATATTAAAACTTCTGTTTTAGCCTTGCATGGTGAAGATGATCCTTATGTTGCCAAAGAGGATTTATTGGCTTTTGAAAACGAAATGAAGGCTTATAAAATTAATTATCAACTTATAAAGTATCCAAAGGCTGTTCATAGTTTTACAGATAAAGGCGCAGGATCTGATAACTCTAAAGGAGCAGCTTATAATGAAGAAGCAGACAAAAAATCATTTCAGGAAGCTACACAATTTTTGAAAAGAGTATTTAAAAAATAACTTCTGTAGTGAGTGCATTCATAATACAGCCAGAAGCAAATTAATGTTTATGGTTGTATTATTGAAGCTAATATTTAGAATCCTTTGCAAGTGTTAGAAGTATTGTTCATAGTTCCATTGCTTATAGAAATAGTCCCGATTCCAAATCCACCACCAACAGTTCCAGCATTACTCAAAACGTTTAAAAAATTATTGGTCGAGTTAGAGCAGGAAAAGTTTCCACTAGATGGAGATTCGGCAGAGTTTGTATAAATATTTAAAACACTTGAAGTTAGAATTTTAAAGATACTTGATGTACTTGCAGCATTGCCAATATACCCTAAAGAGTTGTTTGAAAAATCACTTATGTTCACACTTTGAGAACTGGTGTTAATCAAAAAAATTGGAGCATTGAAATACCCTTGCGTGAAAGAATTGTTAACGACCTGTGCATTACTCATTGATGATACTGTATTGTTAAAATGTAAAAGTGAAAAGTTAGCAGTGGAAGGAGAGGATTGGAATAAATTTCCAAGGATATTAATATTATCAAATTTTTCTCCTAAAAAAATTAGTGGTGATGATGCTGAACCAACTCCTGTCATGAAAAATTTTGAATTTAAAATATTTATGTTATTAATACTTGTAGCTCCGCTGTTATAAAATTTTAAGGCGATAGCTCCTTGAGTTAAAATTCTATTATTTTCTATTTTTAGATTAGATTGACTAGAGGAATTATTAATGTAGATACCAAAGCCTGTTTGATTTTGAACATTAATTTCAGTATTAGTAACAGATATATTGCTTGAGTTTAAAATCTCAATACCAGAGTTATTAGATAGTGCTAAATCAAACATACATTTACTAATATTTAAATTGGAATAAGTGGAAGAGTTGTTTGCAATGAGTATAAGTTTCTTTCCAGTTGTTGCGGCTCCAGAATCTGAAATTAAAACTTTGCTGATAGAGCCTTTAACTGGCACAGAGGGTGATAAATTTTGAATGTTAATCCCATAAGCTACAGAACCAAAATTAATAAGTTTTAAATTGCTTATATAGTAGTCTGCTGAAGGAGTAAAGTTTGACCCTATAATTGATATAATATCTCCAGGATAAGTACCTCCATCTAGTACAGAGCTCATAGAAGAGTGTCCAATTAATGAAGTTCTCTGACCTGTAACAAAATTAAATCCTAATGTGGAGTCTTTCAGGTAGGTTGCATTTTTTTGTAAACAGATAACTGGCCCGGTTAGTGAGTTTAGGTAACTGATCGTTGGCGTTGCTGTACTTGCTACAAAGTCACAATTGACGACTTTAAAATTTAAACCATAAAGGCTTGTTGTACTAAGAGTTATGTCTCTAGTTCCATTGCTAAAAACAAAGCGGATATAAAAAGAACTTCCATTGATCGCATCGCTGCTGAGCCAGTTAAAAGAATATGGAGGAGTTGTATTTTTATTTATCTCTGAAGAAGTACAAGATCGGTATCCATTAGCTCCAGGATTTGTAGAGCAAAGTATGTCTTTAAGTTCTTGGTAATTCGTCATAAGAGGTATTTCAATATGAGAAGCAGGGAACTCATGAGAACCTATAACTTCAGCACCTGAAAAACTAGGTGGTGAGGGAAATGCATACCAGGGATCTTCTGGATCTACAACACTAACTGTGACTTCACTTTTAAGCATTGGTGCTACTCCGAAGACGCTTATGTTTCCACTATCAACACCTATTGAAATTTTCCCCAAATTAAGATAAGAGGCATCTATACTATGGGCTTTAAACCCAAGAGTTACTGAATGTTGATCTACGGGAATATTTACAGAGCTAGTTGCTGTTGAGTTGCAATTAGGGTCAAAATAAAAGACACCACTTCCTTGAGGTGGAGTTAATCTGACTTGCACAGGGTTCTTTGCTAGAACAGCTCCACCGTCAAAGTTTACAAGTCCGATAGTTACTTGGTTGCACTGACCTCTTACTATGACATTATCTTTGAAAGTAATTTTTAGGCTGTCTGATACATTTTTTCCAGCAGAAGGAGCTATGGTAAATGGCTCGGTTACGTAACCAGAAGAATTAATATAAGACCCCAGATCTATGGAAACAGGTGACATCAGTTTAAAATAAAAATCGGTTGATGATAGAGATGTTCCTATAGCTGTACCTACGGCACTTCCACACGAGGCTGTTGTGTCCATATAAAAGCTTGCATTAGATGTAAAACTAATATTTTTTGAAGAGGCTACGGGAAGAAGACCGCCTTCAAAATAGGTGCTATTTAATTTGTATTTAAGGCAAAGTTGTAGGGTCACTTTATCCGGTCCAGAGAGACTCAGTCGTGGCTGACCGAAAGTAATTGAACTCGAAGAAGTATCTATGGTTTGAGAATTTCCAGATATTGATTTTGGAGTCATATCTAATTTTGCAGCGACAGAATTCGCTCGAAAATAGTATGAGACTTGAGATTGGCTAAAACCAGAGGGGATTGTCAATTCAGAGATAGAGGTTGAACAACCAGGATCGGAAAAAAAACCTCCATTGGTAATATTTGAAATATCAATTTTTATGTCTTTTAGCCCAGGATCAACCCATGAGGAACCATTCAAATACAAGCTCGGATCAACTTTGTAACATTGACCAATGGTAGCTAAGTCTTGATCTAGTAAAGAATTCCAACGTCCGATCCCATTGTAACGGAGATATGGAGTATTGTTATTATCTGATCCAGAGTCATGAGGAAGATCAGGACCAGTACACTGGTCAAATGAGTTACTAGATTCGAAAACCATTGGAATTGTGACTTCTACAGTTTTAGTTGGTTCGAACTTCAGTTGACCTACAACTCCTAAGAGATAGGGATTAGTAGATTCTGATTTAGCTGGAAAACCATAGGTTTTAAAATCACGACAAATTTCTGGAGAAGAAACTTTAAGTCCAGCAAGATAGATGACTCTATCATTACCAGATTCAACCTCAAATGAAATCAAAGAATCAGTAGGGTATCCTCCTTTAAGAGGGCCAAAGGAAAATTTTTTTGGAGGTAGGTTTTGTGTGGCATCTCCTGCTGTAGAGCAAACGTTTCGTTGAAAGTCGCTTTCAGGGCCACCCACTGCGATAATAAAACAATTTAAATCGGATAAACTTGTTGGTTGTGTTAAAGATCCAAGACCGCTAAGCGAGGTACTTTTTGATAAATTTGGCAGCTTAATTTGAAGCTGTGTTTTGTTATTAGCGGCTTGCCTTGTGCACGAAGTATAAATCAAAACAAAAAAAATAAAAAAAATGGTAAAATTAAGCTGTTTTCTCATACTAATTATATCGGTAAAATGTAAATATAAGTAAATACTTAAAGAGATAAAAGTAAAGACCATTCCTGATTAAAAATTATGGACGTTTCATATTGAAACAAAGAAAATATTTCTATTATTTATAACTGATTTTTAAATAAAGGTATTGACAGTTTTAACTATATATAGATCATATATAGTATATGATTGGATCAATTCTTTTTTCATGGCTGCACAGCTCTGATTTTTACTCTAATTTTCATAAAGAAGCTTGTGGATTTATACCTGAAGCCGAAAATATTAATGATATGTGGATTGATATTGGCTGTGGTCCAGGTGTTTTATCCAGAGCAGCACAATCAAGAGGATACAATGTCATAGGTCTTGATTACGATCAACGAATGGTCTCTGCTGCTAAAAATTTTACTTTGGATAAAAAGCAACAAAATATCGAGTACAAACAATTTGATTTATTTAATCCTACTTTTAATGTCTCTAAAGCTAATGTAGTTTCTGCAAGCTCTTTGTTGCCAGTTATGAAAAATAGAAAAGAGTCGTTAAGATTATTATTTGAATATGTTGCAGATGGTGGAAAATTAATAATTATTGAGACTAATTATGATTGTTACTTTAAAAACGTTTTTAAATTGTTTATAAAAAATCCAAAAATTTCTGAGTTGGGATTAATTTTATTGGGATGGGTAAGACGTGGCCGTTCTCCTTCAATAGAGGAAGTAAAGGGATATTTTAAGAATGATGATTTAAAGCAATTCACGCTTTCAAATGGAATAATTGATATATTTATTGTCACAAAAGATAAAATAGAAAAGGAGAACTAGTTTGAAAAAAGTTATTCTAGCGACTTTAGGTTTGATATCTTGCACTTCCACTACATATAATGGAAAGATGTCTGATCATTTTGATGGAAAGAAGTTTTTTAATCCAGAAATTGATAATAATAAATCATTTTTTACATTTTTAAAATGGCAATTTACTCGTGATCCAAAAAAATGGCCTGAGTTTATAGAAGACATTAAGCCAGTTAAACCGGTGATCAGTCCTGAGAAAACAACTATAACTTTTGTAAATCATGCAACTGTTCTAATTCAAACTGCTGGTTTAAATATTTTAACGGATCCAATTTTCTCAGAAAGAGCTGGGCCAACATCTTGGCTTGGAGCTAAAAGAGTTAGACGGCCCGGAGTTAGTATCGAAGACTTGCCTTCGATTGATGTGGTGTTAATTTCACATAATCACTATGACCATCTTGATATTGATTCATTAAAAAAAATAGAAAAGAAGTTTCACCCTTTAGTGCTGGTGCCTTTAGGCGATAAGAAGTGGCTTGAATATGCTGGATTAGCAAGAGTTGAAGAAATGGATTGGGAACAAATAATTAAACTAGATACAGTGACTATTAGTTTTGAAAAGAGTATTCATTGGTCAGGTAGGGGGTTGTTCGATAAGTATAACTCTTTATGGGGGAGCTACGTCATTCGTTCATCTCAGAAAAAAATTTATTTTGCTGGTGATACTGCCTACGGTGGACAGTTTAAAAAAATTCAAGAAAAATATGGAGACTTTGATATTAGCTTACTTCCGATAGGTGCTTATGAACCCAGATGGTTCATGAAAGAGCATCATATGAATCCGCAAGAGGCTATTCAAGCCGCAATCGATTTGAACAGTAAATTCAATATCGGTATTCATTTTGGAACTTTTAATCTGACAGATGAATCTATTGACGATCCTGAAAATAATCTTAAATTAAATCTAAAAAATAAAGCTATCGAGTTTAAAGTGCCAAAAAATGGTGAAAGTTTTCTATTTGACGAATTAACTTCTAAAATTTGAAAAAACATATCTTTGTCTTGAACCTGAACAGATAGCTTTTATTTTTTTTCTTTCGAGTGCTGATCTAACTACACGTTTAGCTGAAGAATTTGAAATGTCTAAAATTTTTTGTAAGTCATAACGAGAAAAAAAACTCATAGTGAAGTTTTTCTTAAATAAGGATAAAGCAAGATCGGAGTTAGAGGATAGCCGCCGATAAATAACCACTTGTTCATGACTATTGAACTTGTAAGAAAACTGTTTTCTTACAATAAATAAGGTAGGATGATTTTTTTTAAAATAACTATTTAGGCGATAAATCAAGTTATCAACCCTTTTAATGGAAGTTTCAGGATTAAAATATTCGCCAGGATAGAGGACTGAAAAAGCTTGTCCCACAGAAATTGATTTATAAAAATCTTTCGATAAAAGCCAAATGAGTTTTCTTAGCAAAGGTTTAGAAAGAAATGCTCTGGTATTATAATCAAAAAAATTATTGATGCTTATGTTTAGTAATATTTTATTGGGGATAGAAATTTTCCGCTTCAAAAGTATTTGTGCACGATGAAGATACGAGGGGATAGGAGTTCCAGCTAAAATGTTAATCAGTTGTGTCTCATTCTGCTCATTGAGAGCTTTGAAGAAATCAAGATCTCTGACTATTTCAGAAAAATTCTTATTTTTAGCTATGTTTTTAAGAGAAAGAAATTGGGACTCAAAATCGCTAGGTTTTTCATTAGTAAGCAACATTAACACAATTTGCCATTTTTTTACATAATAATAATAAATGCCAGTGAAATCTTTTAAAACAAATTCAGCTTTGTTTAAATACTCCTTAGCCTTAGAGTATTGTTGAGTAAAAATATAATATTGAGAAATTAATTCTAAACAGTTTCCATGCAAAAGATAATATGAATTTTCTTTTGTTTTCCTTAACAGATCTTCACCAAGGGTTAAGGCTTTTTGATAATTTTCTGAGCTGATATAGGCAGATAATAAGTTCACTTCACCAATGACTTTTTGATAATCAGAAATATTTTTTGATTTAATGAATCGTTTAAGTAGACGAATTGATTCTATGTATTTCCACTCAGAAAATAGGAGTAATGCTCTTTGAAGAAGAACGGCAGGATGAGTATTCTCAGCAACATTCTCAAGCACTTCTCGAGCTTCTTTTAAAAAACCAAGAGCTCTTAGTGAAGAGGCATAAGATAAGTATTCGTCAGGGGACGGCGTGAAAAAAACTTTGGATGAGGCTGGGTAAATAATTTTTATAAGAAATTTAATGGCTAGTTCTGGTGCGCCAGCTCTACGAGCTAATTCTGCTAACGGAAGACGTTCTTCTCTAGATAATTGAACTATATTAATTTGATTTAAATGGATTAGTACTTCTTTAGTATGACCAGTTTTTAGTTTTTCTTCTAGCTGTTGAAGTAACGCTCTATTGTTCATATTACCTTTAATTAAATATTCTCAACTTAAGACAAATCTTTTTTTCACTGTCATTTAAGCTACTTGTCGGTTATGGAAGGCCAAACTTGAGGGTGTTTGTACGTTTTGATTTCCCTTAGAGTATTAGAAAAGGGAGTAGTTATGAAAGTTTCAAATGCATCACAAATGTCTCAAAGTTTCTGGTCTATGAATGAAGAGATGAATCCACGAAATAAGGTTACCTTTGTACGTGAGATTGATGTCACTAAGTTAGATAAGCTTAGAGAAAAGTTCGGTAAACTGTCATATACTTCTCTTATTACAAAGGCAGCAGCTTGTGTTTTGAAAGAGTTTCCCTATGCAAATAGGGCAATTATGCCAGGATTGTTTGGCCAGCGTTTGGTTCAATTTGAGAATGCAGATATCACAGTTGCTGTTGAAAAGAATGTTCCGGACGCTGAGGCAGTTGTTTATGCACATATTTTAAGGGATGTACAATCTATGAGTAGCGCTGATATATATCGCGAAATGCAAAAGTTAGTAGATTCTAATAGTTCTGAAAAAATTCAAAGATGGTTGATGTTTCTAAAAATTCTAAAAAATATTCCTACGATTATTGCTAAAAGAATTCTGAGAGTACCAAGGTATTTTGCTTCCGAGTGGGTAAAACATCGTGGTGGTGCTTGCTTTATAAATTCGCCAGCTAAGCATGGAATTGACTTGTTAGTAGCCGATATGCTGTGGCCTTTGACTTTTTCCTTTGGTTGGGTGAGAGAGCGTCCATGGGTTGTAGAAAATCAAGTTGTGGTTCGTAAAACAGTGCCTTTGATTATGATTTTTGACCGTCGAATCATGCAAGGTGCTTTAGCGGGTAAAGCCTTTAATAGATTTTGTAATCTATTAGAAAATGCCGATGAATTAGCATTGATGAATGAAATTATTCCAGACATGACAATTGATGAGCAGAGTATTGATTCTACAACTAACACCTTATCAACAATTTAATGAAGAGTGGGCAAACAAAGGATCTTATGTGATTCACTTTAGAGTGGAAGTTGCCATTGAAATAAGGCACTTTCACTAAAATTTCTATCATACCCAAAATAATAAATCTTATTTGATTGACGATTAAAAAAACCACTCCACCAATTGGCTGGAGTCTCCGATGTGTCGATTCTTACCGGACTTAATCCATTAAGAGGAATCCAGATTATGGCTTCAGCAGGTGAGTTACTTAGAAAACTGCCAACGTTAAGAATTAATGAGTTCTTTGATGAGCTTAGAGTTAGTGTTCCATCAGTTTTAAACTTCATCGGAATTTTATTAACAAGTTTGCATGTTTGGTTTGAGTTCATTATAAAAATTTGCGTTTCATTCTGAAAATATCTTAGGAAATAAATCTCATTGGTATTTGTTACTGTAAAGTTTTTTATAAAATCTAATTCTGGGCATAAAGCTTTTTCAGTATTTAATAAAAGCTCATATGACATGAGTTTTTCCTGCGAGTTAATAAAGAAAATATTTTGTGAAGAACTATTAATTGATAGAGCGTGTGTAAATGATATTTCTTTTACAAGGTTCAAATTTTTATCGTAGACCGACATCGAACCAAATTGGCTAAAAGAATTGTAATCGTTTAAAGCTAGCCATTGATTAGTTACTTGATTAAAAGTAGTAGCAAGTAAAGTAGATGAAACAAATTGAGACATACCCTGATTGTTTATTGAAATAACCTGAGCTTGATACAGTGAATTATATACGACTAAAAATAGTTGGTTAACTTCAGAATGTGGAAATAAGAGAGAACTGATTGTTATCATTTTATCTGGTGTTGATTGAAAGAGAAGTGTTTTTTTCATAGTTCTCAAATCATATTTCCAAAGATCATAACTCATTACGATTTTGTCTGAAATTTGAAAATAATAAAGTGTGTTTTCAATAGTTGGAAATGCAGTTTCTGTTGTCTTGTTAAAAAAATGTGAACCATAGCTGGGAATTATAATTCTTTGTCCAGGAGCAAAATGCGTTGTATGGTCAGAAATGGTTTCAACAGGATGATCACCAGAAAGAGATACCTTTTTTAAAGTTAATTGGTATGTAGCAGTGATTGGATCAAAGTAACTGGTATCTGTGTAAAATACGAACTCACTATTTAGTAAGATCTTGTAGTCAAACACGGATTGTTCAAATCTTTCTATATTCTGACTTAACTGTGTTACTAGGTTGTCTTTTAGTGAGAGTGCATAAAGATTAAAAACAAAAGGATGATCAGGGCGGTCACTTAGGTAAAGCAAATACTTTTCATCAGAGCTTAACTTAATTTTTTTGACTCCGTAATGTCCTACACTTTTATTAGTTAGTGCCTTAGATTCAGAATTCTCTAAATTGATTTGTACAATGTGATTTGAAAAGTAGTTGTTATCTTTTGAATTGCTTTGTATTTGAAAAGCTATATCTTTATTTTTTGTAAAAATAATCTCACTTCCATTACCTCTGTTTTTTGCGGGCCAAATTGTTGCATCTAGGTATCCTCCAAGACGGCAAGATAGCTGCAGGGTTTTACTTTGCTTAGTTGTTTCACTTATTTGGAGTTTCGTTAGGAAAAGGGATTGGCTGTCTTTGATATTTTTATCAATAATGAGTTCAGAGTTATTTCCTTTGAATATAGCAGTGGTGTTAGTTACATATCTAGAAAGTTGACCTAGTGACTCCGCAGGCGTACCTTTTTGGTATAAAACTCCAGAGGAAATTTTTGTTTGAGAATTATATTTAAAAACAACCTCCCTCTGTAGATCACTTTGGTCAAAACACCAGATTTCAACATAAGTATTTTGATCAGGAGCTGTTTCAGAACTTGAATATAGAAATAATTCATTCCTATAGCCAACTAAGGTCGAATCATACAAGGAAAATTGAAGGTCTTTAGTAGATATTTCTGACGCTTGTTTTTCACAACTTGATTGATCTATAAAGGAGGTTGTTTGTCCCTCGACAATAATTTTACTGTAAAATTGAGCTTTTTGGTTTAAACATTGAAAACTTGGAACAAAGTGATAAAAGCTGTTACCAATTTTCCCATCGTAGCCACCACCATTTCCACCACTAATAGAACTATTTAACTGATCTGAGTTTGATGAACCCCCAGAGGAAAACGAATTTAAAGAAACAACTTCGCAATTTTGAAAAAATGCGATTAATAAAAGCAGTATAACTGGTATAAATAAACCTCTAGACCAAGAAGTCATAGAAACTTATCGGAATATTATACTAGCTCTTGAGTTAATGTCTCAAATCGAGATAATAATTCTTTCTAAAAAAATAGTTTTTTTAGTAAAATAATATAAAAAAAATAATGCTGATTTTCACAAACTTAAAACCAACCTAATCGGATAAAAAAGGAGCAAACAGTGAATAAAATTACTGAAAAACTGACTGAGGCTCAAAAATACGCCATGTTAGTTCGGCCTAAGGTCGGAGGATTCCCATTTGTTGCTGAAGTTCTTCGTCAGGCGGGGGTGCAAATAAATCGCTGGTCATTGCCAGCTTGTCAGTCGGTTTACTTAATGAAAGAGGGAGCTGTCGTGCAACAGGGAATACCTCTAGTTACGGGGACTCACGAAATCCCAAAGTTTGATCGTGATGTTTTGATCACTGCGATTAGAAGTGACCAAGAAGGTCGCAGTAGTTTTTCTGAGTTTTTAATGGCTGCTTGGAATGCGGGTGTTGTTGGATACGATGTTGACTTATCTGCCCGAAAAGTCACTTACTATGGCTCTTCTGGAGAAATCTACATGGAGGAATATCCTGCGGTTGAAGTAAAAAATAAATAAGAAGCGATAACTTGTGATGCTATCTAAAATACCTTGTTTCCCTTTTGTTCCCAGAGTTGTTTCCGAACCAAGCTATGTCTCCTACGCTTCAAAATAAATATCTTTTTAATCTTGAGTAGGGGCTGGCTGTTCGCCCGCCCCCAAAATTGTGAAGGTTATTTCTGATGATTGATCTCAGAAACGATTTTTTGAGCATCGTCTGTTAAATACGGACCCATTTCGAGCGAATCACCCTTGATAGGTTCTCTGAATTTGAAGTCAGAAGTAACTCCAGCGATCTCTGTGTGAATATTTTTATCAACTGAATTTTGATTCAGCTTTCTGATCTTCGCTTTTCCCGATTTACTTAGCTTTACAATCAAAAGTATTTCGCCATTTCTTGATATTGAATTGGCGGAAACGAAATCTCCTTTATTAAAAGACAATGTAAGAAAGCGAGCATCCCCTAGATGGAATCATCCACAAAAGGACCTCATGCTCGTCTAAAAATAGACTAAAGCTGTGTCAGACTCTTT
>JABWCN010000083.1 GCA_013359135.1 Pseudobdellovibrionaceae bacterium | reverse complement strand
AGATTTTCGCTGGGAAAGAGAATGGCGAGTATGTGGTGATTTTAGCTTTTCTATTTCTGATATTGCTTTTGGAATTTGCCCTGCGAATGAAATACCCTATTTCGAAAATTTATTGTCGAATCAGGTTCCTTTTATTGATTCATCGGCAACAATTGCAACCTCAAAGCAAAAACTAAAGCAATACTCTCATCTTAAAGATCTAAAGTAAGATCTCTTTCGTGATTAGTAAACTTCGATTTTCTGAATCCAATTAGCAATTTGTTTGGCGTAATTTGATACGTCTTTCCTGGAACGAATCCACCATATCGAGACATTATCGCTATAAGTAATTGGCAGATTTAGTTTGATTATCTTCTTTTCTTTAAGAGCACTTTGAATCGACATGGCAGGTAGAACACTCCAACCCATTTCTTTAACAACAGCAGATCTTAGGCCAATAACACCATCTACAATCAGGTCATGAATTTTATCCGGCATGTAGTTAAGCGCTGTTATAGGATTAAGATCAGCATGACGACAAAAACATTTTGCATTTAAAAAATGAATGAGCTGTTTTTGTGAAAGCTGTGAAACTTCATTTTTCCATGAATAAGGTGCTACAGCAACCCAAGGATAATTAGTGATTCTTCGATGGGCAATGCTCGGATCGTTTGGCGCCTTTCCGTGAATGACAAAGTCAGTTCTATTATGAATCAGGTCTGACTCTAAATCGGATCCACCCATTTTAAAAGACCATCTATATTTTGCTTTAAAAGTGGCGTCTAGTGA
Organism: Pseudobdellovibrionaceae bacterium; assembly: GCA_013359135.1. GTDB lineage: Bacteria > Bdellovibrionota > Bdellovibrionia > Bdellovibrionales > Bdellovibrionaceae > UBA2316. The sequence continues at coordinate 6,223 of JABWCN010000083.1, read as the reverse complement.
ATCAAAATTAGGAATAAGCGCCTCTTCTGTCAGCCATGAGTAAGCTGACATTCTGAGCCGAGGTGTTTCTTCTGCTAGAATCTTTTGACTATTGATCATCTCCTCGGTCCAGTAGGCAATTTTTTTACCAGTATCTGTGACTGTCCAGCGGCGGCCTATTTTTTCCAGATAGCCATATTCCTGGCTAATTGTTTGAACTTTTCTAACGAGGGCAGCTGGGTCCATATTTAATAAATGAGCCGCCCCACGAAGTGTAGAAGCCTGATTAAATGCATTTACGATAAGTCCATATTCTGGGGGGATAACAAATTTCATGTTGATAAATAACTAACATGAAATAGATATAAAATCAACATACAGATTCGTGGAATCCTCTTATAAGAAGCAGAAATCGGAGGTTTCTATGAAAAAGTCAATTTCAGTAGCTTGTGTCTTATCTGCCCAATGTGCATTCGGAGGAACTTTAGTGGTCCTTAATAAGTCAGAGGCCACAGCGTCCCTGGTAAATTTAAATAGCTTAAAAGTCGTAGCCACGGTTAAAACCGGGATTGGTCCCCATGAAGTTGCCATCTCGAATGATGGAAAAACAGCCGTCGTAGCAAATTATGGAGATAACTCTGAAGGTAATACACTTACTCTTATTGATCTTCACGCTGCAAGAGTTGTTGGCGAAATTAGCTTAGGGGCCTACACCCGACCCCATGGTATTTCATTTACGGAAAATTCCAATGAGCTTGTTGTCACCGCTGAAGAGCAAAAAGCTATCTTGAAAGTGGATTTGCTATTAAAAAAAGTAACTCAAGTTATTAAGACTGATCAATCCATATCCCACATGCTATCGGTAGATACTACCAACAAGAGGGTCTTCGTCTCTAATATTGGAGCCAAAGTAATTTCTGTATTAGACCTGATAGAGAACAAAAAAATAATAGATATTGAAACTGATAAAGGCCCAGAGGGTATTGATTACAACAGCTATAATAATGAGATTTGGGTAGCCAATAGATCCGCAAATAATTTAACCGTTATTGATTCTGCTTCTCTAAAAGTAAAAACCAAAATAAATACGGGAGAATTTCCAATACGAGTTAAATTTACCCCTGACAATAAATACGTTCTTGTGACAAATGCACAATCAGGAAGTTTAGATATTTTCAATTCTATAACGAAAGAAAAAATTAAAACGGTTCAATTTCCTAAAAGCAATATGGATACAGCTGGAAAAATGTTTGGTGATAAATTTAAAATGAGTTCGGTTCCTATTGGAATTGCATTTGATCCACAAAATCAAAGAGCTTTTATAGCACATGCAAGTTTAGATCAAATCTCTGTCTTTGACTTGAAGAAATTAGAGCTTGTGGATTCCTTTAAGGCAGGTCGAGAGCCTGATGGTATGGCTTATTCCAAAATCACAATGCAAGATAAACAAAAAGGATTGTCACAATGAGCACGGTTCAAGAGATTTTATTATTTAATCAAATTAAAAGAAATGTGACTGATCTTAATTATCTTGTAAATTCCTATAGACAGTCGGGAAATTCTTTATACAGCCACACGATTTTTAAATTTATTGCTGATCAGATAAAAACATCAAAAAAGCCTATTAGAATTTTGGATCTTGGTTGTGCCGATGGAAGAAGTCGTCAACTTTTAACCCACTATGGTGTTCATATTTCCCGCTATTGTGGCATTGATAATAACTCTAAATTTTCACCATCACTTATTTCTGATATTCGGGATGTTCATACCTACATGAGCCAACTTGATTTTACTCCAAATGTTGTCCTGATAACCGATGTTTTGGAGCATCTGGAAAATGGCACTGAAGATATTTTTACGTTTCTGAATTGTCTAGAGAAGTATCTTCCTGAAAAATGTCAGATATTTATTTCAACACCCCAAATGTATCGTCTTGATCGTTTCAAGCTAAAGCATCTTCAATATTCAGAACACAAAGTTCGTTTTAGTCTTGATGAGTGGAAGAATATTTTAGATCAAAATCTTGTAGTTAGTTCAAGTTATGGGATTGGCTATATTTCTATTTTACCTTATTTAGTCATGGCGATTCCATGGTACGACGAAAATGGATGTCTTGGGATTTTTTTTAAAACATTCAGAGATTTTTTATCAAGATCATTTCTATTGAGAAGGTTTGAGTATGGATTAACAAGAATTTTATGTGTTATTTCTCCGCTTCAAAGTTTTTCAAACAGTGTGCTTTTTGTATGTAAACCAAAAAATCCAACTTGTTACAAAGGCTCTTTTGAAAATGTCTAAAGGATACCTCTACTCTATACTTTCAGTTCTGCTTATGGCTTTGGCTGGACCTCTGCAAAAAAAATCCATGGAAGGTTTGACTCCATTCCATGTCTTATTTTTTTCTAATTTTGCAGCCTTTGTAGCTTCTGCTGTTGCTGTATTTAGAACAAGGGATCAATTCGTGTTTAAGTTGAATAAAAAAGTTTTATTTCTCGCTTTTTTATATTTAATAGCTCAGGTTTCTTTCTCTTTTGCTATCAACAAGGAAAATCCAGTTATTGTAAATTCTATATCCAGATCATATCTAGTATTCAATTTCATGATTTCTTTTTTTATACTAAAGGAGTCTTTCTCTTTACGACAGATAGGTGCTGCATTACTTATTTTGACTGGAACCTTTGGACTTTCAATCATTCCTAACGATGATTTGAAATGGTCTTTAGCTGCTAGCCTAACAATTTTCTATTCGTTTTTATTTTCGATTCACAATAGTCTTCTTAAATTTTCTCAAAATCAAAATGCCTATCAACTCATATTACTTCAAAATGGCCTTTGTTGTTTTGTGTTTAGCGTTTCTTTGCTTTATCAACCGCTTAATTTTAAAGAAAATACAGTGACGATTTTATACTCTTGTTTGGCTGGTTTCTTTAGTTCTTTTCTTGGTTTTGTACTTTACAAGAAAGGACTTCATTATCTTCGTTTTTCAGAAGCAAGCTCAGTTCGATCTCTTAGTCCAATTATCGGATTTGCAGCTATTTATCCTTTCTACCCTATAGAGTTAACTTTGTTTCAAAAGGTAGCTCTACTTTTGCTTTTAATAGGCGGCTTAGGATTTAATTCAAAAAGGAAATCTGATGAGCCAGCCTAGAATTGAAGGATATTATGGATTTTCAGATGAAAAAACTATCCTTGTAAATATTTTAAAACGAAAATTGAGACCTTCCTACTCATCAATTCTTGATGTTGGAGCTGGCAATGGAGTGCTTTCTCAGATTTTATATGAACGAACAAATGATTTACACTTATGTGAAATTAACCCTTTTTATGAGAAAAGTCTTAGGGAAAGTCTTCCAAAGGCTCAGATTGAAATAAAAGATGTTAACAACCTTAATTTAAAATCTTATGAGATGGTCTTTTTCTCTCAAGGATTATATTACCATTCAACTCAGCATTGGAGGGGAATTGTTAGTCGCCTTATGGACTCATTAACTCCTGGTGGTGAGCTCGTGTTGATTTTGAATAAAAATGAGGGTGATTGGTGGGATGCCATTCGATCAGTCTGGGAAGTTAGGCCAGAGCAATTAGCTTTTTCATATCTCCCTTCAGATCAATTCATTTCAATTATTTCAAATGATTGTAAAGCCATCGACATAGAAACTTTTATTTACAATTTGAACTTCTCTAATACCGAGGAAAGAGATCATTATCTACGAAAATCCTGTATCCCTTTACTCCATCAAAATGTGGAAACTGAAAAACTAATTGCTAATTATATTGATACATTAGGTTCAAGATTAAACTTTCAATATTTTTCTGAAGTAATAACTTTAAGAAAATAGTGAGAAGAACCGATTCTCGAAGCACTAGGTAAAAGTTCGTACCGAGAAGAGAATGGTGCAAGTGACGTACAAGTAGTTGAACTACCAGATGCAATTAAAACTGTACTGGTGCGATGGAATAGCGTCAGAATTGATTTAAATGAGCTGGCAAGACTACGTTGGATCAAAAACATGACAATTCCAAAAATATGCAATGCCCTGGGCAGGTCTCGGTCCGCCGTTCAGGTGAGTATTCGAACTATTCGTAACTGTGGAGTATCGCGTATGAATTTAGAAGAATTTGAAAAAATTAGCATCCAGGAGTCTATAAATCGAGAAATTGCAAAACTGATCAAAGAACAAAAGCAATTTAAGCTCAATTCGACCACAAGCAGGTTAAGAAAGAAGGCGATATGAATGCTCCAATCAAATTTTTATCGTGGGTTTTAGGTGTCGTGTTCATACTGGGTATTGGCGATTCATTTGTAAACCTAACTTATAGAATGGGTCAGGCCGCAATTCATGCCCACAAACATGATCAAATTTCTTATTCAAAATACACCCGACTACTTTGGCAGGACAATACTGCCAAAGTAAAAAAAGCTAAAACACAAAAGTCCCGATAAGATAAAATACTAAGTCCCAAAATTTATTTTTCTAGCCTCAGTTATTGAAAAAATCGAGGAGTAAATTATATGGGTCGTATAAACGCGTTGTACGTCAGAGTAAGTACCGACGGGCAACAAACAGGATTGGAATCTCAGATCAGAGCACTTAAAGAATGGTGCTTTAGAAATCAAATTAATGAGTACGAAATTTTTGCGGACGAAGGAATATCCGGGGCCAAGGAAGACCGCCCTGCTCTGAATCGTCTGATGAAAATGGTTGAAAATAATGAGGTCGAACAAGTTATCGTTTTTTCTTTCTCAAGGTTTGCCCGATCCACGAGCCATCTTCTAAAAGGATTAAAAATCTTCAAAGAAAAAAACACGCGATTCATTTCAACGACTGAATCAATTGACACAAACTCGCCTCTTGGGGTAGCTTTATATACAATTTTAGGGGCTCTAGCGCAGTTAGAACGCGAGATGATCATTGAGAGAGTGCGCGCTGGGATGGCCAACGCGAAAGCCAAAGGCAAGAGAATTGGCCGCGTGAAAAAACGAAATTCAGTTTTAATAAGATCGTTGATTGAAGCCAAATTATCTTACAGGGAGATTGCCCGAATCTCGAAATGTTCGCACGGTTCAGTTCACGCTGAGATCGTGGCCTTCCGAAAAGAAAAAGAAGCCGAAGAAAAACAAAAGTTAGTAGATTTTCAAGCGACATTAAAGTCAGAATCGTCAGCATCAACAATCGAAGCACTAAAAAACGCCAATGTGTCAGCAGAATCAATTCAAAACTACCAACAAAGAATAGAAGACAACGCTAAAATAAAAGTAAACGAGATACAAGGGACCTATTACGAAACCTTCGATTAACAATTTTCCCCTGCTAAAGATAACTTTGGCAGGGGAAATTCAGATGACAATCCAAATAGTTTAAAATAGAAATGCCAAATTATGGAGATTGGAAAATGTCAGATCTTGATCAAAATAAAATTGATGAAATGACTCTTGCACTTTTGTATCTTGTGACCGATTTAGAAACTGGTCGCGCCTGGAAATCTTTTGACTGGGACACAATGGACCGTCTCCATAGAAATGGTTTGATTAGCGATCCACACAATAAAAACAAGTCTGTCGTGTTTAGTGAAGTGGGATTGCAATTATCTAAAAAGTTGTGTGAAAAGCACTTTCTTAAATAGTTTTGCTTTTCTTTTTGTGAGCATGCGTCTTTGAGATTCTTCTTGATAACTTGGGTTTCTTTTTACTTTCAGACTTTTTTAAGAGTCTCATTAATTTCTTCTCATTCTTAAGGTCGATCAACTTACCGAGATTCGCCAAGTCGGTATTCTGAACTATTTCCCAAAAATACTCTTCCCCAACATTGTTTGGTATAGATTTAAGAAGCTCAACCAAAATATCAAAATCGATCGTTTGAACTCTTTTACCCCAAACACAAATTCCACTAAAATCCCAGCTTACACTTAATCGATAAGCAAGCACATCAGGATGATCAGGGCATCCGATCCTGATAAACTCGTTTCTAATAAATTGAATTTTACTTATTGGTCGCACCGATAAATTGTGTCATCAAATTGTTTTGTCGGCAATAGACTGACCAAAAAGCTCGCCTTTAAAAGGTGGTAGCCGAGATTCCAAATCAAAACCAAGTCCTCCGACAAAAACGTCGGAGCTATCTTGTTAGATTGTCACCCTAAAAAGAAGTGTCACTGTTCACCTCAGTTTGAGGGAGCATTTTTCATCTTTGCAAATCGCGCTGAACTTCTCTTTCGGCGGGCCCCTGTACTCCACGCACTGGAT
>JABWCN010000082.1 GCA_013359135.1 Pseudobdellovibrionaceae bacterium | reverse complement strand
AAGAACTAGCATTTCTCCTACTGTAACACTACTTAATTTGACTTCATGTAGTTTATTGCCGGGAACTTTGTATAAAATAAAAATGGTAACTCATAATAGTCTTTCCAACGAAGTGACTAAGTATTTTAATTTTTCCACTAGAGCATTGCCTAAGTGGAAAATCGATGCAAAAAAACTATACATAAAAGCCAGTTTTTCATCGGCTCCAACGACGAGTATTAACTACAGTGACCTGATTCAAGATTATGATTCTACCTATGCTCCTTACACGATAACACCAAGTGGTTTACCTAGTAGTTTTGCAGGTATTTTAACAACGGATACTGCTAATCAGAAACTTTCAATTGCTCCTAGTTCCACCAGGATCTCTGGAGTCTATTCTGGAAACTATACAATTGTTGACAATTATGGCAATACTTCAAATGTTGAAACCGTAAAATTTTATTTAGCTATGGCTTTTTCATGGGCCGGAATTATTGATAATGACTTCAATAAAGCTGGTAATTGGTGTGGTGATGTGAATTTAAAGTTAGGGTGTCTGGGGTCAGCTATTGCTCCTAGTATTTCTTCAAAAGTTGTTATTGATGATATTTGTCTCATGCCAACTGAAGGTAGTAGTAACGTTAATTGTGCTCCACAGCTATCTGCTAATACTGAAGTACATAGTTTTATCATTAAAGCCAATAGTTTTGACCAGAAGTCTTATACTTTTAGTGTTGGAAGTGAAAGTATAGCCTCACTAGATGAATATGCTAGAAATCAAGTGTTTTTCTTACAAACTGGTGGAAGCTTTGGAAATGTTAATTCCTCGGGAAGTCTGACATTTCTTAATAATGTGGAAATTTCTGGTGGCCTTTTTGTTGGGCCTAAAAATGGAAGCATTGTTTTCAACACCATAGATACTGGTAATGGAAATGATTTTGTTAAAATTACTGACAAAAATTATTTTATACATAATCAAAGTACTATCAAGTTTGTTGATGTCCAAGGCTCTGGAGCAGATTCAGCAAGTGTGAACTTCAATGTTGCTCAAGATTTAGAAATTTATAACTTGGTTGTAGATTCTGATGCTGGCAAATGGGGTATTAGATCGAACAACTTGATTGTCTCTGGAGATATTCGATTTCAAGGAAGAATAAGAGGAGGAACAGGATATCCTATGTTAGCTAAGTATGATTCCAATTCTAAAATTACTTTATTAGGAAAGTTATTTTGCGCAGGTAAAAACAGAGGTGGAAATCTTCCTCTATTTTTTGGTTCAAATGTCAGTTCTACTTATAAAATAACAGATGATGATTGTAGACTACCACCACTTTATTTAGTTTCAACAGGTAGTACTTTATCTGAAGATTCTAATTCTTCGTATGATTTAAAAATAGAGAGTTTGAAGATTTTGCCTGGAAATACTTTTATAGCTCCTTTATCTATTAGAAAATTACGTATCAACAGTGAGTTTATTAGTGATGGAGAGTATGCTTTTTATAATCAAGGTGTTTTTAATCACAATAACGGGACAGTGGTTTTTGAAAATAAAGGCAGTGTAGGAAAAGTATTTAAAATTTCTACAAGTAGTTTCTTTTATAATTTGAGCTTTATCAATAATGTAGGAACTTCAGTAAGTTCTTTTAATTTAGCTTCGGATATTCAGACATTAGTACTTAGTTTCGATGGTTCTTCTGCAGTGCCATTGAAAGGCTCAGGCCGTGCAATCAGCGTATCATCTTTAGTGGTATTTAATAAAGGTTTAGTCGCATCGGCTGATGCTTTACAAAAAATTCAAGTTTTAACTCCAACGTTGTCAAGTATTACAGTAAACACGGGTGATCGGATTAATATATTTTATTTGGAACTATTTGGTGACGGTGGGTTTTTAGGGTCTTCTACTCTTTTTAATTTATCCGGTACAAACATTCTACTTAATGGTCACGATTTTACTGTTTCTGCTGGACAAACATTAAGATATAATACCCTAACATCAGGTAGTGTCATCACTGATTCAGGAGCTACGGTTAGCCCAGGAAATTTATAAACACTGTCTCACTTTAAGATCAAAAAATGTTGATGGCTATTAGACTCAATTTTTAGTCAAAATTACCGAAAAGCACTTATGTCTTCAGTAAAAAAAACAAGGAGTGTTATGAGCCTATTATCAAAAATCAGGAAGATCTTTTTGTTTAGTTTGCTAGTCACTTTGTTTCTAGCTTCTTGTACTCGTAGTGAAAAAAGTAATGAATCTAAAATTTCAATTTCATTACCACAAAGCTTAAAATCAAACAAAATGGGAGTTCTTTCTACAAGTAATTTGGTTCATGTTTCCATTAATATTACTGGTGGTGGTATTTTAACTCCTATTGTTTATAATTGGGACAGTGATTCTCATAACGCGGTAACGAGTATAGAAGCTCCCTCATCTTTTAATTTTGATGTTCCAAAAGGAACAGATAGACTATTTCAGATTTTAGCAGTCTATAGTGATACTTCCTCTTCAAACAATGGAAGAATGGAGTTCTATTATGGTGATGTGACTAAAACTTTAGTTGCAAGCACAGAAGACGTTCCAATTGAAATGAGTTCTGTCGGTCCTGCAGCTAATGTTGTTTCTGGAAGAATCCAGGGAAGATATTTAACTAGTTTTAACGATGGTCCTACAAGTCGTGTTGATATTGTTTATTTTCCTCCAGGAGGAAAGACACCGATGATTGTGGATAGATCTATGATTATGGCTGGTTGGTTTCAATTTTTTGGTCTTTTAGGTGTGAAATTTGGTTATAGATTAGAAGATGGCACTTTATTATGGGGAGGTGCTGTTGATTTATCAGAATCTTCATTTTTAACATCATCTCGTGTTTTAAGAGTATCGGTTCCAATTCATTCTATATCAGGAAAAGCTCAACAGCAGCCTCAAGTTTATGTTTATGGTTTCTTTGGTGATGCGAGTGTTATTGCTAATAGAGCTATTTGTAAGGACACAACTTCGGCGCTGTCTGTTTTGTTAAAAGCGGATGCTAGTGATCTTCTTACCGTAAAGGATGATAATAGTAGTGACCCCATTGATTTATTTGATACGACTATAAATTTTGTAAATGTTCGAGGTGGTGTTAGTCTGGGAAGTGTTCCTCTGTGTGATACACAGGCTAACATAACGTCTAATTTATTTACGTCAGTTCAGCATTTCACTCCCAGTTTACTTGAAAATGGTAATGATAACTCGGCAGGATTTAGGTTACCTTTTCAGATCAGTACAGCTAGCAATGGCGGGCAGTTTTTATCAGTAAACGTAGTTGATGCTCAGAGTGTTAGTGTCTCGGCTACATTTTTGCCAGGAATAGTGAATAGCTTAGATAACTTTAATGTTTTTAAGATAACTAATTTAGGGACAAACTTTAACTATCATTCTTCTTTTGCTCCTTGTGAATCCTTAATTGAAATGAAGTACAGTCAGGTGGTTTCTACTCCTGTTTCAGCGGCTAGTTATTCAGCTAAACTTCCTTTAACTGATGAGGAAGCTAAAAGTGGAGCTATGTTCGTTTTGTGTCCAACAAAATCAGGAAAATCATTAGGCCTTGGATTTTGGCTTCAGGCAAATAATTTCAGAACATCTGGAAATAACAACTGTATTTCTAATTGCAGTGCACCTGCTTTGCCAGCTACTCAAATAGCATTTCAAAACACACCAGCTGTGACGGTCAATCAATGTGCTAGTCTTTCTTTAAATTTGTTTTCAAGTACAAATGTTATGGCTTCAGCAAGCTCTAATGTGACTGTGAGTTTAAGTTCTTCTAGCGGCAGTTTTTATGATGAAACTGATTTCAATTGCAGTGGAACAGCAATAAATACTGTGACAATTCCAGCAAATTCAAGTTGGAAAGGTTTACGGTTTAAAGTTTCTATAACACCCGGCACACCAGTGACTTTAACTGCCACAGATAGTGCTGCGGTATTAACGTCAACTCCAGCCACTGTATTAGTTAGAAACATAGGAAGTGTGAGTCAGTTAGTCATAAACTCTGCAAGTCATGCTGCTAATGTGGGTACCTGTTTATTGATGACAGCAAGAACTGAAGAAACTAGTGGGACATTAGTTCCTTACAATGGACCAATGATTAGCGTTTTGACGGGAATTAGCATCTATTCAGATGCTTCTTGTAGTACGGTGTTAGCTTCTCCTGCTTTGGTGTCAGGTGTTAGTAATTTTTACGTTAAAAGTACTTCGACAGGTTCGAGTAATATAAAATTGTCGACAACAATTGATGGGATTAACTTTAACGCCTATTATAGCTTAGGTATTTATGCTTCTGGACAACCAACGCATCTTTCTTTGAGTCAGCCTTCACCAAGCTATCTGTATATTAATCAGTGTATTCCAATTCAGGTAGCGGCTAAAGATGATATGGATGCCATTGGTGCCATCGTGGGAGCTCAAAAAATTAAGTTTAATGCTAGTGGTGGTGGGGCTGGAAATAATTTTTATATTGATTCCAGTTGTTCTATTTTGATGTCTGGGTATGAAGTGGATGTCCCTGCAGGGACAAGTACTTTTTGGATTTATTATAAACCTCAGGCGTCTGGTGTTTTAAATATTTATGCAGCTATAAGCAATGCCAATTACTTTTTGACTGGAATTGAAAATTACACCATAGGAAATTTATGGATGCATGTTATTGCAAATGGATATAATGGTTCTTGGTTTGATACTTCTTGTGGCAGTTTGGTATTTGAATTACGTGATAACTATTCTGCTGGAGCTGGAGCGGTGGTGCCTAATCTAAGTGGCTCGGCGATAAATCTTGGTGTAAATACCAATCAGTCTCCAAGTAATGGTGGATTATACTCAATGCCGAGTTGTACAGATACAGTAAGCAATTTAAAGTCACTATTCATCGCAACCGGTAGTTCAGGTTCTACCATTTATATGAAAAGCTTAGTGTCATCGGGAGGCTATATTAATGTATTACCAACGTATAGCGGAACCTATTCGAGCATTTACCAAAATGGAAACACACTGACCTCTTTAAGTTTTGCTTGGTGTCCGCCTTTTGATGGAGGAGGAGCTTGTCCATCAAGTATAGCTTTGTCAGGAGTTGGGGTTTCAGGTGGTGTAGCTGCATTTAACTCGGCTGTTACGGTTGGTGCTTCACAGGATAAAACGGTAACTCTCACAAACTCGACAGGTATGGGTATAACGTTAGGTACTTTCACTATCAATGGAGCGCAAGCTGCAGATTATAGCTTCAAGGGTGGTAGTTATCCTGGATCAGGGGGAACATGCAGTGGATTTATCAGTGTTGGAGCTAGTTGCACCATCGTCTTAACTTTCACACCAACGGCTACTAGTTGGAGATATGCTAATTTAAATATTAATTATAATAGTTCTGTTGTTTTACCACTGGCCATTCAGGGCTTAGGGCAGTGACCTTATAAACTGTCCTAGTAACTGTATTTTGATATAGATAAACTCATTAAATTTGAAGAAAACACGAAATTATACTTGTTTACTTTATTTGTGTTTGCTTGATATTTCTTCAGTATTAATGTTCGATGATATCAAGTTTTTTTTTGAAAATGCCTCCTTTATGCCTCATGGTCATTGTTATCTTTGGAGGCCTGATATTTTGTGGTTAAATGTCATTTCTGATTTTCTGATCACAGTTTCCTATTACGTGATACCTTTTTATTTAATATTCTTGGTAAAAAAGCGAAAAGATTTAGAGTTTAATTGGATTGTTGTGATGTTTGCTGTTTTTATTCTTTCTTGTGGAACAACGCATTTGATGGATATAATTACTGTGTGGAATCCACAGTACGCAATTCAAGGGGTTATTAAATTTTGTACAGCTCTTGTCTCGATGTTGACAGCTTTTATGCTAGCACCTCTAATTCCAAAAGCAATCAGATTACCTAGTCGTTCAGAGTTGGATTATAGTCATCAACAACTTAAAACGTTGAATGAAAAACTAGTTGAAGCTAACGCAAGTCTTGAGGAAAAAGTTAGATTGAAAACTCAAGATTTATCTTCTCTAGCCTCTATTGTGGAGCATTCTAATGATGTCATTATTCAAAAAAATATAAATGATAAAATTATTTTTTGGAATAATGCCTCTGAAAAATTTTATGGCTACAAAGCCGAAGAGGTGATGGGTAAGTCAATATATGATTTTATTCCTTTAGAAAAGCATCAAGAATTTAAAGAAATGATGGATCGTATTTATGCAGGAGAAAAGACGGAATCACTGGAGACGATGAGATATAATAAAGAGGGACAAATAGTTAATGTGTCCATCGGAATTTCTCTAATTAGAGATAGTTTTGGAAAAGTTATTGGATCAGCCCATATTATAAGAGATATCACTGCGAAAAAAATGGTTATGACAGAGTTGAAAAAAAGTGAAGATCGTTTTCGTAGGGTTATAGAAGCCGCACCTAATGGTTTAGTTATGGTTAATAGTAAGGGACTTATTGTTTTATGTAATCTTCAAGTTGAAATTCTTTTTGGAATAAAAAGGGAGGACTTGGTTGGCTTTCCTATTGAAATTTTAATTCCAGAGAGATTTAGAAAAAATCACTCTGGATTTATGAAAGGTTTTTTGGGACAACCTGAAGCAAGACAAATGGGAGTGGGTAGAGACTTGTATGGTCTACGCAGCGATGGAGCCGAGTTTTCAATTGAAATAGGTTTAAATCCTATAACTATCGGAGATGAGATATATATTCTGGCATCGATAGTGGATATTACTAAAAGAAAAGCTTTGGAAGAACAATTACGTCACTACTCAAAGGTTATGGAACAGAAAAATCATGAGATGGAGCAGTTCGTATACACGGTTTCCCACGATTTGAAATCTCCATTGGTTACAAGTACTGGTTTTTTGGGATTACTAAAAGAAGATCTTTTATCTAAAAAATATGAAGACCTGATGGATTCTATAAATCGATTAGAAAAAGCCAACCATAGAATGAGTCAACTGATTGATGATTTGTTGCAAATAAGTCGTATTGGAAGAATTAAGTTAGATTTCGATAAAATTGATTTAACTACTTTAATAAATAATATATGCGAAAATCTTTCCGCACAGTTGTTGGAAAAGAAAGTAGAAGTGGAAATAGAAGAAAACATGACCTTACCATTTGCAGATAAAAATCGAATTTATCAGGTCTTTGAGAATCTGATAATTAATGCTTTGAAATAT
>JABWCN010000004.1 GCA_013359135.1 Pseudobdellovibrionaceae bacterium | reverse complement strand
CCTTTGAGTCAGAAGGTTTTATCTGGGGAGGCAAATGGAATCACTATGATACAATGCACTTCGAGTATAGACCAGAGCTGTTCCCTCACCTTAAAAAAATAAGCTGTGAATAATTTTACTCACAGCTTTCTAAAGTCATTGAACTAGTAAATGACCCTGAGTCAGTGACCGTTGTCAGCGTGGCAGTTCCACAGCTTGAAGAAAAAGCCATAGTTGCTGAGTTGGCAGGTTTATTTGCCCCAGTAAAGGTAAAAGCGATATTCCCTGATGTTGGATAGCAACAGGAACTATCTGTCCAAACCACGCTATTAAACTGACTAGTGGCAGTGTATTTAAGTAAATTATGATATACAGTGAGACTTCCTCCGATAGTTCTGTTGCTAGTTAGCAAATTTGAAGAGGAATTTTTTAAACTTCCAGAAACAGTAAGTGAGGGAACCATATAGTAATCAAAATAGGTAATTCCCTTGCGGCTAATTCCCGTTCTGTGAATCGCGGAGCCAGTTGTCATAGATACTGAGCGATTTCCTGAAGCTCTTGTTGTTCTTATTCCTCCAGATGTGAAAACAGTTCCGTCGTAGGCAGTTCCACCTGTGGTGTCAGTGATAGTTTTTCTTCCTAATGTATAAGTTATTGCTGATCGTGTTGCAGAGCGAACTACAGAGCCACCATCGCTAAGATAAGAATGTTGACATTCTGATGCCGATGTCCAATCTTCATTCCATCCTCCAGTCATCGTAGCGATACTTACACCACTGTAAGTTACAGAACAACTGTTCCAGTCAATAGTTCCAGTAGCACCAGAACAGGTTTTATAGGGACTTGAGTAACTGCATGCTGTTGTTAATTGATTCATATCAGAAAATTGTGAAGTGTCATGAGTTGAACTAAAGGAGTTTAAACCTACAGTACTCCCTTCTGTGGCGCTTGCGTGAGAGCTTGATTCACTAAGAACCTGTTGAGCTAGGTTTTCAACACCCTCTGATTCATCAGTGTCTGAAGTCACTGAAGTTTTGTTCTTACCGCAAGAGCTTAAGGTTAAAGCCACACTCAGAGAAACTAGGGCGTAAAAAAATTTTTTATAAAAGGGTTTTTTCATAATGACCTCCTATCGCTTTCTGGGGTGTCAATTTGTGTTAATGGGTGAGATTTCTTGATAAAATCAAATTGTTGGCAATTTTCGTTTATTTGCATAAGAATTGGGTAGGAGTTAAGAGCTACATTAAATCTTTGACATGTAAAAACCAATGGTATCAAAAAGCAATCTGCAAAGGTAAAAGAATCTCCAAAAGAACAGCTTTTAGCGGTCTGTTTTAATGAGGTTTCCAGAGCGCTAAGACCTTTAGCATACCAATGATGTATCCATTCTTCTTTTTCTTGTGTAGTGTAATTGTGCTTTTTCTCGAGGTATTGAAGAATTTTTAAATTACTGATTGGATGTAAAAAGGAATTAATATTTTCACAAAATTGACGGATTTTAGCTCGCTGATGAATATCCTTTGGGAGTAAAGGTGGATTAGGAAAGAATTCCTCCAGATATTCTAAGATTGCCATTGATTGACCTAAGTGAATTCCTTTATGATCGAGTGTTGGTACTTCTGCCATAGGATTTAGTTTTTTATAGGAGTCTTGATGTTGTTCCCCACCATTATTTAGGAGGTGAATCGGGTGGTATTTAAACTCGATATTTTTGTAGTGTAGGGCAATACGTACTCGATAGGAAGTCGAGCTTCGATAATAATTATATAAAGTGATTTGGCTCATTGAAAAATTAAACGATGAATTTTAAAAAAAGGGAAGCTGTTTAAGGGCCGTTTCTTTTTTCTTAACTTAACTCCAGAGATTGGGGTAAATAGGTGTTATGAAGTATAATTTTTTAAATATTCGTCTTTTGTCTGAGCATTATAAAGTCAGCAATAAAAAGATTCCTGTACTTTTTTTACATCGCTCATGGGTCCTTCTTATTGGGCTAGTTCTGCCGTATTCTTTGTTTAGAATTTATCTCTATATTAATTTGTATTTAGTTAATCATAGTTTTAATTTTTTTGATTTAATTCAAATGCTTTGGATGGGTTTACGTTTTGATTTGTGTGTAACTGGTTTTTTATTTATACCAATTTATTTAATTGCTCTTGGGTTGTTTCTTTTTAATTTCAATTGGGTCGTAAAAGTACTGAAGTTCCTAGGTCATAGCTTTATAGCTTTAGTCTATGTAGTTGTTTTTTGTGTTTACTTTCTAAATTTACCTTTTTTTATTAAAAATGCCAGATTTGGCATTCCTTTTTGGATGCGGTCAGAAGATTATCGATCGCTTTGGGATTTGACTATTTACCCTTCTTACTGGAGTTTCAATTATTTATCTGAATTTCAGTTTACTCATGTGATACTAGTGATTTTATTCTCGTTGCTGATGTCATTAACGGTGATTCCTTTACCTCAAGTGGTATTTAAAAGAAGAGGATGGGTTTTTATCAGTTATTTACTGGTTATCATTCTTCTAGCTCGTGGAAAAATTGGTCAACATCATTTACGTTATGAAGATTCTCTATTTTCTAAATATAAACTTGTTAATGAGTTATCGTTAAATCCTCTTTGGGTATTTGATAAATCTAAAGAGCAGTTGAGTCAGAATCAGGGGATAGATTGATGAGCTCTTGGATGCAGGTTATTCTTTTGGGGATGTTAAAATAAAAGATTAAGGAAAGGATCATCAAAATGAAAAAAATAAGTAAGATTAAAAAAATAGCTTTGCTGCTAGGCCTGTGTTTTTCTTTGAATAGTTCAATGAGTTGGGCTTTGGGCTTTGGTGTTGAGGGTGGTTTTAAACAGCAATCTGGTGACACATTAGAGGGTTATTCTTCTTCATCTCAAGTAGGATATCAATTTGGAGCTGTGGGTTTCTTTGATTTTTCTGATAAGTTAGCATTTCGTTCTGGCTTAATGTACTCACAAAGGCCTCTTAAGATCACTAATGATAATACTCAACAGTCAACAACCTTAGCGTTGACGTATTTTGATGTGCCTTTGAGTCTTGTTGTAAAGTTTGAGGATTATATGGGAGTCTATTTGGGGACTGCCTTGGCCATTCAGTTAGATAAATCATCAAGTAAAAAATCTGTCATGGATATTGTTGATGCGAAATCTATGGTATTTCCTTTGCAGTTTGGAATTACATTTAAGTTTATGCCTGATGTGGGAATGAATCTATACTTTGAACAATTTGGTGATGTGGCTAAGGATTTAAAGTCGTATAGAAGCGTGGGCTTGAATTTGTTATTTACAGTGGAGTGATCTTGAAATTAGCTAGTATTGAAAATCCAAAATCAAAAGATGGTTCTCTGATAATTGTTTCTCGCGATAATTCGAAGGCAGTCAGAGCTGATGAAATTGCTTCCAGCTTGCGAGAAGCAATTGAAAACTGGCAACAAGTCAGTCCTTTATTGGAAAAAAAATTTGAGGCTTTAGAGCAAGGTAAATGTGAAGGAAGCTTTTCTTTAAAGGAAAAGAAGGTAGAGTTTCTTTCTGCTTTGCCAAGAACTTGGCTTTTTGCTGATGGTTCAGCCTTTATTTATCATGTTAAACTTGTGAGAAAAGCTAGAAATGCTCCTTTACCAGAAACGTTGACTACGGTGCCATTAATGTATCAAGGAGAGTGTGGGCAGTTTTTAAAACCTCATGGTGAAATTCCTCAGAGAGATTTTTCACACGGAACTGATTTTGAAGGAGAAGTCGGAGTTATTTTAGATGAAGTACCAATGGGTATTACTCCGGATGAAGCTTTGAAGCATATTAAGCTTGTTGTGTTGATTAATGATGTGTCCTTGAGGGGATTAATTCCTGATGAATTGGCTCAGGGCTTTGGTTTTTTCCAAAGTAAGCCGGCCTCAAGCTTATCACCATTAGCTTTAACTCTTGATGAACTCGGCTCTTCTTGGAAAGACGGTCGATTGCATTTACCGCTTCAAGTAAATTATAATAAAAATTTTTTTGGTAAGGCAAATGCAGGTGAAATGCATTTTCATTTTGGTCAGTTGATCTCTCACGCTGCAAAAACAAGAAATTTATCAGCGGGAACATTGATTGGAAGTGGAACAGTGTCTAATGAAGATCATACGAAAGGTTCAAGCTGTCTTGCAGAGAAAAGAATGATTGAGCAAATTGAAAAAGGAAAAGTTGAAACACCTTTTATGAAAGCCGGTGATTCAATAGAGATTTTTATGCAAAATGAAATGGGTCAGGATTTGTTTGGTCGAATTTATCAAAAGGTTATTGCAGTAAAGTGAAGTTAGTTCGAAAAAATCCCTTTATTAGTAGTTTAGTCTTTGTTGGACTGATGTGGTTGATCATTCCGGGAATTGTTTATAATTATGAAAAAGGGATTCAAGGATCAAATATTACCAGTTATTTGGATAGTTTGTGGTGGGGAATTGTAACTATTTTAACCATAGGTTATGGGGACAGATATCCGGTAACACCAGAGGGAAGGCTTTGGGCTGGTTTTATGATGATTGGTGGGGTTGCTGGGATAGGAGTGGTAACTGCTAAAATTTCTTCTGTATTTTTAGAAAAAGCGATCAGAGATAGGAAGGGTAGAGTGGATCCAGATCAATTAAGAAATCATTTTGTTATTTGTGGTTGGAAAAATGATATGCACAGTTTATTACTTCATATTTTAGACTCAAATCCTCAGGTAATAAGTGAACAGATTGTATTAGTGAACAATGTTTCTGATGCTGAATTCGAAGTCCTTAGAGAGTATTCTAGATTAAAAAAAATAAAACATATTCGTGGAGATTTTTTCTCAGCAGAAGTCTTAACAAGAGCTGCTCCTGAAAAAGCTTATAAAATTTTAATTCTTGCTGATGCGTCACCCAACTCAAAAGGAATTCCTCCCACACGAACTGAAGCTGATGCTAGGACAGTAATGGCGGCAATGACTTTGAATAATATCGCTAAAGGAATTCCCGTAGTTGCTGAAATATTAGATAGTCAGATGGATCAATATTTAAAATTGGCTCAAGTTCATGAGATTATATACAGCAGAGATTACTCACGGTTACTTTTAGCTATGGCCTCAACAGGTCTAGGAGTGACAAATATTTTTCATGATTTGCTTGATCCTCATTCTGACTTCATGTTGACCACTGAGAAAATTCCTGCAGAGTACTCAAATAAAAAGTATGAAAATTTTAAAAACTATTTTCAATCACAGTTTCCACAGATGAGTTTATTGGGAATACTTGAGCATTCTGGCAATAGTCATAAAGCCAAGGAAGTGGCTTTGAAAAAAGCTCAACAAACGCCAAATATTGGTGAACTAGTTCAGAACCTACAAAACGTAAAAAATATTCGATTTAATTATCCATTATTTAACCCACAGAATGACTATTTGGTAGCTGAAGATGCGATGGCAATAGTTATTAAAAAAAGAGGTAAAAACCATGATGATGTCATCCTCTGAGGCTATTTTAAAAAAAGTAGGCTTATTTGCTGATTTATCGGATAAAGTGGAATCATTGGGATTACTTCATAGAATTATGAAGATAAGAAAGTATCCAAAGGGAAAAGTAATTACAGAGCAAGGAACTTCGGGAGAAGATTTTTTTGTTTTGATTGACGGTGAATTAAGTGTTCATAAAAAAACTATTGATGGTGAGGACTATAATGTAGCCGTTATGAAAAGCCATCAATATCCATCTTTTGGAGAAGGTGGTCTGATTGATGGTGAGGTTAGAAGCGCTACCATTATCTGTGAAACTGAAGTGCAGTGCTTAGTCTTGAATAAATCAGAGTTTGATACTTTGTGTTTTGAGCATCCAGAAATTGGATTACCTATTTATAAAAAAATTGCCCAAGGATTAATTAAAAGATTGAATCAAACTAGTAATGATTTATTGCTTCTACATAGAGCTCTGATGGATGAAATAAGATCTAAATAAAAGCAACTAGGGCTGAACAGGACGAAAGTGTTCTAAAATTCTTCGACGTATTTCATCGGCCACAGCGCCACGGTCTTCATCTGTTTTAGATTGGTAAGGTTCAAGAAACGTTACTTCTACAGTAATTTCTTTAAGACTTATAGACTTTATAAAAGCAGGGAAGAAGGTCATGTCACCATACCAACAAACATGGTCTCTGTATTTCAAATTAAAAGGACCATTATTTATAGACTTAAAGTTAAAACAATAAGGAATGATTGGTTTTCCAGCCAGAGCGGCTGATGTGAGAAGTGTTCTTTTAAAGGGTAAAATTTCTTCTCCGTTATGGGAAGTTGCTTCAGGGTACAGAGTCACATTGAATCCATCTTTAAGGGCATTGACAATGTTACCTAGCTCTCCCAGGATATTCGATTTGTTTCTTCGTTCGACATATAAACATCCAGCCATTTCTGTTAGAATTCCAAGAAGTGGGGTTTCTCTCATTTCATACGAGGTTACGAAAAGAGCTTTAGTTATGGAATGCATAGCTAAGATATCAATAAATCCCATATGATTACCAACAATCAAACCGTTAATGCTCGGGTTTAATGGATTTTTCACTTCCACTTTTATATTAAAAAGCTTGCAGATGAGCGAGGTGTACTTTGCAGCATTATGTGAAAATTTCCATTTTCTTTTTTGAGCATCTCTGTTTGTTACATGCACTATAGAGGCCGTAAATAAGTAAGTGGTAGCTATACCAATAAAATAAATAACTCTTAAAATGATTCTGAATGTAGTTTGTATTTTTTCCACAGGGACTTATTTAAATCCTCTTTATTCAAAATCGTCAAGAAATCTATGCATTTAAAATCAGGATCCCATGCCGGTGATCCACCCACATAAGCGCCAATTTTAAGGTAGGCTCTAAAAAGAGGGGGGATTAGTTTTTGAGCTTCTAATTTTTCTTCTTCGGAAAGAGGAGTATTGAATCTTTGAATCCACAAATCTAATTGAGGCATATTGAACTTAATTGAAGGGGGAGCAAAAAATTCTGGCTTTAAGCGATTTTGTTCATAAAACAAGCGATAAAGAAGTGCTGCTTCTCTAGGTGAATTTGTTTTAATGCTAGCGCAGCCAAAAAGAAGATCAGAATTGGTTTTATTCATGTACTCACCAATTCCCTTCCAAAGAAGAGAAATAACAACACCAGTGCGATATTCTCTGTGTATGCAAGCTCTTCCAAGTTCTAATTTAATGAATGGAAGTTTTTTTAGTCGATCAATATTAAATTCATTTTCTGAATAAAATTGAGTATTAAATTGTGAACAATTTAGGCGATAAGTACCTACAGTTTTTTGATTCTTTTTATCAATGATGATCAGATGATCACACAGAAAATCAAACTCATCTACATCAAATCCAAGGTTTTGAGGTGTTCCTTGGAGTTCACAGTAAAACACTTGATACCTTAGCCTTAAAGCTTTTTTTAATTCAGCGACAGTTGAGGCTGTCTTTAGTAAAAAAGGTCCCATTTCTATGGCTATGTTTACTTTTGATTGGAACTTGTGAATTTTATTAACTCGTAGAGAGTAAAGAGATTTTAAAGTGGAAGAGACTTTATTTAAGCTGCTTTGAGCAATTTGTTGAAACATACTATTAAGGTAGACAATAAATTTTTAAAAGACATGTTAAGATTTTGTCATATTCTAATAACGTAGACTAGAGGCCTTAGTTATTCTTTCTAGGAAGCCTTCCCAAAGCTCGCCATTCATATAGTCCTTTTTTTTAAATATCATAATATCAGTTTGCATTTCAGCCCCAGACTTAAGAGTACTATAAAGCTCTCTGCAAGCAATTTGTGGGTCTGAGTGAAAAGAAAGCTCATACCATGATTTTATTGGTAGAGTTGGTTTACGTATGGTTATCCCTTCTATTTCAGTAGGAATATTTAGGAAATCAGTTTCAATTTTTTGAATTATCTCAGGGATAGCAGCACAATTATCTAAAAAAATAAGTGGAGTGTTTGGCATATAATGGTGCTTCATATGCCCAGGAGAACTTGTTTTATCAACAGTTTCTACAAAATTATAATTGTCTTTGAAATCTATAAGAGCATTCTCAATATTTGACTTAGTAATAAGTCCTTTTCTTAGAATACAAAGCTCCAATTTTTGACCTTTGGGTGTAATTTTAAGCACAGTGGATTCAATACCGACGGCACAGTCTCCGCCATCAATGATTAATAAATCCTTCCGTTGAAAATCATTTTCAACGTGGATAGCTTTTGTAGGACTTGTATGTCCAAATAAATTTGCACTTGGGGCTGCTAGTGGTATATCAATTCTTTTTAAAATATCCAGAGCAATAGGGTGTTGAGGCATACGAATCCCTACTGAGTCTAATCCAGACGTGATCATTGAATTCAGAGAATCTAATTTCGGTAACACAAGGGTCAGCGGCCCAGGCCAAAATCTTTCGATGAGCGTATCAATAAGTTTAGAATTGAAGTTCGTTAGCATTTTTAGTTGAGAAATATGGTGAATATGTACAATAAGGGGATCAAAAAACGGTCTTTTTTTAAACAGAAAAATTTTTTTTACAGCTTCAGGTTGATCAATGCGAGCAGCTAATCCATAGACAGTTTCTGTGGGAATGACTATGGGTTCGGCACTATTTAGGACTTTAATGGCTAAATTAAGTGAGTTTTCTAAAGATTCTGAAGAAGTGTTTAAAATCATTTCAAAAAATTAACATTTTAGTCCATCTCAATCAAGAGCAACTACTACTTTTGAATTTGGTAAAAAAGCTTAAAATAGATAAAATAAAAAGATAGGTTAAGAATGAAACTATTTACTGTCTTTTTAACAACTTCTTTTATGTTTCTGAGTCTTGTTACATTGGTAGCAAAAGCAGATGCCGTTAAACTAAAGAAAAAAGCCCATTTCACCAGAGGTAAATACAAAATAGATACCAGTCCTTACAAGGTCATTTCAGCTGATGAAAAACTGGTGTTTCGTGGAAATAGAAAGCAAATATTTGAAATCGAGGCTATCAAAACAAAAGATCTCATATTTTATACACTTACTGTATCCAGAGGAAATACACAGGTTTTAAAAATTAATGATTTTGCTATTTCATCTAGCTCTTCTAAACTTGCCATGAGAAAAGAGGCTTGGATTGAGGATCTTAATGGTGATGGGTATTTTGACATCATACAAAGAGAGAAAACACAGATTGTGTCCAAAAGAAGACCTACCTCTGTTTATAAGAATGACAAAATGGTTCTCAAAATGTGGGATCCTGATTTGAATTTGTTTGTAAATTTAGATAAGAACTCGAAAAAATTTGAGCAATCACTGAAGAAGTTTAATTTTAAACTTAATCTTGGAAGGAATAAATAAAGTAGTATTTTAAAAGAGATTTTGTTTAGGCTGTATCTTTGGAAGTTCAATAATAAATTGAGTATATGATGATTGTAAATTATATAAAAACTTGCCATTGTGACTTTCAATAAGCCCTTTAGAAATACTTAATCCCAGTCCAGTCCCCTTTCCAACAGGTTTAGTCGTATAAAATGGCTCCATGATTCGATCTACATGCTGTGATGGAATTCCTTTTCCAGAATCCGAAAATAGAATTACAATTTTGTTGGATTCTTTATCGATAACTTCAATACGAATCCATTTTTCTTCTAGATCAGCCACAGCATCTATAGAGTTATTTAGAAGATTTAGAAGGACTTGCTCAATTTGAGATTCTTTGCATTCAATAGCTAAATCCTCTTTACAAGTAATAGATAATTTAACAAGTGTCATTTTGAGACGATGAGAAGCAAGTTCCGTGATATCAGAAAAAATTTTTGAAAGTAAAGCCTTTTCAAAGGGGTCGTTATCACCAGCTCTAGAGAAGGCACGCAATCCAGAGATGATTTTCGTGATTCTACTAGTGGTTTTATCAATACGAGCAAGAGCTTCAGTTATCTTGTCTTTTTCAAATTTGTCATTAATTAATAGTTTATTAAGGCTATATATAGATGATTTAATAATAGTCAGGGGGTTATTAATTTCATGGGCCAATTGACTGGACATCTCGCCAAGAGTTGTCATTTTTGAAGCTCTGAAAATATTTATTTTTTGCTCTTCAATTTTTTCAAGTGAAAGGCAATAGATAATCATTAATATGTGTGAAACAAATGAAAGAACTAAGAAGAACATAAAATCAGTTATAGCAGACCTTTTCCACTCTTTTAAATATTCAGCATATGATAAACCTGTATAAAGGCTATAGGACGATTTATTAATTTTATTAAGGGCATAGTGTCTTTTTATATGGTCAATGGGGCTAATCGCATCAAAGCTAGTTGTTTGCCCATTTTTTTCTATATCATTAATCCAAGCTGACTGTATTTTTTTACCTATTATGTCTTCTATCCAGGGGATTCTAGCAACAAAAATCTCATCTTGATAAAGCAAAGTAATATTGCCATCTTTTCCAAGACTAATTTCGCTAAATACTTGCTTTAGATAAGCAATTTCTATGGTAATTACAATGATTCCTTTAAATAAATTATGAGAATCATTAATGCGCTTTGAAAAAGCGATAATTTTAACTCCTGTACTTTTGCTAATAAGCGGCTCAGAAATAAACATAAGCTCTGATGGAGAGTTTTTGTGTTCTATGAAGTAACTACGATCAGAAACATTTTTTTTTGATAACTCTTCAAGTGTGTCTGCAAAGTAGTTTCCTTTGGAATCAAAAATTTTTATAGTCTGAATTTCAGGAGTTTGTCCTTTTATTTGTTTTAAGTAAAATTCTAGTGATTCTCTTGACCAGATTTTTTCTCTTTCGATCATCATTTTTAGAAATCCTAAAAGGATATCCATTTTGTCGAAAATATTAACCATTCTTGCTGTAAAAAGTGTTGTTGTATTGAAAGTTTGATTTTTTATAGAAGATATATGGTCATTGTATGATAAATAAGTTTTTAGAGATATTTGAGATCCAACAATTAATAATACAATCCAAAGATAAAAAAACATTTTTATATATTTTTTGACAATAGTTTTGATTATTTTAATCATTAGTCCTCAAAAGCAAATTACAACATTTATCGGGATTTTGCTAGGGTTAGATAAGCCTGAGGACTATTAAAATTCCTTCAAAATTTTATTAGCACTATTTTGCAGTATTCTCCTGGTGATTATAAGGCAAATCACAATACTTATTAGTGCAATTCCAAAGATGATAAATAGTGGTTCTTTAAATGAGATTACAAATGTAGTCTCAAAAAGATATTTTACTAAAATAAAACTAAAAACGTAGCTAAGTAAGGATCCAAAAAGAGCGGCTAAAAAAGTTAAAAAAGCAAACTCTACTAAGATATATAAATACACTGAGTTGAATTTAGCACCAATAATTTTTAAGAAATTTAACTCCCAAGTTCTTTCATTTAGCTGAATATAGATAATAGACGATAGGATAATTAATCCAGTTATGAGAGCGAGTAATGCCATAATTTGAATGGATAACGACATTTGATCGGCCATATTAAGAATATCTTTTGATAAGGCACGCACGTCTATTATCGAGATATTAGAAAAATTTTCAGCCAGACTTGAAATAACTTTTTTTGTTTTTTCTTCACTAAGATTATTAATTGTTCCAATAAATGATTTTGGTGCTTGATTCAAAACACCCTCATCAAATGCAATGAAAAAATTAGGTTGAAAAGAAATCCATCGAACCTTCCTAAGATTAATCACCTTTCCTTTAATTTCTACGCCTTGAATGTCGAAAGTCATTAAGTCGTTAAGTTTAACTCCAATACGTTCTGCATATTTATATTCAAGGGAAAGACCTGGAGTTTCATCTTTATAATTGGTAAAAGGAATCCCTTCCAACAGAGTTTCAGTATTTGAAAACTCGTGCCTATAAGTTAGATTAATTCCTCGATTTCGAAATCGAGCTTCTGTTTCTTCTTCTCTGGTTGTAAAAGAGTTTTTAAGTAACTTTTTTTCGAAAGGAATATCATTAATTTTAGAAATCCTAGCTCTTATCAAGGGCGAAAGGTTATCTATCTTTAGATTCTGCAATTGAAGTAGCTCATTAATGGCATTAACTTGTTCCTCCTGCACGTCAATTAGAAAGAGAGAGGGAATTTGTTCATTTTTGTTGTAATTAAATTCTTCTTGTAGCGATGTTCTAACCAACGGAAGAATATTCATTAGCATTGTGCTAATTGCAATACAGCTAAATACTATAATTGAAGTACCTTTCTTTCGGATGATTGACTTTAAACTGTATTTAATGACCCAAAAACGAGGATTAAAAAGTGATAACACTTTTATTCCACTCCATCCGATCACAACTGAAAAAATCGCGATTGAAAGCACCGATGAAATAAAAATAAGTGTTAGATTTACAGATTTGGTAAGGTAAAGAGATAGTAATCCTACTAAGAAAACACTTAATATTTGTGGAACTCTTGATCTAATTGATATGTTCAGATTTAATTTTTCTTCATTAAAAAGTTTCGCAGTAGTGATAGTTTCAAGTGAGAATAGAAATGGAATGGTAACTAAAAAGCATGTAATAAAGATAATGAAAAAGCTAAGTACGATCACTAAATTTGGAATTGAAATCTCAAAAATAATTGAAAGAGTCTTGTTTAGAAAAAACTGTATCAAAGGAATAAATAAATAAGATCCTAATGCTGAAATAGCAGTGACAACTAAACTTAAAGTTATCATTTGCACAAGGTATTGAGCTCGTAGTTTTTGTTTGTTTAGGCCAAGAGCTTTAAAAATGGCGTAATCTTTAATTTTTTTAAAGATAAAGACCTGATATAAAAAGTTAGCCCCTAAGCTAGATAGCAGAATAGAAATAATAGCTATTAATTTTAGAAAATCTGTTAAGAAACCAAGCTGCCTGGCTGAATCATTTGCAGCTGACTCAGCTGTTTCAATTTTTATTGTAGCGTCAGGAATAGATTGTTCCAATTTTTTTAAAAGTGTCTCGCGAGGGTATGGTTCTTTTAATTTAAAAAGATAAGACTCATTGAAAGTACTCCCAAACTTAAGAAGCTCAGAGTTTTTTAACGCCTCTTGATGTATAAAAATTTTTGGAGCTATTCCTCCGAATTTGAAAGTTTGAGTTGAGTCTTTGACGACGATATCTCTTAAGGAAAGATTCAATTTGCCAAGCATCAGAGATTGTTCTTTTTGCAAGTTTAAAATCTCTTTGAGTTCAGAATAAACTATAGTTTCATTGTTTTTGAATGACGATTTAATATCGCTGTAGTTTTTATTTTCCCAAAGTAACTCAAGATCACCATAGAGAGGATAGTTTGCATCGATAGCCTTAACTGACACCATTTGGGCCTTCTCACTGGTTTTTAACATTGCCATAAATTCAGTAAGATAAGATTCGCTTTCTATTTTAATTCCTAGATCTCTAATTATTTTTTTCGTTTTATCAATCTCTGTCGTTGCAATTTTTTTTCTAGCGCTAATAGAAAGATCAGCTGTAAGAATTTTTTTTGAGTCTAAAAGAATTTTATTCTCTATAGAGTTTTGAAAAGATAATAAACTTATGAATCCTATGAATCCAAAAGAAAGATTAAAAACAAAAACCAATGTCCAGCGCCATTTTCGAACAAGTTCTTTTAGTGCATGTGCTATCATTTTATTTTCTCAAACTTGCCATGATTTAATTTATAAACTGACTGACAAAGAGATGCTAATTCTGGGTTGTGAGTTACTAATAAGGTAGTAATTTGGTATTTATCGATAATAGTCATGAATAAATTCATTACTCTAGTTCCCGTTTCCAAATCAAGATTTCCACTTGGTTCATCAGCTAAAATTACTTTTGGAGTTGTAATCAAAGCTCTAGCAATAGCAACTCTTTGACTTTCACCACCGCTTAGTTGTGAAGGGAAGTGCGAGAGTCTTTTTTCAAGACCAACTTCATTGAGTAATTCAATGGCTTTATCTTTAATGCTTTTTTTTGATAGGTTGTGATCCAGAATTTCTAATGGTAACATGACATTCTCAAGGGCTGTAAGATGAGCGACCAAGTGATATTGTTGGAAAACGATACTTAAGTTCTTAGCTCTAAATTCAGTCAACGCCTCTTCGGACATTTTTGTGATGTCATTATTATTGACTAAAATTTGACCATGATCTGGCTTATCAAGTCCAGACATCAGAGATAAAAAAGTGGATTTTCCACTTCCTGACTGTCCTACGATTCCTATTTTTGAAGCTAGCGGTACAACAAGATTAAGTTCATTTAAAATATTAATTTTATTGTTACCTTGAAGAAAACTTTTGGTTAGATTTTTTATTTCAATAATACTCATAGTTATAATTTTTTTTCTTTTTCTAAATATTTAAAAACTTGTTCAAAAATGATTTTATGTCCTTTTTCGTTGGGATGAATTCCGTCTTCGATATTAAGTTCTGGAATTCCAGCAACTTTTTCAAGGATAAAAGGCATTAACGGGATTTTTTTGTCTTTAGCTAGCTGAGGAAATATATTTTTGAAACTTTCCGAGTACTCTTTTCCGTAATTAGGAGGGACTTGAACCTGACCTAGGATAACTGGTATTTTTTGTTGTAAAAGTATGTCTATTGATTCAGAAAGGTTCTTTTTTATTCCTGAAATCTTTTGTCCTCTAAGACCATCATTTGCACCTAATATGATTATAAATAAATCAGGCTTAATATTACCTTTTAAAATCCAATTAATTCTAGATACGGCAGAAGCAGTTGTAGACCCACTGATACCTGCGTTTACCACGGTCCATTGTATTTTATTATTGTCAAATTTTTCTTGCAAAAGGTGAGTGTATGTAGAGCTAGAGTCGACCCCATAACCTTCGGTCAATGAATCACCGAGAAAAACCATTTTTTTGAGTGAAATAGTTTTAGCAACAATGGGCTTGTCGTCAGCTCGCGTGTATTGTGAACAAAAAAGAAGTGCTAAAAAAGAAAAAGTAAAAAAAAAGCAGTTTTTAAAATTTTTCATAGAATGTTATTCTATGATTAGTTTTAAAAACTGCAAATTAAAATTATCAATTAAATTTTACAGGACTGAATTATTGGTTTCCACCAGATCTTGGTCCGCGATTGCCGCCACCAAATCCACCGCCGCGATTACCGCCGCCACCGAAACCACCACGGCCTCCACCGCCGCCGCCTCCACGAGGTCCACCAAAGCCTCTTCTTGGTTTGTTCTCTTGAGGGCGAGCCTCAGAAACATTGATGTTTCTTCCATTCAAATCAGCGCCATTCAATTTTTCAATAGCTTGATCTGCTTCAGAGTCAACGGGCATTTCAACAAAGCCAAAACCTTTGCTTCTTCCAGTTTCTCTATCTGTAACAACTTTTGCAGAATCAACCGCTCCATATTGAGCAAATGCAGAAGATAATTGTTCTTCACTTACTGAAAATGATAAGTTACCAACATAAATTTTTTTTCCCATGGTTCCTCCTTACTTTAAAAAAATGTCATGGGTTAAGACCGCAGGAACCATGAGTAACAAAGAAACACATAACTCTAGCGGGACCAAGTTCAGGTTACACAAACATCATTAAATTGTCCATAGCTTTTTAAGATCTCATGTTATTGAATTGAAGCGGAATTTCAAAATTAGAATTTCTTAACAATGCTATTGTCTCTTGCAGTTCATCGATACTTTTTGATGTTACTCTTAGTTTTTCGTCCACGATTTGAGCTTGAACTTTTAGTTTAGAATCTTTAATTATCTGCACTAAAGTTTTAGATTTTTCTTTGTCGATACCTTGGACTAAAGTAACTTTTTGTTTTAACATTCGACCACCTGCTTCAGTGACTTTTTCAAAAGAAAGGGCTTTAATATCAATACCACGACGTAATAATTTTGTTTGTAAAATATTTTTAATAGCTTCCATTTTATAATCATCCTCGCTGAGAATGGTTATTTCTTTTTTGTCCCACTGTAGTTCAGATTTAGAACCTTTAAAATCATAGCGAGCTTCAATTTCTTTTCTTGCTTGGTTGACGGCATTGTCAACTTCTTGAGTATCAATCTCTGAGACAACATCAAAAGATGGCATAACTGAAAAATTCCTTTATAATTAATGTTGATGGTTTCCGTGAATTCCGTGTGCGTGACGGTGGGTAACCTCTGTTGGTGTTGCCTCACGAATCAAGACTATTTCAACTTCAAACTCTAACGCCTGACCAGCGAGAGGGTGGTTACCATCAAGGGTGATTTTTTCAGGAGTAATTTTAGTTACTTTAACAACTTTGATTTGATCTTTTAAATCAAGCTGCAAAAAAGAGCCAACCTCTAAATCAGGAATATGAGCTAGCTCGCTAGCGTCAACATCCATAATCATATTATCTTTCTGTGGTCCATAGGCTTCTTCCGCGGTCAAAGAAATTTTCTTTTTATCACCTTCGTTCATTAGTAAAACTTGAGTTTCTAATGCAGGAATGATTTGGCCTGCGCCTTCAAGAAAAGGAAGAGGTTGGTTTTCTTCAGATGCATCAAGAATTTCACCTGTTGAAGATCTGAGGGTGTAGTTGAAAGCAATCACTTTAGGAGTCATAAAATTTCCTTATTGTTGGGATGAAGAAGTTTTTTACTAGAGTTGTATCACGTTTAAAATTCAACTTAGTAAAAGTTTTTACCTCTTCAGTTGTAAATTAATGCATTTAAAACACTAAACCCCCTTGAAAAGCAAACAAAAACAACTTTATAATAGTAATTGAGGACTTGCATAACTTCAGCTGTTTTCAGAGTTGATTTCACGATGAAATTTACACAATGGGGGGCTAATGAATTTTAGGTCTTTGTTATTGAATGGAAGCTATGAACCAATGAAGATTCTGACCTGGCAAAAGGCTATTGTTTTATGGATTCAGGAAAAGGTTGAAGTATTGGAGTTTCATTCACACTACATTCGATCTCCCCGTGAAAAATTTCAGCTTCCTAGTGTGTTGAGACTAAAAACCTTTGTAAGACCAAAAAGAAAATCCTATGTTCGTTTCTGTAGAGAAAATGTTTACCTTCGAGATGAATACACCTGCCAGTATTGTGGAGAAATATTTTCACCTAAGAGTTTAACTTTAGATCATGTGGTTCCTGCTTCAAAAAAAGGCGAAAAAAGCTGGACTAATGTCGTAACAGCTTGTCGTGAGTGCAATCAGAAAAAAGCGAATCGCACGCCAACACAGGCTAAAATGCCTCTTCTTAACGAACCAAGGATGCCTCATTGGCTTCCATTTGCAGATTATGAATTCAAACATGGACAAATCCCAGATAATTGGCTTCAATATTTAAATATGGAATTATCCTTTTGATAATCCAATTTAAATAACATGATATCAAATTATAAAATTGAATTTATTACTATTAATAAGGTGTTAGATTTAAGACAGAAAAATCTTAAACCTTTTTTGACGTTGGCAGAATGTAAAAATAGTGAAGACGACAACGTTCTTACAAAGCATTTTGGCATTTTCTATAATAACAATTGCGTTTCTGTTGCAACCGTTTTTCCAGAATCTCATAAAGATTTTCAATGTGGAAATCCCTACCGTCTCAGAGGAATGGCGACTGACAGTCAGTTCCGAGGGCAAGGTTTTGGTAGTATTTTATTGATGCATGCGTTTGATTATCTGAAAGATATTAAATGTGATCTTTTGTGGTGCAATGCACGTTTAAAGGCTTTAAACTTTTATAAGCAAAATGGCTTTCATGCTCAATCTGAAATTTTTGAGTTACCGCAAATCGGTCCTCACATAGTAATGTATAAACGAATTATTCCAAAGTAGGAAAAACATATGAGAACAGTTCATCAAACTCTAGTAAAACATTTAACTAACGTCATTGGTGAAACCAATGGGATTGGCCTAAAAAGCACGTTAGACTTATTATTAACCTCAGATTTGCAAAAAAATCACGAGGCCTATAATTTGGTTTTAGAGTTTAGAGAATTGATTGATTTGTTCAAAATAAACAAAATTTCAATTAATAAGCTTTTAGAACATCCTGTTTCTGATGGACTTTTTGAGTTTTTTAAAAATTTTCCACTTAAGTATAAAGAAGAACATATTCATTTAACTGGATCTATTACGGCGGAATTTATTTTGCCTAGGATACATAAATTGTTATCAGGCCCTCAAAAAAAAATATATGAAGAAAAAATTAAGAATGCCTATGGATTAAAGGTATTAAATCTAGAATCAGCAGAAGAAATTGATAAGTTGATACGGCTAAAAGAGGATGAGGGTTTTGCCACTTATTTAAAAATATTATATTTACCTCAAATGATATTTATTACACGCGAGGCTCATTCCGAGGCTGCTTATCATATGGCACATGAACTTTATTATAAGTATAATGTAGGACAGATACGACTAAAGTTTTCGCTTTCACGGTCATCATCTAGTAGCTCTGAACAAATTCCCGGAATCGGTCAAATTACGCCAGAGGATGTAGTACTTGGTTTGTATGATGGATTTATGAAATTCAAAAGTGCACATCAAGACTTTAATTTTATTTTATCGCCTTCGTTTAGAAAAGAAGCTCATCATTTTGATTCTGAAAAATTTGCAACTCGCAAAGAGCATTTCATGGTGCAGGTCAATGAGTTAGTTAGAATGATTGACCGATTTCCATTTCTTGAACCATATTTGACTGATGTTGACACTGTTGGTGACGAGAAAGAGCTTTATCGCAAGGAACACTTCAATGAGTTACAAGCTGGATTTCGAAAATTACAATATCGTGGTTTTAAAATCAGGTCGCATCATGGAGAAACTTTTTATACACTAAAAAAAGGAATCCAGGCAGTCGATAATGCCATGAATATCTGGCATATTGATACACTAGAACATGGTATTAGCTTGGGCATTAATCCTAATTTTTATTTTCATCGTCTTTATCAAGAGGTCATTAAGAAAAACAAAAATGGTGAAGCTATTTTGAAATCTGATTCAGTCTATAACGAGCTTAAAGAATTAGATTGGGGACACAACGAATCTGTCCTTAAAAAATTACTTTCAGGTGAAGTTATTACTAAAGAAGACGACATTCTTTTTTTGAAAGCTAAGTTTCATACTGCTAGAGAGGTCGAACATTATCAACATGATGTTTTAAATAGACTTCTTCAAAAAGGTGTTACTTTGGTTTCTTTACCATCTTCAAATAATAAATTAACTGGTAGATTTGATGATTACAAAGATCATCCTTTTTCATGGTGGGAAAAAAAGGGTGTGCAGTTAGGAGTTGGTACTGATAATTACATCACATTAAATACTAACTTCATTCAGGAAATGTTAATTCTGTTGTATACAGATCCAGATGATTTGAAAATAACTAAATTATTAATGGTGACAACCGGAGAGCAAAGACGTCCTTATATCAGCCACTTGCTTTGGAAAATGCATAAAAGAAATCACTTACAGGCTTTACCTGCTACATGACATCATCACCTCATCCTAAAAAAAGTTTTATAAAAGAATTATTTAGTCAAAAAATGCTAGTCTGTTTACTTTTAGGCTTTTCAAGTGGACTTCCGTTTTTATTAACAGGAGGAACTTTAAAGTTATGGTTAGCGGAAGCTAAAGTAGATATCACAACTATTGGCTATTTTAGTTGGGTTGGTATGATGTATTCATTAAAGTTTTTATGGGCCCCACTTTTAGATTCAATCACGTTATTTAAGTTAGGAAGAAGAAAGTTCTGGATGTTTTTTTCCCAGATCGTTTTGATGGGACTAATTTTTCTTTTGGGTCAGTTCAAACCAGAAGAGTCATTAATGATAATGGCACTTATTTCATTACTCATTGCATTTTTTAGTGCTACTCAAGATGTAGCTATTGATGCTTTTCGCCGTGAATATCTAGAGGAGAATGAACTAGGAATTGGCTCGACAATGAATATGTATGGTTATCGCCTTGCCATGTTGTTTTCAGGAGGCTTAGCTGTTGCTTTAGCGGATTATCTTAATTGGGAAAAAGTTTATTTGATCATGGCATTGTCAATGGTCGTTGGTTTGGTTGCAAGTTCTCTTGCGCCAGAGCCACTTGTTGAGTTTAGACCAAAAAATTTTAAGGAATCAGTTGTTGGTCCATTCAGGGAGTTTTTAAGTAGGCATGGGGCTGCTGTTATATTAGTTTTTGTTTTTTTATTTAAACTAGGTGATGCCTTATCTGGGTCTATGCTAAATCCTTTTTACAAAGATATGGGCTATGAGAAAACTGACATTGGACTTATTGCTAAAACTTTTGGTTTAGCTTCTTCTATGGTAGGACTATTTCTTGGTGGTCTTATTATATACTATGTGGGAATTTTCAGATCTTTATGGTTTTTTGGTATTTTACAGGCTCTATCTACAGCTTCGTTTGCACTAATCACTTATACAGGACCAATGAAATGGTCTTTGGCTTTTGCTGTAATTTTTGAAGATGTTTCTTCTGGAATGGGATCAGCAGCATTTGTAGCGTATATGGCCTCCATAACTAACAAAACTTTTACAGCAACACAGTATGCGATATTGTCTAGTGTGGCCACCTTAGGTAGAAATTTTTTCTCTGGTTTTGCTGGTCATATGGTAAAACAACTAGGTTGGGAATTATTTTTTTATGTATGTGCTGTGATTGCTATTCCAGGGCTAGTGTTTCTACTGATTATTGAAAAAATGAATTCAAAAAAATCATCTTAATAACTTTGTCGGTGGAACATCGTGTTCTCGCAGGAAACGCTTCGCTTAACACAACATGCCTCTTTAGCTGAGGTTTTTTAGTTACCTCAGAATTTTGTTTTTAAGTGATCAAAATCCGTATTTTTTTATGTGTCTTTTTTTTTGACAGCTGTTTTCAATTGTGGAATGTCTCTTCGAGAATGTTAAATCCACTGAATAAAATGTATAAAATCGATTTCATCGGGTTTAAAGACTAAAAAGTTGGTTGAAAATTTGCTAATACCATTTATATGAAGAAATTCTTGTTTTTAATTCTATTGATATCATTAAAAGTTTTGGCTGGTTTTGATACACTTCCTGCAAATATTAATAGTCCTATGTTTAAATATGGAGTTTTTAGTTCTCTAGAGCAAAAATATGAAAAAGATGGTCAACTTTGGAATTTAGGTGACTTAAGATCGATTGAGTTTGATTCTAAAATGCTTTCAAAAATCAGTCCTGATGCTAAAACTCTAATAAATGCTCTAGATGCTTTTGGCCAACGTCATGGACAGATTATAAATTATGGTGTTTTAAAATTTGATATTAATCCTAGCATCCAGTATTTTGCACCTGTTTATGCTTACGGTATAAGATCGAATTGGACCATTGCATTGGGTCTTCCAATTATCACATATAGTAACAATATTAATTTATCTACAGTTAATTCTAATCTAGATTCATTTCGAAGTGTTTATTCTGGACGAGTGAGTGAAGAACTTGATAGGGCGCTTAATTTAGATATAAAACAAGAGGTTTTAAAAACAATTCAACAACGAGGTTACAAGCCCCTTGAAAGCCGTAACGAGCAATATCTTTCTGATATTCAAGTCATATCAATTTATAAATTTTTACAGTCTTCACAGTATGATTTATTTTATTCTACACAACTAGGTTTACCAACAGGTCCTAAATATGACCCTGATGATCTGGCTGCTCTTAATATTTTTGGGCAGACGTCAATTGATAACACTGTTGCTGCAAAACTTAAAGGTAAGTATGGATTTAATTTCACACCTTCTTTAAGTTATTTATACACACTTCCTGATCAGGTTACAGCTAGGGTTCCTTTTAATGAAGATGATTCATTACCAGATATTACACAAAAAGAAAATGTTGAAAGACGAATATCGGGAAAGTTAACTGCAAAAGGAGAGATGCAATTAGAAGTTAATAATGATCTGAGTTTTAGTACCAGCTATAGTCAATCTCAAAAAGGTGATGACACTTATGTTGGTATCGGTAATTCACGTTATGATTTAATCGGAATTAATACCTATGCTAGAGAAGAAAAATATTCACTAGGAGTTAATTATAATACAATTTCTGCCTATTTTAAAAAGAAAGCGTTATTACCGTTCATTTTATCCTATGAGTTTAGTGATATTTTTAAAGGAGAGAATATTAACAGGCGAACTTTACATGAGTTTAGTTTTGTCATGTTTTTCTGATGAAAAAAATAAAGTTTTTAATTCTTTTTTTTGTGACCCTTTTTTCTTCTTGTTCACCAAAGCTGAACAAGAAAGATTATGCTTTGCCTCAAAGCAATCTTAGGCCAGATCTTCAAAATCAAGAAGAATTTAATCAACTTCAATTAAGTGCTGAAAATTTTAATCTTGTATGGAATGAAAAAGTACCTTTGTTTGCAACTCTAAATGTGGTTTCAGATATGTTAGAAATAAGTCAGGATGAGAAAAATCCTTCTATAAAAAACTCAGCTTTTGCAATTTATCAAAACGTAATGAGTCTAAATACAGCTGTTAAAGTTTCATTTACTGAAACTCCGTATATGAGATTCTTTAAAGAACTTTCAATGCCAGAAGTCAAATCTTCGTTAAAAGAATTAAACACCACTTTGATATTGAATTTAGCTGCCATTAAAAAAACTCTTGCAAAGGTAAAGGCAAATATTAACTGGCCTTTTAAAGCTTCATATAAAGAGTCTGAACAACTGATGTTAAAGTTTTTAGATCTATTTGTTGATGAAATAAATCAGTTACATTTATCTAAAGTAGTAGATCAAGAGCTTAGAAATCAAATAATCGATGAAAAAAAGCATAATTATTTTTTATTAAATAAATTTTATTCTCAAATATATCGTGAGATATCTTTAAAAAATATTTTGAATGTGATTGAAAATATGCTTATAGAATTTGATATTTCACTAGATTTAAATTCCCGAGACAAGTTACAGCGTGGTAAAGGTTTAGTAGAAAGTATTGAGTCAATAAATGATGAGGCAACAGCTTATTCAGCTATAGTCGAAATTTGGTTTTACTTAGATAAAGAGGAAAGAAAAGAATATATTAAGCAGATTTCTGATGCCTTTTATTATTATTTAAAAGTTCATTCCGACAAAGATTTGAAGTGTCTAAAAAATAAAGATTGTGATTTAAGCATCAAAGCAAAAATCAGAGATTGGGGTATTTTTCCTCAAATAAAAAACTTTGGAATTCAAAAAATAAAAAAAGAGTTGAATCAAAAAACTCATGCTTACGCTTTATCTGTCCTTGAAGAAAACTTGCTAAAAACAATTAAAAATTTAGATCAGAAAGTTTTTTTAAAAGTAAATAAAAATATTCAAAAAGGCCAAGAAGAAATTCAAAGAATAAATAAAAATACCGAAGCGTTTATAAATGAGCGAGTTTTAGATTGGATGGATAAAAACTTTGATACAAAAAAAGAATCTATTAATGGGTTTGAATATGGTCAGATAGAGATTAATTTACAAAAGAAAAAATTTACAATAAAAGAAGTCAATGATTTGGAGATAAATAGAACTGCAGAGATTGATACAGATCTCTCGAGAGCTGGAGTCAAGATAGCTTCAAGAGATATTGGGGCATCCTTTAGGGCAGCTGTTAATATTTGGCAAAATGGATTCCTTGATGACAAACAATACAAAAGAAGCTTGCTTGAACAAATTAATAAAATTATGGGATTTGGAGGCTTGCCATTGGAAAATGGCGTGAGTAAAGGTATTGTAAATGGTCTTGATACAATGGATGAGGTTTATGATGTAACAAGATCCGCACAATCTCAGTTTTCTTTTGGAGTTAATGATCAGGTAGTGTTAGCGACACCCTACTTAGGCGATAGAAATAATTTTGCGTCACCTAATATCTCTGCAACAGCTCAGGCTGAGTTACTAAATGGGTTGGTCTATTTGCTTGATTATCTTAAAGATTGGGAAGTTAATCGTTTTGATTTAACTTTAGGGAAAATTAAAGCCAGTCATATTTTTGGAAATGAAACCGAGGCTGATCCTACCAAGGACCAAATTATTTTTCCTAAAGTAAAGTTTTTTGGATTAGTTGTAGGACAGTTAGCAAACTTAGTAAGTAACTTAAATAAGCAGTATTCACAAATTGCCCTATTGACCAACGATGCCGAAAAGATTTGGGTTAATGAGTTTCTACAAAACAAGGATAAGAAGGTTCTGTATGGAATTTTTGTAGATATAGTTAATGGCAACCGTAGCGAAGAGGTCAAGTTAGATTCGCTTTATCATTTAATCATGACGTTAAAAAAATTAATTAAAAGTTCACAAGGTATAGAAAAAACTTCTTTTCCTGAGCTTAAGAAAAAAGACCTAGACTCTATTCAGTGTAAGAATCCTAAAAGTATTAATTGTAAGTCATTAGCTCAGTTGATGAGTGAGAATTTATCTCAGTTAAAAAAGATTTTTATTCCTATTGGAAATACATTGGCTACAAAATTTAGAGCTTCAAAAGAAAAGGTAGGACATAACTTGGCTTTTTCAAGTATTTCAAGTAAAGACTTCAGAGTTTTAACAGACAAGTATACATTAGCTGATCAGTTGATGTTGATCGAAGCACTTGCTTATATTTATGAGGTAACTGGAGTTGACTCATATTTATGGTCTGCCAAAGAAACTTTTTATGATCTTCAAAAGTATTATAATCCAAAATCTAACTTTTTTGAGTTAGATTCTAAAGATATAACTTTGCCCACTTTGTTACTTTCTATTAAAGCGCTAAAACGTATTTATCCCCATTTAGATAGTCAGGAGCAGATCATTTTAGCTGATAAACTTAAAATATGGCAGATGTCTTTGGAAAATTTGAAACTTGATCAAAACACACCTTGATTTCTTTTTAAATTATTTGTAATAATAGTTTCAACCAAAATAATAGTTATTTTCCTAGGAGAGATGGCCGAGTGGTTGAAGGCGCACGCCTGGAACGCGTGTAGGGGTCAAAAGCCTCTCGTGGGTTCGAATCCCACTTTCTCCGCCATTTTTTCCTTCAGAAAAGACAAAAAAATTTAAAATTATCAGTCGCATTAAGTACTTAACAACACTAACCTAGCGAGACAATCGAAAGTGAAATATTTCAGAGTATTTCTGTGTATTTCAAAACCTTGCTACAGATTACTACAATTTTTACTACACGTAATTTCATAGAGCGATTTCACTCTAAGTTTTATTCAGCGACTTCGCAGGGATGAATAAGTGGATAAGACTTATTCAAAGTACACAAAACAACTGATGGGTCGCTAACTCAATCCTGATCCCCGCAAAAATTTAAAAAATAATTTTAGGCCCGAAGTAAACCTTCGGGCTTTTTTGCATTTAAAAGAATTACAAAATCAACTTTCAATTTAAGGACGTAAAAACATGCCTAGAAAAACATTTTTATACATTATGGTTTCAACATTAGATCAACAAAATGGCGCTGAATCTCAGGCCAGGGCTCCTTTAGAGTGGTGCTCTCGTAATAGTATTACCGAATATGAAATCTTCACCGATCATGGAGTCTCAGGAGCCAAGGAAAGCAGGCCTGCTTTA
This sequence comes from Pseudobdellovibrionaceae bacterium, assembly GCA_013359135.1. Taxonomy (GTDB): domain Bacteria; phylum Bdellovibrionota; class Bdellovibrionia; order Bdellovibrionales; family Bdellovibrionaceae; genus UBA2316. The sequence continues at coordinate 86,194 of JABWCN010000004.1, read as the reverse complement.
GATTAAATGATGGACCGAGTGAAAAAACTTGAAGCTGACCAAGTTATTGTTTTTGCCTTCAGTCGATTTGCGAGAAGTACAATGCGCTTATTAAAGGGGCTTCAAATTTTTAAAGACTGTCAAACTCGGTTCGTCAGCATCACTGAAAATATAGATACTGAATCCAGTATGGGGGTCGCCATGTTCACCATTTTGGGCTCACTGGCTCAATTAGAAAGATCTCTGATTAAAGAAAGGGTTAAGGCAGGCATGAGAAACGTCAAAGCCAAAGGCAATTTGATAGGCCGTGTTCGTAAAAGAAATTCTGTGTTGATTGAATCGCTTTTAGAAGCTCAGCTCAGTTACCGTGAAATCGCCAGAATAGCCAAATGCAGTTATGGATCTGTACATGCCCAGAAAAAAGAATATTTAGCTCGTAAAGCTAAAGAACAACAGCAAAAGCTTCATGAACTTAAAAATAAAATCACAGAATCACGTCCTGAAAACCCAGTTGAAACCATGAAGTCTATGAATGTGTCAGATGAAATCATACAACAAGTGCAAATCAAAATTGAAACTGATGCCAGAGACAAAGTTCGAGAAATTATCGGCGGCGCTAATTATGAAACTTATGACTGAAAACGATTCCCTGAATTGTGTATTAATAAATATGATCTTTTTATGGCAAAGAAAAAAACAAAATTAAAATCAGTCGCTCAAACACCCAAAGTTTATGAATTTAAAGTTTCACTACAGGGCACTTCACCTGTTGTTTGGAGATCTTTTTTAGCTCATGAAATTATAGATCTTTCTGAATTGCATATGCTGATTCAAATGACGATGGGCTGGGAAGCAAGGCACCCATATGAGTTTAAAATAAATGGTAAATCCTATGGTGAAATAGACTCAGACTTTGAAAACGACATGATTGAAGCCGAAGGAATTACTTTTGGTGAAGCAATCAAGAGTTCAAAGAACTTCACTTATATCTATGACTTTGGCGATGGCTGGCAGCATGACGTCGAAATTGTTAGTGTTTTAGAACATGATTCACGCATGATCTATCCAGTTTGTATTGGTGGCGAAAATGCTTGTCCTCCAGAAGACTGCGGTGGTCCTCCTGGTTTTGAAGATTTGAAGAAGGCTTTGGCTGGCAAAGACTGCGAAGAAAAAGATTAAATGCTGACATGGGTGAACGGATTTTATAACCCCAAAACTTTTGATCCAAATTTTATCAATCGAAATTTACTTTGGGCTGACTTTGAATAGGAGTTCTTTTACAGAACTCCTATGTTTTTGTTTGAAGTGACTAAAAGGTTGTCTTTTTGAAAAAAGAGAATTTGGTTCCCGCCTACGAAAAATCAGTTTTTTGAAGTCCCCATGAACGTAAAAATATTTTTTATGGGGACAAAAGAAAAGCTACGGTTTTTACGACGTAGCTTTTTGTAGTTGGGTTATTTCACAGGGAAGAGGTTTTGTCCTCAACCAGGACTAAATTATAAAACCGACAAGTTTACTTATTTCTTTTAAAACCTTGACCCCAAGGTTTAATTTCAATTCCGGAACCTGAAATTCCTATAGAAGCTCCGCCCATAAGACCAATTGCATAGCATCTTCTATTATTTTCAGTACTTCGGAAATAACCTGCAGAAACACCACCAATCAATGCAATCTGGCCACGCCCGCCACGATAGCTACCCAGCAGAGCATCTCCCTCGGTACCTGGGCAATTTAAAATTAATCGCTCATATTTCACGCCGGCTCCAATCATCGCTCCTCCCAATAGTGCGTCATACATTTTTTTCGACGTAAAACCTTCACATTCCAAAGCAACAGTCTCGACAGGGAAAAGACCAAACCCACCGCCATAGCAGTCAAGTGCTTCTGATTGTGCTGACAGGGACAAGGACAAAACTGCCAAAACTCCAAAAAATAAATTTTTCATTTCAAACCTCCTGGTATCGATGTGTTCAATACAAGTGCCATTTTTCAAAATGATAATTAGCTTAAGAAAGCGAAGTATTTTTCGATTTAAAGTAAATAACTCTGTAAATACATTTTTCATTTGCCAAAATTTGTATTTTATTTGCTTCGATAGCTCCTATTTTCTATCGTTTTGAGCGTAGGACCCCGCCGCTTGCGGCGAGGGATATAAGCGGGGGTTGAAGGCGAAGCCCCATTCTCCACCTAGCCTCCGAGTCCGTTTTGTGTTAATAAGGAGGTCGAGGGATTTAATCGAAGCAGTCACTCCATTTTTGAATGTCAATATCACATTGTCTGGACTACGAAATATCGTAAGAGGGTGCAAGATCCGTCATCTCCCATTTTAAAACTATCCATAAAAATAGTTCTTTCGGAGACTTGAGAAGTAGCTGGATCATCAGTCCATTTCCATTTATAAATTCCCCATTTAAAATAAGTAGGTTTTTTGTCGTTACAGCATGGACAAGAGCTGACAGAAAAATCCCATTTTAATAATGAAAATCTTCGGGACCTTCGCAGTGATTGTGTGTGCATGAATTTCACCAATAACAACTCCGTATAAAATACGTAGTTGTGAGTAACATTAGTTTCTCAAGATTAAGAGATTTAGAGCTGAACTTGGGGAGAGCTTACAGCGTTTTTTGAATGACACACCTAATTTCATTTAACATTTAGTGACTGAATAACCGCATGTAGTCCAAATATTGTGATACCTGCGATCACTAGTTCATTGGCGCCACCAAGTATCCCATTCGTTCTCCAATAGCTTACTTTATTTCGAGCCAACCTAACGGCATCATTAAGGTCTTCTCCAAAAGATAGAACGCTCACACCTTGGTTTTCTAAAGAATGCAACAGCAGTATTTTCATCACAGCTGTTGGTGTAAGATAATTTTTATCAATAAATTGGCCATCCGTTAGTTTTATAAAAGCGCGACAAGCACCAGTAGCGCATGTAAAAGCTTTCTGACCGGGATATTCCTTAATGAGGTCTTCAATGCGCTCTTTAAGATCACCTGGGGGTGATTTAATTATAAAGATTATCCCATCCTCTATTAAGCTAATATTTTTGACAGTTGTTCGCATTGGCATTAATAAGTTTAAATTGGCAGGACGACCGCTGGTATCAAATCGAATAGAATTATAAATTATCCGAACATGCCCTGATGTGGTTACTTGTACCAATATTTTATCTTTTAACTCTGGAACATCACTAAATCGAAGATCTGAATGTAGGGCAATTATTTTACGATAAGAAAAATTTAAACCATCGACATTGGCTGTACGGTCGATCGTTTGAAAATGTAGCGAATAAAAATTTGCGCACTGATTACCTGAAGCAAGTTCAAGAAGAAGAAAAAAAATAGCAACATTGGCTTAAAGATATTTTTAAGAATTAATAGTCTGGCCATAATCCATTCATTTTAGATTATTTTTTTTTGCTTACAACTGTAGAAAATAGGACAAAATGACATTTTTTGCCATTTATATAGACCTCTCCGTAATAATCAGGGGTGTGGCCATTTGAAGTAAAATTGATCAGTGTTTATAGCTAGATGGTTTAGATATCCACATCTTTGAAGGATCTTTCTCATAAAGCTTGTTTCATTGGAGTAACCATAGCCCATTTTTTTAAGCACTTTAATTTTGTTGTTTAATCCTTCAGACACTGCTGTGGTTAATGATGTTGTGATCACTGAAAATAAATTTTGAGAATGGAAATATTTTTGAAGCAGTAAGATGTATTTTACAGAAAGCAGTGAGTTAATTTTTTCTCAAATTCACTATAACAAGCAATAGTTAAGAGCGGTTCTTTAAAAATTGCTTTTCAGAAAACACTTCCTAAAATTCAAAAAATGCTACCAAGGCCCAACTCACAAAATGCATAGGGTCTTTTTTTGTAGTTGAGTAACTACAGCTTCAGCTTTAAGGACCATCTTTTTAGTCATCGAACTCTATATGATGAGAAGGAGTCCTTATCAGATCGGGGCACCATCGAATTTGAAGTTGTCTGCAACGGAAATTGTTTATTGAGATATGCTAATAGTATTCTGATTTCGTCTTTTCTTTTTTCAGTTGCGCTTTGAAATTCATTTCTGAATATATTTTTTAAATCTTCCGAATTGTTATCATGCAGGCCATTGTCGTAAAGAATTTTGAGTCCTTTTATGCGATCCAGGTCTTGATATCCTTTTACGTTTTCGATTCCATATTTTTTAAAAATGCTTGGCCCTGGTAAATATACCTCATAAAGGCCAGCATCATTTTCCTTCTGTGTTCTCTCAAAAAGTTCTTGCGAGACTCCGATATTAGATATGAAAGCAGTTTCTTTCTTAACGTGTTGACGATGAAAATCTAGAAGCGAAACTCGTTTGTCGGGTTCAAGCTCGGCCATATGTTTATTAAATTCTTCTTTGTTAATCATGGTCTTCCAGTTTCCGTGAAAACCAACGATACCACGATCAATTACTTTATTTTTAGCAGCTAGAAAAAAGTAATTTGCACATGAAGAGGCGCAAATACCCCGCACAATAGCTGTGAGCTTTTTGTTCTTAATTAAAAGACTGCCGATGTCGAGAGCTGCATCCATTCTGCCGCCGCCGGAATTGAGAATAATAGCTTCATCTGTTGGCTTATAGATTTCTTGAAATCTACGAAGTTCGTCAATTTCAATTGTTCCAGTAAAAGAAATAGTCGTCCCGTTAATGCGGGCCCATTCGCCGGCATGACAAACAATTGAGATCATTAAAAAGTAGTATAAAATTATGGTTTTGATCGGCATGCAACTCCTAATTACATTACTTGCGTAATAAATAGAGCAATTGGCATTCCAGGTAATATGAGCCAGGTCTAGCTTGGAGTGTCTCAATTTGAGATTGTGCAAAAAATGGCCCTTAATAATTAAAAGATTATCTGAGTAATAAGATCGAAACCTACCTTAAAACCTCTGGACTCTGGGTGGTTGCGGTCATTTGAAATAAGGGATTTTGGGCTACCTTTTAAATCCCTTAATTAAATCGGCTCCAACAAGGTGCTGTTTGAAATCGTTTACTTCCTCGAAGTGTTTATGTCCTTCACTTATTAGGATTGCGAGCTTTGGCTTTGATGAATGTTTGAAATAACCCAGCACGGTAAATGAATCCATCGGCGTAGCATAAAACGAGAAACTGGTGATTTTCTTTTTTCCATGTTTTTTGGATACCAAAAACACATCACATTTTTTTTGGACACCATAATTCTCAGAATCCATATTGCAAAGATCGCCTAAAGAGATGCTGAAGCTATCTTCTTCAAAGTCTGTAGGAAACGTCGCTAATTTTGGCGTATTTTTTTCATTTATTTTGAGAAGCTGTAGTTCCTCTTTTTTTGCAGGAGATACTTTATCGTTGATCAAATTAATAGACATAAGTTTTTCTGGCACACATATCTGCTCACCAGCCTCATCGGAATAAATACATTTATTTTTTTTACAGATACAAGCTGGGTTAGTCGCATAGTAGAAGAAAGATTCTTCAGAAAAGCCAATAGGTTTAATAACTAGGCGATCTACAGCAAGGGATTGATTGAAATCAAAGGCCAACACTATCATAAAATAATAAAAAAATTTAATCTTCACAGAAGCAATTTTTCGCTGAAAGTTGGTAATTGTCAATTTAACAAATACAACTTGGCCATCTACCATATAATAATGGGTTTGAGTACTTTTTTATCAAAGACATCGGCACATGTGGTGCAACTGATATCATAACTGTAAGTTATAAGTTCACAAGTAATCTTGACCGTAACATATGTCATTGTCGCAGAGAATGTAGCTAGAGCGTCCGATCTCTCAAAAAATGGGGGAGTATGTCTAGAAAAAACAAACTCAGACCTGGCGATATCCTGGGTGCCTTGACAGATCCAGATATTAAACTTGATGCCGCCTTTATTGGAAAAACTGATATCAAAGATTTCAGTTTCGACTTCTTTAGTACCTATAACGCTTGCCTTTAATCACAGAATTATTTCCGGCGCTAAAGCTGCACGATTTATAAATAATCTATGCGAAATATCCGAAATTACTGAAAACAATAAAAAATTTTACATTAGTCAAACAAATCAGGTCTTGCAAACTTTAAAATTTTTTTCCCATTTTCAATTAAAATTATATTTTTTTCATTTTCTGTTAACAATGAGTTAGAGATAATACTGTCTACTTCACCCTTGAAAATTCGACTAGCAAACTCTAGATTATCTTCAGCTTCTATGTCAGACCCGAATAAAACCTGATCTACCCCTAGAGTCTTCCATGAATTGATAAAATCAGAATATTGAAAATCTTTATCCGTGTTATTAAAAACACTACCAGCAACTCCTGAAACTTCTACAAAAATATTTTTCATTTTAAACTTAGATAATGCAATCACAGTATTTGGATTATTTCCTGAGTGGGCTACTACAAATATCGTGTTTTTATGTTTTTGCGCTACATGTACAAGAGTTTCTATTTCCTGATTAACTACTTTACGAGCTTCTAGTGAGTTACTTTCTTGTTTTTTAAAACCTGTGGGTAAATGAAGAAGTATTATTCTTATCTTTTCTGAATATTTAGTCAGTATTAACTCAAGTGGTTTCGAATAACTGGATATACCTTTTTCACCTCTAGCGTATCTAATTTTCAAGCCAATCATATTGGGCAAATTAAAACATTTTTCAGTCATTTCTGTGAGACTTTGCCATTCTAAGCGAATGCCACAAAGCCCACTTAAATATTTTGGATACTTAGACACCAACTGTGACGTGTGAAGCATATCTACAAAAGCAGCTTTAGCATATTTAGGTTGATCTTTCCCATCAGGCATTGGCAAGTTGTAAGAATGAGATAATACAAATGCATGATTAAATCCTGATTCTTGATTCATTAAATTTAAAATTCGATTTTCAGATAATTGTGAATCCATATTTCCTTGATCATGAATATGTACATCTAGATATACCTGAGCAGCTAATCCTTTCAAGCCAATAAATAAGATTAAAACACTAAGGAGTTTCATTAAGCTTTACCTTTGTTGATCCAAAAATTGAATTTATTTGGTTGCATGAGGATGTTTTACAAGTAAAAACTACTGTACCTAAAAACTCCCCATAAGTGCCAACAAGAGAGTTGCTGTCTGGTAGGTATCCAATAGGAACTTTGGACTGTTCATTCATAAAAGCTGTCATTGACTTATCTGGAATAAAATTATCTTCACATATCAAATCACTTTTTTTGAATGAGTTACTTTGATTAAAGTTTTTTTGCCAAATCCAGCTGGGGTTAACGACTAAATTGTTTGTCATTGCATTTGAATTTCTGCCAGCTATTAAAAGTAAAAATTCTGCAGTTTTAATTTTATATTTATCATTAAGAAGAGTTTTTAGATTTAAGCGCTTTGAAATTTTGACTAAATGAGAAAAGCCCACTGGATAAAACGATTTTTTACATTTGTTAGAATTCTTTAATTCATATATTAAATTAGCCATATATAGGTCTCTCTTATTAAGCCAACTCAATTCATCTTCTTCAGTTTTTATTTGAAACTTATTTGTCCAAGGGGGATCAACATAATAAATTTTTAAGCCCATACTATGAATTTTTTGAAACAATACGGCTCTATCCCTTCCAAAGGTATCATTTAGAGTTTGTTGATCTAATGCTTCACCATTGTTTAGACTATTTAAAATTTTCTGCTCAAATTCTAGTAAAGTTTCTTCTACAAAAAAACAGTCTAAACCAGGGTTAATCTTCTTTAGTTTCTCTGCGAGAAGTGGGTATAAATCTGATTCGAAATTGTAATGTTCTACCCCAAAGAACACGATATCTGATTTACCAATATCACCAACTAACAATAGTTGTTCAACTGAAATATTATTATCTAAAGAATTTTTTAAAAAAGATGATTTTTCTTTACAGAGATTTGAGGCCTGTTTTTCAAAAGCAACCGCATAAAATGGCTTTACAACCGACAAAACAAGTAACAGAAAAATAGACAAAGTCTGCTTTAAACCTATTTGAAAGATCAACACAGTTTTCATATAATAATTAAATGCACATTGAATGCCTTCGCCATTTATTTTGATCCATTTCATTTTGAGACATTGACTGATAGTTTAAGCGATTTTTCGGGCTATCAAAATGAGCGCAACAGATCCGCTCATTCAAAACCAGAAAAAACTAGATGCTTGGTTTGGATAATTCGGACTTTAAACCGCCTATCCTCAAGAGTCATCATCAGGTAAAACTAATTATCCTGCCCACTGTCTAGGTAGGACTTTCAAGCTACTACACTTGCCATTAACTCAAAACTATTATGGAATGGATTTTATATTTCATCACCCGGGGATACGTGTGCGAAGTTCATTTTTCGTTTTTCTTTTGATGACCTCATCCATCGCTTCAGTAGCTGCTGAAACAAACGCCATTGGTTTTCTTTTAAACGATAAACTAGCTTTTTTAGCGTTTAACCAGGTTGGGAACACTATACTGTCTAAGAATCAAAATTTGGATTCCCAGTCATCCGGAAAGTCTATGCACGTATTCTTCGATGGAAAAGATCTAGGTCAATTAAAACTGCTGGGAACATCAAAGAAATGCTTCAAAAAATACACCAAGGCTGAAACTAAAAGCTCTAAAAACTGTGTCACAACTAGTAACATGAATTTTGATTCTGAAATATTACCACCAGTTCCTCCTACAGGACCTTGCCCTGGTGATATAGGTGCTGAAATTCAATGCCCTTCTAGCGAATTAAACAGTGCTGAAATTGTATCTATACCAGAGCTTATCACCGTGAGTTTGTCTGCAATTAACGCGAAATCTTTAGAAAGACCTTTTGCTAGCAAGAGAGTTAAATTTAGCTGGGTATTCTGTCAGAAATTAACACCCAAAATAGACCATTGCTTATTAGTGAGCAAAGCTTGTCCGATCCAGATAGATGGCATTTTGTTAATTTTAAAAAGATTCCAGAATCAGTTCAAAAAAAAATTATAAGTGAAGTCTTAAAACATCGAAAAACGCAAAAATGCACAGAAGAAAAACTTAACGTGAAGGCTATTACTTTATCTGAAAAAGATCTTCTATTTGGGCGTGCCTATAAAAATAAGAAAGGCGACCGCTTTGCAGTTGCTATTGGAATACGTGAAATTAAAGAAATGCCCGATTGCAATGGGAATGAAATGGGGATTCCATCAGCTTACTTAATTTACTCAAATGGTAATGCAACTGACCTGTTACAATCACAGGAGTGGAACTATCGTAACCTCGAACTTTTGGAAGCCGCTGATGCTAATCACGATGGTACTTCTGAATTGTTCTTTGCAGACTACCAATACAACCGCGATGGCTTCTCTGTTTATGATTTTAAGACCGGGAAATTGACCGAATACGGAACTTCATCACACTAGGTGGTGTTTTACATATTCAATCATATAAATATTCAGAACAATCGTCTAGGCTGTGGTAGACGAAATCCACTTAGTGTCTTCTAGTGGTTTTTTTATTCAAAGGTCGCAAGTTTAAATAAGTTTAGGGAGTGTAGCAATTAGCTGTGCTTAAATCGTATTATTTTGAGATTTTAGCATAATTAGAAGCGGTTTTAAGATGCCTTGTTGAATAATTCTTATCCCCAATTTTATCAAAGCATTTTGCGATAAATTCGTGAGCCTTTGCAAGCTCTGGCATTGTTTTATTCGCACTAGCTGATAAAAATAAAACTGAATACCCACAGCTTAAAAGTTGTAATTCTTCGTCATGTCCTAACTTTTCTTTATTTAGGTAATTTTGTTCTGCATAGTTTTTTGCTTCTGTTATTAAGTCTTCGTAATTCATCCTACACCCCAAAATACAAAATCATAAACACCTAATAATGGCAAGAAAATCCACTTAATGGAGTATAGACAGACGATGTTTAGGGACAAATCATTATTTTCAAATTATAACTCCAAATGGGCGAACGATTGAAATTCAATGTTTTTTGAAAATGTCTGTTCTTAACAATAAAAGAAATTTGAATTTGGGACTTTTTACCTGGGAATGTATGAATTTCTGTGATTCCAAGGGGTAAATCAATGTTGTGTCAGACAATACAGAGCAGGTTTTTTAAAATCGAAGCAGTATATCAAGGAGCAGATATACAAACTTGATGGACAAAGTAGAATTGAGTAAAAACATTTCCGAAGGAAAGAGTTTTGTTGTTTTTAAAGGTAATAACCTTAGCTGCCGCTAAACAACTTTTTTTGACAAAACTAAAATTAGCTACAACAATGATAATTAAACCTAGTAGAGATCCTTAGATTAGTACTTAGGAACTAATTAGATTTAGATTTTATCAAAATAATGATCCTAGACTCTAGATGAGTGAAGTTTAATATTTATAAATAGAGTGTAGATTTTTTTCTAAAGAATCGACGTCTATGTCCGAATGTGACTAGAGGGCCAAATGACAAGGAATCTATTTATACTAGTTATATTTGTATTTTTGGCTTTAAGCTCTAAGACAACAGAAAATTTAATGGATCCTAACAGAGCTTTACCGTACTCAGAACTTCCCGAGCAAACGTGCTCAATCATATCAGACAATTCTCAATTATTTAATAAGAGCGGAAACGAGGAATCTAAACTAAAAACAGAAGAGAAAAGCATTAATTCACAAACAATGATAAAGTTGATCAATTCGTACGGGGAAAAAAACGAAAATGATTTATATTGTACAGCCACCGTTGTTTCCGGTCGAGAACTAGTAACAGCAGGTCATTGTATGACAAGTATAACTCAAAAAAACTTTACAATAAAATGTCCAGGAAAACCATCTATAAAGGTAAATCCCAACAATGTTAAAATTCATGAAGAATATGGAAAGCCTGATAAGCTTTCCAATGATATTGCTGTCATTACACTTGATCAGCCTCTGGGAATTAGACCCGCGAAAATCGTTCAATCCGTTGATGAATTGAAAAAACTTAAAGGAATCAATAAATGCTTTACTGCCGGTTATGGCCATACTCGAGAAGAACGAAATTTTGGCAATTTAGCTGGAACCAAAAAGGATATGAATTCTTTGAAGCAACCTAGTCCTGCGAAATGGAAAGCTTTTATTGAACTACTGAAAATAAACCAATTGTTTTCACGTGCACAAGATCAAAAGACAACAGCTTTTATTTTGAATAAATTTTTTTCTGAAGAGAATTCAGGAGGCAGTGAAGCTATAGGATTTATAGAACCAGAGGGAACTAACTCACGTAAGGGAGATTCTGGTGGAGGTCTTTATTGTCGTGATAATTCTGATAACTTATACCTCATTGGTGTCGGTTCCATGATAATTCCTAAGGGGGACCCAGTACTAGAAGTGTTTCAAGATATATTGTTTATGCAACCATGGCTAAGTAAGAATTTAAAATTAGATCCTCCAACTTTAGTCGAACTAATACAAACAAAAAAATCTCAAATTACACACTATTGTGGTAGAGGGCAGGAATGCCAAAATATACTAAACGAACAAGGCATTTTACTTACATTTGATATAACACAAATTTTAGAAAAAATAGCTTTAGAGGAACGCAATCTTGCACAACATGACAACAACACAGAGCTTCTTAAGTCTTTGGATGAACTTAAGAAATCTTATATTGAATTTATAGCAAGATGTTATGACCTTTTGAAGAAAAAACTCTCCTCTAAAACCTAGATTACTATTTTATCTATTTCTGTAAAAATTTCCCATGGATGACGTCATTATCTTAACAGGTGAATATTGTAACAAGATCTGATATAGCTCTTTTTGGAGTATTCTAATGAAAAAATTTATTTTTTTGACGACCATTTTAATTATTAAGAGTGGGTTTGCAGCCACCTCGGTTTGTTTTACAAAAATTGCGTTTCACGAAAAATGGATGTTATCTGAAAAACAAATTAGTTGTATGAACAAGGATTCAAAATTCGCTTTAGCAACAACACTTTTATGTTTAACTGATCAATCTGAAATCTCCGCACCTTATGCAAAGTTTTTAGCTTATAAAATTAAGATCGATGAAGCTTTTGCAAGATTTCAGGCAGCCACAAACCCAGGTGATAGATACTTAGCGAATGCAGATCTACAAGATCTAAAACAAGCCCAGAGCACCCATGCAGTCATTAACGGAATTTGGGAAGCACTCAATTCCGTTAATAGTTTGAAGTACAACTGTGAACAGCATAGCCACTCACTATGAAATAATTCCTCAATAAACTTATTGAACTTAGCTAGATCCTTATTTGAGTTTGCTAAGATTAAATATTGATATCTTTGGCTTTGCCCGAAAAGCTAAAGAGCTAATGATGACAGATAGTGAGAAATACCATTTCTTTGATGACAAGTTGAACTTACGTCTGCCACAATAACCTGAAAATCTAGGAGACTAATTTAGTGAAGTTTATCTATCTCATGTCCGCAGTCTGTTTTGTATTTGTTATTCAAGGATGTGCTTTGTTTGATGATTTAAATAAAATCGAAAAAACAAAGTCTCAGATCTGTAATTATGACGGTGCTTTTGCTAAAGGACTGAGTGATGCAAAAGCAGGGTATTCTATGAATTCTGAATATATAAGAACCTACTGCGGTGAAAACAAAGATCCATTGCAGGGATACAGAGATGGATATCTAAGCCTAAAAAACTAATAAGTTTTTTTAGTAGGTATCAAAAAGTATTTTCCAAACATTTTCATAGTATATTAATTGTATGAAGATTACAGTGTATAAAATTTGCCAGGGCTATTTTATAGGCTTTTGGCAGTTTAAAATGCTATTAGCAAATCAATGCGTTGAGCCTCACTTCTTCGAACTGAGATTTAGAATTCTTGAAGAGTCCAACCTATGCTCTTCAACTTAATAAAGTGTTTGTAAAGCAGATAATAATCTTTTTGAAGAAGATTGAAAGTTTCAGATGCGAGTTAAAGAAAATAAAAACAGAAACTGTATTGATTTTTTCAACAAGGTCTATGTGTTTTAGTCAGTAATTTTCAAAGCCATCGGATAACCTCTTACCAGCGAGCCGCCAATTTCGGAAAAATTCAATGGCCCTGTGTCGACGAAACCAAAGCGTTTATAAAAATCATGAGCATTGATGCTTGAGTCGAGAGTCACAAGCTTAGCCCCCGCATCTCTACCTGTATTGATCATTAGTTTCATTAGTTTGGCACCTAAACCCTGGCCAACGACTTCTGGAGTTAAATAGAGGCCGAAAATATGTGCATTAAAATTTCCTGACTCCTCAGAAATCTTAACATAACCAACACCATGGATTTCTTCCGCCAATTCGATTACCCATAACGTGCCACTTGGAATGAGCTGGCTCCACAGATTACTAAACGGTCGATTTCCCCACCCTTTGATTTCTTCGGGTGAATGGGCCTTTGAGCAAATTTCTCGAATAGAACGCATATGAGCTTCGTGTATTCCTCTTTCATCACCCTCAAAGGCTTTACGTATGATTGGCTGTGAAGTAACTGACGACATTAGCTAAAATTAGCATTAGGATATCGCTCGGAAAATTCAAAACTTGTATAAAAACTATCGCTTTGAGAAAATCGATTTTGATTTTGAAGCTTTTATTAATGTCTTGCTTATCTTTACTTTCACAAAGTCGCCACCAGCTATTGTTCGATATGCTTTAGCCACTTCGGTTCTGGGAACTTCTAGTTCAACTCCGTATTTATTATGAAAGGTTATTGTTTCTTTAGAAATTTTTGTCACAAAGCCAGATATTTCTACAATGTCCGATACGCTGGAGTATCCGTTCTTAACAAAAGTAAATGCGATTAAAGTTAAAAATAATATTTTCATTTTAGCCTCTATTTTGTTGCTCTTTCTTTGTCATCTTGTTTTTTCATTTTAAAATCGGGATATTCAGTTTTATCTGTGAGGATAGGTTTACCTTCTTTGATTGTGACACTTGGATCGCCGGCGCAGTGAGTAGGTGGTGGGCATTCTTCTACCCCATTTACTTTCACCATTTTGCATACAGAAGGCAAGTCTGCACTGGCACCTAATATCCCAGGTGAACGGCAGGTAATATCCATACTACAAATTTTAATTTTACCTTCAAGTGTTAATATTTGGGCTGGATTCGCCCCTTCTTTAGCGTAGCACCAAATATCATTGCTTGTTTCTTCTTTAATCAATAATTGAATCTCTGGAATTTGTGCCTGAAGGTAACAAACCGAAGGACCGCCTTTGGAATTAAATGGACGCATTTGAGTTGTCGAATTTAAGTCACGGCGCTCAAATTTAACATCCCATTTTTTTCCATCTTTTCCAGTCCAAATAGTTTTGTTGCCATCTATCGAAATATCCCTGATAACTGGCTCATAGTAGGTACCCATTCCAGCGGCCATAAAACTTACTTTTCCACCATCACTCTTTGAAGAGTAATCCAAGGGAATCAAATAGACTTGCTTATTATCTTCAAGCCATGTCATTTGAAAAACATTGATTCCATTTTTTGAAGAGCGCGGCTGCATAATTTCATTACACCGAACTTCACTTCTGTAATCACAACAATTCAAATTTTCTTTTTTTATCAATTCAATAATTTTTTGGTTTCTTTCAGATGCTTCTTTTAGTATTTGAGTGTCTTGTCCAAATGAATATATTGAAATGAAAAAAGTTAAAAGCGAAATATAAATTTTCATCAAAACTCCCATTACAATAAGGATACATGATAAATTAGTTTCTTGAAAGTCTAGTGGGTATAAAAATAGTCTAGACAAAGATTTCAAGACGAAAGGCAACTAACAAATAATCATGCTAAATTGCCTCTTAAAAAAAAGCCTTATTATTTGAAACCATCACCTCCATTTTTGAATCTGATAAATCCCTACTCTGCCAACTGATACAAAGTAATTCTTCTAATGTGCTCGCCCCACTGTCTAAAGGTGTGCTCATTTTTCTTTCCTTTAAGATAGTGTCTAATTTTTCCATCAGTTTTTTACGTAGAGTTTTTCAACATACCCAAGTGGTTTTGGCCAGAGTAATTAGCTGGGTTTCATTTTCTTTAATTGAAAGTCGTCAACGAAGCGTATCAAAGATATGTTGTGGTCTTTATCAAAGTTGGAAATAAAAATCTTAACGTCGTCGTCAGAAGAATGAAGCACCACCTTAACAACCTGATCAAATTCTTCTTGAGTGAACTTTGGTGGCAGTCCCGAACTCACAGATGACGGACCAAACATATTTTGAAGGAGAGTATGCAGGGAAATGTACAAAAGGGAGTAACGATATAGGTTTGACTTAAGTACTTCTAAGTCAACTGGCTTAATTTCGAACTTGAAGTCCAACGAAACGAAACTGGATCCCACCGGAATAGAGTAAATTAATTTGCCATTAATCTCGTCAACGTGTGGTTCCCATCCGCTACCTAGATGGTGAATCTTATTTCCCATATAACTTATCTTTCGTGAGCCTACTTTAGATGTCATTAAAAAAAATATTTTTCTAGAAATGCGTTAAATCTGTTGATAAATAGGTTAGCTTTAATGACTTTATACAGCTTGACCTTGAAGCTCAAGGTCCAAGAGTCAAGATTACTGTACTAAAAAGCACCGGAAGCTTTCTTAAAAAATTTTAACAAACACAGTGTTCTAATTGGCTTAGTTCGAATTTATTGCACGCAGCTGAAATGAATTACTTTCTTGAGTATTGATTAATTCGAGATAGAGTTGAGGTCATGAAAAAGATTTGGCTATTCACATCTGCAATTATTTTGATTTCAACTCTCAATGTTTGGGCTAAGTCTCCTTCAGCAGCTAGACCTCTCGAGACTCATGAGTTTCATATATCTGCTAAAGTGCAATACCGCTGTTATGCTGGTTACGATGGGAAAAAGGTAACTGACGAACGAACAAAAGAAATTTGTGATAACAAGACTTACAATTCTACAATTGTTGATAAGATTATCGCGATAAAGATTGTAGATGAACCCGATCCAACCGACTCTACGGTTTTAGAGGGGGGCTGGAGTGAAGAATTTAAGTTCAAAGGTAGGAAATTTGTAGTTGCAGTTAGTCTTTTCAAGGATAGCTCTGCGAAACCTTATCGAATTAGAGTTGTCGCAAAAGACGATGAACCGAGCACTCGTGAGACTGCCGTTTTCTCGGAGTTGAGAACTGTTCTGGAGATGAATTCATTATCGATTGAATACTCTTCCAAGGGAAAAAAGGAAGAAATCACGTATTGGACAGAGATCCAGCCTTCTGTAAAAAAATAGGTGATTAAAGTGGAAGCAAAAGTGAAATATCTAAAATACGCTCAATTTTTCGAACTATGTGGCTCTTTGCCATAAGAAATATAGAAGCACATTACAAACTGAATTTGCGAGTCAAGTTCAGCGCGATTCTATCTATAAACCACGGAGTTTAGGAAGCTCATTTATAATATGTGTTATCACGCTCTTCTTTTTCTTTTATAAGTTTTTCGATTATGTCATCTACACAGCTAACGATTTCTGCGCTAAAGGTATATTTTGCGGTTGAGGATTTCAGCAACTTACGAAACAAGTCTTCCGCATCTCCCCATAAACTATAAATAGTCTCAACCAAACCGGCAAACACTCTTATGGAATCATACTGTTCTGAACTATACAGGCGAAAGCTGTCCCAATCCATACAATCATTCCACTCATTCACACGGAACGCACTATGAGTTAACAAACAGTCGCGCAGTTCTTTAGAAATAGAAACATTATATTTCTTCTCACACCCTTGAAGAGTCGACTCTTGGTCGTCACTCTCCAGAAAGTGAAGAATCTCGATCGGTAAGTCAGGAAAATATCGTTGCTGAGGTTATCAGAGGAATTTAAGCTGTCTCAAATTTAATGACCAAAGTCCATATTTAAGGTCATCTAAGAGCATTCCGATAAGTGATAATCTTGTGAGGTAACAATTTTTAATAAATTAATTTTATCATTTGTATTGGTTTTTACTTTTTTAGATCTTGGATTTTGTTTAAATTTTCACAGAAATAAAAAAAAAGTTTCTGTTGGATCTAATAATTGTGCTGAAATCCAAAGTCTTGTAGATGCACTTTCAGCCTGGAAGATAAAAACAGATAACTATATATGTAGAGGAACAGTTTCAGAAAATAAAAGAAATTTCAAATGTTCGATAGATATCGAAGATTGTCTGCCTGAAAATATTAGAAATTATTTCGCAAAGAAAGCGACTGAAGCAGGACCAAATTGCTTTAACACCGGCTTAGTCTTTTCAGGTCTGCTACCTAACTTGCGTCATTCAACTAGTGAAGAAATTGGATTTTACATGAACTCAGAATTGTGTAAAAAGCGAGGCCCAGAGGAAAAGCCTTCTCCTGGGGATTTAGGGCTCATCTCAATGGTGGGAATAAACCAGGATCGTCCCATGGTATATTCAGGACAACATGCATTTATTTACCTCTCAGAAGATTTCGTCTATGAAAAAATGGACTCGCGTCGTACTAGTCCCTTTACTATCGCGCGAAAAGCCGAAACACTAAAAAGTTATGGGTTAAACCCTGATGAAAGTGCTGATGAAAATAAAATTTATAATAAAATAAACCGTGAAGTTTCCTATTATCAGTGTGTTTCTGTAAGCCAATACCTTACAGAAACACCCAATGTCCCAGAGGAACTTATGAGCCTCTGGAATAAAATGTTAGTTGAAGAAAGTTGTATAGAGAAATTTACTATGGATCGCACTCCCTTGCGGGCAAGCTCAATAAAGAATATTATAGATGTATCTAAAGCCTTGACCTCCTACTTACAAGAGATAAAGAAAGAGCCAGGTAAATATGATGAAGAAAAGTCAAAATTTATGATAGGTAGTCTTCAGATGAAATTAAAGTCTATATCTTCTGCTCTTCTCGGATTTGTGAGTGAAAAAAAAGCAGACCCGAATCTTTCTATATTTGCTGCGGACTTGTACAAATCTATATATGGTAAATCTAAATAAACCAACCTTTGCTCTAGCTAACGTTGTTGAAAAAACTTTAGTGATTAAGATATTTTGATAATTTATAATATATACTTCTAAAGTCAGAGAGAGTATCTATTGGTATTGATACTATAAGTTTATTAGTCTTTAAAAGGAGATTTTTGGTGAAAAAAATGATTATGATTATTGTCATGTTGTCTTCGTCTTTTGTTTTTGCAAATGATCAGTGCATTGATTTAAGAGCTGCATTTTTTAGCCCTTGTGCTCAAGGGGAACAAAGATTTTATGTCCAAGGTATTTGTCCTAAATCATATGAAGTTGAAAGCACTTATTGTGCATTTAATGATGCTCCAGAGTGTCTTGACGTGCGGACGACTTTGTTTGCTCCTTGTGAAGAAGGTAAAACCAGAATTTATGTTCAAGGCCGATGTGATAAAGAATATAAGTTAGAGTACACTTACTGTGCATTTAGATAAAGACGTTTCATTTAATATTTAAATGTATGTTACCCAGTAATTTCGTAAAGTATAAACAAATAAAATTGCTGGGTTTTTAAGTTTTAATATCGCTAAAGTCATCTTCTTCCTTTGTTTTTCATAATAAAAATCTATAAATCAGATATTTTGACTATCTTAGATTTTCTTCTTGTAGAACAGTTATCTGTGATTGACTCAAAAGCCTTTCATCGTTCAACATAATTAATATGAAAATTTTATCAATAATAATTTTATTTCAATTAGTTTCCTTATTATCATGTACTAAATCAGAATCGCAAAAAGATCAGGCGCCAGTCGTTAACGCATATACAAAAATAGATAGCTTACAAGTTATTAATAATTCTAAAGGGCAAACTGTATATATACCCATATATTCGCATATACCTGTTTTTAACAAAGAAATTCTTTCTTTGCGAGCAATACTCAGTGTTCGGAATACCTCTGCAAAAGAGAATCTCATCATTGCCAAAATTGATTACTATGATACCAATGGAAAGTTGCTAAAATCCTATCTAGATCAACCTATTAGTTTGGCAAAAATGGCAACCTATGAGGTAGAAATATCTTCATTAGATATTAGCGGAGGCACAGGAGCTAATTTTATTGTAAAATGGGATTCAATGAGCGAAATTTCGTCACCTATTATTGAATCATTGATGTACGGAGCCAATGGTCACCATAGTTATTCTTTTATCTCTCGTGGGCAAATCGTAGAAAAGCATTAAAGTGAAAACTTCTAGACTCAGCTTTTTCCAGAAGTTGATTGTTTGAGAGGTGAGTTATTTTCTTTTGGAGGGATAACTAAAAGCCATGGTTTCGTTAATACTAGGTGCAATCCCCAAGTCAAAATACTCCAAAGTCTTTTTAATGAAATCTGTGAAGATATAGAAGCAAGTCCAAGAGCAAAAGTGAAGCTCACAGAGATGTTTATTACACCAATAAGCAAAAGCCCAGTAATAGAGTTTGTTAGCTCTTGCCAACCGAGAAAAGTTGAGTTTAAGAAAGGTAAACATGCCGCAAAATTTCCCGACGCAAGTGTAACGTGTCTAACTTCAAGTGGGATACCAAAAAATTTCAAATATTGTGGCATAAAGCCTAATAAAAATCCTAAACTTATATTTGCAGCCATTGGATTAGCATTTTTAGCAATTATTTCAGAAACTTTTGAGGCTTTGTTTAAACCCAATACGTTAATCAAGCCTTGATGGTTTTTTATACGTTCTGGTAATTTATGAAGAGTGACCCAATTATCAAACCATCCAGCTATTATACTAGAGAAAAACAAAAGAAATCCTGTGAAAAAAGCAAAGATAAAAGAGGGACCAAAAAAGTTACTTGAATAAAATATTTCTTGAGCTTTGTTTTCTGTAAATAGCTCGTAACCAAATTTTTTTGCTCCCAACGAGATAAAAAAACAAATAGGAACAATTAGAGTTAAATTACCTAGTACTGAGATAAACTGAGTTCTTATGATAGCTAAAATAGAAGACTTAGCAGTCGACAATGATTTTTGCAAAGATTCTGCGAGATAAGGTGCTGTTGTTGAAGGTTGCTTCGTAGCTAGAGTCCATCCCAAGGCTTGAATGGAAAGAAAGCTAAGTGCATAGTTTAATCCTTCAGAAAGCCCCTTTAAAAAACCACTTAAAACAAAAGTGGAAAGAAAAAACTTAATGTAGACAGTTATTGCCGTGAAAGCTCCACCTCCAACAGCGGCACGATACATTTTAATAAAATCAAACCAATTGAAAGTTACATAATGTTCACCTAAGTCAGAATTTTTTCTTATAATTTGTTTGGTAATTAAAGAAAGATTTTCTCCAAAAAAAGATCTTAAGCTTTTTTGATGATGAATATCTAAAATTAACTGAGAAATAAAACGACGTATAGCTATTCTTGATGCTAATTCAATATTTAAAATTTTAAATAACGTCGTCATACGCTCAAGTCGTCTTTTTTGGGATTCTATCAAGAAAACAAGATCAATTTTTATTCCTTTAGTTTCCATAACACTGTAAGCTAAATTTAGATTTTCTTCTGATTGTGAAAGAAAATATTCTATATAAGATGGATTCTCAGTTACATTCTTTGCAAAATTAAAAACTAATAAACTCTCAGGCCAACGTTCATGATTTTGGACATTTTCATATATTTCACGATGAATGGTATAAGTATTAGCTAAAAATTGTACTGATAGTATTTGTAGTGAAGTGACCATATTTTCAAATAATATTTCTTTGAGTTCAGAGTTATAAAAAAATAAATCTACAAATTCATTGAAAACAGGCTCATCAATCGTATCAATCAAAATACTTTCATTTTCATCAGGAAATAGTTCAAATAATAACGAAGTTAAGTTATCCACTAAAGGGGCTTGTGGTAAAAACTTTTCTTCTATTCTTCTAATAAACTCCTGGATGAAGCTGGTGTTTAATGAAAGACCTACTTCTGTAAAAAGTCCAACAGAAGACATTTGTTTCAGAATACTAGAAATGGAAGTAATAAAGTGACTCTTCCATTGGGGGTTTTTTTCTAAAATATTAAGTAAATACCTGGTCCTTACAGAGTAAATTCGCATTAAGGGAATGTTGTGATTCTGTATATCTTTCGGCATCCGAATCCATTCAAAAATAGACAAAAGCCACTTTACTTGTTCGGCATAGACTTTATTTTCTAAATTTTGATTTAAAAGCGTATCTATATGTATCATTAAGTGAGCTCTCTGTATCTAAAACAAGAAATTAAATGATCGTTAACCATACCTACTGCTTGCATGTGAGCGTAGATTATTCTGGATCCAACAAATTTAAAGCCTCGTTGCTTTAAATCCTTGCTAAAAGCATCAGACTCTTTAGTTGTTGGAGGAATTTCTTTTAGGTAACGACGATTATTTATAATCGGTTTGCCGTCAATAAATCTTAAACTGTAGTGATAAAAGGAGCCAAACTCTTCTTGGATTTTTAAAAAAGCTTTGGCATTAGTTATTGTAGATTCTATTTTTAATCTATTTCTAATTATGTTTTCATTTTTGAGTAATTCGATAACATCTTTATCTGAAAAACGAGCTACTTTTTTTGGATTGAAATTAGCGAAAGCTTTTTTATATCCATTGCGACGCTTCAATATGGTCAACCAACTAAGTCCAGCTTGAGCTCCCTCTAAAATCAAAAACTCAAAAAGTTCTCGATCGTCTTCAATCGGAACACCCCACTCTTCATCATGATATTTAATGTAAATAGGTTCGGATAAACACCACCCACAGCGACAGTAATCATTGCTTTTTTTTATTTTCATATCACGTTACCTTTATGCTAGAGTCTTATAACATTAAACATCAACAAGATATTGGCAAGTTAAGAAAGGTGTAATTATGAGAAAAGTAGTTATTACTGGAGCTAATAGAGGAATTGGATTCGGTCTTGTTCAAAGATTTTTGGAAAATGGTTTTCATGTAATTGCAACATATCGTCATGAAAAATCCTCTTCTGAACTTCTTGAATTTGCAAAGACTTATCAGCAAATTACACTTGTAAAAATGGATTTGAATAATGATTCAGATTACTTAAAATTACAAGACGTACTAGCGTCGCATTCAGAGATTGATTTTTTAATTAACAATGCAGGTGTGATTGGTGGAAAATCATCTTCTATTTTGACTACTTCAGCCGAAAACGTTTTAGAGGTTTTCAAGAATAACACTTTAAATCCATTCAAGATATGTCAAACTGTCCTTCCATTTCTTAGGTCAGGAGGAGTTGTAAGTCAGATCACTAGTTTGATGGGTTCTATTGAGGATAATCAAAGTGGAGGTTATTACGATTATCGTATCTCAAAGGCAGCTTTGAATATGCTACATCGATGCTTGAGTATAGAGTTTAAAAATTTTATTTTTCTCACATTGCATCCAGGCTGGGTACAAACAGATATGGGAGGTGAGCAGGCTCCAACAACTATTGAAGAGTCAACTAAAGGCTTGTTTAAAGTGATAACAGAAAAAGCTCTTTGCCATAGTGGAAAGTTTTTGAATTATCAGGGAAATGAACTCCCTTGGTAAATATTTAATAATTCACTTCCTAATTAGTTGAATTTCTGTTTTAAATAGATCATGAAAGAAGTTTTACTGATCCAAGTATATAGCTCATGGCAGGCAGATTTTTTGGAAGATGAGCTAAAAAAGCATCATTTTAAAATTAGAAAAGTTGAAAAACCTCGTGAATACACTTCTATTCTTTTGGGAGGATCTGCTCAAACGTTTCAATTTTATATAGATGAACTTCATTTTAAAAATGCAATAGAGGTTATTAATAAATGGAATGAAGAGAGAACTTTTTTTGAAGATAAAGAAGTTTCTAAAGAGCAAATCGATGATTTTAAAACTCAGTTTAAAAAATTTTTGTTCTTGAATTGCACGGCCGTTATTTTTTTTCCGATAGTTTTTAATATTGCTGCTACAAGTAAATTTTTTCAGTTGTCAGAGAGCATAAAAAAACATGGAAAATGGAGTATAGCTCTAGGAGTATTTATTATAAGTTGGATTTTGTCTATTTTAGAAGTTATATACTTTGTTAAAGTACTGAGCTCTTAATTCTAGGATAAAAAATGAGTTTGAATTTAGAAGTTAAAAAACTTTCGCGGTGGTATGAACAAAATAAAAGGGAATTGCCGTGGAGAAAAAATAAGAATCCTTATTTTGTTTGGATTTCAGAAGTAATGTTACAGCAGACCACTGTGGCTGCCGTCATTCCTTATTTTGAACGTTTTATTAAAAATTTTCCGACAGTTCAGAGTTTAGCGGAAGCTCCTTTGGAAAAAGTTTTAGAAAATTGGGCTGGACTAGGCTACTATTCGAGAGCTAGAAATCTGCATAAAAGCGCAATATATTTTAAGCAGAACGGTTTTTTACAGAAATACGAAGAACTAATCGAACTTCCCGGATTTGGTCCATATACTGCTAGAGCAGTTTCTAGCATTGTTTTTGAACAAGAAACTGGTGTGATTGATGGAAATGTCATCCGCGTTTTATCTAGAATGTTTGGCTTAAAAGTAAAGTGGTGGGAGTCCAATGGGCGACATGTTTTACAAGAGCAAGCTGATCAACTAGTTAAGTATGATAAACCAAGCATAGTAAACCAAGCATTGATGGAATTGGGTGCTACCGTATGTACCCCAGACAAACCTTTATGTGTTTTATGTCCTTGGAGTCAAAGTTGCGTTGCAAATAAAGAAAATATCTCAACTTTATTGCCATTAAAAAAGCCAAAAAAGAAAATGCTGGTTTGGCAATTTGAGCCGTATCTTTTAGAAAAAAATAAAAAATTACTCTTTATAAAAAATGCTAACTTTCCATTTTTGAAAAAAATTTGGTTTTTACCTGGAAAGATAAAAGTATTAAATACAAAACCTAAAGCCTTCCTATTTAAACACTCAATAACAAATAATTATATTTATGTGACGAAACCAAAGAAATTTATTGGTTGTAGAGAAAATCAAATAAAAAATATTTTATCTGAATGGAGTCTTACAGAAAATTATGATGCAAAATGGATTGTTGAAGATGAGGTTTATCAATTTTCACCGTCGTCAATGACAAAAAAAATATTAGAATCCAGGTAAAGATAGTACTATTGTCTAGTGCTATTGTTGCCTTTTTTAACCCTAAGTACTACTTTGTCATAAGATGAAATTCATTAGCCATACACTTCAATTTTTTTTTCTGTTTTTAATTCACACGAACGTTTCTTGTAGAAATATTCCAATCACAACAAATATAGATAAAGAAAAAACTACATTCGTTTCTAAAAAAGAATTGTCTTATCTAAGAGATAAAAGTTTTTCTGAAGAAAGTATGAGTTCTTGGAGTTGCGATCAGCCTCATTTTTCTTCTGCTGGTGATAAACTTATTTTTTGGTGCTATTTCCCTTTTTTGTCTGAACAACGGCAGATTTTTATAAAAGATTTAAATACTTCTCAAGTAAAGCAAGTTACTTTTTTGAGTGGTACTATTTTAGATCCTGTTTTTGTTGGTAGTGATAGTTTTGTTTTTTCTTCAGATACTGACAAACGTAAAGAGTTAATATCATTAGAACCAAAAGAGTCACTGATTGATGAGAGTTTTCTGGAGCTTTACCTGTATGATCTAAAAGAAGATAATTCGCTGCAGCTCACAGAAAACCAGGTGCCAGAGATGTTCACTACTTTGTATAAGCATATTGATCCTAAAATAGTTTTTGTTCGTAGATATGATGACTTCCATCTTGTTATTATTAAGAACTTAAGTAATCATTCTGAAAAAGAAATTTATAGAACTAAAAAAACGATTTTAGAGCTAAGTACTAATAACTCCAATAATGTTTTAATCATGGAAAAGGTATCTGATAAGTTACAAAAAATGGTTATGATAAATTTTAACAATCAAGTTACTGAGGGGCCTGAATTAGATTTAAAGAAACATGATTTTTTTGCAAATTCTGATTTTACACAAATAAGTTATTTGGAATCAAAAGATAATAAAACCTTTTTGAGAACATATAGGTTTGCCGACAAGTGTGAGGTTTTGAATTATGTTTTTCCTAGCTATGGCATAAGTAAAATATCTCCGTCGCCACTGGATGATCAGACTTTCGTCTGGGTAGAGGAGGTTCAAGGTAGTAGAAAAGTTAAAATGGGAACGCTTAATTTTATGACTTCGTCGTCTTGCAGTCCACTTGCTAAAGCCACAAAAGCCAAGAAATTTCAAAATAAGAAAGTTTTTTGATAGCTTGTCGGCTTGCTATTGCTATGTTTTAGCATTCATGAGATGCTTTGATTATGGCTAATTGTATGTTTTTACTTTTTTTATTTTTTTCAATGGGTCTTTTAGCTGCTCCCTTTCCTGTGTCTTCAACTTCTAGTTTGACAGACTCGTCAGAAGGAAATTTTTTTGCTAGTCATGGCTTTCGTTTTACTACTTCAAAGTTAAACTGGCATATTGTTCCTGATGGAAATATTTCAATTTTTGAAACGTTTCAGTATATTCCTAAGGGAAACTCATCAGCTAAGTTAACTATTAGAAAAGATGAAATTGGAAAGCATAAAAACATCGAAGATTATGCAAAAAAGTGGATGAAAGAGTATCCTCAATATGGATTTGAAGTTTTGGCTACAAAAAATATGACATTGGGTGGTGGCGAAGCTTTATTAATAGATTTTATTCATCGAAATAAAAGGCAACAGATTCGGCAATTAGTCCTTCATAAAAACAAAAAAGTGGTGATCATGACATGTATTGATTCTATGACAAGCTTCAATGTTACAGTGTCAGATTGTAACCAAATGATGACTTCATTTTCATGGCGTTAAAAAGTCAGCTGTAATTTTCACAAACTTCTTTAAATTAAAATAAAATGACTTAACTTAGTTGATGTTGTTTGGTAATAGCTGCTCATGGATGTCATCAAAGGTATAAAAAAAATACAAAAAGTGTTGTTTATTTTTTTAATTTTCTCCGAATTTTCTACAGCGATGACTAAAAAACCTGAGGTTGTTGTTGAATTAGCACAGTTAAAAGAAGTTGAAAAAATGATTACTTTTCCTGCTATGACTAAAAGCCAAAAACAGTCAGTTATTTTAGCAGAAAATAGCGGTATTTTGAAAAAAACTATTAAACAGTTGGGTCAAGAGATAAAAAGAAATGAAGTGATTGCTTGGATCGAAAATCCGGATCCAATTTATCAATACAAGCCATTTGCTGTAAGGTCTCCTATAGCTGGTAGATTAACTAAAGTTCAAGTGTTAGAAGGAAGTTCTATTGAAAAAGGAATGACACTATTTACAGTGACTGATCCAAAGTCAGTAGTTATAGAAGTTCAAGTTCCAGCTAAAGATGTAAGTTCATTAAAAATTGGATCCAAAGCTTTTTTCATCACTGATGGAAAAAGAGAGGTAAAGCTTGTGGGGCTTTCCCCCTCACCAGATCTTGGCACTTTAACTTCACAAGCACTTTTTGAGTTTACTGATAAAAAAGAAAAGCCTACGTCTGGAATTCAAGGATATATTGAATATATGGCTTCCGCCAAAAAAATGATTTTACTACCGGAGTCTAATCTTTTAAGAAAAAACGGAAAAGTTTTTATCAGAAAAATCTATGAAGGAAAAATGAAACTTGTTGAATTGAAAGTAGGAGATCGTTACGAAGATCAATTAGAAGTTGTCAATGGAATTGCCTCCGGAGAAGAATATATTTCTAGAACTTCACAGCATGTTAAAGATGGCGAAGAAGTTATCAGGTCTAGTGTGAAAAATCATGAAATTCCTAATTAGAAACCCTTTAAGGGTTTATTTGCTTCTAGGCACATTTGCTTTAGTCGGAATATTTTGTGGTTTTAATTTACCGATTTCTTTATTTCCTAATTCATCGAAAGTAACCGTTAAGGTGGATATTCCACTGTTTTCATCAACTCCGAATGAATTTTATCAATTGTATGGTTCAACTATTGAATCTCAGTTGCGTTCAATAGATTTAAAAATTAATAATTTTAAAGCTGAATATGATTTTGGAGCTATTAGCTACAAATTAGATTTTGATTGGGAAGTTAACGGTGATCTTGCATTAAGTAAGGTCAAAGAAGTCATGTCAGGTTTAAGTGCAAGTTTTCCCGAACTAATGAGACAAAGCTATAATGTCTATAAATGGTCTGAAAACAGAACTTTTGTAGCACTTTCGTTTTATAGTCAAACACGATCAACAGATGAGATATACGAAATTTTGAAACCATCTCTAGAACCCGAGGTTTCAGCAGTTAAGCAAGTGCAGAATACATTTTTGTATAATCCTTTAGAGAAGCAAGTAGTTGTGGAATTACAGCCTGAGAAGCTATCACAATTTGGTTTGACTCCACAGGAAGTGGAAGATGTTTTAAAAAAATCAAATCAAGAGTTTCAAGGTGGAAGAATAGAGTATCAAGATCGGAAAATGCAAATTTTTTTTGAGAGGCAGATAAAGTCACTTAAAGATTTAGAAAATTTTTCTTTTTATACAAAAGGGAATCAAATTGTTTTTCTTCGGGATATTGCTGAAATTAAAAAAATGTCGCCAGAAAATTCTGGAAATATATTTAGAACATCTGGAGCAGAATCTATGATTTTGATGGCAGAGCCAAAGCCGGGAGCTAATGTCAAAATTATGTCCGAAGAAATAGTTAAAATTGTTGATAGAAATAAACTTTCCTGGCCATCAGACGTGCAATTTAAATTTTTGGTTAATCCTGCTGATTTTATAAATTCTAGTGTTAAACACGTAGCCAGTGAAGTTTTTATTGCTGCTATCCTAGCAGTTTTCATTTTGTTTTTATTTATTGGTTCGATAAAAAATGTAATTACAGCAGCTATTGAAATTCCTTTGAGTATTATTATGGCATTTATTCTTATGAAGCTATTTAATATGAATATCAATTTAATTTCATTGGGTGGGCTGGCTTTATCTGCAGGAATGAATGTTGATGCATCTGTAGTTGTTATAGAAAATATTTTTAGGCATTTTAAAATTCATCCAGAAAAAAATAAGTTTGATAATATTATTTTTGCTCTGGGAGAAGTTTATCAGCCAATTTTGGTGTCTACCTTGGCATCATTAATTGTCTTTTTCCCTATTATTTTCACTACAGGTCTTACGAATTCATTGCTTGGAGATCTTGCAAAAGCCGTTATTTTTTCACATGGTCTTTCTGCAATTGTAGCACTAGTTTTAGTACCAACAATTCGATACCATTTGTCAGCTTGGTTTGACGATCATTCTGAGTCTCCTATTGAAAAATATCTTTTAAAGTTGGAAAGTTTTTATGAGATTTCTTTGTCATTTTTTATGGCAAGAAAGAAGTGGGTTGCTGCTGTTTCAGCCTCTGTCATAATTGCTTTAATTTTGATGACTACGCTGGCCTTACCAAGATTGCCTAAAGAAATTATTGGCAAGCCTGCAACAGACTGGCTAATGGTTTTTGCATCTTCTAAAGATTGGCAGAGTATAAGTGATTTTGATGAGGGACATTCCCAAATAGATACCCAACTACGCGAAAAATATGCTGATAAAATTTCCTATACTTTTTTACAGGTAGGACGAGGTTGGGGAAATATAATGGTTCGTCTAAAAAATAAAGATGATGTCGAATGGCTCAAGCAGGCCGTTGAGAGAGATTATCCTGACTCGCCTAATTTGAAAATTAATACTTTCATTTGGAATCCTTCAGAGTTATCAATTCCTAATCCTGCGGAGTATGTTGTGAATGTTTCTGGGGCTAATGATCAAGAAACTAGAGCTGTAGCTGAGAATCTATATAACAAAATTTTAGATGAGAAGTGGTTTAAAAACACTCAGGTTTATCCAAATATCTCATCAGATCAAGCAGTGTTTTTTAAGACTTTAAGACCTAACTTTGATTCTGCTGAAATTGCTGGATATATTAATTATTCTCATGCTGGTCACTTTTTGATGAATGTTAGTACAGATGGCAATGAGTCTCGCAAATTAGCAGTTAATATTCAGTTTCCGAAAAAGTTTACACAAACTGTACAAAACTTAAAGTCTATGCCTTTTCCTGCAAAAAATAAAATCATCCCTTTATCTGCAACCTCTTCAATTTCTTTTGAAGAAGAACCAAAAGGGTTTTATCGAGAAAATGGGAAAAGATTGATTTCTATTTTGGGGCGAATTGATGAGGGAAATGATAAAAAAAGAATCCAAGAACTTGCTTGGCAAGCCACAAAAAAATTTCAAGATGAGCTTAAAAGTAAATCTCAAGTTAAAGTTGAGATTATAGATGCCGAATGGGAATTACATAGTTCGATTCAGCAATTAATTTATGCGGTCGGTATTTCAATAGTACTTATCTTCCTATTGATGGTATTATTGTTTGGTAATTGGATTGATGGCTTTTTGATTTTATTAGCCATTCCTTTTGGAATTTTAGGAACGTTGACCTCATTGACTCTCTTTAAGAGTAACCTCTCTTTAAACTCAGCGTTGGGGGTTATTTTACTTAATGGCATTTCAGTTGCCAACTCCATTATCTTAGTTGATTTCATAAAGGAGTTAAAGTCTAGAGGTTTATCACCACGTAAAGCAGCAGTAGAGGCTTCAAAAGCAAGATTGCGACCTATATTAATGACCTCATTAACTACTGTATTAGGAATGTTACCAATTGCTTTGGGTTTTGGTTCCGGAGGAAAAATTCTACAACCTTTAGGGATAAGTGTAGCTGGTGGATTATGGGTTTCCATGCTCTTTACTTTATATTTTGTTCCTACATTGCAAACTTATTACTTTGAATGGAAAAAGAATGATGAAATTCAAAAAGAAAAGTGTTAAATTTTTACTAATTTTTATTTTCCTCAACTCCACTTTAAATGCCACCCCCCTTAAATCGCCAGTAAGTGAAACTTCGGTAAAAGAGATTATAAAAAACTCATCTTGGAAGTTAAAGCTTCAGGAAGCTATTAGTAAAAACCCTGAGTTTCTTTATCAAGGATATGAATTACGTCAGGCTGAACTGAGAGCTAAGCAGACTTCAAATTATTGGCTTCCATATATAAATCTCTATGGCACTAAAGTGTCAGATCAAAATCAGAGATCTTTAGCGCAAACAACTTTAGGTTTAGAAGCCAATTTGAATTTATTTAGTTTTGGTAAAAGTTATTATTTAGGTCAATCTAGTGACGCAGGTTTTGAGTCTCAGAAATTACTATTTTCAACGCAAAGTATTGCTAAAGAAAATGAACTTTTAGGAATGGTTTTCAACGATGTTTATTTACGTAACAAGCTTTCATTTTATGTAGAAATTGAAAATTTGAAAAAAAAATCTTTAAAGGTAGCAGAGCAAAGATTTGAAAGAGGTAATTTACCTAGGCAACAAGTAGAAAAGGTTCAAATTGATTTAAATAATTTTGAATCACAAAGAACTAATGTCGAAAAAGAAATTTTTGATTCTCAAGTCATCTTGAAGAAAAACTCTCTTGAGTTTTTTGAAAGAATTTGGCCTTTTGTTTCCTTTAAAGACTCAAATTTTAAACTAATTAATACAGAGACTTCTATTGAGGTAAAGCAGAAAGAGTTTGAATTTCTGAAAAATAAATTTTCTTATGATTCTACTTTTGCTGGTTATTGGCCTTCACTAGATTTAAGTGGGCATTATTATAAAATTTCTGACCATGAAGACTCTAATCAATGGGATGTGAGTTTGGCTTTGACTTGGAAGTTGTGGGATAACTATGAAACAAAAGTTTCAAATCTTGAAAGCTACAAAAATTTAGTTTTTAGCGAGTTAAAATGGCAGCAGATAAGAAACATTTATCCAGAGAAAACTAAGAGTAGTTTAGAGCAGCTGATATTAAGCCAAAGAAAACTCAAAAAATCTACAGAGTCCTTAAAGAAGTTAAATGATTTATATCTAGACAGTGAAAAATTATTTTCCCAGGGTAGGGTTACTGTAAATGAGCTTTTTCAAGATCAACAATTGTTAATTGAAACGCGTATTAATCATGAAAATGATCTACTTGAGTTTCATCAAAATATTCTCAGTTTTTGTCAGTCTCAAGCTCTAGGTGTTTGGAACTGCCTAGAGCAACTTTAAACTCGAATTTATATATTATAAGGCCGAGAAAATGTCCATGGTGATTCTACTGTTGGCATAGAACCCCTTTCACACCTTTTAGAAGCTGATAGTCTCTAAAGTAAAAGTTAGATTCCTTAGCATTAGAGAAGAGTGTGTCTAACATTGCATCTTTCATACAATCTGAAGGAACATTGATCTTTTTCCATGAAGTAGGGTCTGCTCCTGGTTGCACTCTAGGTTTTAAAGGAAAAAAGTGCATGTTCGCTTCATTTAAAGGATAGAGCTCGCTTTCAGAAGGCTCTTTGTTGAGATAAACTGTGATGTCAGGTTTTATTCCAACGGTTTGATTGGTTCTTCCAGAGGGCAGGAAAAATAATCCTCCTGTGGCGCATATTTTTAAGTCAGCTAAATTTTTGTAGGTTTCATTACAGTCCTGGTAAGAACCTTTTCCATAAGAAGTAGTACCAATAATCAGTCCACGTTGATAATCTTGAACAGCACCTGCAAGTATTTCAGAAGCACTGGCAGACATGGAATTAATTAAAACAACTAGGGGTTTAGTTGTTATTTGTTGGAAAAATGTTTCTTCAGGAGAAATTTTCTTTAATTTTATATCTTCAAAACTGGATACTATTTTGTTTTCACCAATAAAAAAACTTAAAATGCAAGAGGCAATTTTGACGAGTCCTCCACCATTATTTCTTAGATCTATAATATAACCAGTAGTATTTTTTAGTTCACTTTCATATATGGTGTTTAATATTTCACCGCAAGTGTCTTTATACATAAAATTTGCAAGTTTAATATAAGTAACTATTTTTCCTTGGAAGTTAATAAATTTAGCGTCGACTACTTTTTGGGTTACTTTTTTTCTAGAAATTACCTTTTTAATTTCTTGATTATTTCTAAGAAGCACAACGCTGACAGTTGTATTCTCAGCTCCTCGTAATAGTTGAACGGCATCTTCGATTTTCAATTTTTCAGCTGATACTGAATTAATGGAAATAATTATATCATCTGCTTTAACTCCAGCATTTGCCGCACCAGAAGTAGGAATTACTTTGATAATTTTAATTCCTTTTGGATCTTTACTTATTTCAGCTCCAATTCCGATAAAAAAATCAGAACTTTTTTTCATTTCATCTTCAAGCTCTTTTCTTGGTTTATAGTATGAGTGAGGATCTAAGGCAATTGTCCGATATTTATTACTTAATATACCTAAATCTTTTTTGCTCAATGGCTTTGAACGTTGAAGTTTAAGTTGGTTGAATAAGTTTTCTAATTCATTAGAAGGATTTTTTTTATATTCACTATAAACTTCTTTAAACATACTAAGAAAATTCTTTTTGTAAGCTTGAAGTTGTTCGATAGTTTCTTTGATAGTTGTAGCTTCTTTTTTTTCAATTTCTATCAGTGATATGATACCTTCAGTAAGAAATATATTTTTTCCTGATTTTTGAGCTTGTGTGGTTGAATAGATATCATATTTTTCTGGATTTTCTGAGTTTTCTAGATTTGCCAGCTCTTTGATAACCATCAAACAGCCATAAAAGCTCATTTCATTTTGAGAACACTTTTCTTTGGTGATAATTTCTGTTTCAAAAGTAGCTGGTAGTTTAAGATCTTGCCAGTAATCAATCGATGAAATATTTTTTGCAAGTAAAGCAGGTGGTTTTTGTTTTTCTTGTGCTTGAGTTACAATCAATATCAAAAAGGAAAAGATAAAAATAATAGTTTTTATTTTTGATCCATTATTTTTTAACAAAATTTTTTGCATAGATAGTTCCTTTTTCCTTTTGAAGAGATCACCTTACAACTTTTGTTTTTAGAACTTGCTTTCGCAATCAAAATTAGAATTATCTCTATTTCTTAACAAGAATAAGAGAAAAATTCTAAATTTTTATCAGAAACTAAATAGGTTTAGAAAAATTTTTACTCTCGTTTAATGTTTTGACAGTTGATGTGGATGTGTCTCGGTATTAACCTGTGTCTTTATTTTAGACACAGTAATTTTTTTGCTTTATATTAATGTATATGAGTCGTGAACAATTTATAAAACTGTCGAAAAAATTCAATACTCCTCGTAAGGTGCAAAAGTGGCTAAAGGGATTCTCTTATAATAAGAAAGATACCTTAAGATCAGCGTTTTCTTGTTATGAAAGTCAAGAGGCGCATTGTATGGAGGCAGCCATGCTTGCTGCTGCTATTTTAGAACATCGAGGCTATCCCCCTTTGATAATTAGTTTTGAAAGCATAGATGAGTTAGATCACGTTATTTTTGTTTTTAAAGAAAAAACAGGTTGGGGAAGTGTTGGTCGTTCCAGGGATAAAGGACTACATGGTAGGGCTCCAATGTTTAGATCGCTTAGGGCTCTTGCTATGAGCTATTTTGATCCCTATGTAGATAAGACCGGTAAAATTACGGGTTATCAAGTAGTTCATTTAGATGAGACGAAAAGTAATTGGAGATTTTCTGTAAAAAATGTGTGGAAAACAGAGAGGTATCTTTTGGAATTACCTCACAATAAAATAAAATTCTCGGCTAAGAGGTATCAAAGATTAAGAAAAAAGTATGAAAAAGAAGGACCACTTCTAAAGGGTAAGCATTGGTGGTAAAATGGTTCTAGTTACCAATTTATTTCTTCAAGTTGATGCGCTTTTAAATAAATATTAGCCTTAGAAAAGGGTTTACTTCCAATAAATCCCCTATGAGCCGAAAGGGGTGATGGATGTACAGATTCAATAACTTTGTGTTTGTTTCGATCCACAAAGGCTGCTTTTTTCTGAGCATAGCTACCCCAAAGAATGAAAACCAAGTTATCTCTTTTATCATTTAGTAATTGAATAATCTTATCTGTAAATAGCTCCCAACCTTTGCCCTGGTGTGAGGCGGCTTTACCTTCTTCGACAGTCAAAACGCTGTTTAGTAATAATACGCCTTGGTCTGCCCAGGAAGATAAATTCTCTCTGACCGACGCTTCTCTACCAAGATCATTTTTAATTTCTTTTAAAATATTTATTAGTGAGGGAGGAGGTCTAACTCCTTCAGGAACACTAAAACTAAGCCCATGGGCTTGTCCTGGTCCATGGTAGGGGTCTTGCCCTAGAATGACCACCTTTACTTTATCAAAAGGGGTTCTGTTGAGCGCTTCAAAATACAGATTTCCTTTGGGGTAAATATTTTTCTTGGCGGCAAGCTCTTGAGATAGAAAACCTTTTAAGTTTTTCATATAGTCTTTTTCAAACTCCTCACGAAGCTCGTTAAGCCAAGAATTGGTTAGCTGGACTTTGGCTGAGGTTCCATTCTGTAGTTGAATATTTATAGTCGCATTAGGGCTCGAAGAGTCATTAAGTGATTCATGCATAGATTTTTTCTCAAATTGATAAAAAAGGGTCTCTAAATTCAGGTTAGGATCATTTATTTTAAATTCTCCTGAGTCAATTATTAACCTGTTATGGCTATATGTTATACTTAATTATAAGGAGGCATTATGTCCAATTTAAAGGCAAAAAGAAATGACCCCCGAACTGTTGCTGAGTCGTTGTCTACTGATTCAAGTGTGGATGCCCTTAGTCTTTTTGGTAAGCCGTCGCAAAAGGCTAGTTTATCTAGGACTGAACAGCTTATTCGTAATGATTTAGATGTGAAGTCTTTTATTTATCAACAAATTGCTGAGTTTCAACCTTTTGTGACACCTACAACGGTAGCCGCGGTAATTGCAAAAGAGCCTTTGAGATCTCAGACTAATAAACCCCATCGTATTTTGATTCAGCTTAAGGACAATGATTCACAAATTCATGAAGAAGCCAGTCATGAGAATATTTTCGAAGCCATTCGTCTGGCTAAATCAAAATTGATTGATCGATTGATTGATATTCAAAATCAAGTGATTACCAAAGAAGAGCGTATTATGGAAATTAATCAAGCTCTACAAAACAACCAAAAACACTGATTATTTCAGATCTTGCTTGACGAGAGTTCCTATAAGATCTTGTAATTGCTCGAAAGCTTTGTTGTTTGCAGGCAAAGAATCTTTCAGCTCCATGGTTAATACCGGAGTATTTCTTTCAGACCACATATATCTTCCAAGACTGCCAGGAAAGTGTCCTAGTGATTTCCAGGGCAAGTAGGTAAATTTCGGTGGTTGGACTTTAGGTCCATCAAAATCTAAAACACT
Source organism: Pseudobdellovibrionaceae bacterium (assembly GCA_013359135.1). Taxonomy (GTDB): domain Bacteria; phylum Bdellovibrionota; class Bdellovibrionia; order Bdellovibrionales; family Bdellovibrionaceae; genus UBA2316. The sequence continues at coordinate 51,024 of JABWCN010000004.1, read as the reverse complement.
TAAAGGTGTATGAATAGAAATGATAAAGTCAGGATTGTAGTCAGAGATATGTTTAAGTGCACATTTAACTTCTGGTTCACTTGCTGATTTTTCTCCAGGAAATCTTCTGGGATTACTCTGTGAGTGAATTTTCCAGTATTTTTGAGCCAACTCATCCCAATCTTTTGTTGGAAAGTTTCGATTCAAATCAATTTTGTTTGCATTATACCTTGTTTTTTGGTCGACTCCATCTGGATTTAATACAGGTACAACTCTCCATGAGTTCCTTGGTTCAATACTTTCTAAACGACTTAGCCAAAATCGTCCCACAGTTCCAGCCGGAACTTCGTCTCCGTGAATGAGGGAAAAAACTAAAATCTTTTTAGGATTAGTAATGGTACCTACTCGGTCATAGTGAAAAATTTTTTGTCCATTGACACTATTACAATCACTAAGTGACATGACCTTTTGACAAGCCTTTGCAAGTAGAGATTCATCAAAAGTACCTGGAAATTTTTTTAGACTGTCCTGACAAATTTGTTTTAAATCAATTTCAGAAGAGGGTTTTATATTCTCAATAGCATTACTTTTTAGAAGTATGAAAAACCCAAAAAGAATGGATATTTTAAGCGTGAAAGTGAAAAATTTTAAAAAATTGGTTTTACTTTTAGTCATTTCGATTTTCATAAACTCCTTAGAGTCTCAATTATAACCAGGAAATGTATAATGTTGAGAAGAAAAAAATAAAGTCTCTGGGTTTTTAGGCAACAATAATATGATGTTTAAAGGAGGCATACGTGATTAGAAGGTATGTTAATTATTTCACATTGTTGGTTGTTATAAATCCGTTTATGATAGTGTCATTTCAGAATTGTTCGAAAGTTCCAGAAGGTGCCTTAGCCTCCCTTTCGAAAGAAGATAAACAACCTGCCTCTCTAGAGTCCAGACTTCCGTCTAGCTCAGAAAAACAAACAGTAAAAAATTAAAAAAAGGGTATTGACTTACATATTATTTACACTGTATAAAATATGTAAGTTATGCGACAAAAGTTTAAATCATCACCCCTCCCTAAAAAGAATTTTTCGAAACCTGTTAAGCAGGAAGAGAGAGGTTCTTTTGAACCTGCAGAAAGTCCAAAACCTTTGACTCCGAAAGAAGCTAAGGTTTTGGACTTTCTGACAGATTATTTTAAATCTTACGGAGTTAGTCCAAGTTACCAAGAGGTTAAGGAATATTTTAGCTTAGCTTCTTATAATTCGGTTCAAAATTATTTAAAACAGCTTGCTAAAAAGAATTACATTAAAGTTTCTCCTCATCAGAAGAGGTGTATTGAAATAGTAAATACATCTGATTTTTTAAAAAGGAAATTAGCTGTATTTTCTCCTGAAGTTGTTAGTGGTGATATCGATAAAAAAAATATTAAGTTCTCGAAGAAGGCAGAGCTTTTTTATGGTTCTGAATCTAAGCTCCTCCAGAATAGCTTAAAGAATCATAATGAAGTTCTGCCCTCTCCCCTATATGAATTACCTTTTTTGGGAAAAGTAGCAGCTGGAAAACCCATAGAAAGTAAGATTGTTAATGAAACCTATGCTGTACCACCTCATTTAGTAAAGAAACCAGAGTCTACATTTATTCTAGAGGTTCAAGGTGAATCAATGATAGAGGAAGGTATTAATCCTAAAGATTTACTTTTAATTCAAGAGCAGAATCACGCAAAAAATGGGGATATTGTTGTGGTCTCTGTGGATAACGAAGCAACGGTCAAAAGAATCTATTTCTCAAGTCATCTGATAAAAGATTCTTCGAAGTTAGAATTACGACCTTCAAACAAAAACATGTCATCTTTTGTTTATCCTAAAAATGAGGTTCAAATTCATGGTATTGTTATTGGGCTGATTAGAAAGTTTTAATCTTATACGTGCTATTATTAATTTTTATATTTCGATGTTCCAATTAATTTTTTTTCTTATCTTAATTTTCCTCGACTTTTGTGTAGAGAGAATGATCAAATGATCAAACTTAACTTTGGTTTTAAGTGAAAAAATCGTGAGTTAATAAAATAAGACAGTAATAAATAAAATAAGGAAGTTATATGACAAAAAGGATTTTGTTTGCTTTCCTCTCTATAGGAATTGCAATTTCTCCATTAACTACAGCTAAGAATGCGTTTCAACCAACAATCAATTGGAATGAAAACCAACACCGCTTGGTAGTTCAAGCACCCCTCAATTATCAGGGTGTTCAGCAGCATATCAATTGGTTGAGGCAAAATGATTTTGATATCGCTGGTATCAACTGGGAAGCTGGCCGTGTAGAAGTTATTACAAACGACTTAGGAATTAATAAGTTAAACCAGTACCGTATTAACTATAAAATTTTAAACTCTAAAAAATCTGGCCAGGAAGCTGGAGCTAAAATAGATAGCAGATATTTAGATCCACAAAAAGTTGAAGCTAAATTAAAACAGCTTAGTCAGCAGTTTCCTCAATTTACTAGATTGGAACAAATTGGAACTTCAAATCAAGGAAGACCTATTTGGGCTTTATTGATTTCATCAACACCTCAAAAAAATGATTTACAATATTTCAATAAACCTTCGATTGTTTTTGATGGAATGCACCATGCTCGTGAAATCATGACTTCTGAAATTGTTATGGATGTAGCAGATGTGGTTCTTGGAATGAAGAGAACAAAGACTCCATGGAATCAACTTTTAGAAAGTTGGAATATATGGATTGTACCAATGCTAAATGTGGATGGAAACAATATTGTCTGGACTCAGGATGCTTGGTGGAGAAAAAACGCTCGAAGTGATGGTGGCAAGGTTTTTGGGGTTGATATCAATCGTAATTATCCTTACAAATGGGGTTCATGTGATGGATCTTCAGGGGCGAAAAGTGCTACAAACTACCGTGGAGATAAAGCTGGAAGCGAACCAGAGACTCAAGCTTTGGCCAAACTTGGTTACATGAGTTTTCCAACAACTTCTTTAAGCTATCACTCGTATAGTGAACTAGTTTTGTACCCTTATGGATGTCAGGGGGCATTGACTAGTGAATCGGCTCTTTATCAAAAAGTAGGTAATGAGTTAGCTAAAATGCTTCCATCAGATAGTGGAAGAGGAACGTATAAAGCAGGAACTCCTTGGCAATTGTTATACTCTGTGGATGGGGATTCCATGGGCTTTATGCATTCTGAATTTGGCGCTTTATCATTTACTTTTGAAGTTAACCAAAGTTTTCAACCTGATTATTCAGTAAGAGAGCCAACACTTCAAAAACATAGAAAAGCTTGGAGCTATTTTATTCAACGAGCGACACAAAACTTATTGAGTTTAAAAGTAGTTTCTTCAGCTAGAAATGCTCCTTTAGAAGCTACGGTAACAATAGCAGGAGTTACTGGAAATAGCGGAGAAAAGCCATTTAGAACAAATCCCAATGGTAATTTCTTTAAAATTTTAGATCCAGGTCTTTATAATGTGCAAGTTCAGTTGGCTGACGGTAGAGTTAAGAAGTTTCAAGTTGAAATGAAAGGCCAGCCTCAAGGACAATTAGTTCAATTTTAATATTAGTAATTCAGTTATATGTTTAATTAAAAATAAAGTTCTTGTGCAATTATCCTGGACAAGAACTTTATTTAATATCTTTAATAGAAATATAAAAATGTAAGTAGCCTTTCAGCTGATAAAGAAGAAGTACAACAAAAAATCGATGAATTATATGAAGTGCTTGGATATGAGAATCAAATAAATAAAAAAGATCAGAATACAGAAAAAAATGTATTTGCTACAAATTCTTATTTACCTGCAATTGTGGCACTGATTGTCGCATTTTCTAGTTATATGCTTTGCTGCAGAATCAAATAGGTCCACTTTGTCCAGCTTCTTGGCATGGTAATTTGCCTGTTTTTTTTATATGTAGTATTTTTATATTGGTGTATCGTTTTTTAAAAAAGCAAGGTTTGGGGGGATCATGAGAAAGTTCTTTTTTGTTTTAAGCTCGATTCTATTATTTCAAATGTGTAGCTCGGCTGAAACTATAAACGTTGTCAGTTCACAAAAAAAGCTTAATGGAGTCACGTTGAGTTCTGAAATCTCTTTGAAAGAGAAGAAAATTTTTCTTAAAAATATTGGAGCAGGTCTTAGAGTTAAGAAAAAATTTGTTATGAATTTCGATGTTTATGTTGGGGAGTTACTAGTTCAAGAACCAGAAAAAGTTAAAAAAAATGAGAATGAAGTTTTGGAGAGTTTGGTACAGCAAAAGGCAGTAGGCTTTCAACTTACTTTTCTTCGCAGTGTTGAAATGGAGGCTATAAAAAACTCTTTTCAGGAAGCTTTTCGAGCTAATAGTATTGATATCAATTCAACCGACATAAAAGAGTTTCTGGAGAAAGTTGTTGAGATGGGTAACATGCAAAAGGGAGAGCATTTTTCAGTTATTGTTACTAAAAATGAAAAAGCTTCAGAATCTTTACTTTTGGTTGATAAAAAAAATAATGTCCTTCAATTTAAGGATGGACAGTGGAGTAAAAATATTTTTTCAATTTGGTTTGGGAAGACAGAAGATCCAGGAGTTCAAAAAATGCGCTCCCAGATTTTGAATTAACTTAATTTTTGTTGTAAGGTGGCATCCATGGGTACCACCTTAGTAGATAATTCTTTCTTATAACAGTTGATCAGGGACTAATGTCTTTGCGTTTGATTAGTCTTAGGCCACAACTCATCCCAAGAAGTGGATTCGGCCATTTGAGACTGAGTTTGGTTTAAAATATTTTTATTTACCATCACTCTTTCTAAAGCAGTTTCGGAAAGAACCTTACCGCAAGCCTCCACAATAGATTCAGAATCAAGTCCATGGAAATGATAAATATCTTCAGGTCTTCCACATTTAGAGTGCTTTCTTACTGCACATGATTCTTGTCTAACACCAACAATAGAACCAAGGTTGTCTAGTAATCCAGCTTCTCCATCATGTACTGATACAATGGGAATTCTTTGTCCAGAAAGCATGATTAAATCTTCAGAGTTTAATTCGCCCTTTTGATTTATGTGCAGGTGAGCATTAATACCAAGATTATGTTTAAGATATTGGTAGTTGGTTTCATGCGCTAAAATACCACAAAGTAAATCAGAGGATGTGACAACGACGACATTAGCATAGATGCCTTTTGAAAGTAGGATTTCTGAGGCTTTTATAGCTTCTGTTACTAAAGATCCCATAGCAAAAATATTTACAACATTTTCGCCAGGTACATAACCGGCGTACTGATGATAGTTAATTAAATAATATGCTCCAGAAAGAACTTCATTTCTTAAGATAGAAAACATTTCGCTATCGGTGATAGTTTCCAATTGATCTTCATTGGTTGCTCCATCCAACGGGTATTCGGAACGGCATAATAAAGATCCAGAAGCTGTTTTGAAGCGAGCTTGTTTTTTTAAGTAGGTCATCAGATCTTTTTGTTCAATACCGCGAGTAACCCCTCTGATTAAGACACCATTGCGGCCTTGATTATTAAAAGTCAGATGTCGCTTGATAGCGTCACACAAGATCCAATCAAGCTCAATACAAAAGAAAGGTTCCCAAGTGATTTGATTAGGTATCTGAAAATCAGATTTCCAACCATGCTGGGCTCCTTCCGGAGATAAAGTTACTCCAGAGGGCGTACCAACTAAAATGAAGTTACTTTTCCAGTAAAGATTGTAGAAGTACTGATCATGGGCACGTTTGATAAAAAAATCATAAACTGTCATTAGTGGTATTAAAGGAATACCTAAAATATCTCTAAGTTTACCAAAGGAGCCTACACAGCTCATGACATTGCCTTCGGCGATTTCAAATCTTAAATAACGATCAGAAACCTCTTCGCCAGGAACCAAGTCAGGAGTTTTATCTTCTTTCGCGCCGAGGTCAGTAGCAGTATCAACAATGATAGGAGCGCCAAATATTTTACCATCCATTGCTGGATTTAAGTTAGTACTGGTTCCAACATCAGGAGCCATAGAAATCATTAATTCTCCTGGAAGTTTCCAAGCTTTTTCAAAATCACTTAAAGGTTTTTCTTTTTGAGTCCAAGATGTGTTGGCAATACGAGTGAGTTTGGCAGTTAATTGTCCCAACATCCATTGAGTGTGAGGATAGCTTGCCATTTTAGTATTAATGTCAAGAGTAGGGGGGAGTTCACCAAATTCAGCTATTTTCTCGATAAAAAACTTTTTATTTTTCTCTTTGAGTTCATTTTGTTCTAGAATTTGTTGATAAAGTTCGTCTCCGCGTTGTTTAAGAAATTTTCCTTCTGCCGATTGAAAATCAAATCTTGCAAAAAGCTCAGTACCTTTGAAGCCTTGTGCTTTTCTAAGTTCTTCAATTTCTTCTTCACTAGGAAGAGCACTATGGTTACCAGGAGATGCCGCCATTTTCAATCCCCATCCCTTTAGTGTATGGGCAATGATAATGGTTGGCTTTCTTTTTGATTTTTTTGATTCCTCCATTGCTTCTGCTAAGGCCATAATGTCATGACCACCAAAGTCTCTTAATGCTTGGTATAGGTCTTCATCGCTAATAATATCTAAGAATTTTTTTAAGCCGGGATGTTCTTTAGCAATTCCTTTTTTTAGAGTTTTCATGTCTTTGACAAGTAACAGAGCTTGAAGTTCGTAATCAGCAAGTTCTTTTTCAAGAAAATTTTTAAAAGTCTCACCGCCTGGTCTTGCAAATAATTCTTTACGCTTGAAACCATGACGAACTTGAATAACTTCCCAACCATTTGCGGCCATGGTTCTTTCTATGCGGTCGGCGTCGGTCCCATTCATGATTTTATTGTTAGTTATACGGTGACCATCTAACGATTGACGATTGTAATCCACAATCCAAGTTAAATTGCCAATTTCTCTTTCTGCAAAATCAGGTACAGCTTCATACATGCTACCTTCTCTGAATTCAGAATCTCCAGTCAGAGCCCAAAAATGAGCCTTTGGTGTATCAAAACCATGCTCGCTAGCATAACGGTAAGCAAGCGCTAGATAACCAGCTTGAACTGGTGGAATTCCAACTGTCCCTGAAGGAAAAAAATTATGATGATCAGGATCATAAGCAGAGTGATAAGATTGAAAAACGGGTTCGCCATTTTGAGAGTATTTTCTTAAGCCCATCATGGCAGTGTTGGCTTCTTCTAATGTCAGTTTTGAAAAATCTTCCTTTAGAAACAGATCCATCAAATAGTTATAAGAGTGATCTGTGGGAGAGGCATGGGGTTTATTTGCAATATAATCAAAACTAGATTTTACCAAAAGATGTAGGGCTCCCATAATATGAAGAGCGCTAGCGCTAGCAGAAGCATGGCCACCAATCTTTGGGTCTCCTTTGGCTTTGTCGTTTCGATGGTTAGCTTGTGAAATCATTTGAGTTGCTAAATAGTGAGTTCTGGAAACAATTTTATCCAAAACTGAGCGAGAGGGAGCATTCATTTATTACCGCCTTTATAAGAATATAAAATGACACAGAGAAAGTAGGCTTTACCCTATGTTATTGTCCCTAATCTAAACGAAAAAGGTGAAAGTTCAATGAAAAATTAAGTTAAGACTCTAGTCTTAGGGGCTCTAGGACTCTAGGATAAAATCCCAGCGAATTTTGACAGTACCATCGGTATCGACAATGCCTCTAGGGGGGTTAGGAAATGGGGCAGCAGATTTAAAGGCTTCAATTGCAGCTTCATCCAGATCTCTGACTCCAGAGTCACTCAACACTTGTACTTTGACTAAAACTCCATTTGGGTTCAAATATATCAATAATTTAGTAATACGATCTTGATCAGAGGCTATGGATCTTCCTTTGCGAAACATATTTGTGAGTTTTTCCCTGACCTTAGGTTCCCAGTGTAAAGAAAGCTGTCGGCGAATACGATTGAAATAGGTATAGTACTTAAATTCTTTAGTATTTAATACAGTTTCAACCCCTAACTCAGTATTTTTTAGATAATCTTGAGTTTGGCTAGCCATTCCAGAGGCAAAACTATTAGAGGGAGTTGTTCCCATCATAGTTTCCAGACTTCTAGCCTTAAAATTCTTGCTTGATTCTGCAAAAGGATCAAATTTTTCTGTTTTTAGACCAATTCCAGAGTTTTTTGTAGTCAGTGTTGGGTCGGAAATGGCTTGGTTTTGTTGTTTTTTTACTTGTGACGATTTGGTATGGGGTTGTGTTACAGATGTTCTTGCTGTCATGGTGTCACGTGAATTTCTAAATTCTCCGCGGTTTTTTGTAGTAGTTTCTTTTGTTACAGATTGTGTGTTTTTACTGTAATATTTGGCATTTTTTGATTCTTCTTTATTTAGAGCTTCTTCATTTTGTTCAACAATTTGTTTCATTTTATTTGAATCTACCTTGTTCTGAGGAAACTCCTTATTTTCAGCTACAGAGGTAGGAATTGTTACAATATCGATTGTCACTTGCTCTTCATTCACTTTTTTTTCTGGAAAAAAAGACATACCACCAAAAAAAATAAAGTGGATTAGGGCTGAGAGAACAAAGAAGAAATAAAAAGAATTTCTATTAAATTTTATCACAACAACTAGATCGGCTATGCTTAGAAAAAATTAACTTATTTTTTCCTCGCTAAAAGTAGGGAAAAAAAAGAAATAGTCAGTTTGACTCTCTTAGCCTCAAAGTGACATAATCATTCTATGAAATTTGATGCTTGGGTACTTTCTGATAAAGGTAGAAAACGTGAGTCTAATCAAGATTCGGTATTGTTGAATTCTGAATTAGGTGTATTTATCGTTGCTGACGGCATGGGCGGGCATTCTGGAGGAGAAGTAGCCTCTTCTTTGGCCGTCACATGTGCTGAAGAAGTCTTTAAAGACTCAGAGTCTCTTGAACGGTCACCGCGTGAAGTGATTGCTAAAGCCTATGAGGAGGCTTCTCATCGAATTTTTGATAAAGCAGCCAAAGATAATCCAGAACTTTCAGGAATGGGCACGACTATGGTCATGTGTTATATCCGTAAGAATCATTTATATGTGGGAAATGTTGGCGATTCTAGATGTTATCTTTTTAAGAAACCCTATTTGTGGCAGATTACAGAAGATCATTCTTTAATTAATGAACAAATACGAGCTGGAGTTTTGAATGAGCAACAAGCGAGTCAAGTAATTGCCAGGAATGTGATTACTCGTAGTGTTGGTTATGAAAGAGATATTGAACCAGATGTTTTTGAGCGCGAGATATTTTCTGGTGAGACGTATCTTCTTTGTTCGGATGGACTTTCTAGTTTAGTCACAGACAGTAGAATTAGTGAAATTTTAAACGAGCATGCACCGGAAGAAGCTCTCAAGAAATGTGTTGAGCAAGCCTTGGAAAATGGTGGTGATGATAATGTGAGTGTGTTGATCTTACATTTTGAATGAAGGTATTTTAAGTGAATAAAAAGAGTTACACATTTTTTATAGTGTCCAATCAAGAGGGTAAGACCAGGAAGATTGTCGTTTCTGTTACGAAAGCTAAGATTATTTTTTTAATGTTATCAATTGTTGTTCTTGTTTTAACAACTGGGTTAATAGATTATTTTGGTTTGTTAGTGCAAGCGTTAGAAAATAAAAAACTAAAAGCAGAAAATGCTCAACTATTAAAACAATTTCAGGTTGTCGAAGCAAAGGTTAATTCTCTGGAGAATAGCTTAGAAAGAGTTAAATCTTTTACCGCTAAGTTGAAGTTAATTACCAACGTTGATGCTCAGGATAGAATTGCAAAATTGACCATGGGAAATAAGCCTACAGTACCATCTCCTTATGGAGAGGAGTATGAGCCAATGGATCAGCGTTTAACGACTCAAGGAATGAATGATCAAGACAAAATTTTCGCTCCTTCAAAAGTTTTAAATGAACAGCGAGGAGAGTTGACTTCGCAAAACTCAGATAAAGACTATGCCTCTCTTGTCGTTAGAATTGATAAAGCTGTTAAGGAGACTCAACTTAAAGAACAAAGCGTGATTGAATTGTGGGAAGGGTTATCAGAGCGTCAAAGCTTGCTGAATTCGACCCCTAATATTAAGCCAGCAAGAGGTTGGCTGACTTCTGGCTTTGGTTACAGGCAGAATCCATTTACTGGTAAAAATACTATGCATGCAGGGCTCGATATTGCTGCTTCACCGGGGTCGCCAGTTTATGCTCCAGCGGATGGTTTAGTGATATTTGCATCTTATGATGAAAGTTATGGGAAATTGGTGTCTATAGATCATGGATTTGGAGTGACAACCCGCTTTGGGCATAATTCTCAAATTTATGTTCATGTTGGACAGAGAATCAGTAAGTGGGATGTGATTGCAGCAGTGGGTAACACCGGCCGCTCTACAGGCCCGCACTTGCATTATGAAGTAAGAATTAATTCCGTGCCAGTAGATCCTATTAACTTTATACTTGATGAGTAAAGGACAAACCTAGAGTCTACTCAGCAACAAGCAGGTGAGAAATACATTTAGTATCAACGCCGAAATTGTAAAAAGGGATACTTCCTACTCGAGATAGGGTTTTGGAAATAGGGTTATAATTTAATTTTTCAATAACATAATTAATCACAGTGGTTGCAGAAGAAATAGCCGTCGAAACGTAAAAGGAACTGTCTTCAGAGTTGTAAGTCATTGCTGAGATTCCATAAAGTAAGTACCCTGCGCTAATATAGGTATTAGCATCATAGAGTTTGGTGGGATTACTAAGCGCATTTGTAGAATCATTAAAATCGTATACGTAGATAGAGTTAATATCTGGGCTTAAACTATTGCCAGCATAGGCTACTATGACCTGATGATAAGCTTCTATAAAGGTAATGGCTACAGGAAAAGAGTTTGGATTAGGGGCCGCTTGCACTGCTAAGCAATCATTAGCTGTTGCATATCCATTAGCAGCAATAACACCAAAGCGATTATTTGCTGTAACAGCATTGGTAAAGAAGATTTTGCCAGTCGTTGTGGTTGCTAGAGCAGTAATATTGGTATTAGTGCCACACATTGCCCCCATGTTGCTGGCTACGTAGGGAGTTCCGATCCTCATGCCTTGGCTCGATATTTTTTCTATTCCAGAGCTTTTAGAAATGAGTAAACCATTATCAGATGTTTTTATCATTTGTCTGAGCACACTATTCAGAACTGTACTGTTGGAAGAAAATAATGGTCTGGGAGGATTATTAGTTTTTGCTAATTTTTCAATTCGTCTACCTATTGTGTTTTCAACGAGGACCAGTAAATTTTCGCTGTCCTGTTCAATCAAAGAAATAGGTGAGTCCCCTGGATTTCCTGGTAAAGAATAGTAGTCAGCTAGTTGCAAATTTTTTTGTCCATTGTTTAAACTTAAGCGGTAAATCAGATTAGAAGCTGTTGTTGTGGTAAAAGTGGTATTTCCCCCAGAGTAACATGCTCCGGTGGTTACATAGAGATATTTTATTTTAGCGTCGGATGATGTTGATGGATTAGTTTCTTCTGATTGGGATTCTTTCTTTTTCTGATCACAACCCGTTATCAGTGTAAGAATTAAGATAAATTTAAAAATATGTTTCATTTTGACCCCGCTGAAGAAAATTTCGGATAAGATCTGTTGGGGCTTTAATCGTTTCTCAAAAATACTTAAATTTAAATAAGACATAAGTCTTATTCTTTCAAAAAAAAATTAAGTTGTTAAAATTTTCTCAATAAAAAGTGGCCCAGTTGGGGACACTTTGTTTAAATCTTAATTTAAATCTCAAACCTAAACTAAAGAATAGGGCATTTAAGGACTGCTCGCTTAGCTCTGATTAATTCAGCGAATTTATCAGCAGAAAGAGAAGCAGAAAAATAATCTTTGCTCAATCCCTCAATCAATTGTGTGACCTTAGACTTTTTTGGAGAGTTAAAAGTTTTGCCACCTTTACAAAGAGCAATAATATCATTTCCAGTATCATTTATGTAAGGGTCAATCATATCGCACATAAACTGAGCTGAACCCAAATAATCACTAGCTTGTTTATAACTACGGTAGGCATCTTTAAGAAGCTTACAGGCTTCATTATATGCTTCGGTATTCTTAGGTAAAGTTTTTAAAGTTAAATTCTCCAGTCTGGGAGTACTTTTGATAGAGTTTTTTAAAAGAAAATCTTGATAAGCAGATGATTTAGCTACTGCAGTAGTTTGAGAAGATGAATTGTCTGACTTCACACTCAAAGCTCCAGTTTGTAGTAAATCAACATAATTTCTGTAACTGTTGAATGAAGATCTAAAGCTGGCAATATTAAAATCCAACCACTCTAAAACAGGTGATTTAGCAAAAAAGAATTCGTTTTTAAATAATGAATCTCTTAATTGCTGAGCTCTCTGAGACAATTCACTACGAATGTAAACAGCATTTGGCTTAGACATTTCTTTAAGAACTTTAACAACTTTATCCATAGTTCCTTTTTCGGATTTTAATTTTTTGTATTGGGCATTCCAAACTTTGTAATCAGCATTTTGGCTCAATAAAGCTTCTACTTCTTTGGCTTCTTTATTTATCAAATTTTCAGAGTAAATTATGGTGTCGGCAATTCTTTTCAACCATGTTTTTGTTTCCTCAGCACACAATTGGATAGCTTTTTCTGTTTCAGGGCTATCATCTCCGATAACTTTGGCTGTTAATATTCCCAGTCTGTTTCGTGATTTAGTTAATGCGATACTGAACTCATCAGACTCTGTTTGAGCTTGAGCATCTACTTGACCACCATTAAGTTTTGTTGCTTCTAGCGCTGATTCCAAAACTCTGAGGACACTTGCTGGAAAAGTTTCTGCATCTTTACTATTTTTTACCATTGTAGAACCAATGAGACAGATTCTTTCTTTGTCATCGCCAGCAGATTTTATTTTAGCTTGAAAAAAATTAACATTGTACTTGTCATCAACAATGCGTCCTTCAATATCAGTGACTGTTTTTTCAGCTTGATACTTATATTGCATTAAAGGTACTAACTGACTTGAGGGATTGCTGTAACGGATTCTATAGGCTTCGATATTAGTAAAGTAAGCACTTTTGATTTCATCAAGACGGCCTTCTTCTCCGAGCAATAAAAAGTCAATCTTTTGTCTAATTTTGATGTATTGGCAAGTGTTCTGTAAAATTGCAGCACTGACCGCAGGGTCAGTCATTTTGAGTGTATTACTATCCATGAAATTTTGAAAACCTTTAACTGCAGTTGAGGCGTAAACACCACCAAGTAGAGCTATCTTTGTGGCTGTCCCAATAGCTGGGAATAAAGAAGCAATGACCAAACCCACAGGAGCTAGATTATTTAAAATATCATTAGCTGCTAGAGCGGCATTGGCTAAAGAAGGTTTACTGCTAGTGCAGTTTTTGTTAAAATAAGAGTTGTTGCTAAGGTTAGTCGCTATAGAATTAACTCCAGTAACAGCATCGTAAACAACGCGTTCTATATCATTTGTGTTTGCGTTAGCAATAAATTCAGGATTTTGGGTATATTGTTGGATTTGTAATACGAGATTTCTTATTTTTTCACTGTTCGAATAAAAGTCGTTATACTGTGATTGCTGAGGTGAGCAATCAGAGTTAATTTTCATGGCTTGGTTCATAGCATCGATAGCTCTGAAAATAGAGTCATAAGGATTACTCTCAAAAAGTGGACAATAAAACTCGTTAGGAACTTGAGCTGCTTGCATCGTGTTTGTTCCAAATGTAGAACCAAAAATACTACTACTTCCACCAATCGGAAATAAAGAGCCAGAACTTGGAAGTGGAGAAATCCCAGGTAAGTTAGGAAGAGTAGGATCAGTTCCAGGAAGAGTAATTGGATCTATTCCGGGAAGCCCAGGGTCTGTTGGTAAATTAGGTGTTGTTGGTGTATTTGGAGTTGTTGGATTTTGAGGGTTGGTGATGATAATTGGAAAAAGATCGTCATCAGTTTTTTTGTTCTGTGCATGAACATTAATCGGCGGAGTAAGTAGTGTGAATATGAGAGTGTAGATCAGAATTTTTTTAAAAAAATTAAGTTGAAATTTTTGTCCCATTGTTAGACCTCCCACGTAGTTATCCGCATAAATCTTTTATCATTAAGTAGTTACCTTCTCTTTAAAAAACTAAACTTAGGAAAATTATACAAAAAAAGTCAGGCTCATTAAGGCGCCTCTGTCTTTTTTTCATAGTCTCAGAAAGAGAAAAATGATCTAAATCTAATTTATGGCTTAGGGCAATGAAAATGCACCTGGCAAAGAAATTGAACTATTAAAAATGTAATTATGAGAGACACGATTAAAACCCTTTTGATGAGCATATTTTTCTTATTTTCTTTGAAAAATTCCCCTTTTTTGGGAAATAGTTCATGGTTGTTTGTGGCAAATAGTTTCTCTATAACTGAGTCTTTAGCTCAGCTTAGAACTCCTCAAAGTCAGTTTTATCAACTTCAAGATATGTCCCCTCTAAATGATAGACTTTACTTTAAGCGATTATTAAAAAAATACTCTTCTGCTTCAGATTCAGAAAGTAAACTGAAGAAAATTAAAAAAACTAAAAAAATTGAATTATTTGGTCTAAAAACAATTATCAAACCTATTGCCAGTGGGAAAAAAATATTGGCTCCCAAAAATATTGATTTGAGTGATCCATACTTTAAGGATTTAAATAAAACAATTCCTAAAAATTTAGCTCCAACAACAGATCAGTCAGATGTTTTTAGACGATTTGGAGATCAGGCTATTCAAAATTGGCTCAACTCTCCTGATGTGAAAAACTCTTCGTTTGGTAAAGCGGCAAATAAAGTTGAAAAGGCTATGAAAGTGGAAGCCTCTTTGAAGTCGGCTCCTCTGTACCAGGGACAACCTTCCATCGACCACAAAATTTCGTTTCAATATTTAGCTCTTCAATCTCAGGCTAGAATTGAATACAAGGGCTGGACAAATGCTCAATTTAAAGTTGATTCCGCCAAACATGAAACGGGTGTTGAGGTTTCAGAAAAAATTTTTAAGAATAAGGATTTGGTTGTATCACACTCTAAGAATAGTCTTGAGAACAGAAGTTCTATGGGACTTAGGTGGAACTGGTAAAATATTTGCCAATATCTTTTCTCCACTGCATGCCTCGCCAACTTATTTTATTTGTTAATTCATAAGCGTTTTTAATGGCTTCGTCTGAAGTGCTACCAATTCCAAGAGCACCTAGAACTCTTCCTCCATTGGTTTTCCAAGTTCCTTGCTCGTGTTTTGTTCCAGCATGAATTAAATAAGAGTTAGAGGACTCATAGATGTTTTCTAGTCCCTCCATGGGAACATTTTTTTCAGTGTTATCGGGATACCCTGGACTAGCCATGATAACACAGGCTGAAAATAAATTTTTAAATTTTAAAGATGAAATTTTTCCTTCGGCAAGATCTTTCATAACCATAGCTATGTCACTATCGATTAATGGCAGAATTACTTGTGTTTCTGGATCACCGAGCCTGACATTGTATTCTAAAACTTTTGGGCCATCTTGGGTTACCATAACACCTACGAAAAGGATGCCTCGGTAGATAAACTGTTTTTTATGAATTAGTTCAATACTTGGTTTGATAATAGTTTCTTCAATTTTTAATTTTAACTCTTGGGTTATTTGTAGTGGAGCAATGGTCCCCATACCACCAGTGTTTGGTCCTTCATTATTATCATTAAGTCTTTTGTGATCTTGCGCTAAAGGAAGTGAAACAAAATCAGAACCGTTTGTTAGGACCAAATAACTAAGTTCCCATCCAGGTTCAAATTTTTCTAATAAAGCTGCATTGCCAGCTTTTCCTAGAATTTTTTGTTCAAATAAATTATCGCTAGCTATTTTCAACTCTTGTAGGCTTTTACAAATGAAAACTCCTTTTCCCGCAGCTAAACCATCTGCTTTCAAAACATAAGGAGGAGAAAAGTGAGCTGAGGCTTGCAGCGCTTCGTTCGTACTTGTGACCACGTAATAAGGCGCAGTAGGTACTTTGGCTTCCATCATAAATTCTTTAGAAAAAATTTTACTTCCTTCTAGCATGGCAGCTTGTTGGCTGGGTCCTACAACTAAAATACCTCGCTCTCTGAGTTGATCTGCAAGACCCATAACTAATGGGTCTTCTGGACCAATAAAAACAAAATCCATTTCAGTTCTTAAGCAAATTTGCAAAATATTTTCAAAATCAGTCATGGCGAAAGGATGACAAATGGCCTCTTTTTTCATTCCATCGTTACCAGGAAGAACGTGAATTTCTGTCACTAATGGAGAGTTTTTAAAAGCCTTTACTAGAGCATGTTCTCTGCCGCCTTGTCCTAGAATCAAAATTTTCATCATCTCTCCTTTACTATGATAGCATCTCAAACTAATCTCTTTTCCATGGAAAAAATAGTATTTATATCAGGCAAAAGAACTCCCTTCGGAGCCTTCGGAGGTAGTTTGAAAGATGTTTCAGCCACTGACTTGTCAGTGGCTGCAGCAAAGGCAACTTTAACTCAAGCAGGTTTATCTCCAGAAAAAGTAGAGCATTTAGTCTTGGGAAATGTAGTTCAATCAGGAAGTGATGCGGCTTACATTCCAAAACATATTGCTTTAAAAACGGGTCTTCCCGTGGCTGTGCCAGCATATTCAGTAAATAGATTATGTGGTAGTGGATTTCAATCATGGGTGAATGCGGCTCAAATGATCATGACGGGAGAAGCTGCTGTTGTTCTCGCCGGTGGGGTTGAGCAAATGTCGCAAATTCCCTATATAGCCAGAGGAGTTCGTTTTGGAGGAGTAAGAATGGGTAATTTCGAGCTTGAAGATTATATGACTTCAGCTCTTACTGATGCTTATGCAAAAACACCGATGGCAATCACAGCTGAAAACTTAGCTGTTAAGTATGGTATTTCAAGAACTGCAATTGATACCTATTCGTTACAATCACAAGCTAGATATAAAGCAGCAGCTGATAAAGGTTTCTTTGCCCAGGAAATTATTCCTGTAACTATCGAGAGCAAGAAGGGAACTTTAGTTGTTGATAAAGACGAACATCCAAAATCAGAAACTACATTGGAAAAGTTATCTCAATTAAAACCTATGTTTAAAAAAGATGGTGTTGTTACTGCTGGCAATGCTTCAGGTATTGTTGATGGCGCCGCTATGAGTTTATTGACCTCTGAAAGTAAAGCTCAAGAGTTGGGTTTAAAGCCTATGGCGAGAATTATTTCATGGGCATCAGTAGGTTGTGATCCTACCATTATGGGAATTGGCCCAGCTTATTCCTCAAGAGTCGCTTTGCAAAAAGCTGGATTAAAACTAGAACAAATGGATCTTGTGGAAGTGAATGAGGCTTTTTCGGCTCAATATTTAGCTGTAGAAAAAGAATTGGGCCTTAATCCTGAAAAGACGAATGTGAATGGCGGGGCTATTGCCGTTGGTCATCCATTAGGCGCAAGTGGAACTAGAATCATGAACCATCTAGTTTATGAGCTTCACCGTAGACAGGCTAAATATGCTCTTGGCAGTGCTTGTATTGGCGGAGGCCAAGGTATATCAGTTATTATTGAAAGAGTTTAATTAATTAGTTTTTTGATAATTATATTTAAATAAAAAGCCTATGAAACCTAAAATTCATAGGCTTTTTAGGTTTTAAGAAGCTTTTTTGTGTTGGCCATAAATTTCATCATTAATATCAACGACCACTTTTGCCATTTTTGAAACTTGATTATTAATTTCTTCTGCTGTGTTAGCTATTTCTTCTGATGATGAAGCGTTGCTTTGAACAGATTGGTCTATTTGATTCATAGCTTGGCTGATCTGTTGAATTCCTGATGTTTGTTCTTGGGATCCAGATGAAATCGCATTATTCAATTCAGAAATTTTCTTGATCGATTCAACAATAGTTTTTAAAACTTCACCAGTTAGGTCAGCTTTTTTTGTTCCACGATCTATTTTTTCTACGGAATCTTTTATAAGTGTCGAGATATCTTTAGCCGCTAAAGAAGAACGTTGAGCTAATGCTCTGACTGCTTCGGCTACCACTGAGAATCCTTTGCCTTGCTCTCCAGCTCTTGCAGCTTCTACGGCAGCATTTAAAGACAGTAGGTTTGTTTGAAAAGAAATGTCATCTATAACGTTTATAATTTCTTCAATTTTTTTAGAAGATAGTGAAATCACTTTCATTTGCTCAATGAGCTCTCTCATTTCATGTTCTCCGGTAATTGCAGACTCTGCTGCTTTCGTTGAAATTTCAGCAGCTTCTTTAGCATAATCTGAGTTTGATTTTACCATGGATGTGATTTCTTCTAGCGAGGCAACGGCCTCCTCTAAAGATGAAGCTGAAGATGTTGCTGATTGTGAAAGAGATTGTCCTGCTGTAGACAGCTGATGAATAGCATCAGAAACTTGAGTGTTGGATGTAGATAGATTATTGGATAGTTTACTAATGTTATTTGAAATATAAGAAGAAGCTAAATAAACAGTAAGTAAGAGAATAACAAGTCCAGAAAAAGAAATTACCACCTGTTGCCACAAAATATAAGTTGCAGAAGAGTAGACTTCGCTTGTTGGAGTTTTAATTAAAAGGGCCCATGAGGTATCGCTTTGACCAAGTGAAATCGGAAAAGTATTAACGATAAACTCAACATGTGATTTAGGATCTTTTCCTGTAACGCTTAAAGCTTCACCTTTGCTAATAGCCGATTTAATAGATTCATGCTCAAAATCAAATTGTGCTGATTTTGAAATCAGACTGTCATCAGGGTGAGTTACCCAGTTCCCACCGCTTGAAACAATGTAAGCCTGCGAAGATTCGTAAGGCTTAATTTTATCAACAAAGTCTTTTAATTTTTTCAGCCCAATGTCAACTCCAGAAATTCCAATAACTACTTCATTTTCTATTAAGGGAAAAGTCAAAGAGGTCATAAGTGTTGGTATGCCAGCAACTGGATAAATATAGGGCTCAATAATAGTTTCCTTTTTTCTTTTCAATGGAACTAAATAGTAATCACCATCGCCAGGCTTTTCATAGTCAAGTAAGGCTGTTATGTAAGGTGAGTTGTTTTTATAAGACCAGTAAGGAACAAACCTTCCAGTTTTATCATGCCATTCTTTGCCTATGTAGGCAGAGTCTTTTTTGTCCCAAGCATTAGGTTCAAATCCAGCCCACATACCAATCAGGTTAGGATTTCCAACTAGTAGTTCTTTTAATTCTTGAACAACTATTTCTCGGTTATAAAATCCTGATTTGTGTTTTGCTAGCAGTACTTGACCAGAAACCTTTGCAACGTCTAGGGCAGAATTAAATTCTACTTCAATAGATTTAGAATGAGCTTTGGCTGTGGTTAGTAGAAGTTTTTCAGCATTTTCTTTGGTTGTTTTGTGGCTTTCTGAGGAAATTAAATAAAACATTAGTCCGAAAACAGCTAATGCTAAAAACCCAACGGGTAATGCAATTTTTAATTTTATTGACATATTTTTAAAGCTATTCAAGTTTCCCCCGCATTAAAGTAGATAATATTTGTCTCTTTTTTGGTATGGTCTGAGTATTTACCTGAAATCAAGAGAGTTATTAAAATCTCGGATAAGAATTAATTTTCTTAAGGTTTTTAATATTTCTAAGATATTATTTTTATTGTGTTAAAATGAAACTCGAAGATTTCTAGAGTTTTGTCTGTAAGATTTTTTTGTTAAAAATATTTAATGTCTTTTATAAAGATAAGCTATTGCGTAAATAATTAAATCAATAGTCAAAAAGCTTAGTTATGGTTATAAAAACAATGACTGCTTTTGCGGTGATTTGATTTTGTAAGATTGTCTTGTAAGATTATTATTGTAACTAAATTAGGAGGTTTGAATGAAAAAAATATTTTTAATTGGTGGACTTTTGATGTCTCAGTTTTTGTTTGCTGAGGGATTTATGGATGGAAACTGGACCACAGGTTATGTTTCTGGAAGTGGAAAAATTGATTTGCAAGTTGAAGATAGCAAGGTGCTATTAAAAATTGATAGAAATACGTGTTCCTTGAATGCTATCGGTGAACCTACGGCTTGTACTAGGATGGCGGCTTTGGAGATTCAAGGAAAATTAGAAGCTGATGTAGAGTCTAGTGGCAGATTTCCTAGAGGTACAATGATATATAAAATTAAAGATACTTCTTATGGTGTAGTGTATTTTAGAAATGCCTTCAGCACTTGGCACAGATTGTTAAAATATGATAAAAAAGGTGTAGTTATTTTTGCGGCTAACTTGGAAATGAAAACCATCTAGTTTCAGCTAGTTTGATATTTTCTAATAAGAAGTAATTAGACCGCTATCATTAAAAAAAAGAGCCAAAATTTACGAAGTTTGAGCTCTTTTTTTGTTTTTATTCTATTAATATTTTAGTCGATATTTAATAAGCATGACTGCTTCGAAAAGAGCTACCGCTTTGCTACTTTATAAAACTTAAATTAAGGAGAATTTATGAAACTTACTAACTTAGTTATTTTAATTTCAGCACTAGGAAGTTTTGCTAGCGCGACCATGGAGTACCGTGCGGGACGAAATTACATGTGGTCAGATAAAGCTAATGGTACTGTTGGCACCACTGTTTACGGATATGGATATACAAATTTCGACAATACAGATTTAAGTCATCTAACTAATCTCGGGTATTCTCAAACTATCAAGAGTCCACTCCAAGACAAATGGAAATTCGATAAAAATGGCACAACTGGCTCTGTGACGATTAATCGTCGTGGATCAAAAGCCTTTGAATCTATTATCACTGAGGGAAAAGAAAACGGCATTGATTGGACTGATATATCGGTGTTCGGAGAGGGTAATACGCTATCTCGACGGACTATATGTAAGGACTTAGACTGCTATGTAGTTTCAAAATCAATATGCACCCAAATGGCGGCCGTTGCTGGCGCGAAGGACGCTACCGAAGCTAGAGCCATCGCTAAAACATGTGAAGCTATGTCCAATACGTTCACACTCTCTTTAAAATCGGAAAAACAATCTAAGAATTTGGAAACAGATTTCAATTCGGACATTAAAAAGGTTTCCAATACGTGGAGATCTAAAAAAATGAATCTGGGCGAAGCAACCAGCCTAGGTGCACAAAATCTATTTGGTTACTTGCAAGCATGTAGCGAAATGGAATGGTATAATAAAGCCGACGTGATATCGCCCCGCACTCCAGCAGCACCTGCAGCTCCTGGTAACCGCGCACGATAAATTATTTCTTAACGTAGATACCAATTAATTTGCGATCGACACTGACGAACGCACGAGCCGAGTAATTTGATTTGGTTCATACGCCAGAATTGCATCCTTTGGCGCCAGGGAAAGATCTAAACAGGATTGTGGTGAGCACGGAACGTAAGGGTTGGGAGGAGTTTTTACCGGAAGGTGAAGAGTCCGTACATCGTTGAAGGGGGTACTCTTGAACAAGTTCAGATTCGATAGAACCCATTCCAGATAGGGTGTTTCTTATTTGATCTATCAAGGCACATTGGCTTTCAGAGGGGATTTTACGAAATGTTGCCGAGACCATACTCATATACATTCCTGAACTGGCACGGATTTCATCCATTTGTTTTTTATAAATATCTTTAAAGTCCGCGATCTCAACATGATGACTTTTGGTAGAGTCTGTTGCTAATATCAAGATACTCTTTTGTCCTTGTTTTTTTAGATTCTCTAGGTAGGAATGCTGTTCATTGTAAGCTCCCAATTCTGTCAAAGCTCTTCTGATTGTAGAGAATGATGGCTCCTTTATCAAAGTCTTCTGTTGTTCTAAAAATAAAGCGATCGGATGTGACGGGAATTTGTGTTTAATGTGGGCCATTTCGTGAGTTAAAATATCTTCTCTGGTTGATGGCGATACGGATAATAAAAATTTTATTTTTGATTTTGGAAAAGCGGCAAGTCGTAAGGATTTACCAAGTGTATCATCTCCGAAAACCTGTGCATCGATTTTGTGATCAATAGATTCAAGAAAAAGTGGTATCCCTTCTTGTTGTGTTTTTTGCAATCTAGCAAGAACTTTGGGATCTCTAGTGATAAGTGAGTTTCCCTTCGGATTAATGGAAGAGGGGAGTTTGTCTACAGCTAAGTAATAACCTGCGGTATCTTTAGTATCAGTTTTGACTAAAAAAGTGCGACCTTTGCCACCAGACTGTAGAAAATCAGCAACCATAAAACGATAGGCCATAGATACTTCTGGATGATTCAAATCAGAAATGAATTCGATTTGTACGGTGTGATTATCTTCTTGAGAAAAAAGCCGGTTTGGTACTATGAGTAGCACTATTAAAAATATTCTTGGAAGAAAAAAAGTATTCATAAAGTTTATTTTAGTTAAAATTTGTGGTTTTGTATATATGACGATAGTCTACTTAGATTCAGTTTGTTAAGAAAGATCATATGAAGATGAGATAGGTAAGTTTAAATTCTAAATTTGAAAAAGGAATATCTTATTTTAAAATTGTGAGTGTGGATTTTTTTTGAAATAAAGTAATAGGTTCTCTTTTCTTTAGGCTTAATTTTAGTAAGTTGTTACCACTATGGTTATTATTTAATTTCAGATGATTTAAATATTTTTTCAGCTTCTTGGTATTTTTCAGGTGCGACATATAGTCTGTCAATCACACGAGTTCCTTCATACTTTTTAAATATTTCAGTGGAGTTGTTAATTGGTGTGGGCTTATCCCATTTATCATATTGATCAACGACATATATGTCCATGGCCTTATCTTCTTCGGATCCTGAATGGTATTTTGAAAGCCTGGCATGAGAAGAAGCCCATATCACTTCGATACCATGAGATTCTATTATTTTTTTAATTGATTCAGATCTTTGGTTTATGCCAATGTTATGAAGCTCAAGTAGCACACGAAAAGGTTTTCTTAAGGCAATTCGCTGAGCCCAGGAGTTATTTGAGTTTGCTAGATGTTCATATAATTTGTAGTCATTATATTTTATATATTCATCAATTTTAGATGGAAGAAAAAACTGACAATCTTTTGAAGTTAGATACTTATTAAGCATTTCTTCATAAATAATGCTCTTATGGTGAAAGTAGACCATTAAGTGCATGTGATGTCTGGAAATTAGAAAATCATCAAAAGAGTAAAGTGCTCTTCGATTTAGGGCTAGATATAATTTTTGATCTAGAATTCTGAAAGTTAGACTTTGGATTAACCATTCAATATCAACTTTACCATAGTTTGTTCCGCAGAAATAGGAATCTCTTTCTAGATAATCCATTCTGTCGGCATCCAACTCGGAACTAACAATTTGGCTAAGAATAGGGCGAAAATCATTAATTCCATCAATAAAAAAATCATCTTTAGTGGGAAGAGTTTTATCAATAAGACAAGCTACATGATAAGGTTCTAAATCAAAACTAGCTCTGATAACGTCGGTTATAGATGAGTCAGTCAAAATTTTTAAGGTATAGTCCTCATGATTAGCACGTCTATTCTTATGCTGAGTTTCTTTATAAATTGTAATTTTTAAATCTTCAACTCTGGGCATTACTTGTTCCGTAGTGTGACTTAAAGGTCCATGTCCTAAATCATGAAGTAAAGCTCCAAGTCGACACACTTGACGGAGTTGATTTTTTTTTGAAGATTTTTGGAATGGATAAATTTTAAAAATAGAATCGAAAATTTGACCAGCTAGGTGACAAACACCTAGAGAGTGTAAATAACGATTATGAGTGGCTCCAGGAAAACTGAATTCTGAAAAACCAAGTTGTTTAATAGCTCTTAATCGTTGAAATTCTGGAGTGTCCAAGACAGAAACTTCTGCATCAGAAAAAAACATTGAACCATGTAAGGGATCTCTTATTTCCATTTGTACCTTTGAAGATATCCTAAGATAGTCTTAATGTAAAAGATTATCTCAAGGGAGCGTATTCTAATTTAGAAACTAAGGAGTGAATAGTTTTAGCATTTACTAATAGTTTTTGTGATTGATATATTTTTTCACCCTCACAAGGAACTAAATAAGTCGACTTAATTTTTTTTGTTGCTATCACTTTTGAAATCAATAACCCATTGCCAAAAGTGACACTTTTTAGTGTATTATTTGGAAGTATGGGCGAGGTGCTAGGGGTAGAGGTGTTTAGAACTTGAGATTCTTTTAAGTCACAAGTTATCTGACCATTATTTGTGGTCTCTTCTAGAATAGCTTCTACTTTCCTTTTGCCGATTTGGTAGTTTATTAAAGAAACTTTTTGCGTTGAAGGGCCTTTTGAACTCATAAAGCAATTCCAATAAGTAGTACCATTTTTTATTAATTTATAGTTATTGATTAAATTATATCCCAAGGAGGTTGTAAATATTTTCTTCAAAGGCAGCTGTATACTATTAGAATAAGTTAGAATTCCATGAGGTGTGCTAGTAAATAATGTACTTAAATCGAAAGTGATGTTAGATTTTATATCTTTAGCTGCTATCATATGATAGTCATAGCTATAAGTGTCTTTTATTTTATTTTTCAATTCTAGACGAACTGTGAAATCATATCCAGATTGAATATCATTAAAAACTGTTCTTTTGATAAATTTGTCTTCAATTCTAAGAGAGGTATCAATTCTTTTTCCATTTATATTAAATTTAGGTGAATTTAAAAAAACAGTCATATTTTTGTTATAACATCCAAGGCTGTCTTCTTGTCTTTGAATGCGAGTATAAAAGTTGTTTTGAAACTCAGGGTTTGTTGAAGTTTCTATAACTGTAAAACTATTAGCAGGTAATAAAGCTTCACTGTCAGTGACAGTTGAGTTTAGAATTAATGCCTGGTCATTAATATTAGTTTGTAATAGAGTTGAATCAGGAGTGTTTGACTTTGAAGAGTTGTTACAAGCTGTTACAAAAAAAAGAAAACTAAAACAAAGAATGTTTTGCATAGAATTAGATTTTAAATCCTGCTTATTTTTACTTGAAGATAAAAAAAATAGTTTCATGGTAATCCTTAGTAATTAAAGAACTCTTTTACCTCAGTAGGATGTCAAATTTCTATGATAATATTTCTAATTGGTATTAACTTCATTCCTGTCAATTTTTTTTACATCAAATGTCATCTACATAGATATTAAATTATTTGGAAGAGCTTGGAAATTAATCAAAGTCTATCTAATTTTAAGTTCAATATTTTTAAGTTAGAAATGTTAAATTAAAAGGTGTTTTATTTTTTGCGCATTATGCAGCATTTGATAAAAATTTAAATTATAGTATAATGATTTAATTAAATGAAGATGATATTTTAGGTATATTAAAAAATATTGTTTGTTTTGTTTTTGTTTAGAAACTCTATAAGAGCAGTTAAGATCTGCAAATAAGTAGATCTATACTTTTAGTTGTATTTACTATTTCAGATTCTCTATTTTTTTTCAAGCTGATGGTATCTTCATTTGTTAGTTTGATGGCAGAAAAAATAGCTTTTGCTTTAAGTTGATCGCAAATAATTTCAATAGTTTGCTGGTCATAATTTAAAAAATAAGAATAATTAGAGCCATTTTTTTGAATAACATAGGTTGGATTTATAATAATAATATTTTTTTCTTTTGTTTTTAGAACTATACTTTGTATGTTAGATTCAAATAAAAATAAATTTTCCGCTTTTAACTTGCAGATAGAAAAGATAAAAATATAAGAATAGATTTTAAGCCAACTTTTAAACATCAGATGTATTCCTATCTAGTTAATGTTTTGTAGCAAAGTTCAAGTGATCCATTTTGATTGTTTTTTGAATCTATAGTGTAACTTATGAATTTGGTACTAGAGTTTATATCAGAAGAATTCCATGAAACTAAGTAATTTAACAATTCTTCTTGGCACATCTTCTTATTTATACCTGTCAATCTAATCTTATAAAAGGGAATAACTTCGAGTTGAACAATACTTAGAGGTTTTAGTCCTGCACTAATTTTTAGTTTATCTTTGGGGGTATCAAGTTCGAGTAAAGGGAAGTTTTCCAAATAACCATGATATTTTAATGAAGTTATTTGTCCTTCTTCAGAGAACTTTATAGAGTTAAAGGTCATTTTGCCATTAAATCCAACATGCTTCAATTCAATGACGTTAAATTCACATGGAAACATAGTCGTAATAGGGTAGTGAAATTGATTTACTTTGTGATTTGCATAAAAAGAGACAAAGAAACTTTGATTTAGATCCCAGTGTCCAAGGCCACAGTTGTAATCTAGATTAATTCCATTAGTTTGAGAGGTTCCTTTCCAATATAGTGTTGCAGACTTTACGGAGGCGTTATCCCAGAACTCAACTTTAAGTTTACTTCTTCTATTGCTAAGAGAATCAAATTTATTAAGAGCAATGGAAAAGCCATGAGCATCGGCTTTAGTAAATGAAATATTTTGAATAAAGTTTAGATAATCTTTTAGACTCATTTTTGCTATGGAGTTATTTAACAAGTGACGAGTGAAGTGTCTGACAAAAAAAGAATTGCTGTGTCTATTTTCATAAGCAAGGGCTTCATTGAAGATAACTTCATGTACTACTAAGGTTGCTTTTTGGTCTTCATTTAGTTGATTCCAAATTAAAGTATTGATGTGATAAGTATTGAGGTAATTACTTATTACAGGAATCAACTCGCAATTAAGAGGTATTAGGTTTAAAGTGCTATCATTAGTGTGGCTTGGGGGCGTTAGAATGGTAAAATAAGACTTAGATTCAAATTCATTTGTCCAGTCAATGTATTGTTTAAAACGGGAAGGATTAATATGTTCAATTCTTGAAAAAATTGATCTAGCTTTTTGGATGTAGGTATTACCTTTGCCATAGTCTAAATTTGAAATGTTAAAAACAGTTAGTAATTTCGCTTCATAGATATCATAAACTTCATAGTTCGTTGAACCGTTAACATCACATTTTAGCGCATAGCCTCCATTTCCTATTAAATGACCGCCTTTAGCATAAACAAGATTTGATCTTAAACTAAAAAATAGAAATGATAGAAATATAGTTTTTTTCATGATTAAGACTTTAGAAAAAGTTTATAGGCAATGCAAGATGAGTTTTAGTTTTTAACTAATGACTTAAACTCTGTAAAATTAGATGTTACATTATTAACTTGATCCCATATAAATTTTGGGATCATAATTTGATTTTGAGCGGGAATAAGGTTTTTTATTTGAATAAATAAGATTATGCTATTTTCAAAAAATAAAACTGCTGACATGGACATAGCAGTATTATACTATGGATAATAAATAATATGAAAAGTGAAATATATCAAATTAAAACTGTCGCTGATTTTTTAAAAGTAACCTATTCAAAAAAAAAAGAAAAATTTCCTAAGTTTTCAATGCGGCAATTCGCAAAAAAAATGAATATCCCTCCAGGGCGATTATCAGAAATTATAAATGGTAAAAGAAATATGACTTTTAATTTGGCCAATCAATTTGCGCAAGTTTTTCTATTAACTAGTGAAGAAAAAAAGTATTTTAATCAATTAATTATTAATCAAAATAAATTGAAAACAAAAAAAGTTTTAAAAAGAGATTTAATTGATGCCAAAGAGTTTCCTAAAGTAAATCATTGGCATTATTTTGCATTACTGTGCTTAGTAGAAATATATGGAGAATCATATTCAGAAAAAAATTACGCAGAGAGAATGCAGTTATCTGAGGGGAAGATTAAAGAATTGTTAATTTCTTTAGAACAGGCGGGTTTAATTTTTAAAGGCGAAAATAATTATAAAGTTGCGATAGATTCAACAACTACTAGTCAAGATTTGACTAGTAATGATATTCTTAATTTTCATTTAGAGTTGCTAAAGGAAATCACACAGAGGTTGACAGTTGTCCCTGTTTCCAAGAGGGATGTAGAGGCATTAATTTTACCTGTGAGTGAAAAATCTTTACCTAGAGCGAAGAGACAAATTCGCTCTTTTGTTAATAAATTTCAAGAGCGATTTAATAAGGAGCTTAAGAAAAGTAGCACAGAAACTATTAAAGCTTATACCCTCTGTGTACAGCTAATCCCTCTAGAGACATTGAATTAAATTGTATATAGCGTATTTATCGCACGCTAAAGGTCTAGATTTTTAAAAATCATCTCATTATGGCTCAAGTTATTTGAAAATGTCCCGAAATGATAATTAAGAAAGAAATCACCCATAGGAATCATAAAGATTCCGCTGCTCTCTAAGGAATAGAGACAGATTAACTCACGGAGGAGGAAGTTATGGGGCTACGTATTAATACCAATACGGCTTCTTTGAACGCCCAAAGAGTGCTTTGGGGTACAAAGTCGGGACTTGATAAGAGCATGGAAAAGCTAGCATCAGGTTTCCGTATTAACAGAGCTGGAGATGATGCTGCGGGGTTAGCAATCTCTGAAAATTTAAAAGCGCAAGTACGAGGCCTTAAGCAGGCTTCAAGAAATGCCCAAGATGGTATTTCTCTCGTGCAGGTAGCTGAGGGAGCAATGAATGAGGTCTCTACAATCCTTATCAGATTGAGAGAGCTAGCAGTTCAGGCAGCTTCAGATACTATCGGTCCAGTAGAGAGACAATTCCTAAATGTGGAATATGATCAGCTAGTTTCAGAGGTTGATCGTATAGCTGAAGGTACTGAGTTTAACGGAACTCAATTGCTGGCAGGGGTTGGATCCATTCTTGATTTCCAAGTAGGAACTAGAAATAATCCAGAAATTGACAGAATTTCATTTGATGCTTCAAAAGCAGATGCTAATTCAGCAGCACTTGGAGTGAATTTAACTAGTGTGGCTGATAAAGCCTCGGCACAAAATGCTCTGGCGGCAATTGATAATGCCATTGTGAGCGTTTCTGCAATGAGAGCTGATTTTGGAGCGATTCAAAATCGTCTGCAATCAACTATTAGTAACATTCAAGTCAACGTGGAAAATATGTCAGCTGCAAATTCTCGAATTAGAGATGTGGATGTTGCTGAAGAAACTTCCGAGATGACAAGAAATAATATATTATTAAATGCTGGTACTTCAGTATTAGCACAAGCGAATTCACAAGCGAATGTAGCACTAGGACTCTTGAACAAATCGTTTAATGGAGGCTAGATAATAAGGTTGAATCTTGACAGATATTCTTGATTTAACCTTAAAACTCTCACCATTAATTAAAGGTTGTTCGATCTTGTAGATCAAGATCACCCTCATAAGAATCCCTATAGGCACCATTTTGTGTGTAGCTTTACTTGATCTGTTTCCTGCGTTTGGGGCAGTAAACCTGCCCCATTAATTTTATTGTAATTGTCCTTTATTAAGTTCAATTTTTTTTAGTTCGGCGTTGATTTCATTAAGCCTTTTTAGTAAGTTTTTTCTTTCCATTTTCAAATCATAAGATTTAATTATAGCTTCACAGTTTATTTTGATGAGAACCTCATCACCTTTAGGTGCTCGCAGTTTTAATTCATGACAAAGACCATAATTACTAGCTTCTATAGCTATTTGTTTTTCATTGAAATCTAAATTTTCAGCAAAACTTGCTAAAGATGCAATAATAAATACACTGAAACAAATATATTTTGTCATAATTTTTTCCTCTGTTTTAAATTTAATAAAGAATAAGTGAAGGTTGATTTAAGTTATTACGAAAAAGTTCTATGGCCAATGTTTGTGAGTTGTTAATTACAAAATTACAACCAGCTCCATCATAATCTGTCAATAATTGACAGAACAATTTTATAGTTCTTGTATTAATATAACAAATATCAGTAAGCTTATCTAAGCTAGAATAAATTGTTTTGTGATAAATTAAACTAAAATGAATTTCTTTAATTGTTGAGTTAACCCCACCTAGAATCCAAGCTAAATTGTCATACTCATTAGAGTAGTTGATTAAATAGTTACCCTGATTTTTCTTTTTCCATTCTATTGCATTTGACTCTGAACTTCCAGGCATGGGACCGCAAAATTGCAGTTTGATATCATAGTAGCCAGTCACAGTTTTGTCTTGAAGCTGTTTGGAATAACCAACAATTTTGGCACTTAGAACTTTAGATGATATTTTTTTTCTCAAAGGCACTTCAAATTGCTGTTTGGTTGGAGTTGCACGCAGCTTTAAGTCACTACAGCGATAAATACCATCAGAAGTGTAACCACAGTCAAACACCGCAGTGGCATCTGCGCTAGCATTTTGAAAATTTATTAAACAAAATAATGATACAATCAAATATTTCATTATGACTCCTTTGTTAAGGAGAGATATA
The DNA here is from genome assembly GCA_013359135.1 of Pseudobdellovibrionaceae bacterium. Classification (GTDB taxonomy): domain Bacteria; phylum Bdellovibrionota; class Bdellovibrionia; order Bdellovibrionales; family Bdellovibrionaceae; genus UBA2316. The sequence continues at coordinate 20,898 of JABWCN010000004.1, read as the reverse complement.
GCAGAAACAGATACTTTTTAAGATTTAATTTAGTTAAAAAGTGTTCCAATTTTGGAACGTCAATATTTTTGACAGAAAACATTTTATGTATTTATTGAATAAATTATAAGTTTTTTGAAGGCATGTTGGAACTAAATTTCAGAATAAAATTTTGTCTTTTTTTTTAATAATCTTTGAAATATAAATGAATTCTCTATTTTAGTCCTGAAAAAACAATTCAAATAATTAAAAAACTCGACTTAAGCTATTTAATTCTTGTACCGAATCAATACGTATCATTAAAGAACAAGAAGTTCTTTAGCGCCAAGGGAAGGCAAAAAATCATGGAGGATTTAACTATGCAAGGAGGATAAATGGGTTTAAGGATAAATACAAATGTGGCATCTTTGAATGCTCAAAAGAATTTGTATATGACCAACATCAATCAAACGAGGTCTATGTCAAGATTGGCATCTGGTCAAAGAATCAATCAAGCTGCTGACGATGCTGCAGGGTTAGCCATCTCTGAAAACCTAAAGGGACAAATCAGAGGACTACGTCAAGCTAATAGAAATGCCAACGATGGTATTTCCTTAGTACAGATAGCAGAGGGTAGTTTGAACGAAGTCTCTAATATGTTAATAAGACTTAGAGAGCTTGGTGTGCAATCAGCATCTGACACGATTGGTGATACAGAGAGAAAGTTTTTAGATGTTGAATATCAACAATTAAAATCAGAGATTCAAAGAGTAACCGAGGCCACGAGTTATAATGGTTATGATTTATTGAATGGTACTGGCGGAGTTATTGATATCCAAGTTGGAGTTAATAATGATCCATTTAAGGATAGAATTTCTTTTAATTCAGGAGCTGCTAATTCGACTTTGGAAGCTTTAGGCCTTGTGGCAGAAGCTGTTGCCTCGAAAGAGGGTGCGCAAATGAGTTTGCAAAATGTAGATAATGCTTTGGTTTCGATTAACGCCATTAGGGCTAATTTTGGAGCTATGCAGAACAGATTGCAATCAACATCCAATAACCTTTTGGTTTACGATGAAAACATTTCCGCAGCTAATTCTCGAATTAGAGACGCCGATGTTGCGGCTGAGAGCGCTGAGTTGACTAGAAATAATATTTTAATGCAGGCCGGAGTTTCAGTTCTTGGTCAAGCTAATCAAATGAATCAATTAGCTCTAAAATTGTTAGGCTAATTTATAGAAAGGGATTCAAAATATTTTGAGTCCCTTTTTTCATCAGTTAAAAAATGTCAAAAATTGTGACAGTCGTGAAAATTTTAAATCAATAAATGAATTGAAATCTTTAAAAAAAAATAAATTTCATTTTTACCTGAGCATAAGGTACTAGTCTTTGGACGATTGTAACCGGGGTGGTGTATGGTTCAGGTAAAATATTTTGTAACCTTTTTCTCCTTCATTTCTATTTTTAGTTTTTTTTCAGTGAGAGCTCAGACAACTTCAGCTTCAGTGGTACCTACAATCCAGGACTATGAAAGTTTAGAGAAAATACAGAAAGATAGTGTAGTTAATGCAGCTAATGAAAAAACAAAAATTAATCTTAATTTTTCCAAACAATGTGGATTAACAGCAGCAACAGAGACTCTTGAGTTTATTAACTGGCAAGGTAAAATAGATCTGTTAAATTCTTATGGCGCCAATTATAGACTTCTTGGAAAAAAAGCAATTATCGTTTCTGGTTATTTGATTAATCAAGTAACAAACTCAAATGGGGCAGTATATACGTATTTTCTTATACCTTTAGAAACGACAGCCGGAAATAATTTAAAGGCAGATTTTAATAAGGCGATTAAATCTAGTACAGATTTTTATAGTTATGAAAATGAAATTGTTGAGTATAACCCCTTAGGCATTACTCTTCTAGAGACTGTTGGCGAAAGTAATTATTTGTATTTATTTTCTTACTTAGGAGTTAAAGATAAAATAGGTAAAGTGATTGTTCAGGAGTTAGGAGAAAAAAAGCAAAAGTTTGTTGTTCAATCTGATGATGGATCTCTTTTTCTATATGATGCTAAATTAGGGTTAAAAATACCTTATATAAATCAAACACTAAAAGAAAATATTAAGAGCATAAATTTTTCGGCTTATTTTATTAGTCAAGATCGAATTATTTTTAGTACGTCTAAGTCTGAGTTATGTGACAACTGTTCTTTTAAGCTCAGTGTTATTGATAAAAACAAATTGGTAGTTGTAAATGCAAAGCTAAGTAAAAGTAAAGATGCAATTGTTCTTGCATCGGGTGAAGCTATTAAGATTGATTATAATGGAATAAACGATAATGACTCTTCCAAAAGTAGTTGGAAAGTTGGCTTGCAAGATATTTCTGTATTAAAAAATGGTAAGTTATTTATAGTTTTTAATCAGAAAGACGCAAATTATGAAGGAAATGTTAAACTGATATCAACCTCATCTAAAAGTCTTTTTTTAAAGGACACTCAAGACCTTTTCTTTTATATTATAAATGCTGACTTAGTTAAATGTGATGAAGAAAAATCTTCTATAGTGAGTAACCTTCAAAATATCTCTTCTTTTGATTATGTTAAGACTCAGTTAAAAGGACAAACTGCGTGTGATGGAACTGAGTCGAATGTGATGGCTTGGGATGTGATGAATAACAAGAACTATAATGAAGTTATTTTGAAAAGCGAATTGACCTTTACTGAAATAGATTATCTTTTACAGAGAATGCTACGCAATTCTGATTTGAGTGCTAAAGATATTGAACTTCTAGAAAAAGTTTTCTATTCTGAGTTTTCAGAGTATTTTAATGATTTGTTAGTACTTATTGTTGGAAAATTCAAAGAAGATATTAGATATCGCAAATTAAGTTTGATTAATCGTTCCTTAAATAAAGTAAAAAAAATAAAAGGTAAGCTTGATAATATCTGTTTTTCACAGGATGTAAGGAAAGTAGTTTCAAAATCTTATAAAGACTCGATCATGAACAAGATTAAAAGTATGGCTCTTCAAAATTCAACTCAAAATTCTTTGAGTTTACAAAAATTACTCTTTATTAAGCCTTATTTAAATATTCTTACAGACGAAGATAAAAATGATATAGCAATGGATAGCGGAACTTTGATTGCTGAGGCGATTAGAAACAATGACTACAATTTACGGAGTGTCTTTTTTTCAACCTTGGACTGGTTTAGTACTCAAAAAGTAAAGCAATTGTTAAACTTAAAAACTTTCGATCTGACGGATTTAATTCTTACGAATAATGACACATATATTACAATTATTGGAACTCAAGAATTATTTAGCGAGAGTGATTTTGTTAATTCCGATTTGAAAAGGAACAAGGGTGGGTTCTACGCTTTCGATCCAATGTATTTTTATGTTTATGATGAGGGCGTTAAAACAGTGAGCTGGAGTCATAAAGAAGAAAATTTTGAAGGGGTTATTACAAAAAAGAAGAGGCTTGTAGAGTTTACACCGACATTGGTTGATGGTCCCAATAAAGAAGAAGTTCTTGATGATAAAGTATATCACGGTCTAGTTGCCATAGGATCTAATATTTCCAAAACAATTCAAGATGGAATGCTTAAAAGCTATATTTATTATTTAAAGCAACAAAACTTTACTGTAGAAAAAGAAGTTGAGATTAATGATCCACTGCTTTTTTTAAAGCAAGGAATTTCAGGAACTAAAGATAAATTAGATTTCTTCATGAAAGAGGCACATTCGGATGGAGATTATAGAAATCTATTTTCGATAAATAAGAAAATGTTTTTGGTAAGGGCAAAGCTTGAACATTCAGATTATACAGAAATTATAGATTTGTTTTATCATGATGGCAGTTATAATCCTTTGTATATTTCAAACCAAGAGTTTGCTAATTGGCTTAAGATCAGAGAGGATGAGAAACTAGGTGGTCAGTTTTTATATCTAAACACAAGTTGTAGTAGTTATACTAAAGCGGCTCAAGAGCTTGGAATCGCTGCTTCTAAAAATTTAGTTATAATTGCTTCATCTACAACTGTTTCAACTTTTACAGTCAATCAAACTAATTCGACTTATCAGCTATTTGATGGGATCAGAAAGATGATGAGTTTTTCTGAAATTGCTCAGACCTCAAAAGGGTTAAAGGGAACATATATTTTTCCTAAAGAAGATGCTTATAAGACCTATGTTTTAAATAATATTAGTGCTGGTTTTCAGGTTACGACTAAAGTATTTAAAATCAACGAAGAGGGAGAGCGAGTCCCATATGAAATTGAGCAAGTTTTAAATTATCATAGAGTCCAGCAGTAGATTTTTTATATTAGGGGAATAACTTAGAAACTTTTCGGATCATAATTCTTTATGATTGAAAAATAGATTTAATATGAAAAGATTTTTCAAATAGAGAATTAGGGTTTTTTTATATAATTATAAAAACCGATAATCCCCAGAAAGCTTGCAATTAGATAGAAAATAAAGCTTATGTTGGGTACGCCTAGTATGTGATCATCTTGGCTTTTAAGAGCATAAATTAAAGAGCCACTGACAATTAGTGAGCTGATTATCATACCTAAGAAAATAAGGTTAAAAGATGACTCAAAAGATTTTTTTAAATCATACATTTCGGTAAAGTTAAACTTAAAGTGGTGTTCTGGGCTATTTAGTTTTTTAATCAAAAAATTTAATTGTCGAGGAAGTCCATTAATAAAGCTTTTTGATTCTCTGGCAATTTGATTGAGGTCAGCTGTTATTTTCTCGGTACTGAGCTGATGCTTAATTAACTCTGATGCAAATTCAATAGAGTATTGTAAAAAATCGAATTCTTTATGAATTTTTCTACCCATTCCTTCAATGGCAACGATCGATTTAAAAAACATCATTAACTCAGAAGGAACTGTTAGTTTATTTTTAGAAGCAATACTTGCTGAAGACATTAGAATGCGACCCAAATTGACATTCTTTAGTGTTAACCCATAATATGGAGCTATAAGTTCACGAAGTTCTCTTGCAAAAACATCAACGTTCACTTGATCTGTAAAAGGTGCTAGATCAATATATTCATAAGCTAAGCGATCATAATCCTCTTTTGATAAAGCATAAAGCATATTGGCGATAGAAGATTGAGTTCGGTTATTTAGTCTGCCAACAACTCCGAAATCTATCAGTCCTATATGGTTGTTAGGCAAAACAAAAAAATTTCCAGCATGAAGATCACCATGAAATAAGCCATCAATAAAGACCATTTTAAGATAAGCTTTAAGCCCTTTACGAATAATTTCTTCTGGATTTGTATTGAATTGAGTTAATACATTTTCATTAGAAAGAGGAATCCCCTTCATTTTTTCCATTACTAAAATTTTTTCTGTTGTGAGTTCTAAAAAAACTTTTGGGATATGAATGTCATTTTGGGTTTTAAAGTTTTCTTGAAATCTGCGAATATTATTAGCCTCGACAATAAAATTAGTTTCAAGTTCTAATGTTTTAAAGTATTCATCTACAATGGCTTTAGGATTAAAGGCTCTTGATTCAGGGATATACTTGGTTAACAAATCGGCCAGAAAGTAAAGTACTCCAAGATCATCGTTGATAACTTCAATGATCCCTGGTCTTTGAATTTTAATAACAACGTCTTCATTAGTTTTAAGTTTTGCTTGATGTACCTGAGCAATACTGGCAGATCCAATAGGAGTAGGATCTATGTTTTCAAACAGTTCTAAAAGTCCACCAAGTTCGTGTTGTAATAAATTTTTTACGATCTCAAAAGAGAGTGGCTGGACACTGGCATGTAGTTTTGAAAACTCAATTACATATTCTTCTGGTACTAAATCAGGACGGGTAGCTAAGAGTTGTCCTAGTTTAACAAAAGTAGGACCTAACTCTTCGAAAGACATGCGCACACGCTCAGCCGTCGAAAAGTTCTCATAGCTAGAGGTAATCCATCTTTCTATGATGTATTGTCCAAGATTGATTCGTTCTGCAATTTTATAGAATCCGTGCTTAGCGAACACCCCGACGATGGTTCTTAACCTTGCCGCGTTTTTTAGAGTTTTTCCTAGTGGATTCAGTTTTAAATCCAGAGCCAAAACCAGTCTCCTTTTGTTTTTTATTCTTTATTTGTGACCTTGAATTATGATTTTCATCACCAGTAGAAGTTTCTTTAGTTTGTGAATCTGTTTTATTACCACCGCCACTAAAGCTATGATTTCTATTTCTAGATGCAATAGCTTGGTCCAATTTATCTAAAATAGAGGCTCTTTTACTCGTATTAACACTGTAATCAACGCCCACGGGTTTCCACGCTGGTGTATTTGATTTATTATTTTCTGGAGGAGTATTAACATCTGAATTGTTTTTATTTTGTGGATTAAAAAAATCATTTTTTTCTGGATTGCCGGAAAATTTTTCAGAGATGCTACCTCTATACTTCATTTCTCCTCTTTTATTATCTGGATTTGATTTTGAAGAAAAGTGAGTTTGTTGATTTTTTTTCTTTTTGAAAAGTCTTTCTGCCAAAGTTTTTTTAGATTTTTTGAAATGTACCGAGGAAGATTTATTTTTTTGATGTGAGAAGTTGTCTTTATTTGAATTTTCTTTAGATTTTTTAAAATCACTTTTTTTGAATTCTTCTTTAAGATATTGATCACTTTGTTTTTGTTTACGCTCAACAACTTCTACTGGCATGAAGTTGATTTGCCCTAACTCATGATCTGCTGAAATGACTTTAATTTTAATGGTGTCCCCAATAGTAAATCTTAAACCCGTTCTTTTGTTATATAGGCTCAAAGTGGTTTCATCGAATTCAAGTCGTTGTGTAGAGAGATCGTCAATTTTTACAAGTCCATCTATGTCATACTCTCTAAGTAATACAAAAACACCGAACCTGGTAACTGAGTTAATCATCCCTTCAAACTCATCACCAAGAAACTTTTCCATAAAACGAGCTTTTTTGATGGATTGGATTTGTCTTTCGCATTTAGCTGCTTTTTGTTCACAGGCAGACAGCCACGAAGCGAAAGTATCAAGATCTTCTTCATTCATAAGTTTATAGTTTTTATTTTTTAAAATCTGGCTTTTTAACAAACGATGTACAATAAGATCAGGATAACGACGGATTGGTGAAGTGAAGTGAGTATAAAATTCAAAACCTAAACCAAAATGTCCAACATTAGTAGTAGAGTACTTGGCTTGATTCATTGACCTCAGGGTCAGTATATTTAAAACTTGAGCCTCTGGTTTGCCAGAAAATTCTTGTAAAGCTCTAGTTAAGCGTTTTTGCAGTTTCCCTTGGTCTAGCTTTGTTTTTCCGCCGAAATTATAAAGGTAACGTTCTAATGTTTTAATAGAGTTTTCGTTAGGACTTTCATGAATACGATATAGGGCAGGGATATCTGAATGCGAAAGAAATTCAGCCACTGAGACATTGGCAGCTAACATAAGTTCTTCAATGAGTCGGTGAGAAAAAAGTCTTTCTGATCTGATGACATCCACAGGGACTCCCGATGCATCTATCTCAAGAGTTGTTTCGGGAATTTCAAGGTCTAACGAGCCTTCTTTAAATCTTTTAGCCATAAGAACTTTTGCAAGATCGGCAGATTTTAAAATATTTTCTTTTACATGTTTCAGTTTTTCAAAAATGGAACGTGAGCTAGATTCCTGAGTGGCTGAGGTCTCTGATTCTTGAAAGGCTTCAATCAGCTCTTGAGCCTCTCCATATGTAACTCTGGCCTTAGATTCAATGACAGCTTCATAGAACTTGCTTGAAATTTTTTCGCCTGCGAAATCAAATTGCATTTCTGCAACTACAGCTAGTCTAGGTACGAAAGGGTTTAAAGAGCATAATCCATTACTTAAAACCTCAGGTAGCATGGGAATTACAAAATTAGGAAAATAGACGCTGTTGCCACGTAAGTAGGCTTCCTTGTTGATTTCAGTTTCTGTTTTTACATAATGACTAACATCTGCGATTGCTACATACAGTAGAAATCCATGATCATTTACTTGAGTTAGAATAGCATCATCAAAATCTTTAGCCGTTTTCCCATCGATAGTGATGAGAGGAAGGTTACGTAAGTTAATCCTACCTTTAAAGTCTTTTTCCGAGGGCTCTGACTTGAACTTCTTGGCTTCTTTAATAACTTCTTCTGGAAAGTTCATTGGAATTTGCTGATTCATAGCTACTCGCTTGATATCATTAAGTGGGTCTTCTATGTCTCCAATGATTTCGATAACTTTTCCTGTAAATTCTTTACTTCTGTTTGGATATTGAGTGATTCTCGCGGCTACCAAGTCTTGGTCTTTTGCATTCAAGGCTTGGTCAGCGGGAATAAAAAGATCAGATCCCCAGCTGTGGGATTCATCTTTGAGTAATGCATATTTTTTATTGGCCCATTTTAGCTTCCCAACGACAACTTCAGTGCTACGTTTTAGGATTTCAACAATTTCGCCTCTAAATTTTTGATTTCCAGATTCTGGAATGACATCGACCAAAACAAGGTCGTTGGTCATAATGCCATCCATGGAGTGTCTTGGGATATAGACATCGGGGTGATCTTTGGTTTCTGGGATCAGAAATCCAAATCCATCTGGGTTTCTTTTTACTATGCCTCTAAGGAATTTCTTTTTAACCATCATTAATCTTAGTTTGAGGTCCAGGGCTTGCAAAGTCAAATAAGATCATGGTTCATTTAAAATTAAAAACACAAAGAAAATATTTTTTATTCTCAGGACGGATTTTTTTAGATCAGTCATTGCACCTTAGAAAAGTTAGTAATGAGGATGCCGTCATTTTAAATAGTTCAAATAAAAGCTTTTTATCTAAAGCATTTTTTCTATTAGAAAAAATAAAGATAGATATGAATTTAGGATTGCATGCTTTTGTGTGGAGTGAAATCGAAGTTACTTTCCTATTTTCCCTAGAAGCTGCTAATGAGAATATTTGTCTTTTGGAAATTGAAAAAAGATTATTTTTCCCTTTAGGTTTCACTCTTGAAAAACCATGCTTATGTCAGCCTTTATGGACTCAATCGATGATCTGGGAAGGCTATCAACAAGCCTATCAACAAAGACAAAAAGCAAATTTTAAATACTTGGATAGTTTTTCCTTAATTTTAAGGGGAAGTCCGTATCGTTACTTGTTCGAGGATCATTTGAATTTAATTTTTAATCCAGTTCAGGTAATGAAGCAGTTGTCAGTAGACAAAATTTTATAAAAAAATACTCTCATTAAATAAAAAATTATCTTTTGATAAGGGGCTTCTAGATAATAGAAGTTTGCAAAAGGTCTAGTTTCGACTGAGAAATAAGCTGATTATTAGGTGGCAAAGGGCCTCATAACCTAGATCTTGCGCGTTGCAAAAATTACTTTACACGATATTAAATTGATAGTTATGAAGTCAAAAATTTCAGAAAGTGTTTTTTTTGCTTCTAAAAATAATATGAAATTAAAAAAAAAAAATTAACCGTGAAAAGCTTGATAATAAAGAAAGTTACCAGAGAAATTAAAATACTTTTTTTAAAAAAATGCTCAAAATAAAATCATTTTCAATGAGTGAGTGTGACTTTTAGTAAACATAAAATGAAAAACGGATTTGCCTATTTAAACATCACAACACTAGAGTAGTTTATATTTTTCCATTGATCTCCAACTTAAGTCTGTTTAGGATTTGGGTGTAGTTAAGATTTAGTAAATAAACTCATAAGTAAAACTTATGAACAATTTTTTAAGCAGAGATTTTCTCTGTAAGAAAGGGATTTAAAATGAAAAAAATGTTAGTTTTAGCAGCTGTAGCTATTGCAACTACTCCTGCTTTCGCTTCTAAAGCTCGTTTACAAGCTTTACAAAGTCCAGCTCATACGTCTGATACAAGAGACGTATTTAAAAGACCTGACCAAGCTTTAGTTCACGGTGAATTTGTAACTCTTGAAGTTGGTCCTGGATCAGATGCTGCAGTAACTGATTCTAACTCAGTAAACGCTGAAGGTGGTTTCGTTAGAAAACTTGGTGAAAGCTCTGCATTAGGTGCTTATCTTGGTAACAAACTTGGTTTAGCTCACAGTTCTTTGTCTCTATCAACTGCTTATAGTAAAGCTAATAAGTCTACAATTCAAAATCCTTTGAATTTATACTATGCTAACAAAATGGGAGATATGACTTGGGGACTTGGTCTTCAGTACTCTTCTTCTGATATCAAATCAGTAAAAAGCAAATCATCTACTATGGGTTTAAATGCTTCTGCTACTGGTTCAGTATGGGATGCTCAATTAGCTCTAGGTTTAACTGGTGAAGCGACTGCTGTTGATACAAACAAAATCGAACAAAAAGCTCCAGTTGCTATTAGAGGTGGATACTCTATTGATACTCTTTATGTTTATGCTGGTTACGAAATGTACGGCGCTAAAGATAAAGTTATTGCTACAGAAGCTACAACTGAGACAGATGTTAATAACATTACTGTAGGTTTGGTTGATTCTCGTAAAAAAGATGGTACTGATTTTTACTACGGAGTTTCATATGTTGCATCTACTACAAAAGTTAAGGATGGAACAAAAACAGAAACTACTTCTTTACCTTTAATCGTTGGTATCGAAGCTGAAGCTAACTCTTGGTTAGTTGTTAGAGGTTCTATCACTCAGTCAGTTCTTTTAGGTACAACTAAAACAACTCCTGCAAACGCTACTGCTACAGAAGACTCTTTAGCTGATAACACTAAAGTTGCTGGTGGTCTTGGTTTAAAACTTGGAAAATTCACAGTTGATGGTACTTTAGCAGGTGCTGCTACTGGACACCTTGGTTCTGATGACAAATTCTTAGCAAATCTTGGTTTAACTTATAAATTCTAATTTTGACTTTATAAAAATTAATAACGAAAAAAGGCGATGTATAACATCGCCTTTTTTTTTGTACTAGACCTCTCTTTCACCATACCGACTTTTATTGAAGTTATTGTCAATCTCAATGAGCTCTGCCATGATTAATACATAAAGAGGTTTTCATGAGAATAGTCTTAATGTTACTTTTATTTACAAATTTAGTAAAAGCTGAAGCTATTGAAGATAATTCATTTCTTGTTGAAGAGGCGTATAATCAAGAAGCTGGAGTGGTTCAGTTCATGAGTGTATACCAAAAAAGTAAGAAACAAGATGACTGGTCATATACTTTTATCAATGAAATTCCTGTTTATAGTCAAAATCATCAATTTTCATACGAGTTACCAGTGATTCACTCAGCATCGCCAAGTCAAACTGAACTTGGCGATGTTAAGTTGAATTATCGCTATGAGTTTTTTCGATCAGATAAGATAGTTACAACTGGTAGGGCTTCTTTAATCACTCCAACTGGAAAGTATGACAAAGGAACTGGGACGGGACAATTTGGTTCTGAAGTGTCATTAATTAGTTCTATAGTTATTTCTGATAGATGGGTACAGCACTGGAATTTAGGATTTGGGTACACTCCTAAAGCCAAAGAACAAGGTGGCCAATCAGCAGATAATTCAAAGTATTTCTTAGCAAACAGCCAGGTTTATCTTTTTAGTGATCATCTTAACTTTATGCTTGAAACAGTTATGACTTCCAGTGAGACCACAATTGCTGAGAAAAAAACGGAGTTTGGTACTGACGTAATTGTAAGCCCTAGCCTGAGGTATGCCGTTGATTATAAAGACTGGCAGTTTGTTCCTGGTTTTGCCATTCCAACTGGCGTAGGGCCTTCTGCAGGAGATATTCAATACTTGTTATATTTATCAATTGAAGGAAAGATGTTTTAAGTACTGACAAAGTGGAACTCTTGAATTTAATCCTCCAGCCTGTATTGATGTCAAAATTTTACAAGTATCATAGCCTTGATTTTTAAAAGTCTTTTCGGCCTCAACCCATTGAGCTGTTGAAAGTGATGGATAGCGGCTCAGAATCCAAGCATAATTTCTAGTTGGATCTCCAACAAGAGCTATATTGTAGTTTGAATCTACATCTAAAATCCAATAGTTACCTCCAAAAGCAAAAACCCAATCAAATAGTTTAACAAAGGTGACTTTTAGTTTGGAGTATGATTGCGTGTCTATAACGCGTGCTCTGGCTTCGGCAACTGAAACACTGTCATCAATCTTCGTGCATGAATTTAAAACTTTTATAAGTCCATTATCAGTTAAAGAGTATTGGGCCGTAGTGTTGGCAACACATTGTTTTTGAAAGCTTTGGGGAATACTAGCAACTTCGTACCATTTACCAAGGTACTTGTTAAGATCGACAAACTGAGCTGTTTGTACTGTAGGTCTTGAATCTTTTGCAAGACTAACGCAACCGAGAGTGAAAATACATAAATAAAATGATAATAAAAAATTCATAAAACCTCCAATTTGTTATGCTTGATAACAGTAACAACGGTTAACTCAACTTTGTGTCTTTGGGTATTATTTTCTTTATTTAGTGTGTTAAAAAGCAAATGAGTCCTATTTAATAAAATTCGGAAGTTTTAATTATAAAAAATAAATGATTTAATATTTTCAATTGCTATTTTTTAATTGCCTCATGTCTAAGCCAGCAATACATTCCAGTAGATATCATGAGACTATTTAATTTCTTGATTCTTATCGTGACTTTTCAATTAGCTTTCACTTTAGAGGCAAGGGTAAAGTATAATAAAATCAATATAAATTACGAAAGCTCTAATTATGAAGCTGGTGCTAAATATTGTTATAGCAGAATTGGAAATAAAAACTTAATAGCTTCATTTTTTATTCCTGTGCCTATAGATTATCACCATCAAGAGAGAGGCGTCAGTCAACTGTTTGTTTGGCTCAACAAACCCTTTGATCCCTTAAAAAAAACCTTAGTTTTTATTGATGGTGGCCCAGGAAATACTTCTCATGATATGCGCTTTCAAGTTGATGATTGGAATGTCATTTTTTTTGACCAAAGAGGTAATTCTTGTTCACGTCCAGAGAATGAATCTCTTTTTCTTGATAATAAATTTTACAGTTCAAAAAATACAGCTAACGATATTGAAATGATCAGGCGATTTTTTAATGTAAATAAAATTTCTATCTATGCAGTTTCTTATGGAACGGTTCCAGCTCAAATATATGCTCATTTGTATCCAAAGCATCTGCAGTCTGTAGTGCTAGAGGGAACAATTTTTCAAGGTGGAGAACTGCTTATTAGCCCAAAGTTTAAGTTAAGTTTACTTAATTCATTTTTTCAAAGTTTAGACAAAAAAACTCAGCAACGGATTGTTGAGTTGTCAGGTCATTCTAATTCATTTGTTGAGTGGTTTGCTGCCGTTGGAAATTTTATGATGTATCTTGATGATTCTTTTAATAAATTTGAGCAGTTTTTAAATTTAATGTTGTGGGATAACGAAGGTGCCTTTGCATTGATTTCAACATTCAAGTACAACTTAGATTTCATTGAGCCAGATTTTGGTGCCAGTGAAGTGGTTCTTGGAATGCTAGGTTGCAAGGAGCTTGGGATGAATTTAGCTGGGCTATCGCCGTTAGCTTATTTTGAAAAAAATCCTTCTAAGAATTCACAAGTATGGAAACTTAAGCAAAGTCGATTTAATTATCAACAACAAAAGTATTGTAAAAAATTAGGATTTAATAGTGATTCTTTTGAAGAAGTTTACAGTGCTATAAAATATCCATCACATATTCCAACTTTTTATATTCAAGGAGAATATGATGGTGCAACGGTACTAGATCAAGCTTTAAAACATTTTTTTTATGTCAGTTATAATCAAAAGCAACTTTTAATTGCCAAAAAGGGTGGACACCAACCTTTTCTTTCTACATTTACTAATGAAGCTTATTCCAGTAGTAAATTTAAGGTTAAAATGTTAATTTTGAAAAAGTTTTTAAATGCAGAAATGATTTCCGAAAACAATGTAAGTGATCTTAATAAAAATTCAGATCTACAGTATTATTTATATTGATAAATTTCATCATAAAAAATTTTTAATAAATTTTGTTTATTTAAAAGTAGCTTTTAAGGCGATTATTAATTTTTCTAAATAAATCATTTTTTAGCTGTTACTTTATTTGGTCGTACTATCCTTTTTTCAGAGCAGGAGGATAGTATGAACGCAAGCATAGAAAAATTTGTTAAAAGAACAAAATCAATCTCAGATTCAGAATATGGAGATTTTATGCGAACTGAGAATGTCTACTTAAATCATTTAATCAGAGAACTTGATCCACTGGTAGATGATCGCGATATTAATAGAAGATTAGTAGAGATGCAGACCTACCTACAATTTACCCCTAATTGGGATGTGAATTTAACTAAAGAAAAACTTTTAGAAGATGCTCAGTACATTGACGAGCTAATGAATGCCCATAGACAGGATTGGGAATCTAGTAGTATGTATTCATAGAAGGTTAAGGTCTATCAGGAACAAGTCTTTTGTTCCTGATACTTAAAGCTAAATTATTTTTTTTCATCTTTGTTGGGGATTTCTTTATTTGAAGCCTCATTGGTCACGTAGTTTACTTCAACAAAGTCAGGAGTAAAAGGATACCTATAACTTTTGTAAGCAGAAAGCTTTGGAGAACCCAAGGCTTCATAAGAGGATTCCCAAGTTTGTGCTATAAGTAAAGCAGCTCGAGACATATCCGTAATAATAATATTTTTAAAAATTTTAAATCCTTCATTTGCGGGTTTTCTTTGAGCTGCTGTTTTTATTTCCATTCCTTTTTCTTTTTTAACTTCAGATTTTTTTAGAATGGGATCCTTATTTTTAATAATTTCAATTTCGGAATGACTCAAAGTTGAAAGATTTTTGATTTGTTCTATAAAACTGTTTCCCTTTAAAAAAGCTTTTTGTTTTTTTGATAAGCTTTTTGCGTTTTTGACGATGTCTCCTTCAATTTCAGAAGAAAATTGTGCGACAAGCATTTCTTCATAATAGGCATGAATACCACCATGACCAGATTCATATCCATCAAAATCAGCAGTGCTGTGATAGGGTTGAGCGGCATCACCAATGAAGTGACCAATAAGTCCGAAATATTCAATCATTTTAAAAGTAGTTTGATTGAACGGAAGCTTTTCATCTTGTTCTTCTTTGAAATTTTTAGGTAAATCACTTTTTGCAAAAGCTGGTTTTAAATTAAGTGTTAAATCAAAAAACTGCTGAGCTCTCCACCATAAAGAACCCATTTCTCTGGCAAGAGAGTAGATATTTTTTTCTGGCTTGAATTGATTTTTTTTTCCTGAGTATTCTTGTTCAAGTTTTTTAAAATCTAAAGGAATGTCTTGAATTTTTATACCAATCACTTCGGGATCAATATAGTGTGATGGACTACCTAACTCATTGGCTGTAGCGCCAAGTGATTTCCAGTAAATATCTGGAATATTACACAAGTGCCCTAGAGTGTGAGGGCGTTGCAAAAGAAATTCTTTGAGTTCTTTATTTTTAATCAGATGAGGTGCAGCTGAACAAATTACGTGATGTCCTCGTCCACTCCAAGCATGAGCTTTGTGTGGTATCACTAAAAATATAAAAGGTGTCAGAAAAAATAATAGAACATTCAGAGCTGAAGTCTCTTTTTGCTGTTTTTTCATAGATAATTTAATCCTTTTCTATTTTTTGTTAAGCTATTTTTTTCCCAAAAAGGCTGGAGCTTTACTTTTTCCAAAAAGACCAGCTAAAATAATAATTGTTAGTAAGTAAGGGAGAATTTGAATCCACTGAACTGGAATTTTAAAATCACCTATGATCACCCCTTGAAGTCTAATTTGTAAAGCATCTAAGATTCCAAATAGAAGACAAGCTAATAGTGTCGGAATTGGTTTCCATTTTCCCAGAATCACAGCACTTAGAGCAATAAAACCTCTTCCACCTGTCATCAGTGGAGAGTAGTTGGAAGATAAAAATAAGGAAAGTGAGGCTCCACCCAAAGCGGCAACTCCTCCACACAGAGCTAGGCAAATATAACGGACTTTATCAACACTGACGCCGGCACTTAAAAGGGTTTCTGGATGTTCACCTGCAAATTGAACCCAATATCCAGAGCGAAAATGATAAAGCCATAAATGAATTAATATAACAGCTAAAAAAGCTAAAAGAATAGGGATCACACTCAAGCGAATCTCAATAGGTAAGGAGGGGGTAGAACCTGTAGAGTTGAATAAAAACTTACTTATAAAAGGAATCAGCCCTGCAATTAATAAATTGAATGCTGTTCCAATTACAATTTGATCTGCTTTAAATTTAATGACAAATAAACTGAAAAGAAAGCTAAAAAAACTTCCCATTAAAAAAGCCATACCAAAACCTACATAAGAGGACTGATAATAATGAGCAAAGCTAGCTGCAGAAAAGGCCCCAATCAGCATAAACCCTTCAAGTCCAATTTGAACAATTCCAGAACGTTCACTTAACAGTCCCGCCTGCGAGGCAAAAATCAACGGTACAGACACCCTAAGTGAACTGATTAAAAAGCTTAATATAAAACTGATTGAAAAAAAATCAGTGGCTTCCATTTTCACCTCGGAAAAACTTTTTGTTGAGATAATACTGAAAACCAACGCCAAAAATAATCATTGCTTGTAAAATTTTAGAAAAATCTCTGGTGATCGTTTCAGTTTCAAAATCTAAGTCAGAAGCTCCCTTGTGTAAGGCTCCCATAAGGAAGGCACTGACCATTATACCTAGAGGATTATTGTTGGACATTAAAGCCACAGCGATTCCGATGAAACCAAACTCAGGAGAAAATCCCATTTTAAATTGTCCACTAAATCCCATAACCTCATTCATTCCTGAACCACTTGCAAAAAGTCCAGAAAGAACCATGGCGATAATCATCATTTTTTTCACTGGTATTCCGGCTCGTTCTGCGGCTAAAGGGTTTTCCCCAGACACTTTGAGTTCATAACCAAGTAATGTTTTTTCAAAAAAAAGATATAGCATGATGGCTGTGAAAATAGCTAATAACAAAAATAAATTAGCTGGTGAATCTGGAAACAGTGTATTTATAAAATCAAAGTGATTCGTCCGAAAAGAATCTGAAATAATAAAGCTTTCAGGATTTTGAGATTGTTGGTTGGGAATTACGTTTACAATTACATAACTTGAAATACCTGCAGCCACAAAATTTAGCATCATAGTGACAATCACTTCATGACTGTCACGAAATGCTTTTAGATATCCAGGAATGAAAGCCCAAACGGCACCACATAAAGAGCCTACAAGAAAAATAGCAACATAACTAAAAGGGCGGGGAATCTCTGGAAATAAGTATGCAAATCCAACCATTCCCAAAGCACTCATAGTCAACTGACCTTCAGCCCCTATATTAAAAAGACCACCTCGGAAAGCTATAGCAACAGATAATCCTGTAAAGATAAGAGACGTCGTATAAAATAGTGTCAGTCCAAGATCATAAGCACTACCGAAGGCACTCTTCATAATGATTAGAAAAATATGTACAGGATTTTCTCCGACAATCAAAGTGAGTAGAAGGGCAAAAAAAAGTCCAATAAAAAATCCGGAAGAGGTTCTTAAAAAATATAAAAAAGAAGAGCTAATGTGTGATGTTTTTTTTAAAAAAAGGTTAGAAGGATTCATTCTTTTGTTCCTAACATGTACTCACCTATTTCACACTCATCGAATTCGGAGCGTATAAATGATTTTACAAACTTTCCTTCTCTGATAACTAAAATACGATCGGATAACTTCGTTAGTTCATCCAACTCGCTAGAAATCAGAAGAATGCCAGCTCCACGTTCTTGAGCTTGAATTAGCTGTTCATGGATTAGTTCAATAGCTCCGATATCAACGCCTCTTGTTGGGTGTGCAGCCAAAATAAAATCAGGTGAATGAAAGAGCTCTCTAGCTACTACCATTTTTTGTTGGTTGCCCCCAGAGTAGGAGTTAAAGGAAAGATTATTAATTTTTGGTTCTACTTGAAAAGTATTAAAACGTTCCTGAGAAATTTCTTTAATTTTTTTCCATGAAAGTAAGCCCCCCTGTTGCCACGATCTTTTTCTTTGATAGCCAAGAATGAAGTTCTCAAATGCTCTCATAGATGGAATTGAACCAAGATGAAGACGATCTTCAGGAAAAATAGCAAGAGCTTTTTCTCTGATTTTTTGTGAGGATTTGGTTAAGAATGAATCACCTGTTAGTTGATATTCTGGGGCTTGACTTGAGTCCAAATAGCGTTTGTATTTTGTAGGATTTAGTAAAAAATCAATCAACTCATTTTGCCCATTTCCTTCAATACCGGCAATACCTAAAATCTCTCCTTGAAGCAGATCAAAGTTGAAATTAAAATGAAATTTATTTTCTTTCTCTGTTTTTCCTTCATTTGTAAATGCATTTGAAGAAGATCCTGAGGTTGGGTTCTTTTTTAAAAGAATGTTTTTAAGGCGAAGCAATATGTTAGCTGATGGAAACTTTCTAAAATTTCTTTTTTGAAAAGCGACATGACGACCAACCATTAGTTCAGCCATTTGTGCTTCACTTAAACTCTCAGTGGGAAACGTCCCCAGACATCGTCCTTTTTTGAAAACAGTGACAAGGTCACAAACTTTTTTTACTTCTTTAAGCTTGTGAGTTATTAAAATGATCGTCTTTCCTTTTTGTTTTAACTGTTGTAATTGATTCAGAAATTCTTCAATTTCAAGAGGAGTTAGAACAGCTGTGGGCTCATCAAAAATTAAAATTTCATGTTCTAAGTTGAGTAATTTTAAAATTTCGATTCGTTGTTGAATACCAACAGGAAGTTCACTTACTTTTTTGTTCCAGGGAATTTCAAAATTAAATTCCTTAGCTTTGGCCTTAATTTTTTCAATTTTTGTTGCTTGTGAGTATATTTCAAATGGTCTTTGATGATCTTGTATCAGAAGAATATTCTCTAGGGCAGTGTGTGCTGGGCTCAACATAAAATGTTGATGTACCATACCGATTTTATGTTTAAAAGCGTCCAGAGGTGAGCGGATATTGACCTTCGCAGAATTTATAAAAATATCTCCTTGATCTGCTTGATAAAGACCAAAAAGTATTTTCATAATTGTAGATTTTCCAGCACCATTTTCTCCTATAAGACCATGAATTTGCCCTTTATTAACAACGAAAGAGACTTCTTCATTGGCCCAGCGAGTACCAAACTTCTTGGAGACCTGTTTTAATTCAATAAGAGGTTTTTTTTGCACAAAAGATGATGCCATGATTTCAGTTCCTTATTTTTTTTCTAAATAATAATCAGGAACTTGAATTTTACCTTTAATAATATCCTCTTTTATAGTTTCTAGTTTTTTCCGTTCTTCGTTAGAAATAAGTTTTTCATTGTATTTATCTAGAGAGTAGTCGACACCCTTGTCTTTTAGTCCATATCTTTGAGATCCAGCCAGAAACTTACTGTTCTTTAAATCTTCAATGGTAGAAAAAACTGCGCGGTCTACACGTTTAAGCATAGAAGTTAAAATGAATCCTGGCTTAATCCAATTTTGGTTACTATCGACTCCAATAGCGAGTTTCTTCTTTTCTTCAGCGGCATCAAAAACTCCTGAATTAGAAGCTCCAGCCGCAACAAAAATAACCTCTACACCTTGGTTGTATTGGTTCAGAGCTAATTCTTTAGCTTTTGCTGGATTGTTCCAAGCTTCACCTGAGACTCCGATATAATTTTCAAGAATTTGAGTTTTTGGAGATACGTACTTGATTCCAGCAATGTACCCCTTAGAAAATCTTCGAATTAAAGGGATGTCCATTCCGCCGATATATCCAACTTTTCCTGTCTTTGTTTTCATGGCTGCTAAGGCTCCGACTAAAAAGGATCCTTGATGCTCCTCAAAAAGAAGGGATTTTACGTTAGGATTTGTGACTTCTCCATCTACAATAGCAAATTTAACTTTTGGAAACTGAGAAGAGATTTTTTTTACGGCGTCAACTTGAGCAAATCCAACTCCAATGATTAGGTCATAATTTTTTTTAGCGAATTGACGATGTAAATTTTCTAAAGAATTAACATCCGTAGCTTCTACATATTTAAGTTCTATGCCTAATTGTTTCTCTGCAAGGGAAGCGCCCTCAAAAGCTGCCGAATTGAAGGATTTATCGTCTTTTCCTCCTTTATCTAAAACTAAACCTATTTTTAAACGTTCTGTTGCCAGTAAAGTGTTAAATGGCATAAAAAACAGAAAAAGCGAGAAAATACTTAAAAACCCTAATAAATTAGCTCTAAACATTTGAAATCCCTTGTTTATTCAGAAAAGTGTATAAACTCGAGGATAGGTATAATGAAATGTTTTAATTGGGTCAAAATAAATAATCACTTAAATAAATAATTTAAAGTAGGTTATAATGAACTAGCTTGATTTATGATTAGGAGGCAATCATGGATAAAACTACTATTTTAAATGTGGGTATGGGAAATGTTTTGATGAACCCGTCATCTTCGGCCACCTTTCTGGGTTCTGAGTCTCATCCTGTGAGTTCTTTACCATTAGAACAAATGATTTCTCGTGATTTACCTTATCAAGTTATTAATTTCGTAGAAGGTCAGGAAATTTTTAGAGAAGGTGAAGTTCCTAAAGGACTTTATTACGTTCAATCAGGTTGTGCTAAAATGATGGTAAATAGAGATCATGCTCGTGGAAGAACGACAACTTCAGAGTATGTAACAAAACTTGTTGGAGCAGGTGAGTATTTTGGATATAAATCTCTAATAAAGGGTACTAAATCTAACTCTACCGCCGTTGCTGTAAAGCCTACAACATTATGGTTATACTCCAAAGATGTTGTAGAGAAAGCTTTGCAAATTTCTAACCCACTTGTGAAGTTTTTGTTGAAGCAAGCTGTTATGGATATTGAGAATTATGAGAATATCAGTCAGCTACATTATTTAGCTTCTGTACAAGAGAGAATTGCACATCAACTTTTGTTGCTTGCTGAAAAGTTTGGAGTTCATTCAGAGAAAGGAATTTCTCTGAATTTAAAGTTGAC
>JABWCN010000048.1 GCA_013359135.1 Pseudobdellovibrionaceae bacterium | reverse complement strand
TAAATAACAAAAATTTTTATATACTTCATCTCAGTTTTAACAATTATTTGGATTAAACCACTTAAAGCTGCTAACGAACCCTCGTTAATCCCTATGCAAAAAATCTATATCGAAAAAGATTTAAAAACTACACCCTATTATAACCCTAGTGAAAGAATTAAACTTGAAATACTTCCAGTCAATGGCCGCCTAGTTAATGGTAACCAGTATAAAATGTATTCGTTGATTAAAAGAATTTTTGTTATATCTGCTGATATGAAAATCTATCATTTATCTTCAATAAGAATGTTTAGTCTACATCACTCTTCACCTGTTGCCGGTGAAGATGTTATTTTTGCTGGTAATGTTAAATTTAGAGCTGGTAAAATTATAAGTATTGATAACTCTAGCGGACACTATATTCCTAATGAAATACATTTTTTTAATGCTTTAAATTATTTGAATTCTCTTGGAGTTTTATCTGAAAAAGTCCAAATTTCGATTACAGAACGAAGTGCTAACAATCCACTAGTTTTAATAGGAAACTACGGTGATTTTATTTCTTTTTTTAAAAATAAATATCCAAATCTTTTCAAGACTCACTTATGTCTAAAGATTTATGCTAGCCCTTACCTACAGCATAGCAAAATTTAATCAAAAATTTCGTAATAAATTCACAATAGACATTAAAATATTTTGTTTTGCTCTGAAGCTTTGTACGTGCGGTAGTCAGTTTAAATCTATTATTTTTGAGGTTTAAGATGAATACAACAACCAGTGCTTATAGAAAAGAACAAAAGAGAATAGTATGTTATTGTGGAGCCAACCTTATTGTAGATTATTTTGTTTTTCAAAATGATTCTCATAGAGAATTAGTCAACTGCCCTCAATGTGGTGCCACCCATTTTTTTAAGGCTAGCTTGGCGCAGAACAACGATCTTAACTTTAACCTTGGACTACAGGCTAATAAAAGTCTTCAAAAAGCTCTATCTATAGAAATTGCACAGATGATCGAAAGACAAACAACTTGGAGTGAAAGAGATAATTCTTATTACGAAGAACTTCAAAAACAACTTTCTGACTTAAAAAATGAAGAAGGAGAGTTTATCACCAAAAATTGATTTATTTCATTATAACTGTAGACCCAAGAAAAGTATTTTTTATAATGATCCAAAATAGGAAGGTAAATCCTTCCTATTTTTGGTAATAAAAATAATTTTTTAATGTTTATTTGTTTTTTTATGCTTAATTGAATGACTAGCAGCTTTTTGCATTTTCTCGATTTTATTAAATTCTTTTTTGGAAACTCTACCATCTTCTGTGGCTTTTTGTTCTACCTTTTTTATTTTCTCCTGTTGTTTTTGTAGTTTTTGACTTTCTTCCGCATTAATCGCTCCACTTTTTACGCCCTCATCAATTCTTTTTTGCTGATTTTGCTCTCTTTGCTTAATCAACTCTTCCCTGTTTTCTGAAATATTTGATTTTTCTTCAGCAAAAACCATAGTAGAGGCAGTAAATAAAACTAGCGCTATTTTCAGAGTTATTTTTTTCATAAATTCTCCTTTAGTTTGAGGCATGATTTGTGCCCAATTTTTTATAAGCTCAAGTTAATCTTGGCTATAACATCAGCCTACAGCATAGCCTTTAAAGTCCCATGAAAACTATATTAATTAATTTTAATTCCTCATAACTATTTAATTTTACAGAAAAATTACCGTCTCAAACTGAAGATAAAATTCAAGATGCATTCCTCAGAAAAATAGTGAATTATAACAACATAAGTTTGGAGCTACCATGAAATTTTTAGATAAAATATTTACCTTACTACAAAAAGTCGGACAGTCATTAATGATTCCTGTCTCCGTATTACCTGCCGCTGGTCTACTAGTGGCTATGGGAAGAATTCTAAAAGATAATTTTATTGAAATTTCCATTATTAAAAACCTGGGTGAAATTTTATTCAGTGGTGGTATTTCTATTTTTGAACAACTACCAGTTATATTTGCCATGGGTGTGGCAGTTGGTTTTTCTCAAGGTGCTGGAGTTGCAGCGCTCTCTGCTGCTGTAGGTTACTTTACTTTATTCAATGTTTTAAAAGTTATTTCTGGATTTTCTCCTGGGGAATTAGCCATCAACACGGGGGTTTTTGGTGGTATTGCCACAGGTTCTTTGGCTGCTTATTTATATAATCGTTTTCACGAAACCCAATTGAATCCCATCTTTGGATTTTTTTCTGGAAAAAGACTTATTCCTATTCTAAGTGCAGGCTCTTGTTTAATTCTAGGATTAGCACTAGGAGTCACATGGCCTCCAATACAACATGGAATTCAACATTTTGGACATGAAGTAATGACCTCAGATTGGGGACCAGGACTATATGCTGCAGGAAAACGACTTTTGATACCACTAGGCCTACACCACGTCTATTATCCACCTTTTTTATTTGAATTTGGTGAATACACCAATTCTGCAGGACAAATTTTAAGAGGTGAATCTGCCAGATACTTCGGTGGAGATCCAGCCGCTGGAAAATTTATGGCTTCTGAATTTCCTATTATGCTGTTTGGTCTCCCTATGGCAGCACTAGCTATGGTCTTAAGAGCCCCCTCAGAAAAAAGGAAACTTGTCGGAGGAGTTATGCTTTCGGCAGCACTTACCTCTATTATTACTGGAATTACTGAACCTATTGAATTTGCTTTTATTTTTGTAGCCCCAATTCTTTTTGTAGTTCATGTGATATTAGCATTTTTATCTGGCATTTTAACCTCCCAATTTGATATTCATTTGGGCTATACTTTTTCTGCTTCATTAATTGATTTTATCGTTGGTTTTTTTAATCAAAAGAATAGTTTATCTTTGTGGCTCATTGTTGGCCCTTTGATAGGTTTAACTTATTTTGGAACTTTTTATTTTCTTATCGGTCTTTTCAACCTCAAGACTATCGGACGAGAAATCGTCGAAAATATCACACAGCCACCTGAAAAAAGAGAAAGTAATTCACAGAATGAAAAAGCAAGACAGATTCTGTTAGCTCTTGGTGGAAAAGAGAATATAGACAGCATTGATGCCTGCATCACTAGGTTACGGGTAACAGTAAAGCAGGCAAGCCTTGTAAAAAAAGATAACTTCAAAAGCCTGGGTGCTGCCGGAACAATGAATACGGGGAATAATTTTCAAATTGTCTTTGGTGTACAGTCAGATAAAATAAAAGAAGAAATCAAATCTATTATACGATTAGACTCATCTACTGTAGATTTATCGAAAAGTAATTTAAAAGACTCAAAAGAAATTGAACCAGATAAAAGTCTTTCAACCAATGAATACAATGGTTTTCTTATTCCAATTCAAGGAGATATTTTACATATTAACCAAACTCCTGACGAAACTTTTGCTGAAAAAGTTTTGGGAGAAGGTTTTTTGATTGACCCCTCTGTTGGTTTGATTCAAGCTCCTTTTGATGGAGAAGTCATGCACTTGTTTCCAACTAACCATGCTATTATCTTAAAAAGAACTGATGGAATGGAAGCTCTTATACATATAGGGATTGATACTGTTAAAATGAAAGGTGAAGGTTTTACCCCCTTTGTCTCTATAGGAGACGCAGTTCATAAGGGTCAAAAACTCATAGAGTTTGATTTAGCATTAGTAAAACAGAAAGCTAAGTCTCACTTAACCCCTATCGTTTTTACAAATCCTGAGCTAGTGGTGCATTTACCGAATGAATTTTATAAAATAGATATCTCAAATAATACTCATTTGAAATAGGAGTCTACTTGATGGAAATGAAAAAAACTATCTTAAATCCTGAAGGCTTACATGCAAGACCAGCTGGTCAATTAGCCAAAGTTGCTACTTCTTTTAAAAGTAAAATTGAAGTTATTTTTAATCAAAAAACAGTAAATGCTAAGTCTGCCATGAGCTTAATGACTTTAGGAATTATCCAAAGTTCTGAGGTCATTATTAAAGCTGATGGTCCAGACGCAGAAGAAGCTATTCAAAAAATTGCAACTCTTATCGACAACCATTTTTCGGTTTAGCTGGCTCTACTATGTCATTAAAAATAATAGGACAAAAAGCAGCACCTGGCATGGTTCATGGACCTATTTTCATATTCAAAAAAGGCAATTCAGAAATTAACAGAAGTCATCACTTGTTTTCTGATTTTGATCCGTCAAAGGAAACTCTTTTATTTGAAAAAGCCCTCTATAAATCTTTACAAGATCTTGAAAATTTAAAAAACAAATTTACTTCTATAGATAAAGAAAAAATAGACATCATAGAAGTTCATCAATCCCTTATAGATGACCCAGAAGTTAAAGAACAAACGCTTGCTAAAATTAATCATGAGAATAAATTTGCATATGTAGCTTATGAGGAAGTCATTTCTTTATTTAAAAATATGTTTTCTGAAATTGAAGACTCTTATCTGAAGCAACGGGTCTTGGATCTTGAAGATATTTCTAATCGGGTTTTATTTTATATTATTAATCCCGAATTGAATTTTTCATATTTTAGTTATTCTCAACTAAATGACTCTCGCCCCTCTATTATTATTTCTGAAGATCTTACCCCATCAGATATTTTAGGTTTTGAAAAAACTAAAGTACTTGGTTTTGTACTATCAAAGGGAAGTCCTCAATCACATTCTTCTATTTTAGCAAGGTCTATGGAAATTCCATGTCTAGTCGGAGCACACGAACTAGAAACACTGGATCTTTCAAAGTATACAGATTTAATTCTTGATACAGAAAACTCAGAGGTCATTCTAAATCCTAATATAAATGAGGTGAAAAGTTTTGAAGAAAAAGTATCTCTCTTCAAATTTAAACAAAAACAACTTTTTAGTTTCAAAGGAAAAAAAACTGAAACTAAAATGGGAAAATTAGTTCCTCTTGGAGCTAACATTTCTGGCCCTTTGGATATAGACTCTGTAATAAAAAACGATGCTGAATTTATTGGCCTTTATCGGACTGAATTTTTATTTCTTGATCGTATTACTCCTCCCTCAGAAGAAGAACAGTATGAAACTTATCGTACTGTATTTCAATACTTAGGCCATAAAAGAATTATTATTAGAACCTTGGATATTGGAGGGGATAAAGAAGCACCCTACATACGCATTCAGAAAGAGGAAAACCCATTTCTTGGTGTCCGCGGAATTAGACTTTGTTTAAAGGAAATTGAACTTTTTAAGACTCAATTAAGAGCTATTTTAAGAGCTTCAAATTTCTGTAATGACTTAGGAATTATGTTTCCAATGGTCTCCACAATTTCAGAAATCAAAGAAGCAAAGAAAATTTTTAACACAGTAAAGACAGAACTAGAGCAAAGTAAAATTCAGATCGGAAAAAAAATAAATATTGGTGTGATGATGGAAGTTCCCTCGTTAGCATGGATATTAAAAGAAGTGTCTGATGAAGTTACATTTATCAGCATTGGCACCAACGATTTATTTCAATATTCAAATGCCTGTGATCGAATGAACAATCAATTGCAAACAATTTCATCTCCAACTCATGAAGGCTTTCAGAGATTTTTAAAATTCATAGTTCAGGAAGCAAAGAAAAATCAACTACACGTTGGTGTGTGTGGATCGATTGCTCACCACCCAGAAATCATGCCCTATTTAATATCTATTGGCGTCGATGAGCTCAGCATGACAGCGCAAAATATTCTTACAGTTCGTGCACAAATCGCCGATTTATAAGGAAGTATCATGCTAATAAATAGAAAAAGGAAAACTAAAAACCCTTGTCATATTTGCGGATTTTCTAAAGGATTTGCAGAAAATGATTCCTCAGCTATTTTATGTCTTTGCCATGAAATTAAAAAGAAAAATTCACAAACAAAACTTCTTCTAATCATTCATTATAAGGAACTAAAAAGAACTACAAACTCAGGTAAACTTGCTGTTGCTGCCTTAGAAAATAGCGAACTATTGATTCGAGGCCTTATCGATAAGCCACTAGACTTAACCTCACATCTTGATTCCAGTAGTGAAAAAAAATATGAATCTCTTTTATTTTTTCCATCAAGTGAGTCTCATGAGCTGACTACCGATTTTATTTCACAATTTTCAAAACCTATTCAACTCATTGTTCCAGATGGAAATTGGCGTCAAGCAAGCAAAGTAGCATCTAGACACAAGGAGCTCGCCTCATTGCCAAAAGTGATGATTGCTCATGAGAACAAAGCAGAGTATCATCTTAGAAAAGAAACTAACCCTTGTGGAATGTCAACTCTTGAAGCTATTGCAAGAGCCTTTGAGATAATTGACTCTCATGAAGTGGGCAACTATCTGATGAAACTCTATCAACTAAAACTTCAAAAAACATTGCTGGGTAGAGGTATAAAATCTTAACAAAAAATTCATACCTACTCGTTTATATTTTAAAGATAATTATTAATTAAACACATATCCTGCTAGACATTTGTTAGAAAATCTTTGGAACTGTTTTCTTTTTGGATCAATTAGATAAAATTTAACTCGTGACATCTGCTCGGGTTCGCTTCTTCTAATAAGTGCAATTGAACCTTGTACTCTCTTTTCAAACTCACGAATTTGAGTCCTAACAGATTGTTGGGAAGCTCGTCCCTCCATTACCATTTCTTTAATGATTTGCTCCTCATTTAACTGGTCCGATGACAGTTTAATTTTAACTCCCATGCTGTCATAGGCTCTTTTTTTCATTTCTCGTAATTTAATCTTTAAGAGCCCAACCATACCGTCAAAATTAGGTGGAAATGCAACCATCAGATCAACCCTATCTATCAATGGACTTGGTAGTCCATTGGGAATTTTAGGTAGCATTCCAGCTGTTGTTAACATTTCTATCAATGATTCTCTTGAAAATTCTTT
This sequence comes from Pseudobdellovibrionaceae bacterium, assembly GCA_013359135.1. Taxonomy (GTDB): domain Bacteria; phylum Bdellovibrionota; class Bdellovibrionia; order Bdellovibrionales; family Bdellovibrionaceae; genus UBA2316. Next base: position 26,071 of record JABWCN010000048.1, on the reverse strand, counting down.
GAAAAACTCTTTGTTCAATTCCTCACTGCTAATATGATCAAATTTAGGATCATTTTCAATTTTTTTCATTAACCAACGTAAAACCATATCGCCAATACCATTAGAAGTAAGAACAAAACTGGCTCCATTACAATCCATTTTTCTCATTTCTTTTTTTCCGGTACCATCATCTACGGGATATTCAAAATACTCATTAGAAAAGATCATTAATAGCCCTTGTAGAACTGTAAAATCAGCTTTTTCAACCTCATCCAACAAAATGACAGAGTTAGGATTTTTTTCTAGTTTTTTTGCTATCGCCGCTAATAAGTCTCCAGATGATTGACGGCTTGCTGATGAATATTGATTCATATCAATATATCCGAGAGGAACATTCATAGCTTTAGCCATTTGTTTAGCAAACTCAGTTTTTCCCACTCCCGGGGGACCCTCAATCCAAAGTGTCTGCATAGCACCTTTTTCTGAATGTAACCCTGCAAAACCAATTTCAAGACCCTCTAAAAAATTCGAAATTAAATGTCCATGACCAGATAAATTCTTTTTAGCTTTAAAAACAAATTTATCTAGCATTGCATTTTGACCTTCAGGTGAAATAAGTTGAGGACTAATATTAAAATGATAGTTTAAAGCTTTATTTACTTCTTCTTTTGTGATTGCCCCAGACTCAATTTTCCTAGCAATAGTTGTTAAAAAATTCTGACTGCGACCTGGCTCTGATTCCGTTCTCCTTGCTTGATTTGCTTTAGCTATCAGATAATCAAGAACTTCCTCACTGATTGTAAATTTCGTTAAAGTATGGCCTAAAAACTGTTTCAAATGTTCTTTGACCTCAACCAAAGATAAGTCAGGCAAAATTGTAGTTGAAAGATTATTTCTTAAATCTGGATCTGTAAATTTTTCTCTTAGTATATTACTATCTGCGACAGTTCCCATAAGTCTCCAGCCTGAAGACTCATCAGTTATGTCAGGTGTCAATAAGTTCATAACATCACTGGATGAGCCTTGTGCGGATCCAACTCCAGCAAGATTTGTTACTTTGGGAGCAGCTAGGACTATGGGTACTGACTTAATAGCAGTAGAAACTTTTCCTGCTTTTTCACCTTTCTGTCCAGACATGCTAAGATCCCCAAATCCAGAAGGATCAAAGGTTAATACCTTCCAAGTTCTTGGAAGCCTTCTTGATACCTCTGAAAGAATAAGATCACGATCACTAGACTCACTGACCAAAACCGAAGAGCTACTCTCTGGGCCGGTCATCTGGGAAAGAACTTTGTCTACATACAATTTTCTTGCTGAAATGGGTGACATACTTCTTGAAGTCCTTTTACGAAAGTCTTTGAAACTTTCTAAAACCCATTCCAATGCTTCCTTATTTTCTTCAGTAGGAACATAATTTGCCTCCACCTTAAAAACATCATAACTATCTTTTCCTCTGCCTAAATCAACTTGCCTTAATAGATTAGGATGTTTCAGAATTCCATCTTCAACAACAAAACCTCCAGCTTTATGTCCTTCTACAGATGGTAGCTGTTGTAAAATTGAAACTTTTACTCTTACTTTGTCAGATTGCCTAGTGACGAAAATTCCTTCTTTCTCTAAAGTTATTTTGAATGAATTATTGTTGTGAGTTATCTCAATAGGGAAAGAAACCTTACCATGTATATTAATCGACTCTTCAGTGGTAAGCTCCCTAGGCTTAGGAATACTAAGTTCTGACCCATCTACTTGTTTTATTGATAATTGACCTGATCCAAGGACCTCATTTCTAAATTGATTTACTTGACTCTCTTTAGAAAAAGAGTATTCCTCGACCTTAAGTTTGGATTTTACTTCTAACTGAGACAATCTAACTCTATCACCATGACCAAAATCAATTTCTTGCTTTTCTTCATTGTATGAAAAAGTCTGGCGAAAAGAGCCTGAACTTTCACTCTCACTTAAATAACGAAACTTATTATCAACTAACTTTACTGAGCCTGAGTCGCTATCCACAATATAAGTTACACTTTTTCCATTTTTTTCTTTTAATGACACAACGATGCTATATTTGCGTTCTGATCTCTGAAAAAAACTTCCCGCTGAAATAAGCTCAAGATCTTTAATGTCTGGGAAAGTATAAGTATATACATACTCTCCTTTTTTAAATAAAAATAAAACTCCATCAACTGTGTCTATAGAAAACCATGTTGAAATAGACTGAGCATAGGGTAATTTGGAATCTTTAACTACAATTCGTTTAATCGATTCAATTCCCGCTCCTTGATTTGCGAAATGGGTTATACTTTTGACTTCTCCTGGTCCAAATATTTTATGACTCTTATTTTCTTTGCTATTAACAAGAGAAACTGAAATTTTTGAATTTTCTCTTAAAAAATAAAGGAATAAAGAAGAGGAAAAGAACACCCTTTCCTCTTCTTTTTGTGAGGGTTGAGAAAGCGCTATATTTGAGTTAAAAACTACTACCAATATAAGAGTATGTAAAAATAATACTAACTTTCTCATAAGATCTCCAAAGATTCTTGAACTTTCTAATTCCCACCGTTATTAATTTCACGTCCAATTTGAAAACCACTAGTTTGGCCTTTTTCACGATTGTGCAATGCTGTCATTTTAGCTGCATGCTCTGTTTGAATTTTGAAAGCTTCAGACATTCCTTTTTTGTAGTTCTCGAAGGCCGTCGCCATTTCTGTCATTCTTCTTTCAAAAGCGACAGGGTCTGTAAAAACCTGCTTAGCCAGCTCAACTTGCTTTTCCATAGACTGAATTTGAAGTTTATGCTGCTGTTCTTTTAGTTCTTCATGAAACTTTCTAGCTGCCTCTGCTGATTTACCTAATCTTTGAGTCATTAAGTTAGCTTGTCTTGAAGTCTCAGTTATGTACATATCAGGCAAAATAGACTCAAGTAAAATTTGAACTTGAGTAATAGTCGCAATTCCAAGACCTATGTCTAACTCAAAGCTCTTGATTCCTTTTCGCATTGTTACCACTTGGTTAATAACTGCATTGAACTTAGTCATCATAGTTCTAGCAACGTGAATTTCAAGATTTTCAGCTAATTGCTTATCATGAGGATGCTCTGAAGATTTCAACTGCTCCAGTTTAATGGCTAATAGGTCATTTACATATTTGTAATAAGCTAGCTCTGGCTGTAGATCTCTAATTAACTTATAAGCTTCATCCATCATCTTATTTAATTGCTCATTATCAGCTCGTACAGTTGCAATAGATGTTTCCAATGACATTTTTACCATCTCGATTTTTTCACGAATGGTTCTATTTTTCATATTAGCATCATCCATTTTGTCAAACTTCTTAGCCATAGTTTCACTACCTGGGATCATTTTTCCAACTTTACTGTCAGAAAAAAATCTAGATATCTTGCCAGAAAGTGATTTACTATTAATAGCTGCATTATATTGCTTCATTACAGCTAATAACTGATCATATGTCTTTATTGTTTCTAAGTTAGTTTCTTTTGCCCTTGAACTTGTATCTTTTCTATCTAATAAGTGATTTCCTTTTTCAAAAGCCTTCATTCTTTCTAAGGTATTATCCAACCCCTTACGAGATGTACTCTCTAGATTCTTAAGAATTTCGGTCGGAGTTCCTTCCGCCAAATGAGTTAGTCTTATAACTTCTAATTCAGCTTGTTTTTGTAATTCAGCTGCAACATTCTTTGATAAGTTAACTTCAAGTCCTGTCTCACCTAAGGTAATAGTCCTAACATCGTTATTACCTTTAAATAAATCAATAACAGCATCTTTTTTCTTTCCACTAATAGCTTCATACAAATCGCTTCGTTCGATAGTAATTTTTTGATTTGCTCCCATTTCCATGTACATCAGAACATCAGTTACAACTCTTGAATAATCAGGATTTTCAGATATTGCTAATTCTGTATTTAATTGTTCAAGAAATGATTTTGCTAAATCCTTAGACTGTGCTGATGGTAACTTTAAAGGATCCATTTCATAAACCAAACGGATTATTGTATAAGCATCACTTTGCCCCAACTCACGAACTGTTGATGGATCAAATATATCTACATTCGCAAACTTGGTCATAATCTCCATTCTTAATCGTGAAATTTCAATAACATCTCTTTCTTTAGAAAATTTCTCAGCTTCCATAACTGATTTATAAACTGAGCTCAATGTCTTATTTCCATCTGAAGCTAAGGTTTGCTTTAGAACTTCTTTTTGGGCTGCTGTTAAATTTCTAAAAATCTGACTTGTAGAAAATTGTTGCTCGTATCTTTGTGCTATTTGCTCCCTTGCGGAAATTGTAGTCTTTGATCCAGCATCGACAGTTCTAACAACCTGTGAGTAGGAATTCGTAGTTAGCACTACAACTGTTATTAATAATGACACTCTTCTGGAAACTAATGACATAATATTCTCCTTATGTTTTTCTATATTTTTACTAACATTTAGCCTAGGAGCAAATAGCAAGCCATTCATAATCAAATATAAAAGCCTTCTAATAATCTATTACACATTTGAATAACCCATTTTGTAGTCCTTGTCTTAATTCAATACAGTATTTTTTTCAAAATTATTTAACTCTTTGATTTATAATAACTTTTTCCAAGAAAACATTAAATTAAACTTATGGTCCGTACTTTGCTGTTAATTTTAGTATGAGTAAAATGAAAACAATTTTTTCCTGTATCCTCTTACAAAAGCTAAAATTAATAATTATCATCGTTCTGATAAGCTCTACTGATATGGTCTTTGCTCAAACTAGTAGTTCAGAAAAAGATGTTGTTATTGTAATTGATTCGTCAAACCAAGAACTTCTAAAAAACGATAGTCCAAATGAAATTGAAAAAAAAGGTTTCTTAAAATCTTCATTTAATACGATAAAGGAAATTCCAAGTAAAACGGTAAATGGATCAGTTGAATTTATAAAGAATGACTTTACACCTGCCGCAGCTAGTTTCTATATTGGAAGCCTTTTCCAAGTGATTAGATTAATTCTAACAAATCCAGAGACAGATGTGGAGCGATTAAAAAATTTTTTTACAAATAACATCTTAAGTGTAAATGCCCAAGTTAGTTTTTCTTTTTTTATAGCTGGATCTAAAATTTCAAATTCATTTTTAGATCATATTTCAACTAGGTACGGGTGGTTAAAAAACGAGAAAAAAATTCAAGAACTAATGACAACTTTAGCCGTCGAACGCTCAAATTCTGATCCAAAATTTGATCTCTTTGGGTCGGCAAAGTTAAATAAGAAGAAAATTGAGGAATGGAATAAAATTAGACGAAAAGCTGAATCACTAACTGATGGAAAAATAACTTCTGTCCAACTTAATAAAATTAAAATGTATTCGGGGTTTGCCTTTGGATTTTTAATCAGTACTATATATACAGACTTATCTAATGACCCTGATATAAACTATTATGCAAGAGCACTCATTTCTACTCCTGAAGAAATCAATGAAATGATTGCAGAAAAGGGATATACTCCTTTAGCCGCTTATCAAAAAGCTTATGACCGTTGGGTAACGCGTGGAAAAATTATCGATTACATTCCTCATTTACTTTCTTCATGGACAACTATCGCAATTCAATCGTTTGTTATTCCAACAACAAAAAATGAGATTAGTAAAATAACTTCAAAAGCTATTTCCAAACAAAGTTTTGCCGTAAAACGATTCGTTTTAAAGTCTATTCAATTTATTAAAAAATTGGGATCATACATCCCTCAGTCTAGATTACTTTCTTCTGCTGCCCATGCATTCATGTTTTTAGAGATTAATGATCCTATACTACATATCTATGAACCTATTTATGAAAAAATGGTTCATGGGGTTGAAGCATTAAATTCTCTGGAAAAAGTACAAAAACTTATATTAAGGCCACAAATTCCTCAAAACTGTATTGAATATCTTAAAAGTACAACTTCTTTTGATAAAAATGCGTTCGATAAAACCTCATATGATTTGTTAAAGAGGACTTTTGAACTTAATTCCCAGTATTCACCTTATTGTGATCTCGAAGCTAGCTATCCCAATACACTATCAAAGTTTCATCAAAATTTAAACCACTGGAGAAACTTTTGGCTTAAAAATGTAACTAGTTCTTTAAGCTCATGGAGTTCCTATTTTGAAAGTTTTAGTAACCATTATAAAGCTAGTAATCAATTTTATGCTTATCTAGTTTCTGAAATCAATAATACAAAAAGCAATAATTTTGAAAACTATCCTTTTTATGGAATTGGCACTGATCAACTGAACTACAAAAACGTCTCTACTACTGTAGCTTCCACTGTTGCAAAAGTCTATTTTCTACTAAAAAAAGAGATCAACAATTCAAAAATCACAAAGTCTTCTTCAAATGTTGAAGCTTCAATTATACAACTTTACAAAAACATGCTTTATTATTTATCTGTTTTTGATAATCAAACTCCATTAGCTCCTTCTGTTAAATATGAGTTTGAAAGAATAGATAAACTTAGGATCAGCAAAGAAGAAAAAGAACAACTTAAAGAAAAATTCAAAGAATCATATTCTGCAAAAGCTTTTGAGACATTCAATCGTGCAAAAATATATAATCCAGAACTTTCAGATAAGAATAATAATATCGCAAGCCTAGGAGAATTAAAAAAAATTCTCAATTATTCAGAGAACTTAAAAGCTGGAGAAATGTTCATTAAGTCTCTTGAAACAGATGACGTAATCAATTTTAAGTCTATCTCAAAAAGTGAAAGCCTGTATGGAGTGTACTACAGAAACCTTCCTGAAAAGTACTTAATAAGTGCAGCATGCGGTCCTAGATATACATTTAGTGGGCAAAAAATTGATACTGGAATACTTAGTAGCTCAGTCTTTGATAAGATTCCATTTTGGTCTACTAGTTTCAACCCTCCAAGAATTGTAGATACAGGATCTTTTAATCCTTGTGAGGAATATTCAGGCATCAACTACTACAATACAAAACCATTCTACTATAATAATAACCGCTACGAAAACCTAGTTTACTTTATTAAAGAAAATATCAATGCTCAGTTTAAAGGTGATAATGCGGTTGCAAATTTAGAAACTTTTTGGAAGAATACAGTTACTAAAGAAATTAACACTTTTCTGCGTTCCGAAGAAAGTAACTTCAATAAACTTTTAGTAACTAAACTTTACCCAGTTTTGTTTTCTAAAGAAAAATTTTTTTCAGAAAGTAATTCCTCTGAAGGAATTTATAACTCGCTTCAACAAGAAGTTAAAACCTCAAGTCCAGACAATTTTCTAGAAATAGGAATTTACAATTCTTATCAGCAAGAAATTAAGATCTACCTTGAAATACTAAAAAAAATATCTCCAAGATTTATTGCTGACATTAAAAGTGCTGAAATGAAACTGGCTTTTATGCTCTATATAGTGAGTCACCCAAAGGATCCAACCTCTTGGATCTCATATGGAAAAAGTTTTAATTTAGTTTTTGAAGAAAAATTAAAAAAAATTATAGAATCAACTTCTGATCCTTATGGTAGAGCGTATTTATTTATAGATAGCTATTTAAAACAAGTTATTTTCAGTGATCTTTTTTTAAAATTTTCTCAACAAAAAGAAACTTTTAACGCCGATGAAATTGACACAGTAGTTAGAGTTAATGAACTGTTAAATGAATGCGTCAATGGCCTTGTTCAAACATTTTCTTATTATAAAATATTTGAGTATGTAGATAAAAAATAAAGTTATTTTTTAAAAAAGTAAGTTTCAAGCGCTTCATCGTTCATACCATAGTCTAGTTTGATCTTATTTTGGTGTTCTCGATAAAAATGGCTCAGATCTTTTTAAAAAAAAGTTTATACTACGAATATGAAATATCTGTGGATAAAGAAAATTCTTGCTTTTTTTGTTCTAGCTGAGCACAGCTTAGCTCATGATCTTAAAAAATACCCCCAACCTCTGAAAGCCTCACCCTTTTTATCTGAACAGAGTTTTAGATCTCTAAAGGAAGCAGATAGGACCATCTATCTGCTAACATTGGTTCACTTAGCCTATATACTTGAAAATCTTCAAACTTTACCGAAAGAATCTATTCTCCCCCTTCGTTCTAACAAGTCCAAGCAGCTGAAAAATACTTCTTGGCCATATTTCTATGCATTAAACCTAAATCAAGCCCAAGCTAATCCAGTGGTCATAATTATCGAAGCTGGCGCTGTAGTGATAAAGGTAGCTCGAGCGTTATCCCCAATTCTTATGAAGTCTTTTAGTCGGCTGGCACAATATATAAAGTCTCGTAAACTTTCTAAAATTGTCGTGGAAACCGCAGGTGGTATTGCTGTGTTTGAAGGAGCTTCCTGGGTCTATAAAGAAAGCAACAAAGAACTTGAAGTAGAGGAACCAAAATCAGCTAAAGAAACATTTAGCTGCCTTTTCGGTGGCCACCCATCTCGTTTGATAATAAAAGATAAACTTCCTATTTGTGAACGACCTATAACATCTATTGGAGCTCCTTGCACAAAGGAACAATTCAAATGTTCCACTTTCGGTGTAATTGAAATTGGCGAAAGCAATACACCTAATTTTTGTGTCAATTCAAATGCTAAAAATATAGCACAACAATGTGCTAAAATCTTTATAGAGTATTTGGAAAAATCATCTCAAAAACAAAATAAATCTAGAGTCATTAGTATAAATAGCACAAATTATAATGAGTTTACGGCCAATTTAAGTCTTATTATTGAAGACCTGCAAAGCACACAAAAGATGGAAAGTGCTTCATATTTAGATAATGTTAGTTTGTTAACTTATTGCAAAGAACTTAAAAGTAAAAAAGATATCGACAAACAACAACAAGAAGAATGTAAATTAATAGAATCTCTTTTTTCAGCTTTTAAGAAAATGGAACCAAATCCTAGCTCAGAAATTAGTGATACTTCTATGAAAAAAGATTCACAGCTATCTGGTGGTCATAAGTAATTATTGCAAAACTAAATACTATAATGTCCTAAACAAATAAAAGACTCTAAGTTTTGCTTCTCTTTTGGCTTATTTACCTGTGATGGCTTAGGATTTTCTTTAGTTACCTCACCAAGAAATTTTTTTCCTCTGGAAAGAAGTCCTCCTAATACACCTTTAACAAGTTCTGTTCCAGTAGCTACGGCATTAACCGCATCAGCAACTGTTACATTCTCAACTTTATATCTTAGATTGTTTGCAAATGAGTTTAAAATACCAATAATATCTTTCTTATCTATATATTTAATACTAGATAAAACTTTTAAACCTTTACTTGGATTTTCTTGCATCATTTTAATAATAACATCTTTTACTTTTAACTCTGAATTAGTACTATATAGAAGCCCCCTTGCTGCCGCATATCCTCTGACTAACTTCATTAAGTTATCGTCAAAATCAAAACCATTTTGCTGAGCAAAAAATAAAGCTTTTTCAAAATTTGCCGCTAACTTAGGATCGTTAGTTGGCGGAAACCTCTCTACAATCATCTCCGTAAATTCATTCAAAGAAATATCTGGCTTATGTACTGCCTGCTCCCAAATAGCTCTTGCCATTATCGTATGATTGTTTGTAACACTCGACATCGCTAATAGGTAAAATAATTGTTGATTAGCTTCTGAGAACCTACCTGTCATACCAAAATCAATTACATTAACATCATATTCAAGTTCATTAACTTTCCTTACAAGAACATTCCCCGTATGTAGATCGGCATGGATAAACCCACTCCCAAAAAGTGCACTTTCCATCCAATGTTGAAAAAGTGACTCTGCAATACCTTTGGCATGGCTTGAGTTATCCATAGCCAACTTGTCTAAGGTTTTCCCTTCAGCCCATCTCATGGCCATAAGAGTATCATTATTTGTACTTAAAAAAGCCTTTGGGACTTTGATTTTTAGTTTTACTTCGTCATTTATTACTTTTTCGGTAACCAGTTCTTTGGTGGCCAAATTTTCATTATCAACAGTATCACGAAAATTCTTTTCCTCGTTGGCTAGGACAATAATTTGTCTTAATAACTGCTTAAAGTTAACTCCATCTGTTATTGGTCCTAAAATCTCATCTTTAGAAATAACATCAATCAGTTTATGAAAAAAGAACTCATCTCTTTTTAACCACTCTTCAACTCCTGGTTTTAAAATTCTTAAAGCAATATACGCTTCTTCGTTAGTTTTTTTAAAACGTACTTTAGCTTTATGAATCTGAGACATAGAGGCAACCTTTATGGGCTCAGAATCAACTGCTATTATATCAAATTCTTCAAATTTAGATTCTTGAATCTGTTTATTAATAATTCCCCAATTTGAGGGAGGAAGTCCCTCTTCAAAGGTAATAAAAATATTTCTCAAGGAGTCAGGGATTCCATCCATTCGGCCTGCTATTTGAAAAAGTTTATGAAAATGAGGCCCAACGCTTCGACTTAGTAACTTGAATCTTTCAAGTCGAGTTTGCACTTCTGGTCTTTCCATCTGTAAAAATATTAAATCCCAAACCGCATCATCTGGCAAAGATGCAAAATACAATGATAAAACAATTTCTAAAAATCTTTTCATTTTAGCATCTGGAATTGTAAGCTTTGATTCTCGTAATATCTCTGATCCACTATTTTTTACTTTATCAAAAACAGAGCTTAATTGCCCTTTAAACTGATGCAATAAGGCTAATTTTTCTTGATCATTCATCTTTTTAATTGCTTTTATTGCAAGCTCAGAGTCTCTCGAGTTTTCAAACAACAAATCAAAGACGGTTACATTTCTTTGCTTTATAACGCCAAAAAAACTCAAAAAATTTGTTTTAAAACTTTTTGGTGGAAATTCAAACTCATGATCCAGAATATTTTTATAAGCACCAATTATTTCGTTTAAATAAGTTACACTGCTTTCACCCGAAGTAATCAAATTCAAATTCTGTGGAATATCACCTTTTATAAATCTTTCCACTTCATTTTGTGATGAAAATTGAGGATGAAGAAAGTGATAACGATACTTATCTATTTCAACTGAGGTTGTAACTTCATTTTCAAAAAGATATTTTTTTTTATAAGTATCAACATTATTAATAAGAGATTCTAGAGAAACTAGTAATTCCTGATCGTTTTTTCCCAATGCTACACTCCGCACAAAACGATCTTGAATCCAGTAGCGCAAAAGTGGCAATCTATTTTCATTCGCTGAAACTGAAATTTGAACCGTCGTAATGAAAAAAAATAATAGTATTTTTAATGACGATTTTTTAGAAATTTGTTCAAAATTCATTTTGCCTCCACAAACTTTTTTCATGACAGTAAATTCACTTATTAACATCTCTGCAAAAAGCGCCAACAACTCGTGTAAAAAAAAGGTCAAAATAAAATTTTATTAATTCTTATAAACTATTAAGTTAGATCTCAAATCAAAAAATTTAGCTTATTTACTATGATTTATCTTCTTTTGAATTTTTAACATTATTAAGACAAAAATTGTCAGACACTGAACAAAAAAAGACCTAGTTTGCCAATTTCATTAAATTCAGGCTGTTATTATTAAAAAACTAAAAATGTTAAAAAAAGTGGCCTGGTTCAATTTGAGATATTTATATTTACTCATTCTAAGAAATAAAAATGAGTGCTCGATTCAATATGATATGACTAGTAAAGTATTAAAAAAAATAAAACATTTTCTTCAGTCTTTGCATTCTATTTTGATACAATCGCTATATTAACCAGAGAAAAATACGATATGCTACTAAAAGGGGGCCTATTGAATTACCTTGGAAAAAGGGAACTTTCTCTTATTATCCTTAGTTTTTATGGCGTGGTTTTACTTTTCAGCTTTCAAAACTGTGGCGTCAAAGGATTTGATATAGACCCATCTTTAATTCGTAGTCCCAATTCTGAAAATCAAACACTTCCAAATGACAACTATGGCTCCACAGACCTTACAACGATACCCTCTGGTAAAATGCTAGAGTTCAAAATGCCTTCTCAAATGGAAAAGTTAAATTATTCACATATCGACATAATTGATAGTAAAAATTATGGTTATTCTAGTACATTAAGGAAATTTATAAGCTTTTATACTGATAGTGATTCCTATGAAATTATTGAAATTCCAGACAAAGACGTCTTTTTTATTAAGTCAGTTTCAGCAGCCATGCCTCTTGGTGGAAATCAAGTAAAGAAAAATTTGACTACCTTCTTGGTTTTTTTCTCTGATGATAACTTCAATTTAGGATATGGAATATTCAACATCAAAGATAAGAGCTGGACAAGAATTAGAATTCCTGAATTTGATCGTATTCAAAATATCATGAATTATTACTTCTTAGAGGCTCAATTTTTTTCTAGCCCTGCATTTGATTTAAATTTCTTAGTACTTAGAGAAACTATTTACTCTCCTATTTCTGAAACTAAAATGACAAAGTATTATCAAACTTTTGATAATTCAGGAAGAGCAATCAGCGAACTGACTTTGCTCCCAAAAGAACTTAGTGAAAATTTTTATTATGATCTAACACCTGCCAACTCTGAAACTCTGCTTTCAAAATCTCAAAAATTAAGTTTAGATATTAAAAATGGCACTTTAAAAACATTTTCAAATTCTATTTCTAGCTACACCGATAAAATATTTAAGCAAGATCTTTCAGGTGTCTTGTATCATGAAAATAACTCAATTACCGAATTTGATTTTGCCACTAAAACAACCAAAAAAATTTTAGCTCCAACAGGATTTTATCTTTCAAACCTTAGGAAAATTGACGATATTTTTCATGTATTTGAAAATGCTTATGGAGTTTATTCTAATCAGCAAAAATATCTTATTAGATCAAACAACTTAGCTCCTTTACAAATTTCAGATTATACTTTTTCATATGCTTCAACAAATCAAAACTTAGTTTTATTTTCCTCTGATCCCCTTGCTAGCGATTTTAAAATACAAATTAGAGTCATCAATTCTCACACCCAAAGAGAAGTTTCTATGTGCTCAGAGGTTTATCCATTAGATGCTCACATTTTAGATATGAATCAGACATCATCAAACTTAAATGCCTTCTTTCCTAACGTTGTTAGACTCCCTAAAAATATTCATGCAACAACCACTACTATTGCGATGGATAAAACCTGTTCTAACTTATATTTAGGCTTAATTTACCTATCAGCTGATTATTTGACCCAAACAACTCAACTCTACAAATACAACATCCGAACTTCAAAAATAGATTTGGTTCTTGATTCTTCATCACCAAAAGGAATTTCAGATAGTTTAAGACTCTTAGGGTTTAAAGATAGTAACCTGATTTATCAATTCAATAACACTATCCTATCGACTGATAAAAAAGAAGAAATTGGAAAGTATATATCAGATAAAGCCCATTCGAATGAAATTTATGAGCTTGGAAAATTTAACTATAATAATTTTAAATTTTTTTCAAATGATAAATTATTTGATTTTATTGTGTCAAATGATGGAAATATAACTTTTTTAAACCAAAAATTTAAACTCAAGTCGCAACCTAATTCTTACCTCATACCTTTAATTAATGATAAATACATGATTATCAGCAGAGAAAAAGATCAAGACACAACAAGCTCAAGTTCAGTTACTCTTTATTTATACAATGAACAAGATGTTATCATTTCAAAAAAGAGTTTTAACATTCCTGCAATCAATGTTAGTATCGGAACTCCCATAAGCTATTTCGATACAACTGATACAACAAACACTTTTCAAGCTTTTACAATACTTGGAAGTCTAAATAGGGAGGATCAAAGCTACTTTTTAGTAATTAACACAACTGATTTTACTTATAAAGTTATCTCAAGACCGAAAGAGATGACTACAGGAACTCTACTTAAAGATGGAAGCATTGTTAGTAGTAAATATTTATGTTTAGTAGATTCAAACAAATGTCTTGAAAATCCGTTTTCTCTTGAAAAAGAAGCAAGTTTTTATTTTATAGATAATTTTTTTAGATTAGTTGATTATCAAAAAGATTTAATTACGATTTATCGCTATGAGTATGATGTAAGTAAAAAACTAATGCTCAGATTTGATATTCAAAAGATTGATTTAACTACTTATTCTTCAAATTATATTCTCTCAAAAAATAGACTTTTACTTATGAGAAAAAGCACCAACACATGGACTGTTAAGAACTTACTTAGTGGTAAAAACTTTGAAATCACTCAACCTTTAACAAATATTAATCAGATTAATAGCGACATGTTTTATGCAACTTTTAATGATACTAGTACGAATGTGTCTTCTGCTTGGATTCTTGATTTCAGACAAGATACTGATGGAAAATTTGATTTTTATCCACTAAAAGACAGCTCAGGTAAAATCATTATGTCTGGTTATTTGAGCGGCTATGACACTTTTCTTTATAAGGCAAATTCTGACTATATTGGAATTATATACAAGAAAGATACTGAAGTAATTTACTCTATTTGGAGTCTGAATGAGAAAAAAAATGTTAAAGAAATTAAATTTGATAGAGATATTTATACTATAAATCTATCAGGCACTGAATTACTTTTCCAAGTCAGGAACTTTGATTCAACCGGGAAAAAATTAATTCAATTTACCTGGATCGATTTAAAAACAATGAAAACTAATAATTTAGATCTTCCTCAATATCAAAAAATTTCATGTTCTCCTTCATATCGAAAATTTGATTACACTTTATGTACAGGCTTGATAGATAAAAAAGTTCAACTTTTGTATTGGAACTCTCAAAACCATAAGTTCGATATCTTATCAGAGAATATTCAAAGCACAAAGCCTGTTTATGGTTTTCTAAGCATAAATAAAAACTTAGCTCTTATAAATTTTCGAGATTTATCTGACATTCAAGCCCCAGGAGATCTTCTTAATATTTATTCACAAAGTTATGCAGAAATATCCTCTACATCACAGACATTTGTACACAGAAAATAATGGTTAATATGAAGGTTTTACTACTACCACCTCAACTTCCTTGAATACGCTTCATAAAGTCAGCAAGAAGCCGACCTTGTTCACCTGAGTATGAAGGCAAATTTTCTATTACAGAATTTCTATCTTGCAAACTTTGTTTCTGACTTAATTTAAACTTAGCATCTGTTTTATTGATTGATATCTCGAAAACAATGATCCCTTTTTGAATATCTTGCTTTAAAGTTTCATTAGCTTCTGATGGCAGGCTCCAACCAGTTTGATAATAATTTTCATAATGCTCTACCAGCTGCTTCATTAAATCCCAAGATTTTTTTTCACCCTCAATTATTGTTGTAACACCACAAATATGGACTGCTAAATAATTCCAGGTTGGAACATTATCAGGATCTGGTTTATACCAAGCTGGAGAAACATAGGAATGAGGTCCCACAAAAATCACGGTAACAGGGCTACCCTCTTTGAAAAGCTTCCAATGTGGATTTGCCCTAGCACAATGGCTTATTAAGACATTTCTTTTTTCATCAAAAAAGACAGGTAAATGACTTATAAATGGCCCCTCTCTTGAACTGCTAATGACTGTTGCAAAACTAAAATCACGAATCACCTCACGAACAAGATCTTCTCTGGTTTCTTTATACTGAGATGGTAAGTACATAAAACATATTTTCCTTAATTTTATTCGTACAATTTGCGGGAAGTTCCACAATGTCTGGCGGCAACTTAAGAAACTCCACTTTACGACGACGAAAGTTTAATCGTATTGATTACATGGCCTCAATTTGGACAATCTACATTAAAATACATCTTTAGTAGAATTAAATAGAAATATTTAAACTCTTTGTCATAAGTTTTATTTTTTTTGTTATCTATTTATCTGAGACAGGATTACTGCAACAAAAGAAAATATTTATTAATTCATATCTTAATATTCTTACTGATAGGCTTCGATAAACAGATGAAAGATTCTGTTGATTGCACTTCTGATATATGTTGAAGTTTTTCCATAAGAAACAATTGGAAATTTTGAATATCCTTTGTTACAACTTTAACCATTAACGCATAGGAACCAGTAGTATAGTAGGCCTCAAGAACCTCTGGAATTTTTTCCAGTTTATCTAGAACTGTTTGGCAGTCTTTGGCGTTTTTTAAATAAATACCAATAATAGAAGTGACTGTCATTCCCAGCTTCGACTCATCCACAACTGGTTCGAAACCTTTTAAGATCCCATGAAGTTTAAGTTTTTGAACCCGTTGATGAATTGTCGCATTGGAAACTACGAGCTTTTTACTCACATCCACGAATGACACCCGTGCATCTTTGAACAACTCTCGAATAATTTTACGATCTAAGTCATCAATTTGATATATTTCTTCTTCCATAAGATTCAAATAATATCATTATAGTATTATTTTCAACTAAAAATATCATTTTGATGATAGTTATCGAACAAAACCTATCATATTTACACAAAATTCAGATTATTTTATAACTGCACAAAAAGGAGAAAATATGTTTCATAAAATCATTATGACACTCATAAGTCTATTTACAATAACAACCAAAGCACAACCTTGTTCACAAAAAGTTATTTCCCAAAATGCCATGCAGTCAGCTTTATATTTAGAACTTCTAAATAATGGAAGACCACTCACAAAGCAGCTGTACTCACTTAGTAGCCAGCTAGATACCTATATTGCTATATTCAGTTACTCGGGAGTTCAAAGCTTTTGGAAAATCAAGGTAAATTCGAAAACTTGCACTATAGATTCTGTTATCAAAAATCAGTAGTGGTGTTTTGTTTAGAACTTCAGAGGCAAATTTCTAATATAATTTGCCTCTGAATGCCTTCGTACGCGCATTACAAGGAGTGTGAAAGAAAATTAACACTAGTAGGCTTAAACTCTATAAAAGAGAAGAAATAAAAGACACTCTGCTAACTGTTTTTTTAATTTTTTGTTACCTAATTCGAAACAAAAACAAGTCTAAGAAAAATTAGAATTACATTTCGACCACTACTTTCACTAGCTGCCACAGAATCTCACGAAACACTTTGTTTCGCGAAATATTGACTTAGTATTAAAATCTTGTAATTTTCTGCAGTATGGATTCAATTTTAACCCAGGACTTTCCAGACTATCGTGACTACATTCGTGAAGAGTTTTTAAAGCGATTGTCAAAGAACCCACAATATAGTTTACGTGCATTCGCCAAAAATATCGGTCTTGCGCCGTCAAGAGCCATTAAATATACGTTCTGTGAAAACCGCTAACCCGACACTTGTCGCTCTCTTGGGATGGCAGAGTCCTATTACAAAATTGAACAAATTCAAACTCTTTATACAAAAAATAAACTTTCCAGAAAACGATGGATAAACTTAGTGTATGCTTCTGTGGCTGTCATTACTATTGGTGGTGGAACTATATTATCTGTAGTTACAGGAATGCCACTTTTATCCTATACGTTTGCATATGTTGTATCTGGAGCCCCGCTGTTATGGACAACGAAGAACGCACAAAAAAATGGGGCTATTCTTTCTGCAACTGATAACCAAGTGGTATCTGGAAAAACGGTTACCTATGCCATCGATATAAAACACATCGCGACAAAATTAGACGAGGCACTTCTAAAATTATCAGGGCTAAGTAATAATCTAAATCCGCAGATAAAGAAGTAAAAATACTCACGTTAAAGAGTTTCAGCAAAGGATATTGATCGTAAAATTTTTCATTGATATACTCTTGCAAGAGGTATCAATGAAATGTGTTGTAAATTTACATTCAGATTCGAATTTAAATTTTGAGATTGAAGAACATGGAAAATATTCAAGCCAATCAGCTCAAATTGCAAAAAATTGGGAAACAACTAAACTGGGTTTTCATGTTGAGATTTTAAATCCAAAATCATTCTCATGTCCATATCACTTTCATCATCAAGAAGAAGAGTTGTTTATTGTTTTAAGCGGGTCAGCTATGGTCAGACAAGATGATCAGTATTATGAAGTTACTGATGGTGATTTAGTTATATTTAAGACAGGCGTAGCACATCAGTTTTATAATCATACCAATGAGCCATTTAAATTCTTTGCTCTATCAAATAAGGATCCAAATGAAATTTGCGAGTACCCTGATTCAAATAAAAAATGGGTTCGTAAAGAACAAAAATTGTATCAAAATGGCGTCAAAGTTGTGGACTACTGGAAAGATGAAGAAAATCCAGATCAAAAATGGGCTGGTTTCAATAAAAAAACTTAGCTTATAAAAAATTGGCTATCATTAGCTATAGCATTTTGATGTCATTCATTATCGTTCCTTAGTTATTCTCTATTTTAGTCGGATTATGGTGTATTTATCTTGCTATCTATAGCTGACTAAAAGATTAATTTTTAACTAAAAACTTTTGATGACTAAACTCTTATTTTAACTTAAAACCTTCGCAAGAGGCTGTATGAAAAATTTAAGAAGCGTAATGATTGGCACTATCTCATTTTTTTTAGGGGCTTGCATAACTTTGCCAAACTCTTTCGTGAGCGATGGCGATACATTAGTTCACAAACCAACAGCTACTCGCTATCCAAAAAAAATTCAAGGGTGGAATCTTTTAGAAGGCTCTAGGGATAAGATTGATAGTGAAATTGCGGCATCCGCATCTTACAAACAAGCTTCATTTTCAAAAGCCTTTAACGCGGACTTCATTCCTGTTGCTAGCGTTTATATATTCAGCTCTGAGAAAAGCAACGGCGTTGAAGTTTTAAAAAAACGCCTAAAAGCACAAATACCAGGTGCCATACAGGAACGCCAAGAAACTATAAAAACGCCGGGCGGAACTGCTACCGCCATTGTCTACAAACACATTGCCGGAGCTGCCGTTACGTCACTTATTTCCCAAGCATTTGAGACGGAATCTTGGCTGATTCAATCTCCAACGCAGAAACAGGTTGCCTACTGGATCACTGTTGCCAAAGGCGATAAAGACAGACAATCCATTCCCACAGAATTTTTAACCCGCTATGATGAAGGCTTAAAAACAAATATAAAAACGTCGAGTGCTCAGTAGTATCAAAGCCATGAAAAGTATTTTGTCCTGACTGCTAATAGCAATTTCAGGATTCTCTTCTGGCGCAAATGCTCTCAGTAAAAGACCACTTGGCGCTGAAGACCCAAATGCAAAAGCATTGGTTGCCACAAACGAGCTATCGCCGTATCCGATAATGACTTTTACAAGCTATTCAAATGCTTTTGGAGCAGTCCTTTATTTTGCACCTGTCGAAAAATCCCCAGATTATAACAGACAACAGTTTAAGGACGTAAACGGAGCCGTCGCTGGTGTGATCTTAGCAGGAGCTATGCTGAATGGATTATTTGCGATGGTCTCATCGCCTATGATTTCTGATGAAGAACTAATTAAACTTGGACCACTATCCTAGGCTGATATTGACGAGACTTCTTTGTAACGCGAACGGAAAGATTTCTATATATCTCATTTAGTGAATACTATTGCAGTTGCTGCTATAGCTTCGCAGTCGATTCGCGGCGAAAGATGGTCTGTTGTAAGTATTCAAGCGGCTCTTCCATTTTTTGTAGATTTGTCGGCTCGGCATATATTTGGTTACAATAAAATTTCGCCTTGGGCTTTTTCAATTGTTCCGCACACACAAGACGGTAATTCTGCTTCAACTTTAATGATTGGCATAAATGGTGATTTATAGGTCGTTCATAATTACGAACACGCTTTAACATTACTTACGAGAACTTTCTGCCTGTTCGGCTATCTTTAAAAGCCCTTCAGCAATTTCATTTATGTCCATCGTTGAAGAAATGAGTTATTAGAATACTTTGAAAACCGAACCATTTCATATTGGTTTCAGTAGGTTATACTTGGAGGTGGTGTCCAGTTATGTGTAATTACAGCTAGTTACGCCTTTAAGAACACCGAAAAGCCACCAAAATCTTTGTCATATATACTTGACAAATTGTCATTTATATACGACAATTGCCTTATGAGTAAGCCCTTCAAAGCTCTTTTCTATAAAGACTCGAACACAGAAAAGGAGCCTTTTAGAGATTGGTTAGATGGTTTACGAGATAATGCCGTTCAAGCACGAATTGCCGTTCGAATAGCGCGAGCTGAAGATGGAAATTTTGGTGATCACAAAAGTGTTGGTGGCGGCGTTTATGAATTAAGAATTTCATTTGGCCCAGGATATCGCGTTTACTATGCAATCGAGGGTCAAAAAATTATTTTGCTTTTGGTAGGAGGAGACAAGTCAACCCAATCAAAAGATATCGAGAAAGCTCAAAAATTCTGGGTATCTCATAAAAAGGAGAAGTAAAATGGCTAAAGGCGCGGAGTTTAAAAAATATCTATCTAATAAACTTTTAGATCCAAAATTTGCAGCTGAGTATATAGTTTCGGCTATCGAAGAAAATGATTCTGATTTTTTAAATCAAGCTCTAGGTGATGTAGTAAAAGCTCACGGCATTGCTGATCTCGCTGAGGAAACTGGGATCGCTCGACAGGCGATTTATGCAATGACTTCAAAAAAAGGGAACCCTACCCTTCAGAATATTAATAAGATTTTGAATGCGATTGGTCTTGAAATTACGATTAAGGCGAAAAAATCAGCGTCGTAAAAGGGGTAAATCTCGCCCTCCCTATTAACTACGTATGTATTTCTCATACAAACAAAACCACTTATTTCTGTCGTAAGTAAAGGACTGCTCAGAGCGTGAAAAACAGCGTAAATCAAAATGCTATAAATTATTTAAACTATTATTTATCAAAAGCAAATAAGAACGATTTTGCAATACTTATCGATGGAGCTTGGGGATCTGGAAAAACTCATTTTATCAAATCATATATTAAAGCTAAAGAGGAAGTGCGGGGAGAGGTTGATGAGGAAAAATATCTATATATTTCTTTATACGGAATATCTTCAGTAGGAGAAATAGATGACCTAATATTCAAAGCAGCCCATCCAATATTAGGAAGTAAGCCAGCTCTTCTGCTGGGACAAGTATTTAAATCTGCATTGAAGCTGGGAGGGAATTTTGATCTAAACAATAACGGGTCAAACGACTTAAAAATCGACGCGTCTGTTCCTAATGTTGGTTTATCTACTTTTTTTAATAAATCGAAAGACTGGATATTTGTATTTGACGATTTGGAACGCTGCCAATTGCCGATCAATCAAATTTTGGGTTATATAAATTATTTCGTAGAACACGGAGAACATAAAGCAATACTAGTCATTAATGAAGCCGAGCTCCTAAAACAACAGACTAAAATTGAAAACGGCCATGGAGACAATTATCTCCTAATTAAAGAAAAGTTAGTAGGACGCACTATTAAAGTTAGTAGCCAACTCGATGAAGCCATTCAAAATTTTATTGAAGGAGTTGCCGATCCGAAACAACGTATTTTCTTGAAAAAAAATACCAACTTAATAAGCGCAGTCTTTAACGAATCTGGCTATTCAAATCTTAGGATTTTAAAAAGGGTAATTGCAGAATGGCCCCATTTTCTAAATCAGCTTCCTGAAAACATTAGAAACAACGAATCATTTCTAATGGGCTCGCTTAGGTCGATGCTTATTTTGTACTTTGAATTTCAGTCCGGAGCGCTTCCATTAACCGATATAGATTTGATAATTAAATCTGGTTATTTTAAGATATACGAAAGAAATCGAAATAATTCCGAAGCCTCTTTGGATCTTGAGAGTAAATATAGCTTTTTCAAATTCGAAGAGATGTCTCCTTCAATTGATTGTTGGAAAAGTTTCCTAATTGACGGCTTTTTTGATGATGAAGTTTTAAAAAATTCGTTGAGAAATTCACGATATTTCACAGTTGACGAGAGAAAAGATTGGGAGAAATTATGGGATTATGATTCATTGACAAATGAGCAGTTTTTAGAATTGTCTGATGAAGTAAAAAAACGTTTCGAAAATAATAGCATAACAATTGAGGGCGAAATAAAACATATTGTTGCTATGTATATGTTTTTCGCAAGAAATGGATTGATATCCCAAACTGAGGACGAAGTTCTCGCCTGGGCAAAATCTAAAATATCGGAATTAGTTATAACTGAAAAAATTGTAACCCCAAAGAAAAGAGAAGCGTTTGTCGAGAACCAGTATGGAGGATTGGGATTCCTAGATCCAACAAATCCAAAACTTAAAGAAGTTCAAAAACACCTCACGCTTGAATTGTCGAAAAAAAACATAAGTAAATTACCAGAATGCGCGAACACGATTTTAGGGATGATAAACAGTAACATTAAAACCTACACAAATTTAGTTATCGAAGACACCGAATACGCGTCTCTATTGAGAAAAGCTCCCGTTTTTAGCTTTATAAATTCAGAGTCTCTGGTCGATATTTTATTTAAGAAATACGATGATACTCTATTAATTTTTAGCGGAATCCTAAAACAACGTTACAATACGGAAGCTTACAATCCAGATATAGAAAAAGAAAGATTGTGGCTCGTTAGCTTGGAACAGGAACTAGATAAAAAAAGCAAAAAAGAAAATGGTCTACTTTCTTATAGAATAGAAAAATTCAAAAAAGATGTAGTAGTGCCTTACATAGCTCAACTCAATAAGAATAAGGCCGCTTTTGAAAAAAAATTGGACGAAACCAAGGCGTAAAAACTAGCATGCCTAGTTCAACCTCGGTATACCTGAGGGACACCCTGGGGACATCAAACAAAGTTGTAAATGGTTATTTTTGGTTATATTTAGAAAATCAGACTAGCGTAACCTATTGAATCTTCAGTTAATAACCATTTAAAATCGAAATGGAGGTGAGTGAGGGATTCGCACCCCCGTAGACGCTTTTGCAGAGCGCTGCCTAACTACTCGGCCAACCCACCTTACTGGGAAAATATTTCAATACTATATCTTATTTTTCGCTTTAGTCAAAGTGTTAAATTTTGAGTTCTATAATAGGACTCCAGCAAAACGACAATGCTAAATCAAAATCCGACTCTAAAACTCTATCTCTGCCATTTATTGCAGCAATTGTTTTTGCTACACGTATTGATGCATTTTGTCTCCTTAAAGAAGAAATCTCATCTTTGAATCTCATTTGATTTAACAGAGAAAGGTCTTCGATTTGAAATAAAATTTTATTCAAATCTACTTGCTGACTAAAAAACTTGTCCCTTAAAGCTTCAACTTCACGACGAATTTGAATCAAGGAAATCGTCTTTTCTGCCTTTGGAGCCTTTCTCAAGAAGTAAAAAACGTCAAAACGATCCACGATTGGCCCTGAAAGACGCTCACGATATTTAATACACTTGGAAAAAGACTTATCACAGTCTCTGCTATTTTCAGGTAACCACTGCCCACAAGGACACAAATTCGTAGTAGCAATCAGTTGAAAATCACACGGGTATGTATGAAACTCATTACCACGCACTAGGTTCACCTCCTTTTGAATAATAGGTTCTCTTAAAGACTCCTGACACTTTGTACTAAGCTCCAAGAACTCATCCAAAAATAAAATACCACGATGGGCCCTTGTTATCTCTCCGGGAGCACATTTTGCACCGCCTCCTATCAGACCTAAGTGACTCACAGAATGATGTGGTTTCACAAAAGGCGACCAAAATTTTTTCTCCTTTAAAGGAAAATATTTTTTGTAATGTAAATAATCTGACCATTCGGGAAAAGGTGCTAGGTAATTCAAAGCTTCAGCCAAGGTTGTTTTTCCTAATCCCCTTGGCCCCATAAGTAATAACGAGTGCCTACCAAAACTAATCAATTTTAATAACTCAGCTTCAGATTTACTGAAAGAAAGACTTTCAAAAAATGAAGATGAATCTAACTCTACTCGTACGCCTCTCAAAGAAAATATTTCTTTTAGATAAGAGTTACTTTGATTCAGAAAATTATCATCATTTTTTTCTTTTTCCTTCTTAAGAAAATGGCGTGACTGATTCTCTAATGTTGTTAGTAAAACAAAATCCCTCAGCGAATTGATCTTTATATGCCAATCAAAACCTAAGTTCCCTTTGGACTCACCGGTAATTAAGATCGCATCTGCAGGCAAAGATACCCCCAAAAGAGAATCTTCATCGATAGTTAAAACACTCCCATTTAACCCAAGCTCACCATAAATATATACAGACTCAAGTCGTTCTTTACCAACAAGTAAAGGAGACACCTGTTTGGTAGCTAATAAAATAGCAATGGCCATCGCTAATTCTAAACCAGAAGATCTTTTTTTAAAATCTCCACCTTGTAGATTCACCAGAATTTGTTTAGCTTTTGGAAACTCAAAACCCTGATGTTTCAACGCCGACTTAATCTTTAAGACACTCTCTTTTATACTAATATCAGGTAATCCCAATATATGAATCTGTGGAAGTCCTGGAATAAGACTTACCTCGATTTGAACCGGCAAAAACTCTTTTTTTTGTTTTGAAAAACTGATTACTTTCACAAGAAAAACTAAATGCAAAACACCTACAGCACTTAGCTGTAACGTATTCAATTATGAGTTTTAAATAAAATCAAATTTCGAATTTGTAAAAAAACCATTTTGGAATCTGTCCCCAAGAGGAAGAAAGTCTACACCTCCCCTAAGGAACTGTTTCCAAAATGCTAATCTTTAAGTTCCAATCTCAGGTTCTTTTTTATAAGCTGTCTCTAGTGAAAGTGGATGATGTTCATCAATTACCTGAGATAAATTTTTAGTTGTCACATTAGTATAAACTTGAGTGGTTTGAATACTAGCATGGCCAAGCAACATCTGGATCGAACGCAGATCTGCTCCACCCTCAAGTAATGCCGTCGCACAACCATGACGAAAACGATGTGGATTCACAGTTTCTGGAAAACCAGCTTTGTGAGACCAACTATCAAGCCAACGCCAAACATCCACACGTGAAGGACGATTACCACGGTCATTAATTAAAATGGCCGGAGTGTTTTCCTTTACCAAATGATGTCTGACTTCTTTAAGATAATAATTTAAACTTTCATTCAAAGTATCTGTCAAAGGAACCAATCTTTCCTTGTTAGCCTTACCAAGAATTTTAACCCATCGGTCCGTGGGATTAAAATCGTTTATATTTAATCCGATCAACTCGGTAACCCGGCAACCTAATCCGTAAAGTAAAAGTAATGTTAACTTATTACGAGAAGTTTTGTTTGGATCGGTAACAATACAGGCATCGAACAAACGTTGAAATTCTTCTTGAGTCAGTGATTTTGGGAGAGTCAATTTGATCTTTGGTGGCTTTAATTCTCTAAGTTCATCAGACTTTACTCCACGGGATTCACAAAAACGAAAATACGTCCTCAAAGAGGAAATCACTCGCGCCTGAGAACGGGGCGACAGATTCTCTTTTTTCATAAACTCGTAGAACTCAAACACTGGGGCCGTTGGCTGTTCTTTTTTAAACTTGATCCACAATTCCAAATCTCTTCTATAGGCCATTACCGTATTAAGAGATCTACCTCTGACATTTTGTAACTCATCAAAAAACTCAACCCACAGATTTAATTCCATGGGTTCATTAGAAATTTATTTTTTAGGAAAGTCAAACTATGAGTCTTAGCGAGTCATATTCTTTGCTAAGGATCATTATTGAATATACACTCCAATATCTCCGCATGCCACTGTGGCACCATTATATATCATTTGCACTGGTACCAACATTCCAGCGATACGATCCACTTGCCCATCGCCGTTTGGGTCTTCAATAATTGCATTTCCTAGCTGAAAAATAATTCTGACGGCTCCTTGAATCGCTTCAAACTGTGGCAACTCGAAAGATCCATAACTCATATTACCAGGTTGTAAAGGATTGATCGTGTACTGACCGGCAGGGATTTGACATTGTCCAGCTAAAATTCCGTTAACATTGTAGTAACTTGCTTGAGATGAAGAAATCGTCATAGCTCCTCGAGCATAAACTAAACCAGAATATGTTTTCTGAGGATTCCAACCCATGGCTAAGATTTGTTGAATTTTAACTTGCTCGCCAATCAGCTGCCAATTGATAGTCACTGGAAAAGAATTTGTTCCCTGAGAAGTCGCTTGCACTAGCTGAACTTGCGCAAAGTTACACTGAACACAGTTTCCCGCAGTAACCAAAGAGTTTATCGGTAGAATCGGCGCTGCCACCGTAGAATTGGTGTTACTTTTCTGACAACCGATAAAGAGGCCTATGGAAAGCCCC
>JABWCN010000047.1 GCA_013359135.1 Pseudobdellovibrionaceae bacterium | reverse complement strand
ACAACTCGCGGGCAATCCCTATGGTTACCGCTTCGATTGCCAACTCTTCGCCTCGTCCGTGCAGGGAAAAAGCGCGGAAAACGAAATCCGGTCGGCGCTCGAGCTGGTGGCGGCCCAACACACCCGCTTCGATTGCGCCGTGGTATTGCGCGGCGGCGGCGCCCGTCCCGACCTGCTGGCTTTCGACGGCTTCGACCTCTGCAAAACGGCCGCGGCGCTGCCCCTGCCCCTGTTCACCGGCATCGGCCACGACGTAGACGAAACCGTGCTCGACCTGGTGGCGCATTCGGCGCTGAAAACGCCTACCGCGGTGGCCGATTTCCTGCTCCAGCACAATCTGTTCTTTGAAAATACCATTATCCAACTCGGCGGAACGCTGCGGGACCTGGCCAGCCGCCGCGTCCACTGGAAAACCCTCGAATTGGCCAAAGCGGAAAACGCCCTGCGCTGGAGCGTGCAGGCGCGCACGCGCCTCGCCGCCCAACACCTGCAACACCTGTCCGATGCCCTGCCGGGACTCTCGCAGCGAAGCCTGCTCCGCGCCGGCGCCCTGCTCGATCAGGCCGAGGCCCTTTGCGCCGCCCTGCACCCCGACGCCGCCCTGCGCCGGGGGTTCAGCCTGACGCTGAAAGACGGGAAAGTGGTGACCAGGGCGGATGCCGTACAAGCAGGGGATGTGCTGGAGACGCGGCTAAGGGAAGGGGTAGTGTGGTCGGAGGCGACGTAATTTAAAAACATTTTGTTTTTTAAGTCACTGATTTAATATATTTGTGGTCTCAATCCGACTACCAATATGAGCAAAAATTTACATGAAAAACCCTTTGACGAAACGACTGTTGCCAAATTAGAGATATTCGAAGACTATGCCCAAGAGTGGATTCCAACCTTTGTCATGTCGAGTGACCCGGAGATTTGCATATTTGATTTCTTCGCCGGTACGGGTTATGACAGGAACGGCATCCCGGGTAGTCCGATTCGCATATTGAAAAAATTGCGGGAGTATTTATCTCTGATTTTTCAAAAGAAGATTAACACTTTGTAAATCTTTTTCCCAGTCACCAACACTCTCTTGGTAAAGAGCAGCAAGATCACCTGGCGAGTTTAATGCTGTATTAAGTATGTTTCTTAGTTTTTTAGATTCCTGAGAAATGTTTTTGCACGAGCTTATGTAATATCGAGCAACATCACGATCGTCGGCTGAATTATGAAATGCATGCATCTCAGCCTCGACAATTTCGTTTTGCATTTTTACACGCTCAATCTGATTCAGATACATCACGCCTAATGCTAGTACAGCACCACCGGCCATCATAAACGGAGCCGCAGCCTGACATGCTGCTACCGCAGCACCGGTTGATCCACCATAGGCGATACTTGCTACTGCAGATGTTGCTCCGAGACCAATATTCACGACTTCATTTCTAGATTTTTCAGTTTCAGATCCAGTGAATGTCCCCGTTCCACCTGCTGCTGCCCCACTTGTGCTGGAATAGCCGACATTGAATGAATACTCTGATCGTGGCAACGATAGATAACTAAAGTTAGGATTATTCAATCCTCCGATCCCTTTACCTCCAGCGCAGTTACGTTCAAACGTAGCTAAAGATTGATTGGCCAAAAATAAACTAGAACGAATCTCGGCTTGTGTATCGGCTGGCATATAGGAAATATCATAGCGCTTTTGTACAAAAGATGTGTACTTTTCAAATGCTTCAAATGCTTGGTCTTTTACTTTATTGGTGTCCGATAGCTTAAGATTAATTAAATCTTTCAAACCATTTAAGATTTCTTCCTGACTTACAAAAAGCTTATTCTTTGCCTCTTTCAAGTCTGGTCGTTTAGTGATCTCTTTTAACGTTTCAGAAAGAGCAAAGTTAAAGTCTTCGTTCACAGCCACTAGTGCTTTCTCTCTGGCTAATTGACGGTGAGCTTCGATAACTTTTTCAGCTTGGCTCATAGCATCGCCTCCATAGGCGATCGGAAGGAAAGAGTTTTGAATTAACGTGGCTATGACTGATATTTTAATTAGATTTATGGTTTTCATTATTTATTTTCTCCTAAGCAAACATTAAACTGATTTGAAATTTTCTGATCTTCTTCTATTTGAAAAAACAAAGCACGAATCGGCTCTGCAAATTTCGAATTCAGTGGTTTTTTGAAGATGGCCACTTGATGAGCCAAAATGGATGTCATCATAGCTGTGGCAGAACCAGTATCACCATCGACAGCAACTAGTTTTGTTTGTTCTTTTAAATCCGTTGCTAACTGTTTTGTTTTTACTTCTAAAGCGTTTAACTTGCTTAACAAATCTGCTGCCTTAATAAAGCCGTTATTCATATATGTAAACTCATTTACCATTTTCGTTAAATCTCTATTTAACGAACGTCGCTGATCTGCCAAGGTATCTAGTTGGCTTTTAATATTTGTCACTAAAATTAAATTAGAGCCTACACTTCCAAAAATACTTAATGTTTTATTCAAACCAAACTTGATATCACCAAATACATCCAAGCCAATTTCTGAAAAACGTCGAATTTTTAAATAACCTTCATCTAATTTCTTGAATTCAGTCTTGTTGTTTGCAATATCCGAATATTTAAGATTTGAATTTTCCCAGCGAACTATTTCTTCAACAAAGGCACGAATTTCTGGGAAACGCAGGTTTTCTAATCGTTTGATGTCCTTGTTCACCCAGAAATAGGCTGCCGTTAAGCCATTTGATCGGATCGTTTTGCCAGCTAATGGAAGATAGACATCAATTTCTTTGCAAAAAACCATAAGATCATTAAGCAGGTTAAGTGAAAGCTGGTATCCGACTGCTGCCGCCATGGCTTTAACATGCTGAGAGTATTTACCATATTTAAGAAATGGATCGTTGGCCATTCCAAATAACCAATCCAAAATCTGGCGATTTTTTTCCATACTGAAACTCTGAATCGTTAACGACGACATCTTTGGGTTTTGCAACAGCTGATGACCAATCTCCAAAAATTCTTTTGCTAAATTTTCATTATTAGTACTGCGACTACTGGCCATACTGTCACGGATTTTCAAAAGCCGTGAATTTCCGTCGTTTTCATAACCGTTGATTTGTAAAATCGATTTTTTAACTCGAATTCGAATTTCTCCAAAACGACCCGCACCAGTGTATCCATCTATGTTTATAGGAAGTGAAACGACGCTACCAGGACGAACCCATAAAATCATTTCATTTGTGTCTATCTGAGCTGAATGCAAATCACCCTTAACAGATTTTTTAAAATTAGCAATTTGCCCTTCATGAATAGGAATACTGACAGAGATAACCCAGGTATTTTGTGGAACTTTAATATTAATATTGTAGTTTCCATAGATACGATGCGAACTGACTTTCCAGTGGTACTCACGAAGCACACAGTCGGAGTCACCAATATTTACATACTTACTCCAATTAATTGAGTCTACCAGAGAAAACACAGCGTCTTCATAATCACCCGTCGCAGCCAAAGATAGATTATAATTTACTTTTCCAATCTCAACACCACGATTTGAACTAATACTAATTGTCTTTTCTGAAAACGCATCTAAACTTACTGCTGTACGAACAGTTTCGCCACCTAAATCTTCACGTTCAGAGCCTTTCCCTGTGGGATAGCAATCAAGTGAGTGGCGAAACTTAGTCAGTTTGTTCCATGTCAGTTGAATTTCATGATTCAAGTTTCCGTCCAAGCTGAATTCAACAGCTTGAGCCAGATTCATTGTTAATACCATAAAGGCAAATGTAATTATATTTAGTGTTTTCATTTTTTCCTCTTTTAAAATTATTAATTATGAAATCCACGCACTGTCTGAATACTATGGATATAAAAATCCCAATGTGACTCAGATATAAAGGCACGATGTTTTTTTAGCTCAGACATAATCTGGGAAAGATTTCTAAGTTCATTTCCAAGACCCATTTTATTTAAATCCAAAGTCATTGCATTTGGGATATAGCGCTGAATATAAATGTCGGCTAAATCGGAAGCGTCTTTATCGATGTCCTTCAAAAATTCTTCACCAATATAGTTAGGCTTTAATGTTTTATATCCTTCTTTGCAAAACAGCGAGAATGTGCCCAGTGACTGCGTTAACTGAGAGCCAAGACCAGAGGTATAATAGTCACCTTCCAAATGATCCGGCGTTTTTCTAAAAACAATATCAAATAGTTTCTCTGAGTTAAAATCAAAAACTAAGTAGGCTTCGGCTTCTAAACTGGGAAAGTACAGTTCTTGTTCCAATCTCAAAAGTCCAGGTCCACGTTTATCTGGAGTGTAATCAACCATCTGAGGCCAAAATTTTGAACTGCGACAGCGATAGACATCTTTTAAATGATATACTTGCATCAACTTTTTAAATTTTGAAAATAAAGTGTCGACAGTTCGGCTGGATGCTATTTTAGTATCAAACTTGAAATCAAATAAACCTTTATCAGAATAATTGATTTGTTTAAAGTCATTTACTTTTGGATAAAAAACCGTCTTAAACACAGATTGTCCATTTGCGATAGTCATAGTAGAAATAACGACAGAATCATTCTCAAGTCCCACACGCACCGCTGTCGTTTCTGCTAAGCCAACAAGCTGAACTTCTTTAATAGAGCTGACCTCACTCGCAGAAATATCCGTTTTTTCCTTAACAGGCTGTTCAGCCTTAGGTACTGCTTTATCATCGTTGTTTGCACAACCAAAAATAACTAATAGAGCTAAAAATAAAATAAGTGTTTTCATCGACTACCT
Source organism: Pseudobdellovibrionaceae bacterium (assembly GCA_013359135.1). Taxonomy (GTDB): domain Bacteria; phylum Bdellovibrionota; class Bdellovibrionia; order Bdellovibrionales; family Bdellovibrionaceae; genus UBA2316. Next base: position 28,287 of record JABWCN010000047.1, on the reverse strand, counting down.
CCGACTTCTTCGTCAAATCCAAGCAGCTGGAATTGAGTTTCTAATATTTCTAAAGACTGATTAATTTGTGGCAACAATGCTTTCGCAGCTTGTTTTCTTGTTGCAAAGGAAAGATCACTGGCATAGGCACTTAGATTTACTAAATGCTGAGTAAAGTAAGAAACTTCAGCTAATACTAGAATATTCTGAGCAAAAGACTGGAGACGATCGTTGACAAAGCTACCCTCACCGTCAGCCACGAAGTTTTCGATCGATGTTTTTATTTCAGAAATATACTTTGCATGATTTTGAACTTCAGAATTATGATAAGCGACATTAAACTCTAACAGTTTTGTCAAACGTTTAGCATTTTGTGTACCTTCCGATGATGCATATGAGTTAAAACGATTTACAAAATCGGTTAGTTTTTCTCCGTGTACAACTGAAATCTCATTCAGAACGCTTCCAATACGAGCTTTTAAATAAAGGCAGAAATTATCTTCTAATTCACAGCGAATGGATTGAAACAATTCCAGCATGGCTCCAAGTGGGGTTATGTTATTGATAGAAGCTTTAAGAGACGGAATTAAATAGTAGCTCATCAGATTTTTCCCGTAAGATAGTTGCCTCATCTCTTTTCCTACCAGCTCAAGTTCTTGCATCAATTCTCGTTTTTGAGTCAGAAGTTCTGCTATCAGATCAATTGTTGCTTTCATTCCTTTTGGGTTCGGACGTATAATATAATTTTGTGATAAAATTTTTGATAGATTCCAGCGCGATTGCTGAGTCATCGTATTGTCAGCTATCGATTCAATATCTGGAAAATAAATAAGATCCTGTTTAGGTAAAAATATTTTAGCTTGTATTTTATAATAGGCATTCAGTTTAGCTTGCAAATAACACAGGCGAAGTTTACGTCGATAGGTAACAACATTCTGTCCCTGACTGTTTTTTGTGATAATTTTATCACCGCATTCTGATTTGATGAAAGTAACCAAGTTTTTAAGATTTTCTTCACGTTGAACCACAAAGTTAAGAAGAAGATTTTCTGTTGGTGGCAAAAACTTTTCATAAACTTTATTGTTTGCGGCAAGGACCTTACCTGCAACTATTATAATGATAAAAACAAGGTGAAGATAATACCAGTTTAATAATTTCAATTTTCCCCCAAAGCCATTTATGCAACCTGCTTGCTGCACACTGGGCTTTGTGATTTGCAAAGCTGGGACCAAGATTAGTCACTGGTATAATACCCTTATATTTGTTCTGAGATCCGATTCGTCTGAAATTTAAGAATGACTTCTGAGATAAGAGACTAACTCTTCGAATTACATTTGAATGTTGTCATAGTTATTGAATACAATAATAAGCAAATTGTTGGTTCGTCGTAGGAGTCGAAGAAAAATTAATTACAAGAGCAGTGGTTGAGGGGACTGTCCACCATCTAATTGCCCCCGGGTCACCACCATTTGGAGAAACAACACAAATTGGTGATGTTGAAAATGCAGAAGCAAATGTTATTGTGCATGAGGTAGGGCTTCCTGTTCCTAGTGTCACAGTTCCTCTTGTGTCATTTCCAGAAATTGTCGCTGAGGATCCACAAGATGTGATCGTGGCAGAAGCTCCAGAGTTTCCCATATGCCCCTTGACATCAAGGGTTGCTGAAGGACTTTGCGTTCCAATGCCAATATTTCCATTTGAAGTGTTTAAAAACATTTGTCCGTTTAAGCTATATAAAGTATCAGTTTGCATCCCTTGAAATAAGGTTCTAATTGTGTCGTTATAGTATTCAATATAATTCCAACCACCACCTTGTTGTCTCAATCTCATAATAGCGTCAGATGTGCTTGAAATTTCAAGGGGAGCTCCCGGAGACCCAGTCCCAATTCCAACGGCACCACCTGATGTGATGGATAACATATTATCCGTAGAAATGACTCCAGAACATTGTGTTGTTCCGATTCTAAAGTTATTATTATAACAACCTGTAGTTCCATCACTTAAATAAAATGGTATAGAACCACCACTAAGTCTAATGCTCGAAGCGACATCTAATGCTGCGCCAGGATTACTCACTCCTATACCAACATTGCCACTAACAATAAGACCATTCGTTGGTGGAGTTGTACTTGAAGCATAACTACCAAGAGCTAAAGATGTATAGTTTGATGTTCCATTCGCCAGAGGTCCGTGAATATCCAGCCAACCAAATCCTGCTGTGGTATTTTGATCTATTGACCATCCAGAGCTGTAATCAGAGGTTGATTTAGTTATCCAAGCATCAACACCAATTCTGTAAAAATAAGCTGATAAAGAAGTGCTTCCCAAAGCTATAGCGACATAACCATTAGCATCTATTCCAACGTATTTTGCTAGCCCGTCATTACCAGAATCACTTAAAGAATACGATATAACGGCACCAGGAACGCCATCAACACTGCCATTGGTTGACATGTAAGCATAGCCTACAATACTAAAATCTATATTTTTTGAATTTCCATAGCCATAACCAAAAACTCTGATTTTAAACATATTATTTGAAGTTCTTGTAATGGGAGTATGGACAATCCAAGCTCCTGTGACTGTAGTATCCTGAACTTGGGTAATGACATTGGGATAAAAACGTTCCGTTGTTGAATATCCAGTATTAATAGTTCCCATTCGAGCAGCACCATTCACATCCAGTGGCTTTGTTGCATTCGTATAGCCAATACCTACATACCCACTTGAATTTATAGTTACCGAAGGAGTTGAGTTAGCATTGACATAGAAAGCATGTTTCCCACCAGTTTGACCTGCTATGAAATCCATTTGAGTTGATGACACTCCAATTCCATAATACAAACTTCCATTATCCCAAATTTTCAACTTTGGATTTGCGCCAGCTGTTGAACTATAAGTACCACCTAATGAGGCTGTCACTGGAGATGATGTTGCAGAAGTTGCCGTTGTGCCAACCTGCAAATTATTTGTAGGGCTTGTCGTACCAATTCCCACGTTGCCACTTGATAAAATTACCATCCTTTTGCTTGGAGTATACAATGTGCCACTTGTTAAACCCGAATCATTCCAAAACTCTGTAGAGCCATCTTGTCTAAAGTTCACTCCTGAAGCTTGAGTATAATTTGGCATAAATTGATATGAGGCAGAGTAATAAGCGTTATTACCTATATAACTCCCCACACTGTCAGCCACTGACCCGAGCCATAATTGTTGTGATGAACCTGTTTGCCAAAGCCTTTGCTGCATATAAGCAGTACTTTGAACATCTAGCTTAGTACTTGGAGAAGCTGTACCAATACCTACACTACTACCAGAAACATATAATTGACTGCCATTACTATTCTTTAAATCTGCCAGAATATGGCCTGTAGAAGCACCCGAGTCTACGATTAATCTAGCAGAATAAGGCGAGCTTTCAATTGCTGATGTACCATCAATTAACAACCCACTGTTATTTACATGCAAGCGTTTTAGTGGAGCTGTATTTCCAATCCCCACATTACCATTGGGAACTAGCAGTCCATAATTATTTGTTCCACCACTAGCAGAAAAACTAGCTGCCACATTTGTTGAGCTTGTTCCCGTTGATGTCACACTTGAAGAAATTCCTGTTCTTGTAATTCCTGACGTTGCATTAGCACCACTGATAGCGATATTTAATCCAGTGTTGCCATTAGCCGCTGCTGTTGAGTTTGAAGTGAGTGATAAAATACTTCCACTTGTGAGTGAGTTAGCCGTTAAAGTAGAGGCTGTTCCTGTTGTGCCTGTATAAGTTTGATTAAATGTGCCCGTCCCTGAAGAAATTGTTAAGTTTTGATTAGCCGCAACTGTGGTCGCACCATTAAGAGAGACAGCACCTGTACCTGTGGAAAAAGTCGCAGATCCAGTTTGTGAAAAATTACCAGATGTCGTTGTTGTTCCAGATAAATTGGTAGTGCCACTAGATGTGATATTGCCTTGGTAATCCACTTTGAATTTAGAAACTCCAGCGATTTCAAAATTTAATAAATCTCCGGTGTAAGTACTTGCGGTGTTGGCACCAAGTACTGTTCCATTAGTGTTTCCAACGAAATACCCTGTAGTACTGCCATCAAAAGCCCCAGAGCCTAAGGCAAAAAGTGGATAGTTAGCCGTGGCTGTTGGTGCCACACCCACATGTAGCTTGGAGGCTGGAGCTGTGGTTCCAATACCAACGTTTCCACCACTTTGAACTCTTAATGATTCGTTCATCGTTCCCGATGAGTTTTTTGTCGCAATTGCCAAATCCCCATAACTATTTGCCCCTTGTCTTATATGATAGATTGAGGCACCGATTGTATTACCACTAGAAACACCAAAAGCAATTCCAGTACTTGAACCATTCGTATCTGAATTATTTTTCAAAATGAAATTATAATTTGTAATTGTTCCAATAGAACTCATTGGATCTAAAAGTGATGATATCTCCAATTTCGAATTTGGAGAAGTCGTACCTATACCTACACTTCCAGAAGACTTTACAACAAATCTCTCCCAACCACTTCCCGTGCCACCAGAGGTTCCAACTAAAAGCAAATTAGCATTTGCATTGGGTGTATTATTATAGGCTCGAATCAATGCTAAATTTTCAGATGCAGCTAAAGCTGCATTATCAGTGACTAACAATGATGTATTTGAACCAGGAGCAACATTCCCACCTATCGTTGAATTACCGACAACTGAAAATTTTGCACTCGGAGCTGTCGTACCAACCCCAACATTTCCACTACTATCAATAGTCATTCGCGTTGTGTTGTTCGTTAGAAAATTTAAGTTGTAATTATCTGTGTTACCAATGGAACTATTACTTCCAAAAGCATTGCCTCCATTAAGAGCAACGCTTGCAGGCAGTCTTGCAGCATTGATGGTTCCTGTGCTAAGGGCACTGGCATCCACAGTAATATTAGCGCAGGTCATAGTGTCGGTAAGTGATGACCAAGTCAGAGTTTGACTTGAACTGCAAGCTGTCGCAGGGAACATGGTATTTCCAGGGGTCACCGTAGATCTAATATCAGCTAAACTTAAAAAACCAGGCGCCCAAGAGGACGTTCCATCGTACCTTAAAACTTGGCCAGCAATAGAAGGAGTGGTTGAAGAAACGGCTGTGCCTTTGATGCTGTTAACAGAAAAACTTCCACTGGAATTCATACTGACATCCCCACTGGGACTAAATTCCGTAGCAGCACTTGAACCATTGCCGATCCACATTTTTCCTGTAGTCAAAGTGTTCGTTTGTTTGTTGTTAAAAGTGTTCCAATCCGTTGAGGACAAATATCCATTCGTTGAAGTTGTTGCTTGAGTTATAGAAATAACTGGTGTCACTCCACCTGTTGAGCTGATTGGTGCTGTTGCTGATACACTTGTCACTGATCCCGTACTCGGAGCAATCCACGTGAGCACTCCTGATATATCAGATGATAAAACATAACCACTAGCTCCTGGAAGTGATGCTGGCAAAGTCATGCTATAATTTGCTGCTAAAGTTGTTGGGCTTTGCAGGGTCACTTTGTTTGAACCGGAATCATATAACTGCAAATCTCTTGCTGTTGCATGTGTTGCAGAAACTGTAGACCCTTGTATGGTTCCAGAACTAGTGATGTTGCCCGAAGTATTGATGGCCGTGCTGCCACCGATGGTCCCACTTGTGAGGGCGCTACCTGACACCTTGCCTGCTGTGGAAATAGTTGCAAGTTTTGTATCACTGATTGCTGCTGTTGTTGATACTTGTGCATCAGTAATAGTTGTATTTGCGATTTTTGCAGCCGTAACAGCTTGATCATTGATCTTGGCTGTGGTGACAGCATTGGCTGCCAAAGTAGGATTGGGATAGGTTCCTGTTAAATCCCCACCAGCACTCGACCCTGACTGCAAAGCTCCAACAAGGCGTGTGTCATTACCAGCAGCCACCGTGTTTGCGGTGGTTCCAACGTTTAGGGTAACAACAGGGGTGGTGCTTGAGGCGCTAACACTTAAATAAGCATTTGCCGAACTGACACCGATTACCGTTCCACCAGAAGCGCCACTAATACCGGCACAAACTAAGTTACCAGAAGGGTCTGTTGTTAAATACTCACTACTGGGGCAAGTTGGTAAGGAAGTTTTAGCTATATAGTTCGTGTTAGTCCCAGCAAGTAAGGTCATAAGATTGGTGTAATCTGCAGCAGACAAAGTTGTTGGCGTAGTTCCACTGGCAACACTTAAAAACTGTGAGCTACTAACACCACCAAGCTTTTCACTATCTTGTGCATACATAGCCTGTGGCACCCAAGAAAGAGGAATTGTTGGAATACTGTCCCAACCAGAACCATCATTATATGTTAAAATCAGATTGCGAATATCACTTTTAGCTGGGGTATAAGTAGTTGTACCAGAACAAGCCCCACTGGCTGAAGATAAAGAAATGACTTTTGAGTTTGAAAAAATACTATTTAAAGCATTCCCGCCGTCAACACTTGTACTCGCACGACTACCTTGTCCTATAGTTAAAGCAAAAGAACCTTGCGTTTGAGACAGATCCAGACTTTGAGTTTCCTCATAAAGCAGGCAATTTTCTGATCCAGGACTACGTATTTGCACCTTGAATTGAACTGAGCTCCCATTGACTGGGGTGCCATCGGTATTTAATATTCGCCCTTGAACAGTAAAACTCTGTCCCCCCAAAGCATCCAGATAACAAAACACTATCAAAATCAAAAATTTTTTTAAGTACTTCCTTAAAAGAATATCTTTTTTAATAAGATTAAGTTTTTTCGAGATCTGGTTCATACTTCCTTAAATTTCCTCAGTGTTTTAAATTTATAATACCTAATTAATTGGATAAAATTTGTCCTTGTACACTTAAATACGTTGTTCTATTTTTTGTGGTCTTTAATTTCAAAGTTCCAGTCGTAGAGCCCACAGTCACATCAACGACTTTTGTTCCTGTCATAGAGGTTTGAGATAATTTACTTCCTGCTACAGGCTGAAATTGAGTTGGGGCAGGAAGTTTTTTTTCATTCCCTCCGTAATTTGGATCAACATGCGATTCTCCTGAACCAAGAGGATTAGAACATGAAGTTAGTAGTTTAAGAGTTGTGATTAAAACCAAAAACTTTTTTAAATTAATCATCAACACCACCTCCAAGTGGCATTGAAATGCCTAAATATGATTTAATATCGCGACCAGATTGTGATGTAATCGATGTATTTTGGTTAGTTGTCTGATACTCACCAGTCATAAAGAAACTAAATTTTCGGAATTGTTGTTTAATAGTAAGTTGCCCAGAAATAGAAGTTCCTGATTTAACATCATATGACTCCATCGAGTTTGCTGCTAAACTAGAAACGTCAACACCTACAAAAAAACTTAATTTTTTCCTTCTGATTAACTCAGAATTTAGAGATAATCTAGTATACCCATTAGCAATGCTTTCAAGAGTTGCAGTGCTTTGGATATTTGAAGTAATGAAGACATTCTCTTTTTGTCCAAAATATAAACCGAACCAAAGTTTGTTAAAAAACAAAGAAGACAGACCTAACTCAAAATGAGTTAGGTTTTGTCTATTATTATAAATACTTCCTACATTAGCTGACTGAAATGGAATAGATTCATAACCCCAGCTAATTGAAGTATGAAAGTCTTTACTCCAAAGCTGTTCCCAATCTAACTTAATATTTGAGGTTGGTTTAGAAAGTAAAACCGCTTTTCCAGAGTTCATTATGGAGTCGATTCGTGAATATCCACTTCCAATAGCAATTGAAAGATTACTTTGTTCTTTTTCAGTTTCAGCAATAACTGGTTTAGGTTTAAAATTTTCTACTTGAGAACTTTTTGTTTCATTTAAATTTATAACTACTTTTTTAGAATTTTCAGTAGATATATTTTTTTCATCTACTGAATTTGAGTTTTCTGAAGAATCATCGCTTTTTGTGATTTCAACAAGTAAGGGGTTTTCTTGCAATGGATTCTGTACTTCAGAATTTTGATGAGCTGGAAGTCTTAAATTTGTATCTGTTTTATTCTTAAAAAAAATTTCATTATTTTTAGAAATCAAAATAGCGTTATTTTTTTTAAGAAATCTGACAATAACAGTTGGGAAAAAAACTTTCTGTCCTGCTAAAACATAATCAGAGTTAAATATAGTTTTAATGTTGTATTCTTCAAGAGCTCTTAGTGATCCCCACTTGTGATAAATAGGCTTGATATCATTTTTATAGAGTAATCGTGACAAGCTTTCACCTGGTTTCATAATATAATAATATTCTGAACCCAAAATGTTGGGACTGAAACAAAGAGAAATCAAAGTAACTAATATGAAACACTTTTTTATGATCATGATTATTGCCTGTTCTTACATCGCCTCATTTTGATTCTTACTAAATAGATTTTGCTTTTTTGTATAATTTCTGTACTTTTGATAAGGAAAAACTTAGGAATCTTCATACACAGCGACAACTAGACCTTAGTCCTGAATTGACTGCAATGTTTTCACTCGCGCTTCTCCTTTAATAACAAAAAAGCTAGCCTAAGGTAGAGTGTGTTAATAATTTTAGCAGAGAGGATATCAACATGAGTAACATTGTATCATTTATCAATCAAAAAGGTGGAGTTGCCAAAACAACAACAGCCATTAATGTAGCAGCACAGTGGTCTCAATTAGGTAAAAAAATTCTTTTGATAGACCTAGACCCTCAAGCTTCTGCGACAAGAGCCATTTTCGGTGACAATGAATTTGAAAATACGATCTATGATGTTCTAACCTCTGAAATTGAAGCCAAAGAAGCTGTAGTACACTCTGAATCTTTTGGAATTGATGTTATTCCTTCTGAGATCATGTTAAGCGGAATTGAAATCATTTTATCTTCAAAATTTGGTAGAGAGAGTATCCTTAAGAGAGGTCTTGCTGAAGTTAAAGACAACTACGATATTGTTATTATTGATTGTTCTCCTTCTTTGGGACTCCTCACTGTAAATGCATTAATTGCATCTAAAGATATAGTTATTCCGGTTTGTCCTGAATATTTTTCTTTGAAAGGCATAGAACTCATACTAGAGACACTCAAAAATATTCACACAGGACTAGGACATAAAATAAACGTACGCGGAATTATAATTTCAAAGTATAGGAATCGACGTATTGTTGAACAGGTAATTCAAGATCTACGGTCTAACTACAGTATCCCTGTTTTTAACAACTATATTCCAGACTCGATCGTCGTCGAAGAGGCTCATCACAAACATTTACCTATGAGAAAGTTTTCTCCAAAAAATCCAGCAGGACTTGCTTTAGCTAATTTGGCTATGGAAATGTGGGCTTGAGTACAATTAACCCCTTGTTCTTAGACTCAACAAAACCTATTGGTGATAAATCAATTACTAATATCGAGCTCACTCAGATTTTCTTACGAAATGATGAAGCTCTTTATTTGGAAGTCACAAATCAAATGGACATACCACAAAGATTTAGCATGACTCCGATTGTGACGAAAAAATCTGTCAAATATCATACTACTATTTTGCTAAAGCATCAACAACAAGTTAAAGGCCGCTTCATAATAGAATCATCGACTGAATTACTTTACGTTTCAAAGGTCTACGAAATTTTCTCAGGAAATCACCTAAGTGAGAAATGGGAACCCTGCTTTGTAAGCTCAGAAAGTATTATCAAGGGAGAAAAAAAGTCCCCTCGAAAAAGTCAAACAACAAAAGAACGAAAACAAACTCGAGAGATCAAAGTAAACTTATCGAAATCTCTTTGTGAGCCCTATTTTGTCGAGCAAATAAAAAATCTTCTAGAAGATTTGTAGTCTGAATTCATTCCTTTAGCTATATTTTATACAAACTAGTTTTTTTCAATTATTTCACTATCACTTTAATGAGGATATATACCACAAAAAATGAGACATTTTTTCCCTTAAGCAATCTCAGCACTTCCAGCCTTGCGTACATAATGGCATCAGTGATGCAAGTTTAAATCTGTGAATCGTAATCTTTAGCAGGAGAAATTTTATGAACAAAGCTACATGGGAGAATTGGACGAATTTAATTATTGGGGTTTGGTTTTTTGTGACACCTTGGTTTGTAATGAATAGTTTAACTCCAGAGCTTGCCTCTATTGCCAATTGGAATTTTTGGATTGTAGGGCTTGTTATAGCTATTTCTGCAGGTCTTGCCTTGCAAGATTTAAAACCCTGGGAGGAATGGGTGAATTTGATTTTAGGAGTTTGGATGATGCTTTCACCTTGGGCGCTTGGCTTTTCAATAGATAAAAATCTTCTTATGAATTCAGTTATCGCAGGAGCTGTCGTCGTGGTTTTTTCAGGAATTTCGATACCAACAGCACAAAGAATTCAACGTCATCACTTATAGCTATTTGTCAGTTGGTCACTGGATCTGTTTCAGTCTTATTTATAAGGTGTACAGGATCCAGCTGGCCAGCCATATAAACTAGCTTTATAGTCTGGATCATTTGAACTGTAAACATAGGTATCGTTGACGTTGACGACCTTATCCATATTAAAGTCATCGTTAAAATAGCCTGGAGTAAAACCATGACTTGTGATGGCATCCCAAGCCTCCTGTCCGTCAGTGTTACTTATATCACAGTCATGATTGAACTCTCCATAGTGCATTCCATAGAATCCGTTTGTTAAGTGATAGAGAGGTGAGTTTCCTCCAATGGCGGCAGTGGCATTTTGAGTAAAATCTACCGAAGTTGTAGATCCAATTTTCAGTGATACTTCCGCAGACATAATTGCCATGTGATTTCGGTGTTTAACAACAATGTGATAATTTCCTTCTTGAGCATGTTTTAAAAAACTTTTTCCATCAATATCGACAATTTTACCATTTTTTAATAACAATGCGGAAAATGAGTACAACTTCTCTTTTGGAATTTCTGCTCTCCACAACTCTACCTTAATCCAATCAACAACATCAGGAATTGTATTAATATCGGGACAAGTAACTCCAACTCCATAAGGATCATTGGTGGGTATAACACCGGTAAGCCCAGTGCTCATTTCTGTATTAGTTCCCGATATTGCAGCCTGAAGATAGACATTGATATCTAAAAAAGCATGAGTTGGAGGCTCTACAATAGATTCATCTGTTGATTCTTTTTTTACATTTTTGGTACAACTGATAAGGAGGTTACAAAAAAAAAATGAATAGCACAAGTAATTCTCTTTTTTTAAAACTGGTTTTTTGCATTCTTCAACTCCCTAATAATCTAGACTAGAACGTGTTAATATCATTATAGTTATAAATGACATTAAACCATTTTGACCATATAAGACTTTTTTAAAAAGACTATATCCCGTCAAAGGACCAGACAAAGTAAGTTTTACTTATTTCAAAATAATTTACATTTTAGTTGTTAATTAGATCAGAGTTTTTTCTTAAAGCCTTTAAGTAGAGCATCTACTATTTGGCTATGAAGTTTTGAATAAAAAGCTTGATGATAAAAATACAGATTTACAGGAATATCTAAAGTCTGTTTTGGATTTAATATTCTTAAATCTTTAAGTTCTTCTAACAAATGAATGGGTAATACAGCACGACCAAGCCCAAGCCTTACTCCAGCAATTAAGCCATGAATATCATCAAGAAATATTCTTTCGATAGATTTACTTGGAATTTTAAATTTTCTTAAATAGTTTATAGTCATTTCATCATCTTCATCGTGATCGATATATTTCTCAGAGCTTTCATAATTTTTTGATTCGACTAAAACATTTTTTTCTACACCTAAAGGAACGCATTCAAGCTCCTCTTTGCTAATCCGATTGTCTGAAATCATATAATCGATTTCACCTCGTTTCAATAAATCAATCAGCTCGCCAAGTTCTTTGGTAACTATATGAATTTTGACTTTATGATGACACTGTAAAATGGGAGCTAGTGATTCTAAAACTATTGATGACATAACTGATGAAAATCCACCAATTCTAACAATACCTGCTAACTCTTTTTGATTGTTTGCTATCAATCCAGATAAAAAGTCAGTCTCTAAAGAATTTTTAATTTGGCAGTATCTAATCAATGATAATCCTAATTCCGTAACTTTAACACCAGAGCGATCTCTTATAAATAATGTAGCTCCTAATTCTGATTCTAAATTCAAAATTCTTTGAGATAAAGCTGATTGAGTAATATTTAATTTGTCTGCTGCCTTGGTAAAATTAAGAGTTTGAGTGACTGCTAAAAAAGCATCTAGGTTAGAAGATGATAGACTCATATAATTAAGATAAACTATCAATAGCACATATCAATAACTAATTTAATAATCTATAAGTGAAAAAGTCCAGGTTAACTCAGTATCACAGTATTTCTTACTATTGTTAGATTTGGATAGGTTCTATCTCCACGCAGACTTATGAGACCATTTTATAAATTCTTTTTAGGTAAAACTCAGAAAAAAAATACTAACTTTTTATCTCTGCATTAGGTCTAGTTTTTTCAGAAAAATGAAAGACAGCTACAGTAGATCTTGTTAAATGATTCTGCAATATTTGATATTTACAAGAATAAATAACATATTTTAAATAAACTTGTTTAAATTTTTTAGTTAAAATTTATTACTTTATAAGTAAATAAAAGATACTTTTATTTACTTATAAAGTTGTCTATATACTAAATCCAAGAAAGAGGTCCTATGAAATATATATTTTCTATATTATTAAGTTATTTTCAAGTTCTTGCAAATCACCAAATTTCAATTCAAGGAGAAATTTACAACCACGACAATATAGTTGTTTGTGATATCCCAACAACTCAATTGAGTTGTTTCTACAAAAGAGGGTTTTTTACAACTGAAAGTCTTTACAAAGAAGGTTTTATTCATTGTGCAAAACCAAGACAATTACCATATGTAATCAATAAATACTTTACAGACAATAGTTATGCTTTATTTATTTCTCATCGATCTATTCTAGGAGAAGCTCTAGTCTACGAAGGTAAAGATCCAAATAATTTATATCCACATTTAAGAAGACCTTTTTTCGCCAGAGATGTCATAAAAATTATTGTTCTAAATAGGAACTCATTTGGACTTTTTGAAATTCCAAAAGAGTTAAGATTATAACAATAAGATGATTAAATCTTTTAAATTTTACTGCTCTCCTGCTCTTGGCTATGCAAGGCAGTTTTTACAATAGCTGCAATTCGATCACTGACGAGTTTTAGTCTGGCTGATGAACTTGTTGAAACTGATGATACAAGAGAAACTGGCATTCCAACCCCAACCCACTCAGGCAAAACTCTTTGCAATTGATGGCTCTTTAAAGCAGCTTCACACAAAAATTGTGGCACTAAAGCCACTCCTGCGCCAGTCATTGCTATAGCCAACAAACTGTTCATCTGATTACTTTCTACTTTAACTCTCACTGGTACTCGTATGGTTTCTTTTTTTCTTTTTAACTGCCAGTGTTGACTCATAGATGTACCTGAAACACTTAAACAATCGTGCTTTTCTAAATCTTTTGGATTACGAATTTTTTCTGTTCTCTCTATATACTCTAACGTTGCCACAGGTATCAGACTTAAATTTCCTAAAACTTTCACTTTTAATCGATTTTCTTCTAATCTCCCAATTCTTACAGCTAAATCAAAACCTTCTTTTATCATATCTACAACCTGATTACTGTAATCTAACTCAAAAAATAATTTTGGATACTGACTGCAGATCTTACCAATCTCTGGTGAAATCACATGATTTCCCAAATCTTCTGGCGCCGTGATTTTAATTTTCCCAGCTACAATTGTATCTTGCCCATAGAGGGATTTTTGAGCATCTTCAAGAATTTGTATTGGTTCAATACATGTCTCATAAAAAACACGTCCTGCTGGAGTTAGGGTCTGACTACGTGTAGTTCTGAGCAACAACTTAGTTCCTGTTTCTTTTTCTAATCTGGAGATGGCTTTACTCACTGTAGACTTTGGTATACGCAAAAAATTGGCGGCTTTGGAGAAACCACCATGCTGAACTACTTTAATAAAAATTCTAGTTAATTCAATTTCTATTGTTTCCATATAGAAACAATATATTTCAAATAATCCCTCTAATCAACAGTAATAAAATGAACGATACTTAGTAACAGTTGAGATCGACTAATATGAAACTATTAAAAGAAAATACATTTAGAAAAATTCAAATAAGTACTTTGATATTGCTACCCTTAGTATTATTGACGTTTTTTTGGAGAAATTTTATGACAACAAAAGATTCCACATCAAACTTAAGATCTGAAATGAGAACTTGGAAAACTTATTCCGGGAAATATCTAACTGGAGTTTGCTCATTACTATCTTATTCAAAAAAAACCTTAGTTCTACTTCATGGTGTCGGTTCCAACGAAAATGACTTAATAGATCTTGGTGAAAAAATATTTCCTCAAGAAAGTATAGTAAGCTTGCGAGCTCCACTGAATATAACTTCAAACTCATTTGCTTGGTTTCAAGTTCGGTTCACAGAAAAAGGACCGATTCATAATGGCGTCGAAGCATTGGAAAGTCTTATGTTACTCGAAAATGAACTCAATGATCTAGCACAAAAAAATTCGATCTCTAGAAATGATATGTATATTTTAGGTTTTAGCCAAGGGGCTATCATGACTGTTGGTTTAGCTCTAAGTGAACACTTAGAGCTTGGAGGTTATATTGCTATCTCTGGAAGAACTTTACCGGAATTTGCAACTTTAGAGTCGATCGTTCACAAAACTAAAACTCATCGTTCTATTTTGTTAGCTCATGGAACTAAGGATGAAAAGCTTCCTTTACATCATGCAAAGTTAAGCAGAAATATACTAGAAAAGGTAACTGATAATTTAATCTATCTAGAATTCCCCTATGGACATGGGATTCCAGAATCACTCATTGCAGAAATTAAAAAGTTTATACAACCAGTATTAAAACAATGACTGTTATTAAAACTATAAAAGTTTTTTAAAAATAATTAAGAAAAATTGGTGTTAACAATAAACAAAAAAAGGAAATAAAATGAAAAAAGATTTGATACTAATAGTTGGAGCGTCTGGAACCGTTGGTTCAGAAATCACAAAAGCACTGAAACTACAAGGATACCAAGTCAGAGTAACTACCAGTAAATCAGTCAATGCAAATGACAAAGACACGGTACATATCAACTTAGCAACTGGAGAAGGAATCAAAGCTGCCCTTGACGGTGTAGACAGAGCTTTCTTTCTTTCACCTCCTGGCTATGCAGATCAATACAGACTATTATCACCTCTGATACAAGAAGCAAAAAGAAAGGGACTGAAAAAAGTAGTACTCATGACTGCCATGGGTGCAAATGCTGTTGAAACATCTCCTTTCCGACGAGCCGAACTGGAACTTGAAAAATCAGGAATTAATTATAATATTATCAGACCAAATTGGTTTTTACAAAACTTCAATACTTTTTGGATTCAAGGGATAAAAGAACAAAGAAAAATTTTACTTCCAGCAGGTAAAGCTAAAGTGAGTTTTATTGATGCCAGAGATATTGCTGCGGTCGCAAGTACATTGTTAACTTCTGACAATCTGAATAACAGAGCATTTGATTTAACAGGCCCAGAAGCCGTTGACCATGAACAAGTAGCTAAAGCTATTTCACAGGTAACAAATAAAAATATTTCCTATCAAGAAATTGAACCTGATGTTTTAAGATCTGGTTTATTGGCAGCTGGATTACCAGCTGACTATAGTGATTTCTTACTAATGATTTTAAGTTTTTTAAAAGAAGGCTACAATGCTTCTGTAAATGAAAATGTTAAATTCATTTTAGGCCGAGAGCCAAAAAATCTAGCCCAATACGCCCATGACTTTAAACAATCATGGTTATAAACTAAAGCTAGTTGTCACTACATTATGATAGAAGTGATTGATCTTTTTCGATAGATTATTCACCAGCTAAAACACTTAACAAGAAAGTAAACTATTATGAACCGTCGCACGGCTTTAATAACACTATCAGCTTTGACTGCTGCGACGTTAACCGCACTAATTAATAGGAGGTTTACTGTGAACAAAAAAAAATCAGAGACAGAAAATGGAAAAATGCCGATCATTTTTATCGGTCATGGCTCCCCCATGAATGCCATTGAAAATAATTCGTACACTCAGTCGCTTAATCATGTAGGAAAAATATTACCTAAGCCAAAGGCAATACTAATGATTTCTGCTCATTGGATGACCAAGGGTACTTGGGTAACTCATATGAAGAATCCAAAAACAATCCATGATTTCTATGGTTTTCCACAAGAGCTTTTTGATGTTAATTATCCAGCTCCTGGAAATCCAGAACTAGCAGAGAAAATTAATCAGCAAATTACAGATCCAAATATATTCCTTGATGAAAATGACTGGGGGTTAGATCATGGAACTTGGGCCGTTTTGAAGCATGTGTATCCAAAAGCTGATGTACCAATTGTCCAGCTAAGTCTTGACATGACTAAACCAGCAGAATTTCATTTTGAACTGGGCAGAAAGTTAAATTCTTTACGAGATCAAGGTATCCTAATTATGGGTAGTGGAAATATTGTTCATAATCTAAGACGAATAAGTTGGGAAGAAAACGCCAAACCCTTTGATTGGGCTGTTGAATTTGACGAGTGGAGCAAAAAAAATCTAAGCGATAGAAACTTCAACGAAATGATTCGCAATCATTTAAAATCAGAAGCAGGAAGACTGAGTGTACCCACACCTGATCATTATTATCCATTGCTTTATATCCTTGGAGCAAGTGATGAAAAGGATCAAATACATTTCGATTATGAAGGTATGCAAAATGGATCCATTTCAATGAGAAGCGTAAGGTTTGGTTAGTATCAAAGGGAAGCATTTTCTATATTATATTTTAGAACATCGAGTAGCTTCACCTTATTTATTGGTTTAGTCAGATAATCATTGAATCCGGCATTGAGACAGTTTTCTTTTTCTCCAATCATAGCATGAGCTGTTAATGCTACTATTGGACTTTTGTAACCACTTTCTCTTAGTCTTTGGGCGGCCTCATATCCACCCATAACCGGCATCTGTAAATCTAATAAAATTAAATCATAATTCTGCGATAAAGCTCGTTCATACCCTTCACTTCCATCACAAGCTGTTTCAACTTCAATCTCTTCATTCTTTAGAAGATATGAAATTAATAGTCTGTTGTCGGGTGAATCATCCACTACTAAAACTTTCTTACTTTTTAAAGGTACATCATGATCCAACTCTTTTGATTTGGATGGGTAATTTTGTTGACGCTTTTTTTCAATTTCTTTAAGCTCCTCTAACCCCATGTCAAAATAGACTAAAAAAACACTTCCTATATTTTCAGTAGTTTTCTCTATGACAACGTCCCCACCTAAAGAGTTAGCAAGCTTTTGGGACAATGCTAAACCTAGTCCATTACCACCAAACTCCCTTGTTTCAGATGAGTCAGCTTGAGCAAATGGCTTGAATAATTTTTCTACTTGATCAGTTGGTATTCCACACCCTTGGTCAGTGACTCTAAAATAGATCTTTGATGTATCTGTAAAGCACTCGAGGGTTACTTTTCCTTTTTTTGTAAACTTTATGGCATTTCCACAAATATTTAAAATCACTTGTCTCATCCGATTATTATCGGAAATGATAGCACTTGGAAGCGGGCCTCTTACATTCACCTCAAACTCAATGTTTTTTTCAACTGTTCTCAATTCTAAAATAGCCCTTAAGTCCTCTATCAAAACTTGTGGATTAACTTCTTCTTTTTGAATTTTTATTTTACCAGCTTCAACTTTTGATAAGTCTAAAATATCATCAATTATATTTAATAACTGCCGACAATTTCTTTCAATGATCGAAATGTGATTATTTTGTTCTTCATTTGAAGACTGTTTATTTTTAATAATATCTAGAAATCCCATAATCACCCCAACAGGAGTTCTTATTTCGTGACTCATATTTGCCAGAAATTGTGACTTCGCTTTGTTAGAGCTATTTGCTTCGTCTCTCGCATTTCTAAGTTCGCTTTCAATTTCCTTAAGATGGGTAATTTCAACAAAAGAGCATCCTAAACCCAAAAACTCACCAATAGCAGATTTAACAACAAAAAAATTTAAATTCAAAAAAATACTTTTGTTATCTTCAACAACTTCAATTTCAAAACTTTTTCCAGGCAATTCAGAATTAATTAAATGAGCAACATTAAAGTTTTGAACACAATGTAAATGTTGCTTCAAAATATCAATTTTAGTTATATTTATTTGTTCAGTGTTTTTTATTATATACTGGTAAAAAATTTGATTTGCTTTTATTAAATCTCCAGTCACTCCAAATAAAGCAATTCCAATAGGAGCCTTAGCCAAAATAGCATCAGTTTGGGCTATTGATTTTAATCTTTCTTTTTCAGTGCCTAATCGATTTCTGTCTATTTGTTCCAATTCTTTAGAACTTTTCCAAACAACACCAACCATTGCAAGCAAACACAAAATTGCCACTAAAGCATAGGCTTGAGAGTTAGGTATTCCCTCTGTTGAATAGTAAAGTCCTAACTTTC
The DNA here is from genome assembly GCA_013359135.1 of Pseudobdellovibrionaceae bacterium. Classification (GTDB taxonomy): domain Bacteria; phylum Bdellovibrionota; class Bdellovibrionia; order Bdellovibrionales; family Bdellovibrionaceae; genus UBA2316. The sequence goes on along the minus strand of JABWCN010000047.1, from coordinate 9,778 downwards.
CAAAAAGTGGTGGCAGAATTAAACAAGCTACAGAAACTCTTCTAGCAAAAGCTCCGGCGGCACCTTTACTCATTAAAATCATGAAATAACTACCTACAGGCCTTGTAAAAAAACCAGCTATAGATAAGGCAAACGCACACAACGCTGAAAAAAAATTAAAATCCGGTAATCTATGCAATTTGTAAAAAGCAGGAACACCAAAGACATAACCCATAATAGCAACTAGAGAAATAAAAAAAACAACAGCATTTAATGTTACTGAAAACTTATTTAAAATTCTTTTATAACTTGTACAAGAATAAGCTAGTCCCAAAACTAAGAATAAAAATCCTGTTTCTATACTCATTAATTCGTTAAAGTTAAAAGAACCTGAATCACGCAGTTTACTATAAAGCGTAGATACAACATGAGTTTCTATATTCCCAAAAAACTCAATAAGTGTAAAAAGAGAAAATAGAAAAACAATACCAGAAATTACTCTACCTGAAATAATTTTCCATCTAGTATGTGGTTTTAAATAAAGAAAAATAATAGCAATCGAAAGTAAAAGATAACCTAAAGCAACTACAGGATTTAAAAAAACAATACCCGATTCTATTTTTAAATGAAATTGATCTATCATAAATAAGATCAAAGACCCAACACTAATCGTTACGGCTATTGAAACTGGTATTAATATATACAGAAAAGATAATCTAAGTTTATCGAACTTTATTGTATGTGGCATAAAACCTCATTAACTTTTAATATGTCTTTCTAATTCTATTCTTGTCTTAAAAACTTCATATTCTAACGAGTTAATCATAATGTTAATTTCAGCCTTTGATGTTTCACTATCTGTAAGTTCAATTTCAATTTTTTTTAAAATCTCACTAACTCTTCTCGCTCCAGAGTTAAAACCTGTTGATCTTAATCTATGTGACATTTTTGAGAGCATCTCAAAGTCTTCATTTTTCAACATCTCTTTCATAAGAGGTAAATTTAACTCAAACTCTGACTTAAAAATATCAATTAACTCAGACAAAAGATTTCCACTAAGATCGAAAGATTTTAATTCTTCGATCTTAGAAATCTCAACTCTTGGGTAGGAAAGAATCATCTGATCTAAAGGTACTAATTTTGAGTCACACAATACTTACCTCCTTACTATGAGAATGACTTTCTGTAATTATAAATCGATATCCATACTGATTCACTGTCTCTAGTAAATTTGACATCACACCTAGCTTTCTGCGTAGCGAGCTGATATGCCTGTCAATAGTCCGCCCTTGATAAAAAGATTTAGCCCAAATAAATTTAGCCAAATCTTGTCTTGAAACAACTTTGCCATTATTTTTTAAAAAATAGCAAAAAATCTTATATTCAAATGGAGTTAGTTTAATTTCTTGATGTTTAAAATAAATTTTTCTTTCTAAATCATTAACTTCAAATTCGCCAAAAAATAATGGACGTTCCTCTACCTTATTAATCAGTTTAGATCTATTTAGATGAGCTTCTATTCTTGCTTCAAGCTCAACGTGAGAAAAGGGTTTAACCATATAATCATAAATACCTAGATTAAAACCTAAAACTTTTTTCTCTGGCTTATCTTCTAATGTTAAAAGTAAAATAGGGATATTCATTTTTTTATCATCAACTTTTAGCTCATGGATTAGTTCGAAACCATCACCATCAGGTAAATAAAGATCTAAAATAATCAAGGCTGGATTGAAAACCTCAATTTTTTCTTTTGCAGATTTTATCGTAGAAGCATTGATAACTCTATACTTATTTCCTAAGATTTTTTCTATTAAAACTCTAGTTGATAGCTCATCTTCAACAACTAAAATAAGATCCTTAATCATAAAATTCTCCTAACTTTTTTTAGAAAATTGCCTGATTACTTTTTCCATAGAACTAATCACACTTGAAAATAACATTGATTTGTTCCAATAGTCTACCAATTCAAAGCAATCAACCTTGGGAATATCTATTGACTTAATCAAATCGCTTGAACAAACTATTGTCGGAATAGACGTTATCATTTGATTTTTATTTATCATTATTTTATCTGCTTCTATCAAAAAATCACCACCATTTATAAATGGTAAATTCCAGTCCAAGATCAATAACTGATAACTTCTTATATCTAAAGACCTCAGAGCATCTTCTGGAAAACTAAATGAATCAACATCACTTCCCAGACTATTTAAAGCATTCACTAAAATTTTTTTTGCCGAGGGATCATCTTCCAACACTATAGATTTAAACTTATGTGGAACTTCAGTAATACTATCTACAACTTGTGTATAGAAATCATATTCACTTGTCTCGTCCATATGAAAATTTTCTTTTTTTAAGCCTAACGCCACATGTTTTAATTTTCGAATTAACTCGAATCTGACTTCTTGTGCTACCAACGTCAAATCTAGACCAACTTTGTAACAACCAATAATAGCCCTTGTTAAATTGATAATAACTTTAAACTCCCATTGGTCATTTTTGTTTTTAAATATCTCAACGTCTAATTGCTCTCTGAGAATAAAATCTTTAAGAGCTTCATACATTACATTCTCAATAATCTCTTTTTGCTGTTTTCCTAAATAAGACCTCTTGCCTTGTTGAATTTGATTACCTAGCATGTTCCCTCCTAGATATTCCACATCACTATGGACAATTTAAGTTTGATCGATATTTTGTAACGAAATTGTGAAAAATGAGTGAAAGTTTATTTTTTTTAACTTTCTATTTTTGGTTTACAAAAACGTAAGCTAATGAAATACTGGCAAATGGCTGATTTATTTGAGAATTAATATGTCAGCTATAACAATGATAACTACCCCTAACATCTGTAAATAATTTAATGGTTCTCCAAATAAAACAAAGGCATAAAAAGACGCCAAAACAGGTTCTACAGTACCTAAAACACTCGCTTTGGTTCCTGAAATTTTTTGTAAGCCTGCCTGAAACAATGAAAGTGGCAAAACTGTTCCAATTAACCCTAAGAGTAAAAAATTTATTTGAATATTAAAATCAGCAGACCAAATTTTTTCAAAATCAGGTCTATTATATAACAGCAGTGCCACTGCAGCCCCGGTAATCACATAAAAACTTGAAGTAACAGGGTTAATATTTTTTTGATATCTTGCTGAAATCAAGATATACAATCCATAGAGAGCTGCTGATAAAACAGCAAAAAAAACTCCCTGATAGCTTTCAACTTTTAACTCTACAGACAGTAGAAAAAAAAGTCCCATGGCTACCATGCCTAAGCTAATTACTTTTTTAATCGTAAACTTTTCATGACCCAAAAATACAGATCCAAAAAAAACAAAAAAAGGAAAAGTAAATAATAACATCACGGCTAAAGATACACTTAAATACTTGAAAGACATAAATAAAAGTGTTGAAAAGCATGCATAGCCAAATACACCTAAGAAAATTGCTGCAAAAAAATGTTTTCTATCAATATGAAAGTAATTAACTTTTTTAAAAATAATTCTTATTAAAAAAACTAGTGCTAAAAAAATTGACGCAGTTATAAACCTAGCAGTAAGAATCAACCCGACATCAAATCCTTTTTGAAAAAAAAATTTTCCAAAAATTCCTAAAAAAGCAAAGCACACACCAGATGACAAAATAAGAATGGCTCCATAAAAATTATTTTTAGTATCTTTTTCTATCTTATCAAGCACATCACTACTCATATTTTGACTATTCCTCATATATAAACATTTAGCCATGTTAAACACTTTTAATAAAAAAATAAACTATTTTGGCATCTTTTTCGCAGCATTTGAGATTATGCTATCTGTAACAACTAATACTTTACTTAGAAAAATAAGCTATTTTTTGGTTTTAATAGCGTCCATATCTATGGCGGAAGAAGAGCAAATTTTGGCCTCCAAACAGGACCATACAACTGTCGCTTCTTTTGACAGCTTAGTAGCAGATCAAAATTTTAAAGACATAAACAACAAATTTAAAGAAAATTTAATACAACAGTGGTCTACTCTGGCCCCAGAACTTAAAGCTAAGGCTCAATCAAAATTTAGCAAAGAGTTAGATCGTTATAAATTCTCAACTATTCTTGGTCTAAGAGATAATAAAATTTCTATACTTAGTAATGATGTAGGAGAAATACCATTAAGTTTTGCAGACCTAAATTTATCAGTTAATATGTATTATCAACTCACTGTTCAGCCAGCTTTTCGAGGAAATAAGCAACTACGTAAAGATATGTATATTGTCAGCTTTAAAGGGTCGAATATTATTACCGCAGGCTTTGAAATGCGTATCAGTTTTTATAGAGAATATGACTCAAAAGTTGACGCTATATTTAATGATCTTCCATACTGGATTGATGACTTTCCCAAAACAGCTCAAGATATATCAAAAAAAATTAAAAATCATGAAGGCATCCGTGCCGAAATATTGGGAAACTTTGGTATTGAAAAAGGAATTTTAGACAAAGTTGGAGGCAAAAAAGTTGGACTTAATGTTGGGTATAACTACAGTGGACTTTTCTTAATGGATTTTTATAAACACACTGACACGGATGTTAGGCTTCGTTTTCTTGGGTCATTTAGTAAAGGTTCTATAACAGCCAATGCTGATGCTAGTCTTGGTAAATCTTTATTTTCCTGGGCTCCTAGATGGTTAAAAGATCTTACTCAAGTTGGTCTTTTTGCTCGAGCTCAAAAATCTTTTAATTTATTTAATGACTTTCCCATCGACACAAATCTCTTCGACTATTATTTTAACTTTGAGCCATTTCAACAAAGTCCCACTGATAAGCAAGAAACAATTCAAGCTTTTAATCAAATATTATCAAATCTAAGAAATGGTAATTTTTTAAAAATTTTTAATCCTACCAATAGCGAAAATGAATTTTTTGAAAAGCTGAACGAAAATTCACAGTTAGCAGCTAATATTGTTAAAAATGATCTCTTGCTCAATCCCAATCAAAGACGAGTTCATCAGCTTTTCCAAGGAAAAATGTTAGCAAATATATTCTCGTTCGATCTTGGTCCAAAAATTAGTCACCTTTTTAAAGCAAGTAAAGCTGTTGGGAGTTCAAAAATATTTATTTCTCAAGTTAATGCAGAGAACTCCTATGATCACTACATTCTTTTGAATCACTTTAACAGAGACTATACAAGTACTTTATTCGGCCGTTCAGAATCAGAATTTATTTCTGACTTTGATGCTCTATTCACTGCTGACCAAAACAAAAATACTTTGGCCCTCAATCACATTATTTCGAAAATTCAATATAGAGATAAAGAACTAAACGACTCAGAATATAAGCAATTTTATCATACTGTTTTTCAGTCGATTCCTTCTGGAATTAGCAGCAAGCAGAACTTAATTAATCTAATTCCTCAGAAAAACCAGACTAATATCTTTTGCTCTTTCAAATATGGTTTAAGTAATGATGCTATTAAATCTGTAGCTCAAATTCCAAAGTCAACTTTATATTATAAAATTTATGAATTCGTTGAAAACCACCCTGAAAAAAATTATATGGACTTACCTAGAAGTGATAATGATTCACCAGTTTACTTAGATTATTATAATTTTTTACACGAGATAACTAATGATTTAAGTACTTTTGTTAATGAAGATAATACTCCAAAGCAACGCTTTGAAGCGATTGACCGTCTTCTTGCTCATAAACTTTTTAATAGATATCTTATTAGTCAGTTTATTCCTTCTCTGATAAGTCCAGAAGAGCAAGAAAATAGACTCTATCTGCAACTAACAACATCTTCTTCACAGCAAAAACAACAGACTATATTTGCTGGAAAAAATAGAATATCACCCATCTATGATTCTATCGTTTTTTTAAGATCTATATTAAATGATAGAAATTTTGAGTTTAGCTTAGATTCAATAAATCAAGAAAACTCTATCGATATTAACCCTCGTTCTTTATTTTCAAGTTTCAAATTTAACTAGAAAAAACTGATAATATTATTATTATTTTTGGTACTACCTACTAAAAAGATAAACAGCTCCAGAATCAGCTTTTGAATTGTCAGCACCAGGACTAGTAGTAATTCCGGTCAAGCTACTATCTTCTTTTATTGATGCGCCAACAAGCAAATTATTAAATAAATCCATTGAAAATCCAAAAACATCTTCTGAGTTGTTGTTACTTGTTTTTATATAAGCCTGCTGATGCCAGCTTTGATTATCAAAGTAATATACATATACGGCTCCTGAATTCATCAAAGTTGTATCAGTACTGCTATTTTCTCCATTTATTATTGTCACTTGATTACTTTTCTCACCAACAGCAGAAACTGCAATAGTATTTTCGTAAACTTTAACTACTGATCCAAAATAATTATCTACAAATGAGTTACTAGCTTTTAAATATGCCTCCTGAGTCCATGCACTTCCAGATCTTTTGAAAACATAGGCTGCTCCAGAATTACTTTTACTATTGTTAGTACTTGCTAAACTAGTAATTGAACTCTGGTTACTATCCTCAAGGTGACTTCCAACAACAATTGTATTTTTATATAACGAAACAGAAACTCCAAAATTATCATTTTGATCTGAATTAGAAGCCTTTAGTACCGCTTCCAACCCCCAACTTGTACCGTTTGTTCTATAGACAAAGGCAGCTCCCGACTTTAACCCCATAGAACTATTTTCATACGACGAGTCAGGAGAGGAACCATTATAAACTTGATTTTGCGAACTTGATTCACCAGTTGAGCCAACAACAATCGTATCACCATAGATTGCTACACTATTTCCAAAGTTTCCATTACTAGTCGGATACGGAGGTTTAATATAAGCACTTTGATTCCAAACTGCCCCTGATAACTTATAAACATAGACAGCTCCAGCCTCTAATAAACTCACATCGTTTGATACTGCCGTACCATTTAACACTAACCCCTCAGCACTTTTCTCATAAATACTGCCCACAACGATGGTATCACCAGAAATGGCGACACTTGACCCAAAATTCATATAAGCATGATTATTTTTTGGCTTAATATAACTATAAAATGCCCAAGAAGTTCCAGTTCTTTTATAGATATAAACAGCACCTGATGATATACTATTAGCATTTCCAATAACACCCACTGGATCATAAACAATATTGTTTTGATCACTAGAATCTCCAACCGCTCCAACTACCAGCCAATCCCCATCAATTGCGACACTGCTGCCAAACATTAAATTAGTTTTTGCAAAGGCTGGTTTTATAAATGCTTCCTGAGTCCAAGCTGTAGTGCCTTTTTTGTAAACATAAACAGCACCAGATAAAGATAGATTATCATCACTAGACGCAAAAGCTCCATTGTGAATTTGATTATCATCACTACTTTCATTAGGAACTCCAACAACCATGGTATCCGCGGATAGAGCTATTGCTTGTCCATATTTCAATGATACTTTGGTAACTAAAGGTTTAAAGTACAGTTTTTCTTGCCAAGAGCTTTGCTTTGCTAGCCAGCCATCTCCATGAATTGCAAGACTCCAATTCCCAGCTTGATCTCTAGCTTTAATACTTGGATAGTAAGTTTGACCGTTTACAACAGGAATTGAAAAAACGTAAAACTTGAGTAAAATATTACCTATATCCGTAAAATTCAAAATATCAGATCCACCTGGAGTAGAACCAATTGCTAATGCATAACTTGATATACCGGAACTGTCCGTTGCTGGCGCCCATGAGAATAATGGAGTATTAGTTAGTGAATAAAACTCAACCCCATCAGAAATGCTTCCCCCAAAAGATGGAGATGTGATATCTACCTTAATATTAACTGTTGGTGAGGTCATTGAGTTTCCTGCTAAGTCAACAATTTTAGCTGACAACTGATAGTCACTTTCAGGTGTACTTGACATATTTAAATTAAAAGTGTTCGTAGTAAATGCACAATTTACTGTAGTTAAGGTAACACTCCCAATAAGAATTTCAATATTTTGACCAACTTCAGAACAATCTATTGAAACTGGAAAAGCTGATTTATTGCTTATATTAACATTGCTTCCACCAACTAAAGTTAATGATATACTTGGCGGCTGTGTATCTAAAATCCAAGTATAGCTTGTTGGAGTGAGTAACTCTTGAGACAAACCTGCAACAGAATTTTGTCCTAGGACACAAATTCTATATTCAGCATCACTTACAAGTGTATCTGTTATCAAAGAGGAAACTGAAATCCATCCAGAATAATCGGCAGCAGAGGAGCAAGAAGATAATGAACCATTCAACCCCAATTTATATTTATACTTATCAACATTTGCTCCTTGTACTTGTATGGCAAGTGTACGGTTTTTCGAATATGACTCAGGTTTAGATGATAAACTCGCTGTTGGTGCTGTTGTCAGTTTATTAACTGTAAGTACTTTGAGATTTTCATTTCCAGCTACATCCTTTAGAGTCAACCTGAAAGTCAGGACTCCATCTAACAAAGAAGATATGTCAACACTTCCTGTCCAATCTCCATTATTATCACAAGTAGCAAAATTAGGGTTTACTGCAGGACCAGATAAAGAAACAAGTTGATTAACTTCACTACAGTTACCATAAACTACAAGTATATTTGAACTTATAACATCTCCATTTAATGGGTTAGTAATTGTTAAATTTGGAGCTAATGTATCTTTCACTAATTCCAAAGAAATTTTCTCTGATTCTTCGTTAAGTTGATTCTTTTGAATTAAGTTAAATTCAAGATTGCCATCAAGAAATAAGCTCAGATCTAAATTTGTAAAAGAAAATGTTCCACCAGAACAAACCGTAGAAAGTGGTATAAATATACCTGAATAAGGACTTGATGAAGTTAATTGAATTTCATTAACACTTTGACAATTTCCTGAAATTAAAAAGACATTCTGATTAATTGAATTAACATAGCTTCCCTGTGAAGGGGTTAGAATACTTATAGGAACTGGTTTTTCTATAGAGTTATTGACCGTAAACTGATACTTATCTAGATCAAATGCAAGCGAGTTATCGGCAGATAGAAAACTCACACTAAAGCTAAAACTCTCCTTAGCGGGTAAAGTACTTTTTATCCTAATATTAACTTTAAAACCACTTTCGTCTGGATTTAATACTATTTTATCTGGAATGCTTTCTATGACATCACTGATATTAAATTTAGTATGATCATAATCTATAATTGGAGTAATCAAGATAGGTTTTATATGTTTATCTTGTTTTTCAAATTGAAGACTATAATTTTGTCCACGATAAATAGAAGTATCACTGTTATTGTTTGACTGTGATGTCACTTTAATCTTCAAATTTTCATAGATGCTATTAGATAAATCCACATTTACTTTGGAACATGATAAAACAAATGTACTGATTACAATAACAAAGAATAATTTAAAAAAACTAGACAACGTACCGGTTCCCATACCTTAACTCATCGGACTAAAGTCGCGTTTCTTTAATTTTTGATTTTTAAAAGTGATATGATAGTATCAAAAAAAAACAAACTGAGTTCGGCGATAATCCTTTAAGACTTATTTCAAAACCTTGTATTCCACTATGAGACTTCAAGATAAGCTACAAATAGACTAACTTTTAAACAGTTCAAAAAAAAATACATTTCCAAAATTTCTTTTTTTTTATAATAAAAAAATATGCTATGTCTGCCGCCAAACGGGGGTTTTATGTTTTCATTTGGGGGTAAACAATGGTTTACTATTATTTTTTGATACCGTTCCAAATGTGTTGGGATTTTAAAATCTAGTTTTCAACAGTCACTCCTAAAAATGATAATTTAATATTTGCATTGGTACCCATCTTTTCTTG
>JABWCN010000003.1 GCA_013359135.1 Pseudobdellovibrionaceae bacterium | reverse complement strand
CTGAAGTGGAAGTGAGACTTTAATATGAAGAATTTAAATCAAATTTTAACACAAATGTTCGAATTAAAATTGCCCATAATTAGGGGGTTGACAGGCTTATTATGCGGAATTGCATAAGGACTATTCGGAGGGATTTTAATTTCGATTCAGCATAATCTTGGACTCGGCATAATACGGATTATGACGAACTCACCATAAACCCCATTCGACACCAACGCCATCAAGATGTCTCATGAGATCGTCGCTATAGCACTCAGGACAGATTCCCTTTGGAGCCTGAACATAGCATCCATAGCAAAATGGCGTAGTACGATTGAAAGCTAATGTTTCGAGTTTTTGTTGAATTTCAGATTTCATAATAAGTCTCCTTCTTTCGGTTTTGTTTTCCCCGTTTGGGGCCTCTTCACCAAAAGCTGAGAGGCCCAACGGGAGAAAAAGTGCAGAGACCGAGAAGACCGTGATCCGACCCCTGTGGGGCAGAAACGAGTGACAGCTACGTCGCTCCAAAGGAGCGCAAGCATTGAGTAGCTGGCGCGAAGTCTGCGGAGGAGCACAAGAGGGATTCGACAGGCTCAAACGTCAATTACGAAACAATAAAGGAGACCTCGTCTGAGATTAAAAACTCTTAATACTTTTCTTTTATCGACTAGGCATTCTCATGGCCTTTGGCCAATTGGATGCTTTCGATTCCATAATAAGTTGTAGCTGTGCCTTGCGAACTTGATTAAGGATCGTTGGTAAGTTTCCACTGGCAACTGCTCCAAAAGCTAAGATGACTGCGATTTTGATTAAACTGTTCATGTGATTCTCCTAATGTTTTGAGGTTGATTAACTGTTGGCCATGCTCTGAAGCATGGGAAAGATGACTCGTAATTTATTCTCGTCGAGTCTTTCGAGTATCTCCTGACATTGTTCAACGACTTCATGGCGAAGAAGGGGCTGCTTTAAAAGTTGGTGGTACAACTCCATTGTGAAGCCATAGGTTTCAACAATGTGACGAATCTTTTTCTCTGTTAAAGTGACTCGTCCATTTTCAATAAACCCTATGGTGTTTCTACCGAACTTGCAGTCCTTACTTGCAGAGTACTGATCTAGTCCTTTCTGAATTCTAAGTTCCTTCAGAACTTTGCACTCCCTAGTGATTTTGCGATGGCAGAAACGACGATCTTTTCTGTTCTTAGTGGTGATCTTTTCTTTGGGCTCGATGATCTTTTCAATGGCCTTGTATTTTCCAGATCGGATGCATTCTACGTCTGCATCAGTGAAACCATAGACATCTTGAAAAAGTTTGAATTGTTCAATGCTGATGTTGCCGCGACCATTTTCAAGTCGTTCGATATTTTTGTGATCGAAAGGTAAAAAATGAGCGGCCTGTTTTCGCCTTAGTTTTCTGAGTAAGCGCATTTTTTTAATGATGACTGCGAACTCGGAGATATAGGCTTGGGATGATTTATTTTCGGTTATAGACATTTCCATAATTAACTCCTGACAAATAGCTCAAGCTCGAAGGAATAAACCTTACGAGCATGAGGAGATGATTTGATTTTTCTGTGGGATTGTTTTTGAAATGCAAGCAACTGCTTGCTGAAAAAGATTAAGAGTTTTGTATATTTGCGAGTGCGCTTGCTACTGAGCGCAAGCACACGCTAGTCGCTGCTATTCAAAACTCGATGCTGGCAAGCACTTGGCAAGCGATGACTGAAAAATTACGAAATTTCTTGAAATAAAGACAAGTGACCTACAACTCTCTCGTAGTGTTGTTAGGTACTTAGGATTGTTAGGGAACTGCCAATTAGGTCGAACCAACTTTAAAAAATTGGAGCGGGAGACGGGACTCAAACCCGCGACCTACGCCTTGGCAAGGCGTCGCTCTATCAACTGAGCTACTCCCGCACAGAACTGTGAGTCGGAAATTAAACTTGATACTTTTTGTTGTCAATGCAAAAGTTTCAAAATAATGACTGATGAAAAAAAGAACAAGTACAACATTTATAATCTGTTTAAAAAATGGTCTTTGCTATTTTTCTTGGGGATTATTTTTTATGCATTTGGTTTTATTGTGAGTTTTAAAATAAGTGGTTACAAAACAACAGAAGTCCCAGGTCTGTTTTTATCACAAAACGAGTAGGGACGTTCAGCCTTGACTAAAAACCCAATAAAATTCCAATACCAAAAAAAATAAATAAGAAACTGGCTATTTTGTGAACCAGCTTCATGGGTACTTTTTCTGTGAAGCGATGCCCAAAAATAACAGCTAATCCATCGGCTCCAAGCATTCCTAAGGTCGTTCCAATGGTAACCATCAAGGGTGCTGAAAATTTAGCACCCAAGGCAACGGTGGCAAGTTGAGTTTTGTCGCCCATTTCTGCAAAAAAGAAGGCTACTGTGGTGGTTAAAAAAGCTCCCCAGCGGTGTTTTTCAGTAAACCCTTCATCTTTGTCAGGTATTAACATCCAAAGACCAAACCCGATAAAGGTGGCTGATAAAATCCACTTTAAAGTGCCTGCTGGAACGTAGTACGTAACATAGGAACCAACATAACTTGCTAAACTATGATTCAATAAAGTGGCCACAAGAATTCCCATCATAATGGGAAGTGGTTTACGAAACCTAGCGGCTAGCACTAAAGCTAAGAGCTGTGTTTTATCCCCCATCTCGCTAATAAATACCAATAAAAAAGAATTGAATATGGCTTCCATAATACCTCACTGTTTGAGCCGTGAGGTCCAGGTCTTGAGTATTTTTTGAAACAATCAAGGACGAAACACAACACGGCATTATTTGTTAATAATCCCAATGTCAGTCTCGCCAAAAAGAAAAACTCTCTTATGAGTGCCGGGGGTTATTCCCAGTGTGTCGACACTCATTCTATTTTATTCATGGGACTCATCTGAAGAATCAATTTATAAAATAGCTGACTACTCCCTAACCTGTTAAGGGATAACAAAAAAATCATAGATTGTAAAGGGGGTCATTTAGGCTTTCCAAAACGTAATATCCAAACTGGGGTTAAAGACTTATGGAAAAGAAAATTCTTGTCTAGTTCTTTTGGGGCTTGCTCTTCATAAAAAATTTTGAAAGATTCAAGGGTGTCCTTCGGAAGAGATTGAGTGCAAGCGTCTAAAACAGGGATTGATGAAAAACTTAGAGGCTGTGCTTTATAACCTTTGCTTTCGAGTTCTAACCAAGTTTGCATGGCTAGTTTACCTGCATCAATCAACGATGAATTAGTCTCAAGATTTGATCTTACAAGAAAAAAATTTGCATTTTTAAAAGTCTGCTTAGATGACTTTACAAAAGAGAAATTCAGTAGAGGAATTTTCCTAATAAAAGAGAGTACGCTAGGAAGATTTTTTAACAAAAATAGTAAAGTTTGATCTGCTAGCGATATACCAAGCTCGTAAGAGGAAATACCTCGAACTGTTTTATTATTTTTTTTTGAAAAAAATCGAACTTCCCTTATAAAATCTTTCGTCGCCATTTTTTGATACCACAGATAGCTTTCAGCTTTGATAAAATAATGTAAAAAACTAGGTAGCATTTGGTCATGTTTTTTTAATTCAACAGAGGTAGTTGAGGACTGTTTTTCAACAATATGGAATTTCTCATGAAGGAGTGGCCTGGGATCAGCTTGAAATTGTCCTCGGTAAGTAGATCTTAACTCAAGAAAAGGGAAGAGGGCTTTCAAAGATTCTACTTTTGAGGAATTAACTAACAGTTTTTCAAAATCAATTTGTGATGTAAGGGTTGTCTCATTTACTTTGCAAGTCGAATGGAGATTCAGAAATGAGGCTGCAACTTCAACAGAAGTCAGCAGACACCCCAGGGCTAAAAGAGAGGTGTGTTTATTTCTATTTAAATAGTGTTTATCTAAAGATTCATCATGATAAATAATTAATGACTTGTTTTTCCACTCCCAAATAAAAGGTTTTGAGTTTCCACCAGTTGGAGAAAGACTCATTGCCCTTTCAATGAGAATCTTTTCTTTAGGAGTTAACTCGATATTTTGTGATTTTGCTGGGATTTTTGAAATTTGAGGTTCATTTGAAAAGTTGTTCATCAGACTCTCCTTATAAATAAAAGTATATAAGGAGGAAGATCCTATAAATAGATACAAAATTTGTCGCTTAATTATTATTTCCTTTTAAAATCAATATGTTATGCAACAGTATTTTTATGATAATGAGACTAAATAAGAAAATTAAAGAATTTGGTATTTCTTGTTTTTGCCGTGACCGATAGAAATCAAGTAGTTTTCCTGTAAACCTTTTTGGATAAGTCTTTGTGCCGAGCGTTGGCTTAATTTCATAGTCTTACTAAGCTCTTTACTCGAAAAAAAATTTTTAGGAATTGAATAAGAAGTTACAAGTTCTTGGGACAAAAAAGAAGGTGCCCCTAAAGGAAAGGACTTATAAACTTTTAGCTTTAAATGTTTACTGAACTCTAATTTGTAATAAAAACCACGCAGATTTTTTATTTCGATAGCTTTGGTGTAATTTGAAAGCCACTTGCGGGCACGATGAATTAAACGACGTATTTTCAGGGTACTATGAATTGGATGATAAAACTCTTCAGGATAAATGACTCCAAAAATTTCAGTTAAACGTAATGGACGATAAAACTCTTGCGTGAGCATAAAGAACAAAGATTTTAGTAATTTGCTTGGGGCTTTTGCAACCAAATCAAAAGCCACTAGATCAGTTTCTGGTGTGGTAAGGGTGTCATGATTTTCCCAGTAAAAAAAATCTGCTGTTTCTAAGGAGAATCCAGACAGCTTAAGAACTCGCTTTTTATATTCCGGGAATAAGGTTCCCCAATAAACTTTGGCTAAAAGTTGTTTGTTTTTTTGGTATAGGGACAAATAAAAATCACAATCTCTGAGCAGCTCCCATTCTTTGTATTTAATGGCTTGTTGTTTAAGATCTTCAAGTTGTTGTAGTTCTTTTTTATTGGTCGGATTGGATTTCAGTCGAGAAAGAATTTGCCACTTAGTGATATAGAGTTGACTGCCCTCGTCGGTCATTTTAAGTAGCTCTTTTGAGAGTTCAAGATCTGCTATCACTTGCGCTGAGTGGCCTTGATCTGAATGCCACTGGGCTCGAATTTCTAAAAGATTTCCCAGCAAAAGCTTGTGCTCAGAATTTTTAAGTTTTCTATAGAGTCTGGCTATGTGTTTTTCAGCAAGTTGCTCGTTTTTTAGGGCAACATAACTAGCACAAAGATTGATGCTTCCGACCAGTTTTTGATAGTTTGAAATTTTCGGGTTTTTAATATAATATTTGAGCAAGGGGATAGCTTTTTTATAATGCCACTGATTGATGTAAAGAGAGGCTTTATAAAAATAAATTTGCGGTTCTTTTTTTGGATCCAGTGTGTTGAAAATTTTTTCGGCTTCATTAAAAGCTCCAACTCGCAGAAGACCAAGTCCGTAGATAGCTTTTTCTTGTAAAGATGCTTTTTGTTCTAATTTTTTATCGGACCTAATGATGGGGTTCAATAGTAGCAGAATTAAGTTTGGCAGCCCAATGCGCCTAGCAATATTAGCGTAATTCGTAAGTTGATTCCGCGGGATCCGTTTGAAGTTTAAAGCTTTAAATTCTTTTCTTACAGTGGAAACTTGTCCCAATTGGATAAGCTCATCCCATTGTTGTAGTCTTTTGTTTGAAAGAGTCGAATGCATGTAGTTAGGGTAACTTTTTTTGACCTCCTAGGCCACCAGATTATATTTAATGTTCTAGGTCATATGATCTATAGACAGAAAAGGTTATCGTGACGATAATTATTGCAAAGACACTTATCGCCTATTCAAGGAGACATATTATGAAACGTCATTTAGTTTACGATTTGCCTACAAGGGTTTTTCACTGGCTTTTTGCCATATTTTTCTTAACCTCTTTTATTATTGTTAAAACGGTGGATGATGAATCACCTAATTATGTGTTTCACATGCTTTCTGGGTTGATGCTGTCCTTTGCTGTGATATTGAGAATCATTTGGGGAGTCATTGGAACTCGACATGCAAAGTTCTCTGGGTTTGTATTGAATCCTTTAGAGCTTATTAATTATTTTAAAGGATTACTTAAGGGGGATAAAAGACGATGGTCTGGACACAATCCCGCATCGAGCTGGGCTGCAGTTATTATGATGTTGCTCGCCTTAGGACTTGGTCTTACGGGTTATTTGATGACATCTGGAGCCGATAAAGAAGCGTTTGAAGATATTCATGAACTATTTGCCAATTCTTTCATTATTGTGGTGGTTTTGCATGTGGCTGGAATTATTCTTCACACTCTTAGTCATAAAGAGCCCATTGGCTTAAGTATGATTGATGGCAAAAAAGAGCTGAAAGAAGAAGATGTTAATTCGGATGTAATAAAATCATCCTCTTCTGCTGTAGGGATTTTATTTTTAGGACTAATAGCTGCGTTTGCGATCTATCTGGCAAAAAATTACGATTCTCAAACTCGAAGTTTGAATATTTTTGGAAGTACTTTGCAATTAGGTGAAAGTGAGTCGGGAGACCATAAAAATCATTCGGTAGAAAAGAGCTCTGACTCAGAAAATGAAGATGACTAAGAGTAAGAGTTTGATAAAAATAGATTATTTTTTTTAAAGAGGTGGCTTTTGAATCAAAAAGAAAGATTAGTGATTGCTGGAGTTCTTTTATTAGTAGCTCTCATGGTGTGTTTTGATTTATTAACAGATTCCAAGGAAGGTGTCATGATCTGGCATCTTCTTTTTGAGGGAATGATTGCATTGGTTGCTCTTGTTGGGGTGTTTTATGTTTTACGTGGATCCTATGAACTAAAGCATCGATTAGAAAAAGAGATTAATGATTTTACGGCCTTCAAGCAGGAGGCTGAATTATGGCGAGAAGAATCAAAAAAGTATATTCAAGGATTAGCTCTTGCAATAGATCAGCAATTATCTAAGTGGCATTTAACAGTCGCTGAAAAAGAAGTGGCCTTTCTATTATTAAAAGGTCTTAGCTTAAAAGAAGTAGCTGAAGTCAGAAACACTTCGGAAAAAACAGCAAGGGTACAGTCTCTTGCAATTTATTCTAAGTCAGGTCTTTCGGGGCGCTCCGAGCTATCAGCTTTTTTTCTTGAAGACTTACTAGTGCCGTCTGAAATTGCCACAAAAAATGAAGAATTAAATTTAAACAAATAGAGTTGTTATGAAACGAGTGTCTTTTGCTGGTATTGTTGGTTTGAAGCTAAGCTCTGGTGGGTTATCTTCTGCGGAAGTAAGTAAAAGGATACAAGTTTATGGAAAAAATGAAATCTTAGGTGTTCAGGACAATCGCTGGTTGTCCATGTTGAAAGAGACGATAAGAGATCCTATGATTTGGTTTTTGTTTTTCATAGGAACTGTTTATTTTTTTTTACAACAATACCGTGAGGCCATCACTCTTGTTGTTGCCATACTGCCGTTAGTACTTATGGATGCTTTTTTGCACTGGAGAACTCAATCTTCAACTGCAGTCTTAAAAAGCCAGTTGAATAAAAAAGTCGAGGTGATAAGAGATTCACAAGCTCAACTTATCGATACCAGAGAAATTGTTCCAGGAGATCTTGTCTATTTAAGGATGGGTGACTATTTGCCTGCTGATGGATATTGGGAAAAAACTAAATCACTTCAGGTGGATGAGTCTATTCTGACAGGGGAAGCTTTTCCTTTGCAAAAGAATAATCTGCCGGTGGAGGAACTTGTTGTAAATGAGAATCTTGAGTTATTAGCTCCAGAAACAAATCTTGCTTTTGCTGGAACAAGAGTGCTTACCGGTGAAGGGCAAGTAAGAGTTTTATTAACTGGGCTAAAAACTTGCTATGGAGATATTGTGCATTCGATAACCAAAGCTCCACACGAGCAGACACCTCTTCAGCAATCAATCTCCAGTTTAGTTAAAGTTCTGATTTATGTGGCTCTGATTTTTTGCATTTGCTTAGCGGTCATTCGACGTATTCAGGGAGATAGTTGGTTAGAGGCGTTAATGAGTGCTCTGACTTTGGCAGTGGCGGCTATTCCTGAAGAGTTTCCTGTTGTATATTCTTTTTTCTTGGGAGTTGGTGTATATCGTATGGCTAAGCGTGGAGCTCTTGTCAGAAGAGCAGTTGCCGTAGAAAATATTG
Source organism: Pseudobdellovibrionaceae bacterium (assembly GCA_013359135.1). Classification (GTDB taxonomy): domain Bacteria; phylum Bdellovibrionota; class Bdellovibrionia; order Bdellovibrionales; family Bdellovibrionaceae; genus UBA2316. Next base: position 106,127 of record JABWCN010000003.1, on the reverse strand, counting down.
GAAGAGTAAGTCAAATATGTAGTGATAAAACGGGGACTCTGACTTTGGGACAATTACAATTAACCCATTTTGATTGTCAGAAAATGGTTTCAGAAAAAGCACTTTTAGAAGTAGGCCTAGGGGCTAGTCAAAAAAATTCTTTTGATCCGTTGGATCAAGCACTTCATTTCGAGGCAAAGAAAAAAAATATAATACAAGTCGAATCTATACAGCGTTTTCCTTTTACTGAAGACAGAAAAAAGGAGACAGCTATTTTAGAGATAGATGGTGAGTTTCGTGCTTATTGCAAGGGGGCCCCAGAGACAGTGTTCTTTTTATGTTCTTTAACAAAAGATGAAATCGCTGAGTGGCAACAAAAAGTTTCGGTTTGGGCTAAGTCTGGACATAAAGTGATAGCTTTTGCTCAAAAAAAATTGACTGCTTTTAGTCAAAGTGAAGTGAGTGAACCAAATTCAGGTTTTGAATTGTCTGGGTTGATGGCTTTCGAAGATCCACCAAGGCCAGAAGCGAAAGGTGCCATTAATTACTGTTTAGAACATAACATCAAGGTCATGATGTTGACAGGCGACCATCCAGAAACAGCCCAAGCTATTGCTTTAGAAATTGGATTAGCAAGCAAAGAGAATCTTAATGTCATTTCAGCAGAGACCGTTTTTGCAGACTTCCAGGAGAAAGATTATTTTGAAAGAATAGATCTTCTACGCAGTGTTCATGTCGTGGCTAGATGTACGCCTCAGCAAAAGTTACAAATTGTTAAAGCTTTAAAAAAAGCAGGGGAATTAGTTGCTGTTACAGGTGATGGTGTAAACGATGCACCAGCATTAAAGTCCGCAGATATTGGTATTGCAATGGGGCAGAGAGGAAGTCAGAGTGCTAAAGAAGTCTCAGCTATTATTTTAAGTGATGATAATTTTAGAACTATTGTTGAAGCTATAAAAGAAGGAAAACAATTATTTTTTAATTTGAAACAAAGTTTTTTTTATTTGTTGTTGTTTCATATTCCTTTTGTGTTAACAGCTTCTTTTTTGCCACTGTTTGGTTATCCTATCGTTTACTTGCCTGTTCATATTGTTTTTTTAGAATTGATTATACATCCTAGCGCTATACTTAGTTTTCAATCTTTGACTTTTACTAAAAATAATCAGTATTTGAAATCAGGGCAGTTTTTTAGTTTTCAGCAAACACTCACTGTCTTAATTACGGGGGTTCTTGTAACTATTTTAATGAGCTATATTTACATAAGCGAGCTAAATTCAAGTGGAGATATTGTAGCGGCAAGAACAAAGATTATATTTTCACTATTGCTCTGGAGTTCTTTGTTGATCGCAGGATTATCTAGATTAAAAACGCTCAGTGCGCGAGTGATTATAATCATGACTTTACTGATTTTTTTGTTAGTCAATCAATTAAAAGTCATAGCTATAGTTTTGGACTTGAAAAGTAACTAAGGGAATAAAAAAAATCGTTAAAAGGCTCGCGGCTGTATATTTTATCGTCAAGATCTACCTTTAGATATTTCCCTCCAATTAAACTAAAACCTTCAGTGTCTATCAGAGTCACTTTTCCATCGGGAGAAAACATAAATTGTAGGTCTTCTGCATAAATACCTATCTCTTCAAAAATAGCTTTATGATTATTAATTATTTTGACCGCAGCAGGAGTTAGATATTTTTTGCTCTCCAATGGTGAAGAGAATTGTTTATTATCAACCCCGTCTATATACTCTGTGACAATATGTAGTTCTCCATCAATTGTACTGTAGCCCAATAGTTTGGTCCCAATACCAAGAGAGTTAAGATAGTAGAGCCAATGAAATTCAGAAAATCCTTTAGCTTTTTGCAGCCATAGATTTATTTTCTTTATAAAAACTTTTTGGTTTTTGTAAAACCCAGTATAGGCAACCCCAACGGAAATGAACCCATTGGTTTTAATTTCTTTTAATTGAGTCAATTCTTTTTCATGGTTTATTTTTGGAATAGGTAATTCCATAAAAGATTTGGTTTTATTTGCAATTAAATTCCTACGGATTTGGAGAGCTTGTGACTTTAGTTTTTGTTCATAGTAAGAAAGGCAGATATAAGTTTTGCGTGGAAGTGTTGAAAATGTATTAGCTTGTGCTAGTGACAATTTTAAGAAAACAGTTGTCATAAAAACTAACACTAGAAAAAGAATCCTATGGACGAACAAGAAGATGAGTTTCATATATAAAACTTAAAAAAGCAATTTTCACGCCAGAGTTAAAACACCTACTTGATCTGAAGATCCAGCTATAAATAGCCGTAGGAATTATCTTATATAATATGAGAAGCTCTTAGATTTGTTATCGAAGAGCTTCTGCTTTAGATCTATTTTTCAGTCACAATACTGCCATCAACAGGATTAAAATAAATCTCTACTTTTTTTCCTGCTTTATCAGTTCCATAGATCTCATAACAAGTTCCAGGTTGTTTGAATTTTTTTATAGTGTAACCCTTGTCGGTTACCATTTTTTTAAAAGCTTCTTCTGTCATCCATTTTTCTTTTGGTTCTGTAGTACAACTTTTCTTGGCGTGAGCCATACTGGTTGCTAAAATCAGAACTATTAACGCGAATGATTTCATAGAATCTCCTTTTTTCTGATTCAAGCGAAATGCTTGATCGTTTTTAATTAGAACAAAAAAAGTAACAAAAGACTATACATCAAATGGCCTAATCGCACTAGCCTTAACCTATTGACGTGTCCCAAGGGGGATAGGTAATTGGTTTTACAGACTCGCTAGGCTTTTCAGGGCTTGTCATGTTTTTAACTTTATCACTTTTAGATTTTGGGTCAACGGGGGAGGGAACTTTTGGTAAATCTAAAAAATCACCCTTCCAGAGCATTCTTTCTAATTTGAATTGATTCTGCTTAATTTGATTTTGTACAAGATAAAGTTTAGCTGTTGCTTTACTTAGACTTAATAAACTATCGGAAAATTCGGCTAAATTAATTTTTTGACCTAAGTACATTTTATCTTTTAGGTTCTCTACTCTTTGGATTGAAAACTGATAAATTTCATTGGCAGATACAAGCTGTTCTCTGAGACTTGTTATGATTTCAGCAGCTGTTTGATATTGTAAATCAATCAAAGCTCTGGAGGCTTCTTTTTGTTTATTTAATAGCGCTGTCTGATCTTTGGCAATCTTAATTTGTGAAGGAGTTGAAAAGCCTAGTCCTCCATCTACGGGAATAGCATCAAAGATACCTCCGTAGAATCCTTTAGATAAGCTAGATCCACCAAGAAAACTAAAGTAGATCTCATCTTTGATCAAACCAGAGACTTGAATTAAACTGTCATAGACTTTAAGTTCTGGTGAATTACTTAGGATAAGTTCAACCTCGTGACTTTTTAAATTCAAATTTCCAGCAGATGGGATTTCAGAGAGATCATACTGACTAGTGATCTGACTTCCCATAATATTTAAAAGTCTTAACTTTTCTTCCTTGATGACTTGATTAATAACCAAAATGTCTTCTTTGTTTTGTAAGAGTAAGGATTGAAGATGGTTTTTAATAAGTAATTCATCATGTCCGAATTCACTTCTGGCTTCTGCGAATTGATAAAGTTCAGTGATGACACCTTGGTTTCTCTTGAGCTGAGTCACCAAATTGCGGTCATTGTTAATGGAATTATAAAGAATCTTTGCATTTAGCAATTCGTTGGCTAGAACTGTTTTGTATGATTCTTCTGCAGCAAGAGCTAATATTTCAGCCTGTTTAGCTTTGTTCCAATTAGCAGGAATAAGGAAGGGAACAAGGTCTTCAATAAAACCAAAAATTCCTTTAGTGTCAGAGGAAAAGTCGAGCAGCTTCCAGAGGTTAAGTTTGGGTAACAAAGACAGTCTAGCATATTTTGCATACTCTTTGGATTGTCGTAGTTTAATACGATTTTCTTCGATAGTGTAATTCACATTTTTGACTTTAGTAGCTACTTCCTTCCAAGTAATTCTTTTACTCTGACTTGGCGTTTTCACTTGCGTTAGGCTCTGTGGCTGTTTTCTAACTTGAGCTAAAGGAGTGTTTAAAAATGAAATGCTAATGGTTGTAAAAATGGTAACAGACAGAAGTGTTTTATTAAATTTCATAAGGTTTTCCTTATTCTTGGACTCTTTTAACAATAGTGTTTAAAATAGTGGCGTTTGAGGTTGGTTGAATTTTTAATTTAATCTGAGTGACTTGCCTTAAGCTTCCTTGAAAAAGCATTTCTGATAACTCGGGTCCTGAAAATGTTTTTTCTTTGACCGATTCTATAGCCTCAAGAAAGTACATTCCCGGGCATTGGTCGTTAGCAATTGTTAATTTTGTCGTTTGAAAATCAGGTGTGATTCCAGACGTCAGACAGCCAACAGCTCCTTGTGGCATATTTTCTCTCCACATTAGAATTTGAATATTCAGTGTGAGTTTATTTAAGTCAGCTACAATTTCATCAAGTAATCTTTTACGTTGGTGCTTCACTCTAGGAAGAGACGGACTGATGGATACTTTTATTTTGTAGTTAGCTCGGTCTGTTTTTACTAATCCTTCAAAAACTCCAGCAAGTGCTTCCACCATTTGAAATCGCTTTTGAAGATCTATTTCCATTTCATCGGCTTTTTTATTTTGAACTTCCGTCTGAGCGTCGGCTCCGGCTTTGCCCTCGATAAAAGCTTTCTCTGTCAAACGATCATTCCCCTGGGGCTTTGCGCATGAAATAAAGAAAATACAGAAAGATAAATAGCAACCTATTTTAGTCATTGTTTTCATTTTATTAACTCCATCAACTGAGTGTTGTATTTTTGTTTTTTTGTTAGTTTAAAATAAAGTATTGGAAGTAGGATAAGGGTTAAGAGGGTCGAAGAAATCACTCCACCAATTACCACGGTAGCAAGTGGTTTTTGCACTTCGCTGCCAATACCGGAAGAGAGCATCATAGGTAGAAAGCCGAAAATATCAACTAGGGCAGTCATTAGGACGGGACGTAAGCGCAGCAAGGTTCCTTCGGTTACCAGTTGTTTCAAACCCTGAGAATCCTTTGCAAAATTCTTATTTCTAAGATCATTAAAGACGTTAACTAGTACTACTCCATTGAGAACGGAAATCCCTGCAAGAGCAATAAAACCAATTCCTGCAGAGATACTCATCGGCAGGCGATAAGCAATAAGTGCGATGATCCCGCCGCTCAGAGCTAGAGGTATGCACGATAAGACTATAAAAGTTTGAGTCATACTTTTAAAAGCCATATAAACCATGACCATCACTAAAATTAAAGCGAGTGGGGTTAAGATTTGCATTCTTTGTTTAGCTTGCTGAAGGTTTTTGTAATTTCCTGCCCACTCGATAACAAAAGACTCTGGAATTTGAATTTTTGTAGTGATTGTTTTTTTTGCTTCTTCAACAAAAGACTGAGTGTCACGACCTCTTAAGTTAATCAGTACTGCAGTTCTTCTTTTACTTGTTTCTCTGAATAAAACCTGCTGGGTTTTTTCAAAACTTAAATCAGTTGCTTCTTTTAACGGGATAATACCGGAGTTATTAAGACCTACGGGCAGATTTTTAATTGCCTCTATATTTTCACGCAGCGATTCATTGAGTCTGACTATGATGGGAATTCTTTTAAATCCTTCAAACAGTACTCCAGCTTCTTGTCCAGCAAGAGCCACATTTACGGTATCAAGAACTTCAGATGTAGGAACACCAAGTGCTGTCAAGTACTGGTATTTGGGAAAAATTTTTAAAATTGGAGCTTCTCCCATTTGCTCTAAGCTTACATCGGCAGCTCCAGGAATTTTTTCTACTTCCATCTTTATATTTTCAGCAATTTTTTTAAGATTTTTTAAATCATCGCCATAAATTTTAATTGATAAATCTGTTCTGGCACCACCTAGTAAATCATTAAAACGCATTTGAATGGGTTGGCTTAATATAGCCTCTTGGTCACTAATTTCAGAGCTAAGTTTTCCAATCATTGCCTCTGCAAGCTCACTTTTAGATCTTATTCTTCCATTGATTTTTGGCCAATGTTCGTGGTCTTTGAGTATGATGAAAGTATCAGACTCATTCACACCCATAGGATCAGTGGCAACTTCGGCGGTACCAACTCTAGAAAAAACATTTTCTACCTCGGCGAAAGATTTAATGATTTTTTCGGATTGAAGCTGTTGAGCCGTGGAGTGATTTAGACTTACATCAAGAGGTCGTACAAATTGTATGACCAAGGATCCTTCATCAAGCTGAGGTAGAAACTCAGCTCCGGCATTCAGAAAAAGTATTATACCAATGACAATAGTTCCAAGTCCTAGAGCAAGAATTGTTTTTGAAAAGTTTAATGCTTGATTCAAAGATTTTTTGAAATAGTGACGTAGTAAAAGCATCAGCTTAGGTTCTGATTCTGTTTCATGCCCTGTCATAAATAGGCTGGCTAATGCGGGAGTTAAAGAAAAAGATAAAACCAAAGCGAGCAAAATAGCAGCAATAAAAGTTGCAGCCATTGGATGAAACATCTTTCCTTCAACACCAGTTAGTCCAAAAATAGGTAAGAACACAGCAACTACAATGAGCTGTCCAAAACCAGCAGCAGTTCTAATTTCCACACTGGCATCAATTAGTGCTTCTTTAACTTCAATGGCGGTAAGAGTCCTTTTTAGTTGTTCTTTGCGTTCGTGTAACAGTCTTACACAATTATCTATCACGATCACGGTTCCATCTACAATAATTCCAAAATCAAGGGCACCCAGGCTCATTAAGTTTCCACTGATATTAAAGTTCTTCATTACAAAAAAAGTTAAGATTAAAGTGACAGGAATTGTAATAGCAGTAATCAACGCGGCTCTTAAGTTCCCAACAAGTAAGAGTAAAACTATGATAACCAAAGAGGCCCCTAGAAGTAAGTTATGTTGGACCGTACCCAGAGTCGAATTAACTAAAATGGATCTATCATAAAGAACTTTAATTTTAATATGTTGTGGTAGAACTTCTTGAATTTCGTTAAGTTTTTGAACCACACTCTTTGAAACAGATCTAGAGTTTTCTCCAAGCAGCATCATGACGGTATTAAGTAAAGCTTCTTCACCATTGAGACTTGCACTACCGAAGGCTTGGGCTTTTTGAATATGAATATCAGCAACTTCTCCTAAGGTGATAGCTCTTAGTGTTTGTAAATTTTTAACCGGGATTTTTTTTAGAGCATCCATGGATTGCAGTACACCGACAGCTTGCACTGTATATTGGTTAGTTCCATGTTGGACAAAGCCACCGCCAGCATTCTTATTATTTTTTTCAAGAGCATCCATAATATCAGAGAAATGCACGCCATATTGACTCATTTTTTGTGGAATAGGCTCCACATGATATTGCTTTGTAGCTCCGCCTATAGAGTTGACCTCAGCTACCCCTTTGACAGTTAGCAGGCGAGGTTTGATGGTCCACTCTTGCAGCGTTTTAATTTCCATTTCTTTGAGTTGTTTTTTTTCAGCGGTATCGGCAGGAGGTGATTCATCAATAAGAGTATAATGAACAATCTCTCCAAGTCCTGTTGTGACCGGGCCTAGTTGCGGTATGACTTGATTAGGTAGAACTTCTTTTACTATTTGCAGCCTTTCGGAAACTAACTGTCGAGCACGATAAATATCCGTGTTGTCATCAAAAACTAAAGTTACTTGTGAAAGTCCCAGTCTAGAGAGAGAGCGACTATTAATAACTCCTGGAATTCCACTCATCGTATTTTCGATAGGAGAGGTAATATTTTTTTCAATTTCTTCGGGGGCAAATCCCGGGCTTGCCGTGTTGATCTGAACTTGGACATTAGTGATATCAGGAACCGCATCAATAGGCAGCTCTAAGTAGGCCCAGATTCCAGCAAAAATAGCCAAAAAAGAGAAAAAAATAACAAGCCAAGGTTTATAGACAGAGAATCTGATAATTTTATTCATCATAAAATATTTTCCCAAATTTCAAACTTCTCATCAGGAGCTAAATCATTTTTTAGTGATAAGTAAAGATCAAAGAGTTGTTGCTGCATTTCTTGACGAGATTTAATGTAATCGATGGTTTGACGTCTGACCTCCATATAACTGGGCACAGAAATCAAGCCTCGCTTTAGTAGGGAGTTGATATTCTTAACTTTACTTTCGACAGTGGAAAGGCTTGGGAGCCGTTGGTATTTATCAAGAATATCTTGATAACGATAGAGTCTGGTTTCAAGTTCAATTTCATTTTGTGTATCTAGAACTTCTTTAGTGTTTTTATAAGATTCGTAAAGAGCTCTACGATTAGCTCTTGCCGCTCCATTCATATTATACAGAGGAAATGTAAAAGAAAAGTTAAATCCATAGGTAACTTGCTCAAGGCTACCTTGCCATTGGTGATTAATCATCGGACCAATTTTAATATCAGGCCAAGAGTTAGCAATCTCAAAATCATAGAGGGCTTTGCGATATTCGAGCTCTTTTTGTCTGATTTTCTTTTGTAGGGTTATGACATTGGGTGAAGTTTTAAATTGGTTTTTAAATTGAGGATCTTTGGCTGATAAGATCAGTTTTTCGAATTGTGGCTCACTGAGTTCTTTTTTGGAAAGGGCTTTGAGTTTAGCTAGAAGATCTTTTTTTTCAAAATTTAGAATTGCTACTTGTGATTCATTTTGATGAAAACTCATTTCAAGAAGGTATAAGGCCGTTATTTGTTCCGGATCAAGACGAGGTTTTGATTTATATATTTTTAAAGCTTGGGTAATAGTTTGAATAGATTCAGCAGTATAATTGATTTCAAGAGATAGGGCTTTCAGGCGAATGAATGACTTAAGAGTTTGGTTAAGGACTGCCATTTTTTTAAGTTCTTTTTGTAGCTCTAGATTTTCATTTTCTGCCAGAGCGACTGCGTGCTTTGCCGAGTTTTTCCCACCAATAAGAAAGGTTTGCATTAGGCTTACTTGGTTTTGCCAGATTTCATCGCCCAGGAAAAAGCCATGTCCAAACTGCCAGTTAATTTCTGGATTGGGCCATTGAGTGGCAATATCAAGTTTAAACTTTGCAGCTTCAAGTTCATAACCAATTTCCTTCAGGCCAGGATCCTTAGCAGAAAGGCAGAAAGCTAGTTGACTGATCTGCTTAAACTCGATGCATTTAGGTTCTGCTTCTGAAGAGGAGTTCGGATTTTCCTTGCTCAATGACCAAGAGGAGACAGAAAGAAAAAGGAACAAGACTTTAACGCAATATAAAATACAAATAGATTCAAATTTTTTCTGAATTTGGGAAAAAGTAAAGTTTTTCATGGGGTTTTCATAGGTCAAAACTAAATTATTGGCATCTACCAAATGACCTATTTAAGAAAAAAATACTAATTGTGCTTAAAAAACATACAAAATTAACAGAGTTTTCAATTTATTTGGTTGAGTTTAAGCCAATCTCGCTGATTCAAGAGAGTTATTGAGTTGGTAGTCTGATCGTAGATAATTTTTACTTCACCTCTTAGAATTTGTTGATGGATCTGCTGGTGCTTAGCTTCTAAGCTAGCTTCTTTCAGGCCATAATCGGTGCCCTCTCTAAGAATGAAGCTATTGATAATGCCATAGAGGGCTTCATTTGAAAGTTCTTGGTGCGGAATCTCTAGAGGAAGTTCTTGGATTTTTTCTTCTTTCATCAGTCACAGGTTAACTTTGAAGAAAAATAATGGCAAGGTGCTTTGTCTTTATAGGCGCAATGATTTTAAAAAAAAAGATTTTATATTTTTTAAATTAGTGAGACAATCCTAGGTCTTATGGGTAATTCTACTAAGTCCTTAGCTGTAATTGTTGGTGTGCATCTTCCTAAAGTTTCTGATCAGGATTTTCATGGGTCTTTGAAGGAACTAACCCGATTAGTGACTACTTTAGGCTATGAGGTGATTGGCGAGGTTACTCAAAAAAGAAACTCAGATCAAACCGCAACCCTATTAGGTGAAGGAAAATTGAAAGAGTTGGCTTTATGGACAGGGGGAACTGGAAAAGTCAGTTCTGTTGTTGAAGTGAAGTTGAGTAAAGCTGCCCAGCGGTGGGCTGATGAAAAATCTGCTTCCTTAGAGGAATTAGAGGATACGACAGTGTCTGATGTAGGTGAAGACAGTAACCAGACCCAGCTTGTTTCTGAAGATCTTCAAGGCAAAGCACAAATAGTGATTGTGGATACAGATTTGTCTCCTTCTCAAATTAGAAATCTAGAAAGTGCAAGTGGAGTTAAAGTGCTGGATCGTACCGGTGTCATCATTGAGATATTTAGTCGTCATGCAAAGACAAGAGCGGCTAAACTTCAGGTAGAGGTTGCAAGACTGACCTATGTAGCTCCTCGTCTTCGTGAAACTGGTGGAGGAGAAGATCGTGGCGGAGGGGGAGTTGGTGGTAAAGGTGCTGGGGAGAGTAGTCTTGAACTAGATAAGCGAAAGATTCGTGACCGTATCAAAGAACTTAAAGCAGAAATTGCCGCTATAGGAAATGAACATCAAGTTCGAAGAGCACGTCGAGAAAAAGAAAAAACTGTAGCATTGGTTGGATACACCAATGCTGGGAAATCTTCGTTGATGAGAGCTTTAACAGGTAGTGAGGTTTTGGTTCAAGACAAGCTGTTTGCTACCTTGGATACAACTATCAGACCTTTAATTCCAGAAAGTGTACCACGCATTTTGGTTTCTGATACGGTTGGTTTTATTAAAAAGTTACCTCATGATTTAGTAGCCTCTTTCAAGTCAACCTTAGATGAGGCTTTGAATGCCTCATTATTATTGTTTGTTGTGGATGCTTCTGATGACTCATTTAGATCTCAGTTAGAGGTCACGCAGAAAGTTCTAGCTGAAGTGGGAGCTACAGATGTACCAAGCCTTTTTGTGCTTAATAAACAAGATCAGTTGGACTCAGCGCAAATGCAAAGTTTAATGAAAGAGTTTCCTGACGCGATTTTTATTTCTACTAGAAATCCAGAAGATATAAAAAAACTAAGAGAAAAAGTTTTAACTTATTTCCAAGAAAACTTTATCGAGGAAGATTTATTTATTCCGTACACAGCTAAAGGTGTCATCGGCGAAATCAGATCTCGACTTGTGGTTGTGTCTGAATCATATACAGAACAAGGTGTAAATTTTCGAGTTAAGGGAAGTGAAGAAAATATCGCAAAAGTTAAAACTAAGGTGAATTTCATTTAGTGCCTAAAAAAGGCTAGGTGTTGACAAACTGACTATTATTTTTGTCTTAGTCCTTTTAAATCTCATTTAAAATGGCATGAAGCTCGCAGCCCTAATCCAGATTAAATATTTATAACCTGAAACCAGGAAGAACCGTTATATTCAAAAATAATAATATAGGAGATGTAATGAAAAAAAATATTTTTTTTCTGTTTATGGTAACTTATAGTTTCAATATTTGGGCACAGTACAACACAAGCAATTTTGTCACTAAAACTTGTCGAATAATACAAACTAATAAGTCAAGGGATCCTGGAGCTATAGAAATTAGTTTAAATAACAAAGAATTGGTAGTTACGGTTTTAAACCGACCTACTTATTATCCAAATTTAAATTTTAATGGAACATTTAAAGCTGTTTTAAATAAGCGAAATGAGAATATTATTGAAAATGGAAACTTAGTTTTTTGGGGATATGTTGGTGGAAATGGCCCAGATAAAATTTCTGTGGGTACTTCTTTACTGAATAGTTCTTCGTATGGTTTAGTTTATTTTTCTTTCGCAAAAAATACCTACTCCACGTCAGCAGATTCAGTAGTCTTTGAGTGTAATTAATTATATTAATAGATGGGATATTATTATGCAAAAAAGATTTTATCTCTTCAAGAGCAAGTATTGCGGCTAAATATGTCACTTTGTCTAAATCTCTACAGTGGAAAAAAATACATGCTTGGATTAAGATGCTTCAAATTATAGATCATATTATAAAGAGGTTAGAGGATATGAAAAAATTAATTTTTGTGTTAGTTTTTAACTTTTCGTTTTTGAATTTTGCCTTAGCAGGATCAAAATCATGCTTAGAAAGATATTCAAAAATCGAAGAACAAGGATTAATTACAATAATCAACATAAGTCTTAAGGAAAATCCTGAAAGCAATAAAGCTTTAATCATTTCAAACGTGATGCAAGAATATATGGAAAAGTTAACTACTCCATTTCTTAGGTTAAATTCGACTTTAAGTTCCATAGGAACTAATAATCAAGTTCAAATGAGTATCAATACTAGCTCAAAAACTTTGGATAGTTTTTATACTTTAGTTACTCAAATTACAGAGTCTTATAAGAAACAAGATTCGCGTTACCAACAATTATTAAAAGAATTCCTAGCGTGTAAAAATAATCTTTCAGTCTGTAAAAGCAGTCTAGTGGTTTCACAAGCTGAGTTGAAAAAAAGTTATGCTGATGTCGAATTATTATTAATTTTATTAGATAAAGCCCAAGAGCAGTTTGCCATTGCCAAAGAGTTTTTTTCAGGTCCTGTTAGGGAAGATCATAAATCTCAAGCTAGATTTGGCATTGAGACTATTTCTGATTCTGAAGTTTACGCTTTGGTAAGAAACTCAATAGATCAAAAATTACAAACTCTACAAACCTATAGTGATGTTATTAAAAAATCCTATGAGGTTTTGAAAAAACAAGAGCATCAAATCATTACCTTGCTGGGGTTTTCTATTCCTGATGCAGAAATGCAAGCATTGTCTCTTCAAGCCCAACAGAATATACCTATTGAAGCAAAAGAGATGGTTGCAAAAAAAAGCGTAATGTTAAATTCAAATTCAAAGTATGACGGTGTTGCTCAAGAATTAATAGAACGACTAGCAAAGTTGAAACAGACTGTTATCGGAGAGCGCGTTGTTGAAAAGATAGAAAAGGGGGAAGTCACTTCATTTAACTTATTTGAGACTATGGAGACAGAGCGAAGAAGACGTTTGGTGGAACTAGAGCATGCCGAAACTGATTCAGTAGCAATGTTGAATAAGTTAGATTTTTATACATTAAAAGATTTAGAAGTGATTTTTTCTGTTTTAATCGATAAAGTTGCTTCAGAGCGCAATTCTTGGCCATATAGATTGGTGTTTAAGAGTCAAGAAGTTAGGTCGATCAAATTTGGCAATATTAGTTTTGATAGTTTTGCTTTTTTTTCCGGACTATTCTTGTTATCAAAAGATATGGATGTTAATCTTTACAAAAACTTTATAGTTTTATATAATAAATTAATAGAAAATAAAATTGCAGAGCTTAACTCTCAAATCGCTGAAGAGGTAAAGCCTTCTTGGTGGTTGCCAAATTTTACCAAAAAAGGAAAATCTAGGAATGCAGAGCTAAATAATGTCAAACACGCAAACTGGGTTTTAAATAATAAAATTGAGATTCTGAAATCACTTAAGATGGAACCTTCTAGTCATTTTGTATCCTTATTGCTAGAGGTCTTGGAAACTAAAGAAAGATCGGTCTCTTTGTTGGATAGTAACGGAAAAAAGATAGGAGAATTACCACTGTCTGTTACGTATGGAAAAGCTAATGAGTCAAATTAAACTAACTCAAACTGTCCAAAAAGGTGGATGTGCTGCTAAGGTCGCAGCAGCAGAGTTAAGAAGTATTTTATCTCAGGTAAAGTTTCCTATGGCGCATAAAGAGCTACTCATTGATGGTTCGAATATGGACGATGCAGCTATTTATCAAGTGACCTCTGAAATAGCTTTGGTGCAGACCTTGGACTTTTTTACTCCTATTGTTGATGATCCATTCCTTTTTGGACAAATTGCAGCTGCCAACTCATTAAGTGATATTTATGCTATGGGTGGGACTCCAAAAACGGCGATGGCTATTTTAGCTTTTCCTTTAATGAGTCTAGACAAAGAAGTCATTGTGGAGGTATTGCAAGGAGCTAGTGATAAAGTGGCTGAAGCTAAAGCTAACTTTGTTGGAGGTCATTCTATTGATGATGACACGTTAAAGTTTGGTCTTTCTGTAACAGGGTTTATTCATCCTGGAAAAATTTGGTCTAATGACAGAGCTTGCGTCGGAGATCATATTTTACTCATTAAGCCGATTGGAACAGGAACGGCAACAGCAGCTTTAAAAAGACAAGAGGTCAATGAAAATGAAATCAAAGATGTGATTCAATCAATGGCTCAACTTAATAACATTAATGACCTACTTACAAATGAAGATTTACAAGAAATTCATGCGGCAACGGATTTGACTGGTTTTGGACTTGCTGGTCATTCCTATCAAATGGCAAAAGCAAGTCATGTTCAGATACAATTTGAATTTGATGAATTACCTGTATTTTCTGATTCTTTTACTTTTTTGCAAAAAGGCTTTTTAACCAAAGCTCACAGAACAAATAAAGAGTACACAAAAAATCATATGGAATTAGCTTCTCATATTGGTGAAAAAGAATTGATTTTATTTGACCCTCAGACAAGTGGTGGGCTGTTATTATCTGTTCACCCCAGTCGATCAGCAAATATAATAGACAAATTAAAGCCTCGATTTCCAAATGCTAAAAAAATTGGAGTCGTTAATTCTCTGGGCGATAAGTTTTTAAAATTTGAATGATGTGGATGAAATGAAAATTCAAATTATTAAAGCTGACAGATATAAAGAAATCCTGGTAACAAATGCGCCAGTAATTGATGTTAGAGCTCCTACTGAGTTTACATCAGGCAGTGTCCCAGGAGCTGTTAATTTACCTATTCTTTCAAATGAAGAGCGCCATAAAATTGGTCATACTTACAAGCATCAAGGAAGGGAAAAAGCAATTGATTTGGGGTTTAGAATAGTCAGTGGTGATAATAAGGCTACCAAGTTAGAGCATTGGATAAGTTATATTCTTTATCAAAAAAGTCAAAACCAAGATAAAGTTTATATTACTTGTTTTCGAGGAGGACAAAGAAGTCAAATCAGTCAGCAGTGGATTTTAGAATCAGGCTATGAAACTTTTCGATTTGAAACAGGATACAAAGGTTTCCGCCAATGGAGTATAGAACATCTTAAAGAGTTGAGTTTGAATCTTTCTTTGAAGGTGATTTCTGGATATACAGGTAGTGGAAAAACTTTATTACTAAAGGAGCTAAAAGATCAAGTTCCGATAGTGGATTTAGAGGGAATTGCCCGTCATAAAGGATCCGCTTTTGGTGCCGAAGAAGTGGAACAGCCTTGTCAGGCTGATTTTGAAAGTTCTTTGTTAAAAAAGATATTGCAACAACAAGATTATTTTTCCAGTCCCCTTGTCATAGAAGATGAAAGTCGAGTGATAGGTAGTGTTCATCTTCCTGAGGAATTTTTTCTAAACCTCAGAAATCAGAAAATTATTCTTCTTGATACCACCCTAGAGGAAAGAGTCGAAAATATTTATAAAGAATATATTTTACTTAAGAATTTGAGTAATTCAAATTATAAAGTTTTTGATGATTATCAACGTAATGTGAAGCAAATAGCCAAACGCTTGGGGTTTAAGAGAGCCTCTGAGATTATAGATGATATCGAAATGTCAAAGAATGAGTTTGTTCAGTATCAGCAAACACGATCAAATAAAATTTGGATTGAAAAACTTATGAGTTGGTATTATGATCCCCGCTATTCAGAAAGTTTACAAAAAAGAAATCCTGTCATTGAGTTTAAAGGTACAACTAGCGAAGTCCGTGCTTTTTTGAAATCAGCAACAAAATTAAGATAGTTTTCTGAGGAAAGATTTCTAACTCAAAGTCAGTTTCTAGGTCAGCAGGTCTTTGACTATACTGAAAGAAAAATTATCCTCAGAAAACGATTTAGATTTGTTGATTTAAAAGGACAATCTAAATCTATCGATTTCAAGGTATCCTATTTAAAAATTATACTTGTTTTACAAACTGAATATCTAGAGTGATCGTGACATCGTCTCCAACTAAGAAACCACCAGCTTCTAGAGCGGCATTCCAAGTGAGTCCGAAATCTTTACGTTTGATTTTAGTACTAGCAGACGCACCTATTTTTAGATTTCCCCATGGGTCTTTCATTTCCTCTGTAGGACCTTCAACCTCCAAATTTACCTGTTGTGTGACGCCATGAATAGTCAAGTCACCGAGGAGTTTTAAGTTTCCAGCTGAGCCTTCAATTCTTTTAGAGGTAAAACTGATTGTTGGGTACTTTTCAACGTCAAAAAAATCAGGACTTTTTAAGTGGGCATCACGTTGTGGCTCGCGAGTATTGATACTAGAGGCATCGATAGAAACTTCCACATTGGACTTTAGTGGTGAGTTTGCGTCATAGTTCAAAACACCAGTTATTTTATCAAAACTGCCATGGACTTTGGCGATCATCATGTGTTTGATACTAAAACTAGCACTAGAGTGAGAGGGGTCGATTTGATACTTGCTCATAATTTTCTCCTTTTGAGAAGTTAGTTAATGGGTGGATGCTTAAAGTAACATCCTTGATATACATAAACTATATCGGGAAAAAATATTTTTTATTAGATAGTATTATATAGAATTATTATTCAATGTATTGGATAATTAAAAAATCATATCTAGTATGGAAATCAAAAAAAAAGGAAAGTAATGGATTTAAATGAGATCAAATTATTTATTAAAGTGGTGCAACTAGGTAGTTTTACTCAGGCTGCAAAATCTTTGGGAGTACCAAATTCAACAGTGAGCTTTAAGGTTTCTCAGTTAGAGCAAAGATTAGGTGTTTCTTTGATTCACAGAACAACAAGGAAGTTAAATGTGACACCAGCTGGTGAATCTTATTATAAAAAATGTCTCCAAGGTTATGAAGAAATACTTTCGGCTGAAGCTGAAATTGCGGCGATGAAAGGTGAGCCTCAAGGCTTACTTAGGGTGACAGCGCCAGTAGATTTGGGGGGAACTGTGTTACCACAAATTACAAGTGATTATATTCGTAAGTATCCAAAAGTTCGTATCGAAATATTGTTGACAGACCGACGTGTAGACTTACTCAGTGAGAGTGTGGACTTAGCTATCAGAGCAGGAGAGCTGAAGGATTCTTCAATGATTTCAAAAAAACTAGGAGCTACTTATTTTGTTCCGGTGGCAACGCAGAAATATTTAAAAAAAAGTGGAACTCCAGAGCATCCAAGAGACTTATCAAAGCATCAGTGCTTGCAGTTTTCACCTATTGGCGTTGAAAGTTGGAATTTTGTTAGCCCTAAGGGATCATTAAATGTTTCTCTTCCTGGTAGAATTATTATAAATCATTTAGAAATGTTAAAAAAGATGGTATTAAATCATGATGGAGTTGCCTATTTACCAACGAATGTCATTTTTGAAGAAGTTAAAAGTGGTGAGTTAATTCGGTTGCTGCCAGAGTGGCGTTCATTATTAAGTCCTGTTCATTTTATTTATCCCTCTCAGCGTTTTGTTACAGTTAAATTAAGTTCATTTATAGACGAATCTCAAGGAGCGTTAAAAGAAATTTTCAAAAATTATCAAATTTAATTTGAGTCTTTAAAAAATTATCGTTTTAATCTTCACCAAAGGTTGTTTAAAAAAGTGAGGACTTTTGATGAGAGAAATACTATCAAGAAAAATGATAATGGCTATGAGCTGTGGAGTTTTATCGATTTTTGTTTTGAGCCGTTGTGTTCATAAATCATCTGTTCATATTCAGGCAAATGCTTCTAACAGCTTATCTAAGAATCAATTAAATCCTAGTATGAATTTGACCCGTGGTGAAGCTATAGAGCGAGCAAGCGTTGTTGAAAAGCCAGAATATGATTTAGAATTTATTTTTAAAAAGAAATCAAATCAATTTCAAGCCAAGATCAAGATTCAGTTTGAAGTTAAGAAAATAGCTGCAAGTTTTTTAGATGCAAATCAGATCAAGTTGGATTCTTTACAAATAAATTCACAGAAGTGGAATGAAGCTTTGATAGCTCAAAACTATAATGGGCAGAGAATATTACTTCCACAAGCTTTTTTAAAGCTGGGAAAGAATGAAGTGATTATAGAGTACCAACAAAATTTTTCAAAAAATGGGAGAGGTATTTATAAATTTACAGATCCATTGGATAATAAAGAATATATTTGGACTAAATTGGAACCTTTTGAAGCTAATCAGGTTTTCCCTTGTTTTGATCAGCCAGATTTAAAAGCTCATATTGCTGTCCAAGTCATTGCAGACGGCGATTCTCAGGTAGTCTTCACAACTAAAGAAACTAAAGTAACGACTCTGAAGTTGGCAACATCTGAGCATTCTACAGTAAACTCACCAGAAAAATTATGGATTTTTCCAAAATCAGCAGCGATGAGCACCTATTTGTTTTCTTTGCATGTTGGACCTTATCATTTTTGGAAGGATAAATATCAAGGAATTCCTTTAAGACTTTTTGTTAGAGATTCTTTAAAGAGTAAAGTCGATTCCCATTTTTGGTTTCAAATCACTAAGAAGGGTTTTGCTTTTTTTGAGAAAGAGTTTGCATTTCCATATCCTTTTAAAAAATATGATCAATTGATTGTGCCTGATTTTAGCACTGGTGGAATGGAAAATATAGCTGCTGTAAATTACAACGAGTCCTATGTGCCTCAAGGAATCCCGACGGAAGAGGATCAAGAGAAACTAGCCAATGTCATGCTACATGAAATGGCCCATATGTGGTTTGGTGATCTAGTGACGATGAAATGGTGGGATGATTTGTGGTTAAATGAAAGTTTTGCTACCTATATGGCTTACTTTGCTATTGAAAAAATCACAGATTTTAAAGGCTCATATCAGAGCTTTCATTATCGAGGTAAGACAAATGCTTATACTGAAGATCAATATCCAACAACTCATCCAGTAAGTACTGAAGTTCCTGATCTTCAATCCACTTATAATCAATTTGATGCAATCACATACAGTAAGGGGGCTGCCGCCATGAGACAGTTAGCCTATTATATGGGAGAAGATGATTTTAGGTCGGGAATCAGAGCCTATTTTAAAAAATATCAGTATCAAAATACAGAGTTCAGCGATTTTATATCGTCCTTAGAAGTCTATTCTAAAAAGAATTTAAAGGCCTGGAGTGAACAGTGGATCAAAATGGCAGGTTTAGATACTTTAAAAGCAAATTATAAATCTTGTGAGTCTAAAATTAGTTTTCAACTTATTTCAGATAAGAAATGGATTTCTACCGAGTCTCAAAACTTTCGTGGTGAGCTCTTAAGGCCCCATCAGTTTTCTATTAATTTTTATGATTCCAAGGGTAAGTTAATAGCTACAGAAACTACTTTGATCTCTTCAGAAAACCATGAAATTATAATGAAGAAGCCAGTTTGTGCAGATTTTATTTTAGTTAATGCTAATGATAAGGATTACATAAAAGTGTCTCTTATTAGAGAGCAGTTAATTTTTGTTAAGGAAAAATTAAATTTACTTTCCTCTCCGCTAGAAAGAACTCTTGTTTGGAATCAGTTGTATTTTTCTTTGAGGGATAATGATCTTAAATTAGACGAGTTTTTAGAAATTTTTCTGGCTCAGTTACCAAAAGAAAAAAATATTAAGATTCTACAGCAATTATCTGGTTTTTGGTCTAAGATTATTGCCTTTATACCTTCAAACGAAGTCGAGAAAAGAAGATCAATATCTGAGCGTATTGAGGCGATTTATTGGGAGCATTTATACACTGAAAAGTTAGAAAATCACCGTCAAGTTGTTTTTGAAACTTTAGTTACAAAAGCGGAGTCTGTTAAAAGTATTGAAAGAATAAATGATTATTTAAATGGAAAAATACCACTTAAACAAAACCAAGAGTTACGCTGGTTATCTCTTAGGAGACTTGCCACTTTTGATTTCCCAGGAGTGAGTGAAAAAATTGAACTTGAAAAAAAACAAGATCCTTCAGAAATGGGCGTAAAACTTGCTATGGCGGCTTTAGCATCAAGGCCACAAAAAGAAAATAAGCAAAGATGGCTTGATGAAGTGTTAACACCAAGTCAGTTGAGTTTGGCCAGAAAACAAGTTGTATTGAGTCATCTCTTTCCTAACAGTCCAGAGCAAAACCAAGTTAGAGAGTCTTTTAGAGAGTTCTTTTTTGTGACATTAAAAAAATTAAATAATAATCCTGATCGTAAAACAAATGAGGTGGCTTTTAACAAGAGTTTTACTCAACTAGCACCTAATGATTGTTCTGAAAAAACTCATCAACAGTTGAGCCATTTTATAGAACAAAATGAATGGCATCCATCGATAAAGAAAAACTTAATTATTTTAGATTATGAAAATGAACTCTGTCGTAAAATCAAGTGATAGTTAGTTACAGAGCTCCATACCATGGAGCTCTGGGAGGCAACGTATCTTTAGTCGAACCATCAATAAAAAACTGTATCAGTTTTAAAACAGCCTCATGGGAAGCTTTGTAAAAAGCATCTTCGGTAAATGCTCCAATATGAGGAGTAAGAATCACCTCTGGAAAATTCAGTAACCTAGAGTTTCTAGCCAGCGGTTCTTTTTCATACACATCTAAAGCAAGGCCTTTAATCCATTTTTTTTCTAGTGCATGAATTAAGGACTCTTCATCAATAACATGTCCGCGTGAAGTATTAATTAGGAATGCTTCTCGATGGATTATTTCAAACTGAGGACGATGAAGCATTCTGAAAGTCTCTGGAGTTTTTGGGACATGAAAACTAATGACATCAGAAAGTTTCAGGAGTTCTTCAAAGCTGACACGCTTAGCGGAACACTTTTCAAACTGCTCCTCAGTTTGATAGGGATCATAGGCAATCACAGGCATATTAAAAGCCTTTGCTAAATCGCTAACTCTAGCTCCTATTCTACCTAGGCCGACAATTCCCCATGTGCGTCCAGAGAGTTCCATACCAAGAAGATCTTCTTGGCGCCAATGACCTGCCCTTATAGCTTTACTTGCAAGATTTACCTTTTGAGCTAAACATAACAATAGTGTCAATGTTAATTGAGCAGCTGATTCTTTGTTAGCATCCGGAGTGTGCATTACAGTCACTCCCCATTTTTGGGTTAGCTCAAGATCGATATGATCAAAACCACTTGTTGCTGTGATGATGAGTTGAAGATTTTTTGCCTTTTCCAGAACTTCTTGCGTGATCTGAGTCCTTGAACGAATTAATAAAGCATGAGCTTTAGCTAGATCCCCAGAGGATAAGAGTTGGTCTGGGTTACACTTATAAATCTGGAAATGAGACTGGCGCTGTACAAGGGATAGACTCTCTGTAGAGAAACGATCGGTGATAAGTATATGTTTAGCTGACATGATTTGTAATTTACCTATAAGCTATTTTTTAGCCAGTGTGAAAGTTTACCTAAGAGTTCTTTTTTCTCTAGGGGGAGTTTCATCCCATGGGTTTGAAGGACTTCGTAAAGAGCCTCTGAAAAATGAAGAAGTTCATGATCTTGAATATAGCCCATGTGACCGACGCGAATTATTTTTCCTTTCGCTTGATCTTGGCCACCCATCACCGTGATATTAAACTTTTTTTCTAGATCAGCTCTTACTTTTTGCCCATCAATGCCTTCGGGCATTTGGATGGCGGTTAAAGAAGGAGATCTTATTTTTGCAAAGGATTTAAGTCCAAGTAAAGACATCAGCTCTGAGGTAAAGTCGGCACGTCTTTGGTTTTCATTAAAGAGCACTTCAATCCCTTTGGTAGCCATCTCGGAAAGTACGAAATTGAGTGCTTTGATTAGGGCTACATTAGAGCTAAAATAAGTTTCTCCGGCAGCATTGGCTTTTTGTTCTTTACGAATATCAAAATAAAATCTAGGGATCCTAGCTGTTTCAAAGCGTTCTTGAGCTCGTTTTGAAAAACTTAATAAACTCATTCCTGTTGGTAACATGAAGGCTTTTTGAGAGCCGCCAACTAAACCATCAATTTGCCAGGCATCCATTGGCAGAGGTAAGGCGCCAAGAGCGGTGATACCATCAATCATAAGTAATGGGCGGTACTGGTTTTTTACTTCCAGGCGCGAAAGAACTTTCGAGATTCCTTCTATGGGATGTAAAACCCCAGTAGAAGTTTCACAGGCTTGGGTTAAAAGAGCTGTGTAGTTTTTCTCTGATAGTTTTTTTTCTAAAATATCAAGATCAACCACTTCGCCCCACGGAATGATCATTTCTTCCACATTGAGTCCAAAAGTTTTTGCCATTTGGGCCCAACGCTCACCAAACTTTCCAGAGACTAAACACAGTACGTTCTCCCCAGGAGAAAGGGTATTAACAAGAAGAGCTTCCATCCCACCAGATCCCGTTGAAGTAAGTAAATAAACGGGTTCCTGAGTTTTGAAAACCAATTTGATTTTGTTTAAAGTCTCGGCAAGAATTTTATCAAATTCAGGAGTACGATGGTGAATCATGGGTTCAGATAAAAGGCGACGCACTTCGGGGTGAAGATTTACGGGGCCAGGAGCCATAAGAGAATAATCATATTTTTTCATAGGATGAGTTTCTACTTGATATTGAAAGTTGTCTGAGATTATCTTAGGTCAATGAGCTTGGTTTGGAAACCTTTTTTTTCTTTAGTTTTAAGTTTCTTTCTGCTGTTAATGCCGTCGTCATGTGCATACAAAGTAGGGCAAAAGTTCAGATCTCTTCCTGGTGGTTATCAGAAGCTCTCTATCCCTGTAATAAAAAACAAATCTTTTGAGCCTGGTGCTGAAGCTTTTTTTATTCGAGCTCTAAGAGAAGAGTTTTTACGTTCAACAGTTCTTAAAGTTGTGCCTGACAGTGAGGCTATTGTAAGACTTGAGGGTGAGATTGAATCTATTTCCAACGAACCCTCTGGCTCTGAAACTAAAGCGGATGAGAATACCACAACGATTCCTCAGGGTACAAATTACTTACCCAGAGGAACAGTTCTTGCCTCATCTTATGTATTAATTATGATTGTGAATTTGAGATTGGTGAAAACTTCAACTCAAGAGGTTTTATGGCAATCCACGTTTAGAGCGGCACGACCTTATACCGCATCACAGGTGACCTTAGCTGGAATTAACTCTGTTAACCCTATCTACAATCAATCAGCAAAGAGCATGATTATCGAGGGTATTTCTAATGATTTGAGCAATCAAATTCACAATAACTTGACTGAGAATTTTTAATGGCAGAGGTAGATTTTAAAAAATTTTATCAAGAACTTCAGGGCGAAGATTTTAAAAGTTTTTACTTTCTTTATGGTGAAGAAGATTATTTGATAGAGAGGGCTTTCAATTATTTAGTCGACTGTCTTTTGCCTCAAGAGTTCCGGGACTTTAATTTTCATATTTATTATCCAGAAGAAGTCAAAGAAGAGGCTGTCTTAGATAATTATGAAATGTACCCAATGATGGCACCAAGACGTGTGTTGATTTTTAAAGAAGTTGGTTCTTTTAATGATTCTCAAGTCTCTGTGATCCAGGAAATTATAAAAAAGCCTAATGATATGGTTTATGTGGTTTTTTTAGCTCCATCTATTGATAAAAAGAAAAAAATCTTTAAGTTATTATCAGAAAAGGCCTATTCTTTGGAATTTAAGCGTCCTTATGACAATCAAATTCCTCAGTGGATTCAAACCCTGGCCAAAGAGCAGGGCGTTGAGATTGATTCCCAAGCTTCCCATGGTTTGCATGAGTTGATAGGCAGTGAGCTAAGAAATCTTAATAAAGAGCTTTTGAAGCTCAAAGACTATGTTTATCCAAGAGCCTTAATTAGTATAGATGATGTTCAGAGTTTGATTGCTAATTCTTCTCAACAGACAACATTTAAATTAGTAGAACAATGGATTGAAGGTTCAGAGTCTCAACGGTTGAAGCTCTGTGAGGAGATTATTGATCAAGGAGAGAGTGAGTTAGGTTTTTTACAATTACTTGCTCGTCATCTAAGAATTTTACTACAAGTTAAAAAAGGTCTAGCCGAAGGTTTAAGTCGTGATCAGCTGGGGAAAAAGTTTTTTATCCCTAACTATTTTATGGATAAGTACTTAAAGCAGTCGAGGCAATGGTCAGAGATAGATCTTCAGCGAATTCTGGCTTATATGGCGGATACGGAAATGAATTTTAAGAGAAATCCACAGCTAAAAAAAGCCCTTCTTAATGATCTTGTATGGACTTCGGTCGCAGTTAAGTGAAGAACTTCTCACATCATTTGGGTGAATTATTACTTTGGCAAACCTTTAGGAAATAATTGTCTCTTCCGATGAGCTAAGCATATGTTGGTAAATACTCAAGGTATTGAAAGTAGAAAGTTTCCAAGGAAAGACTATAATCGTCCTGTGGGCATTCTGTTTTCCGGGTTCTATCAAAAGGCCGAAGCGATAGAGATCTCAGAAGGTGGTATGTCATTTCGTATTGACGTTGTATTAACTGTTGATCGTGAATGTGTGATGACATTTAAAGTTCCCAAGGGAAAGCTTGTTTGTCTTAGGGCTGTCGTTAAACATATGAAAAAAGATCGAGGACAGTTGATTGTTGGAGTCGCGTTTAAGGAAGTTCCTTTTTCAAACAAAAGACAGATTCGAAATTTTATTGCAGACCGTAGCTGACTGTTAATTGTCAGTAATGGAAGAACTAATTGAAAATATAAAAAAAGCCAAAATCTATTAGACTTTGGCTTGTGGTCATCATAACTATGTTATCAGTATAATGAGCTTAACCTTTTCGTGGAACATCACAAGGATGTTACCACTGACATTTTGTCTTGGAAATAGCTTAGGACTACTTAGTAGCTAAAGCTTGATTTGCCTTAACAGATAAGCGACTAACTTTTCTTGAAACAGTTTGTTTTTTCAAAGCGCCTTTGCTGACAGCTCTAGTAGCTTCGCTAACATAGCTTTTTAACAATTCAGGGATGCTTTTAGCGTCTTTTTGTACAACGGCTTTGATTAATTTCTTTTCAGCAGTTCTAACTCTACTTTTTCTAGATGAGTTGATAGCTGTTTTTTTAATAGTCTGTCTTGCTCTTTTTTCAGCAGATTTGTGAGTAGCCAAAATAGCCTCCATTTAATATTTGCAATTAAGCTAAAGATAACTAACATAGTCAAATGAGACTCGCAAGTTTAAAATTCTAAAATTTTTAAAATAGAGTTTAGCCCAGAAAAGCTTTAAAGGGAAAAGTAACTTTGGAATCAACAGATCAAATCAATATAGCGGCAAAAAATGATAAAAATCAAGTAGTTAAAAAAGCACTTTCGATGGCCTTGGGTACCTTTTCAAGTCGTCTTTTGGCACTTTTTCGTGAGATTTTGTTGACCAGCTATTTCAATCGAACAATTACTGACGCTTGGACTGTGGCTTTCAGATTACCAAATATCTTCAGGCGGCTTTTAGGAGAGGGCTCTCTCTCGGTGAGTTTTATTCCCATTTTTGTTGACTGCTTAATGGTGCAGAAAGATGAAGTTAGAGCCCGAAATTTAGTTAATTCACTTTACACGATGTTGTTACTTATTCTTACGTGTTTGACCGTTGCTGGCATTGTTTTCTCTGAACCCATACTAAAAATTTTTCTTGATCCCAGCTACATTGCCCAGACAGATAAATTTCAGATTACGAATACTATGGCACAGATCATGTTTGGTTTTATTTTTTTAATGAGTAGCTATGCGTATTTTATGGGAATTTTAAATGCTTTTGGTAAGTTTGGTCTTGCGGCCATGGCTCCAACACTTTTTAACGTAGCCATGATTATCTCTACGCTGATCCCAGACGGTGTTTTTAGCTTTCATGGAGAAGGCTTAGCCTGGGGGGTGATGGTAGGTGGTGTTTTGCAGGCGGGGCTATTGGTTCCGAGCCTTATTAAAAAAGGGTACTTTCCAAAAGTTTCTTTTGATTTTAAGAACCCTGACATGTTGTTAGTTTTTAAAAATATGATTCCAGGACTGTTTGGCATGGGACTATTACAGATTAGTTTGATTATCAATCAGCGTTTTGCAAGTTCTTTAGGTGAAGGGGTCATGACTTCTATTTATTTGGCAGATCGTCTATTGGAGTTACCCTTATCGCTGATATCTGTAAGTTTAGGTACAGCACTCTTGCCAACATTGTCGAAATTCTGGGCTGAGAATAACAAAAAAATGATGATCTCAACAACTGAGTTTTACATGAGATTAAATCTTTATGTCGTCCTGCCTGCAGCAACTGGCTTGTATGTATTAAGCGAACCTATTGTGGAAGTTTTATTTAAGCGAGGGCACTTCAGTCTTCATGATGTTCAGGTTACTTCTGAGGTTCTGAAGATCTGGGCCTTGATTATGATCCCATCGAGTTGTGTGAAAATCTTGGCTCCAGCCTACTATGCCATTAAAAATACCTGGTTCCCGGCTGTTGTAAGCCTTTTATGTTTGGTATCACATTATTTAGTAGCACCATTATTGATGGCTCATTGGGGGCTTCGTGGTTTAAATGTCTCATCGCTTTTCAGTAATTCTCTTAATTTTATTTTACTTATTGGTTTTTTTCCCTACTTCATGGCTTCATTACCAGTTAGAAATATTGTGATTTCATTACTGAAAATGATAGCTATATGTGGATTAGTGGCCGGGGTTTCTCAGATTTATTACATCACTTTGGAGTTGCATTTAATTCCCCTAAAGTTTTTTAATCAAGTGCTGTCGTTGGGGGTGACAATTTTGGTGGCAGGGATAACATTGGTATTGGCTAGTTTTTTATTTAAAATGGAAGAGTATAATGCCACCTTGGGTAAGGTCTTTTCCAAAGTGGCAGGTCGGTTTAGTTTTTAATGAATTGATACCATTCTGTGAGTTTATTACTCCACGCAGCCTCAAGATTTGCGTCTGATTCTTCAACATATTCGTGTTTTAAAACAGTACCTTCTGGTTTTTCGACTAAAACCATATGAGCTCCCCAGGTCATTTTTCCTTGATGATTTATTTTGAAAAGCCATTGGTCAATCTGCCAATTGTTGTCGGCATCTTTGCTCCAAACTTCATTGACACCTTCAATTCTTAAGGCTCTGAACTGCCCACTTGCATCAGCGGATCCAACAAGACTCAAGTAGTTTGCCTTTATGATAGTGCCACCTTCGTTTTTAGATTTGTTTTCGATAAAAAGGTAATCACCAAAATCACTGGGTAAAATTTTTCCTTTTTTTTGAATGATGTTTAATAAGGAATCCCAATCTGATTGGGACATAACCGTTGTAGACATTGTATTGTTTATCGAAGAAGCACCTAAAGAGAGATTGCTCCATGATAAAAAAGATAAGATCGTTAATAGAACTGAATTTTTAAACATAAATCCTCCTAATGTTAAAAGGATAAAAGAGCTGGTTAGGTGAAGCAAGGATTGATATTGATTTTATTAAGCTACTTTTTTTAAATAGCAATCTTTGGATTTAGAATCAGCGATGAAAAAGTGATTTTTTATTGTTTAAATATGAGATTTTCCTAAGTGAATTATTTTTACTCACTGTTTAAAAAAAAGCTCTTTGAAGCGTCTAAAATCTCTAGCAAAAGGAACAACGATTGCAGGTTTTCACGGTAGGGGGTTGTAGTGAAGTACACAGCTTATATTGTGTTAAGTTTGTTGTCAGTTTTTACGGTGTTATCATTTCAGAATTGTGGACAACCGGGAATGATCAATCTTCAAAGTCAATCTGATTTATCTAAGGTTGATACAACTATTGGGGCGGAAGTTTTACCAGGAAATGATGTGTCTTTGGCTCCGGTAAATCCAGAGTTTTCAAATCCTCAACAGGGAGCGATTACAGAGGAACCAAAAACTCCTGGAGCAGATCCTGATAAAGTCACTGTTAAAGATCCAGGGGGAACTGGGAAATCTTGTGATGATAGTGATAAAAAAAATAGCAATGATATCATTTCTGGAGGATCTAACGAACACAAAGAGCATGATCAGGCCAGGTTAGATATCGATAAAGAAAGTCCTGATGTTGAAATTGATGAAGAGGATGGTTCTTTAAAAAGAGAGCTTCAGTCGTGTGCTCTACTTGGTGAGTTAAATGTAAGAGCTATTTTTGAAGCTCAAAAGCAAAATCATAATGAATATTATAATCGAGTTTCTTTTTTTAAAGTAGAAAATAAGGAAAGCTTAAATTTAAAAAACTACCAGGGGTTGGCTTTTTTAAATAATATTGCTGATATTCTGAGTTTAGAAAATATAAAATCCATATTACTTTTTGTAAATGCCGTAAATATAGAAGAAATAAAAAACGTCAAAGCTAATGTATTAATGAGAGTGGAAAGTCTTGGAAATATATCTAATTTTAAGGGCGTATTTTGTTTAAATGCTGAAGAGGTTAAAAGTATAAATAACTTTCGTGGAGTTTTAGAGCTTCAAGGAAATATTAAGAAAATTTCAAATTTTCGTGGGATCCTTAAAGTTAAGGGAAATATCGAAAAACTTGAAAATTTTCGTGGGATTTTGAAGGTGGATGGAGATATTTCTTCACAAACAAACGTCAGAGTGAAAAGCTTTTAGTGTTTCAACTGAGTACTTAAGACATTATTCTCGATAATGTGAAAGTAAGCCCTAATAATCAGGTGAAGTTTAGTTTTATCAAGATTCTGTATAAATGCCAACTTTTGGAAGTAGGTTTTTTTTGCAATAAGCTCTGTCATAATGTCTTGTACTTGCTTCATTTTGCCTTCAGAATAAAACTCTTTTTCGTCTTGAGGGTCTTTAAGAGCTTCGCTTATAACTTTATGATCAAAAAGTATGTGAATTCCTTGTGCTGCCTGTGAAAGGATAGCTTCCATATTTTTGAGGCACTGTTCTTGGCCTGAATTAACTTTAGATTCATTATTTGAAGAACCAGAATTCTGTGATTCTTGTGACAAGACTCGCCTCCTTGCGATACTAGCTAAAGAACAACTTTACTCATCTACATGCTGAATTTATTTTTATTAATGATCAATAAAATATTTTTGACATTGACTTAGTTAGTCAAATTTTCTGTTTATGACTAAGAGTTGAAACAATCTGATAAATCATAGATCTTAGGTGTATGAAAAAATCCAAAAATAGAAGCCCAAAAAAAATTCAAGAACTGTTTATCATTGATGAGGCTAGACAACTTGTCTTTGATTCTGAAGATAAGGTGTTTGCTTTTTTTGAAGAACCAATTCAAAGGATTGAAGATATCTATCTAAGGAACAAAAAAAAAGATGATTTTAATGATAGTGAACAACTGGAGATGGAAAAATATCTAGACCAGACACTTTCAGAGCCAGATGAAATTTGGTTATTAAAAGAGTTTTTTGATAAGGCCCCTGTTCATGTTTTTATTAAAAATTTTTTAGTCAACAATGTGGTTTTTGATTATGTAGTGATTGCCTTTTTATCGAGCAAAGAAAAAAGCCCAACCTTTGTCTTATCTCATTTTCCAACAAAATATAAAGAGACCGTTGATTTGTTTCGAGTTGAAGATTTGATTTTCAACCAAGATATGGAAGTGAAGTATTACGTGGGCCTTGATGGAGATGCTTTAAGTGAGGATGACGAGTTTTCTTTTGGACTTGCTAATTCCATGCTGAAGTTACGCGGAGAAAAAGACATCCCTATTAAAGAGTTTAAAAACTTTGTAGATTTAAGAGAAGATACCATTGAGTCTCCGGATGAGATTTGGCGCAAGACAGATCATGATGGGAATGTTTTAG
Organism: Pseudobdellovibrionaceae bacterium; assembly: GCA_013359135.1. Classification (GTDB taxonomy): domain Bacteria; phylum Bdellovibrionota; class Bdellovibrionia; order Bdellovibrionales; family Bdellovibrionaceae; genus UBA2316. The sequence goes on along the minus strand of JABWCN010000003.1, from coordinate 76,581 downwards.
TAACTTTTATTAAAGAATTTCCAGATGCAGTGATGGATGCTAATTTTTATATTGCAGTTACTCTTGAGGAAGAAAATTCAGAAGTTCATACTTTGCTATTTTCTTTTCCAACTAATGATGAATCATTGGTTGATCGCTATCGTCAGGGGGAAAACCTTCAGGCCGAGGATGTGACTCAGGAGTCGGCCCATTAATGTTATTGGGCCTTATTAAGAACATTACAAAATTCATTGGCTTTAGCTTGGTAAGTAGCACTTGTCCACCCTTGATTAGTGTAGCTAGCGAAAGGGTGTAAAGCTTGGAGAGTACTATTCCTTGTTGATCCATCTTTTTCGTAGGCATATTTTGTAGGGTCAGCATCAAAAACTGGAATCAAAGAATCAAGAGAGCTAAGTTGTGAATTGTCGTTTGAGTTGAAGTATTTAGTTGTGATCACATCGTATTCACCAGCATAGTCTTCAAGTTCGATCAAGAGTCTTACTTTCTTAAAAAACTGATCAGGTGTAGCTGCACCAACACTTTGAGCTTCTTTTTGTAAATCAGCCCAGTAAAGATAGGTTTTATTTTCTGAAAGTAACTCACCAGTAGCAATACTATAAATGTGAAAGTACATTTTCTCTGATCCCCAGACTTTTGCTCCAGCGGAATTCATCATCCATTTGTGGAATTCGATATAGTTTTTACTTTCAGAAAAGTAAGAAGGAATTTTTGTAATTTTAAGGTAGATTCTGTTAGTTGCTATAACCTCACCAGATTTATAGTAAGCTGTTGCAACCCCAAGTTGATCGTTACTTCTTTGGTTACAATAAGCTAAAGGTCTTGAACTGTCAGTTTGAGTTGATGTGATAGTCGAGGTATTTAAACGGCTTGAAGTTGCATAATCATCAGTCATATTTTTTGAAGAACCGCAAGCAGTGATAAATAACAAAGCTGATAAGATAAGTGTTAATTTTAGAACTAATATTTGTGTTTTCATAATGACCTCTTACTAAGAGCTATTGCAAGCAGTTGGCCATAGGTCAAAATGAAACAAGGTTAAGTGGTTGAAAGTAAAGACTAAAAAGTATCTCAAAAAGAGAACTCATAAGGAACATGATTATGCCATGCCTCAGGTTGAGAATGGCGCAAAAATGTCAGACACTGGTGGAAATTATTTTTCGCTCCAATACACAATCCGTGGTGATCCTTTAGGAATTGAGGCTTTGTTTGAGCTTGTCTGATTTTGAGACGTGCTGGTCGAACTGGCTCCGGGAGTTGGAGTTGGTTTCGGTTGTGGATTGTTTTTTTCATCAACTTTACTTTGTATAGAGCCAGCTCTTTCTGCAACTTTGGCAAGATCTAAGGTGATTACTTCTATTTCTTTTTTTGAGGATCCAAAGTTGCCTATTGATTGAATTTTAAAACTGCTAAAAGAATCTGTAACTATGGGAAACTCATCACGATTGATACTGAGTCTGGCTCCTTTTTGTTCTAAAAACTCAAAAAAAGTATTTGCATCTTTAAAAGGCCCGCCTAATTGCATGTCAGCTCGTCTTTTAATCACCTCATCTGCAATTTCTTTGGTGATGGTTGGGTCTATGGATTTGATCACTTCAGCCGAAGCGGTATTGGGATTAATTCCGCGCATTCCATAGATAGTGATTTGAGGTTCTAGTAAGCGAAAGAATTCGTCATTCATACCGGCAACAAGTCTAACTTCTTGGAGAGTTCTAAAACCTCGATTGGGAGGATAATCTTCGCCGCCACTGTTCCGATAGGCAGAGCGTTTATCTCCTCCATTGTAACTTTCATTTTTACTACTCATCCAGTCTGCGATATTATTGACTAGAGTTTCAAAACGGTATCCTGAATGGGCTTTGGAAAAGTTTTCGTCACTTTTTACTTTATTTTCAAAAATAGTTAAAATCTGCTTTTTGGTAATTTCTCTCAGCGACTCGGATGGAGATACTAAATTATTTAAATCAATTTTAGATCCTTCATCAGAGATGACTGTTGAAAAACTTGAGTCTAATAAAGATTCTTTGGTCTTATCTTTTATTTGATCTTTATCAACCTCATTTAGACCGTCAGGTAATTGCAAAGGCCACATCAGTGGAAATTGCCAAATCTGTTCAACCATCCCATTGTTTGGAAGATTTTTACCTAAGCTTTGCTGAAGTGTCTGATAAATTTTTATTCTAAGTAGTGAGATATCAAGACCACTGCGAGCCGCATAATAGGCTTTAATACGATTTAAATGTTCGGCATTGATGACGTATTCAACTTGAGTGTCGTAAGTGACTTCCATTGCTATATAAGTCATTAAGGTTAAGGCCGTGATTGCTGTGATCAGAGCAATTCCTTTATTATTATTTACTTTTTTTAGAGGTATTAGGCGTGGCCAACGGGGAGTTTTTGATTTCTCAAAGAGGGGTGTTAAAAAAATTTTTGAAAGGAAAAATTTAATTTTTTTCATTTTTCAAAGCCTTTCATTAAATTTTAGTTACCAGTTCCGCCGCCCCCCGGAGTTGGGGTAGCAGTTGGTGTTGGTTGGGTAGTTGTATTACTAGTAGTTGGAGATTCAATGGCACCAAAGTCTTCTTTGTTATTTGGAAAATGAATGGGAATTATCAATTGCATGGAGTATTTTTTACCTTCAGTCTTATCTACTTTTTTTTGAGCTGTGACAGAGACTTCAACTGACCAAGGAAAATTATCTTTCGTTGCGCCATCTCCACCTTGATCAGAACGCCAGTCCTTTACCCAATCTTGCTTCCCTTTACCCATATAGCGTAGATTGAACTCGGTGATATTTTCCATCAGTAAAACTTCAGTTCCTCCCTTGGTGACATCTTTATCAACCCAAGGAGATGTTCTACGGTATAAGCATTTAGACTCAGTTTTACCATCGGCACTTCGACAATCTTTCAGTGCGTAGCCCACTTCGACAAAATCAGCTTGAGCTTGATCTTTAACAATGCGACCAGTGTTTTTAGTTACAAAATGAACCTCATTTTCTTTACCAATGAATTGGGTTACCGGATCTTGGCGCTTTGCCTCGACAATGGTAGCTTCTTCGAGACTAGTTACGGGAAGTCCACTAGAATCATATTGAGTGATCTGTTGCATTTGGGTCGTTGATGATGTGGATTTTTTATTTTTCTTAGCTAGATCTATCACTTCTTTTTCCCAATCGCGGTGATGGTAGGCTAGGTTAATGTCACGCTCAAGAATTTTCATGGCATCACGTAGGCGGGAAGTTTCATTAACCATTTCTTGGATAATTTTTTTTTGTGAAATAGCTTGTCTGATAGCTTGAGCTGCCAATAATCCCAAGGTACTCATGATGGCGATAGAAATAAGTACTTCAATCAGGGTAAATCCTTTAATCTTTTTCATAACTAAAGGCTTCCTGGTATAGAAGGGATTGGAAGTTGTTTGTCAAAGTCTACAAACATCATTGTGGCGGAATATTCATATTCTTTGTTTTTTACTTTTCGGATTACGGTGATTTTAACTTCTTTTATAGACTTAGAAAGGTGTTCAGAGAATTGTTTCATTAAATTCATCATCATTTGATCAACTCCACCATCTCTGCCTATAAGTACAGAGGTCAAATCAGGCATTTCAAATTTTTGTGATTTTAGTTTCCAGGAATATTCTGGATGTCCTTCAAACTCATCGCCTTCCTCTTCTGGTATGGATTCAATGGGTTTTCCACGATATTTCATATCGATTTCGGCAATTTTTCTTTCTAGAAGGGCCGCAACTTCTACATTTGATTGAGTTTTTTTGATCCGATTATAAGACGAACTCCAAGATTGAGAAAGTAGTAAAATTCCCGAGGCCATGATCATCATCGCAATAAGCACCTCAAGCAAGGTGAACCCTCTTGCGTCGGTGGTAATAAAACGAGTAGAGGCGCTTTTGCGATTTAACATCATTGTCTGGTGATATCCTTTAGTGTTTTTGCCTCTTCAGTGATATCGACAAAGCCAGTCAGAGGGTTGAAAATCAATGACCAAGTGTTTTTACCATCAGTGAGCTGAAGGATACTAGCTTCGACATAACCTTCTGGAGAGTAATAGATAGCAGAGAGTCCATCGGTGAGGGCTTCCATATTTTCTACCTCAAGAGATTTAAAACTAATGCCTTTCTCTAGTGGTTTTACTTTTTTTGTTAGTTTTTTGTATAAGCTGAAAGCAGGTTTTTTTTTGTCATCAGTAGGCTCAGGATCTTTTTTGAAAATTTCTTTGGGATCTCTTAATGTCGAACTATCGCCTTTTTCAACCCAAAATTTAGATTCTTTTTCAGAGATATCAATCATCAAACGCATTGTAGATTGAGTTAATCGAGCATGATTACGGATTTCTCGTGATAAAACAGAAATTTCGCGCAGGCTTTTTTTGATGTTATTTTCATTTTTTCTAATACGCCCAAGTCCTAGCGCCATGACAGCAGCTAGGATACCTAGAACAATGAGTATTTCTATAAGAGTAAATCCAGAGGAAGAATTAGTTTTTACTAGCGCCTTCTTCTTCTTCACCCCAAATAATGTCCTTATCAAAGCCACTTCCGTTTTCTTTTCCATCTTTTCCGTAAGATTTTAGTGTGAAATCAGTTCCTGAGAGTTCATAGACATAAGGATTATTCCAAGGATCAACCAATTTACCTTGATGGTAGGCTGTTGGACCCCAGTTTTTACAGTCATCAGCTTTTTTTAGAGCGTCTAAAGCTTGAGGGTACTTTCCGCAATCAAGGTTGTATTGAGACAGAGCATTGGCAATTTGTCCCATTTGAATATGCGCTTCTTTGATTTTAGCTTTATCTCTAGCGCCAGCAAAACGTCCTGCCAGCAAGGCAAAAATGGAACCTAAAATAGCAAGCACAATCATGATTTCAACAAGGGTAAAACCTTTTTCGGATTTTAAGCTTTTTCTTTGTGAGCTTTCAGTATCAGAGGTTAAATTGTTTATTTGCATAATCATTCCTTTCAAATTCCTGTTCTTGGATCTACAGATGGATTTTATTATTAAACGTTATTGACCTAGATTTGTCATCTCAAACATTGGGATCACGATCGATAATACAATAATCATGACGACACCTCCCATAATGATAGTGATTACAGGTGTGATGAGTGATGTCATGCCCTCAATTTTATTTTGTACTGAAAAGTCATAGGCATCAGAAACTTGGGTGAGCATATTTTCAAGCTCTCCTGTTTTTTCACCTATCTTAACCATATGGATTACAATCGGTGGAAATTGCCCAGATCGACTTAAAGGTCCTGCAATACTTTCCCCTTCAGAAATATTATTTCTGGCATCATCAATAGCTTTAGCAATGACTTCGTTATCAACGACATTTCTGACTATATCCAGGGCCATCAGCATTGGGACACCACCAGTTAAAAGAGTGGCAAGGGTTCTTGTGAAACGACTCACGCCAACCATTTGTATTACAGGACCAAAGACGGGGAGCTTTAAAGAGATAGCGTCCCACTGAGGCCTGCCCGTTGGTGACTTCTTCCAATTCATAAATGAAAAGTAAACAGAACCAAGAACAATTAAAATGACATACCAAAAATTTGTCATGAATGTAGAAATATCAATGATCACTTGAGTATACCAAGGTAGCTGTAACTCTGGAGCAGATTCGAAGATGGTAACCATCTTAGGAATAACAAAGGTAAATAAACCCATAAGAATTATAAATACAACTACCAGCATAATAATAGGGTAGGTCATGGCGCTGGACACTTTTTGTCTGAGCTTAGCAGCTGATTCAGTAAAATCAGCTAGTCGAGAGAGAATCACTTCAAGACTTCCTGACATTTCTCCGGCCTCACACATGCAAATATAAATGTTGTCAAATATATGAGGATACTTGGCTAAGGATTTAAAAAAAGGACTGCCCTCATTTACCATGTTTTTACAATCACCCATGGCCACGGCTAGTGTAGGATTTTCTACCTGCTCACTGACCGCAGCTAAGGCATCAACTAAAGGAATCTGTGATTTGATAAGGACGGCTAACTGTCTCGTCATCAAAGCGAGATCTTTAATGGGAACATTTTTTTGAAATAAAGAAGAACTTTGTTTTTTACTTTGTGCTTTGATTTTATTTTTAAGATCAGTGACAAAAATACCATCTTTTTTGAGGCGTGCTCTAGCAGCTTTTAAATTTTCAGCATCTATAACTCCAGATTTATTTTTTCCGGCTTGATTAATTCCCTTATACTCAAAAATTGGCATTTTAAAATTTTAAACATAGGGTGTGAAAATGTAAAGGAACTTTATAGACTCTGTAACTTAATTATTATCACATTCCAAAACCAATACCTACTTTCAAACTAATAAAACTGGCGCTAACTGTTGCGGATGAAGGGAACAGGGAATATTCCAAGGACATTGGTAAAATTTTATTTCCACCTAATCCCATGTCCAAACCAAGGGCTAAGGATAAAACTTGATTTGAGGTTATCAGGCTAGTATCAAGAACAGTCGATGATTTTGACATCGCCATCAGATAACCCATTCCAGCTCCAACCCAAAACTTGTTTTTAGATTTTGTGATGTTGTATTTTCCAACTCCATACATCGATAAATAGGAAATGCTGACATTACAGTCGCCAGAAGTTCCCTTAGCGCAGACAGCTGTCTCTTTAGACTGTTTTGCAGAGAACTGCTCTAAACCGCCAAGAGCTCTGATTTGTAGGTCTTTGTTTAGGGTATAATCAAAATATCCAAGAGCTCCAAAGCCGGAACCGCTCATGGATGCTGTTTGATTAGTGTTATTATATGAAAACTTCGCATTCATTGAGTTCATCATGTAAGATCCAAGAGCTCCCCAGGAATATTTTGATTTTAAACCACTAGGCAGGCCTTGTGCTGTAGTTGTTTCTCCGATGTTTGCTGGTGATCTGTCTGCAATACGCATCCCCACCTTTATGTCTTCCACTTTTCCTTTGATAATTTTTGCTTTAGCTTGCTGTGAGTTAAAAACAGTGACTTTAACTAGAGCTCTTTTTTTTCCTGTGCTATCCACGACAAAAAATTCCTGATCTTTTTCAACAGCTCTGTCATTGAGTTGGAAAAGAATTTCAGTTTTTCCTATTTTCTGTACAGTCTGAGAGTAGGAGCTAAAAGAGTGAAATACACACAATAAAAGTAAAATTAGTAATGACGTCTTCATATAACTTATTTTCGGTGAGTCGTGTTAGTTTCTCAAGGCCAGGTGTCTATTTTTTGGAATATGAGTGCGCTATTTTCAGTAAAATAAGACCTATCGATAGGTCTTGTTAGGCAATAGTCTGATGAATCAGGTTGTCTGTAGGCGATGACAACTTGACCTGAGTTGGGTTCGCTAAGGATATAGTAATTTTTTTGATTGTTGTTGTAATAGCCAATAATGAGGTTTTGGCTCAATTTTTTTTCTTCAACACATGACAGTTGTGAAGCCTGTGGAATTGAAGAAGAGATTTCAGCTTCGAATTTCTTTCTACCATCTGACTGATAGATAGAGCAGGATGATAAGAACATGGTTAGTATGCAAATGAAAAAGATTAAGTATTTAAAATTTAGAATTAGCCTCATCCTAGATAAGGCTAGAATAAAAAAAGAGAAAGGTCACTTTCTCTTTTTTTCAAAAAAGAATAAATATTAGATTTTTACCCTTAAATTAAAAAGGAATTTCGTCATTGGCATCAAACTTAGGTTCAGGGCCAAAATCTTGAGTGTCGAAACCATCATTAGAACCTTGAGAGTAGGAACCTCCACCAGAGGCTTCAGCACCAGTGCTACCAAGAAACTGAACCGTTTGAGCTACTACTTCAGTAGAATATTTTTTCTGTCCTTGTTGGTCTTCCCACTGACGAGTTTGAAGTTTTCCTTCAATGTAAACCTGTCTACCTTTTGATAAATACTTAGAACAATTTTCGGCCTGTTTTCCCCAAACTACCACACGGTGCCATTCCGTTCTTTCTTGGCGTTGTCCATCTTTGGTCCAAGTATCGCTTGTAGCCACGCTGAAAGTAGCTACCATGTTACCAGGGGAAAGAGTTTTTAAATCGGGATTATTACCTAAACGACCTACTAAGATGACTTTGTTAATGCCTGCCATATTGCTCCTTTAATGTGATCAAAAACAACTATTGTTTTTATTGAATGAGTCTTCAGGTTGCAAATTAAAAACCGTCATAACTGATAATTTTATAAAAAAAAGCCCAAAAAAAAGGCTAAATTCGGAGGTGGCTATCCTAAGATAGATTAGTTGTGGACGGTGTTTTCAGGTTTATCTATAAGCGTCAAAGCGAGGGACAGAATAAGTTCCTGCACCTTTTAATTTGGATTTAAATTGATAGCCTCCAGAGATGGGGGAGAAATAACTACCAGCATTTAGAATCGATAGAGTCAGGTATATTTTATCGTAGAATGATTTTTTCATTTTTAAGTCTAAAGAGAGTTCATATTGATTTAGCATTGGCATACCCATACCAATCATAGGTGAGAAATTCATATCTCCCTTGATAGTACCAAGAAGCTCATCGCTGTCTTTACCTAATTTGATTTCGCTTAGAACGAGTTTGTTACCAAAGTATCGGGCCTTAATTACTAACTCTGAAAGCTTAATTCCGGGAATATCAATGGGAATGGAACCGTTTTGGTCAAGAGTTGTCTGAGGTAGTTCAAAGTTTTTTATAGTTAAAGTCAGATCTTGGATTTCTGTGGCGGCAGGTGTTGAGTTAGTGTTTACCCCTTCTGGGGTATCATTTGTCAGTAAAGGGGTAATGACTTTTGTGGATAAGTTCAAACGTCCTTTTAGGCTTACAGGAAGTGAAAGAAAGTTTTTGAGTTCTTTTAAGTCTAACTTATTTGCTTCAACGCTAATTTCACTGCGTTCAACTTTACTCTCACTAGAACTATCCTCTCGATGTTTTGTGATATTGACTTCAATATCGCCTTTGAAAATTCCTTTTAAATGTAACTTTCCTTGGGGTTTTTTGTAGAGAAAAGTAGATATTGCAGGCAAAGCAATTAATTCGCGAATATTTAATGGGGCAGTTCGTGGAGTTTCAAGGTAAACATTATCAAGTTTTACCCCAAGTTCAGAGAGAAGATTAAACTCAATGTTGTCAAACTCTAGGTAAAATTGATTTTGGGTAAATTTAGAAACATTCTGAGAAACGACGTCACTTAAATCCTTTGTAGGAAAGAGAACAAAAATAAAAATGACAGAAAATATAAGGATCAAAAGAGCTTTGCTAAGAGTGTTAAAGCTTAATAGTTGGCGCAGTGTTTTTAAAACAATAGTTTTTATAGAATCCATTACTCATCACCTGCTTTTGCGTTTTTCTTACCTTTTTTAATTGGTTCAGGTTCTGGTTTAGGAGGTTCATAATGAGGTATATTTAAAGCGATGAGCTTAAAGTTGCCATCAATATATCTTCCATCCTCTTTGTTTGCTGAGAGGATCATATCTTTTAATTTAATTGCAGGGTCTAGAGATTGAAACTTGTGTCCAAGATTAACAATTTGTTTCAAGTTAAGTTTATTTAAACTGATATCAATACCATAATCCATTTTATTACTAGGGATAAGAGTTGATGAAATAGAAGCAATATTTACGAACTTAATTTGTTCAGGTAACAGATTCATTTCTTTGAATTGGTTTTCGATCATGGATTTGACAGTGTCCGACGTTTTAGCTCTTTGCATGATCGGTAGTTGATTCACTTCTCTGTGTGAGCGAATTAGAGTTTTAGTTAGATCTCGTTTACTTTCAAATTCATAAACGAATTCACTTGAGGAGATAAAATGCTCTATTGGAAAATATAAAATGGCTAAAATCATCAATAGGTTTGAAAGGATGACAATTAATCTTTGGCGATTGGGAGTTTGGTTTTCGTACCATTCGGAGAGTCTTTGTACTAGGGGTGATTCTAGAAACTTGTCTCTAAGAGTTAAACCAGTACTTTTTATATTTTCAACTAAACCTTCAAATGCCATTTAATTATTTTTCCTTTGAAATTCCTCTGTCAACATTAAACACAAAATGAAATGCTACTCGTTGAGATAAAGGTGGAAGGCTTGATGCTTGAGTGACAATTTTATCATCTAAAGAGTAACTTTTTAAAAGTTCTTTAGTTACTTCCATTTCTATGGAGGAATTAACATAGCCTTCAAGTGATACTTTTTGGTCTACGACTTCAAATTTTTTAATGTCTAATTTGACCTGAGACTTATTGGGAAGATGATCAGATACTTTTCTTAAGATTTCCATGGCTGAATTCATCTGATAATAAATTTCAGCAGATCTAATGTCAGAAACTGTTTTTCTATTTTCTTTAATATATTTTTCTATATTCTTAGTGGTTGCATTTTTACTTGAAACTCCAATGGCTTTTTTAGCAACTTCTTTAAGATTACTTTTTGCAGTTTCAGCAAGGACCTCAGAAAAATCGATTCTTAAAAATGACCAAACATAAAAGCAAACGAGGAGGGTAAAGCTAACTTGAACAGTGCTTCCCCAGCGGTTCCACAATTTTTTAAATTTATGATTTTCTTTTGCAAACTCATCTTTTAAAAAGTTGATGGCTGGGTTTCTTGGCTTTTTTAATCCTTCTATGGCTAACCCAATAGCAACGCCCAGCAGAGCCTCGTTATTTTCATTTTTTTCAAAGTAAAGATGAGGGTAGTTATCTAAAGTGTTCAGTTTATTACAAGGAACTTCTAAAAATTGGGTCATAAAGGGGCAAATTCCTTGCACCATACTCATTCCACCCGTGATTTCGAGTCGAGAAACTTCACAGTTAAATTCAGATTTAATTTCTAGAAAAGAAATTTGCAAGTCTTTGATAAGTTCTTTAATCCCTTTAGAAATGATCTCTGAGAAAACTTTGGCTTCATGAGAGATCTCTTGTTTTTTAGTGAGAATGAAGCCTTTAGCATTAAGTTCTTTATGGGCTTCGGAAATAGGTAAATTAAAACGTTTGGCAATTTGCTCACCAATTAATTTACCTCCCCATAATATACTGCGAACTTGAATTAATCTATTATTTTCAAAAACAGCTAAAAGAGATTGTGAGTGTCCTATGTTAAGAACTAAATTAATCTGACGAGGAGGAACTGATGGTTCATTGCCTTCAGACTCAATCTTTTGTGGTAATGGTGAAAGACTTGGACTAACAGCGTGGGACCAATTCTCAAAAAGGTTAGCAAAAGCGCTGCCCTCAGTAGAAAGAATATCAATTTGAATTCCAGACTCTTTTAATAGTTGAATGGCATTTTGAATAGATTCTTTTTTGGTGATAAAAGCCAGAATTTCTGCATTCGGAGGAGTGATTTTATTGATCTTAAAATCAAAAACGGCATGATCAATGTTAAATGGAATTTCTTCCTCTAGTTCTAAGGGCAGAGTTTTAGAAATCTTATTGCGATCAGTAAAAGGAAATGTTTTTCCTCTTGTTGCCACTTTATCTTGTTTAATGCCAACTATAAACTTAGTGTTTTCAGGGTCGTATTTTTGGGTGATTTCTCTAAGAAACTCAATAGTTTCAAAGTGGATGTCTGAATTAGGAAGAAGACTTAATTGGTGTTGATAAAATTGCACTAACTGAAAGCCTTTTGAGCTTGCATTGATCTCAACCACTTTGATGGAGCAACTACCAATATCGATTCCTAAGCTCTTCATATCCCTTACTTTCTTTGATAAGCTTTCCTTAGTCTATTATTTAAAATCTAATCAAGGTAGTTCAAAGCCATTTTAAAATCCAATACCTGGACCAAAAAATGATTCTAGACTTACCCCACTCAGGCCTTTGTTCCAGTATCTGTGGCTTTCATTTAAGTCAGAAAATTTAAGGTCGATAACTGTCTAGTGGAAAACTTATCTATAGGAAACATTATGAAAAAAACACTAGGATTTATAAGTTTACTTTTACTGAGCTCCTGTTCGAACGAGTATCGATTTCATGGACCCGCAGAGGAAGTACCTAAAATTCAAGAGCCAACTCCAGAGCCACCGAATAATACGCAGGAAACACCTGCGCCAGTTAGGCCTGTGGTACCTCCACCAGAGAAACTACAATTCTCTAGTGGAACGTGTGCTCAGGGTGGAGTTCAATTACTTTCTTGCATGTCTTGTAAAATCAATACCAAACTTATAGAACCAGACTATTCTTTAAAAGCCATGCAGTTAATGAAAATTATGAAAACAGCATGCAAAGTTAAAAATAGCTCTGATCCAAAGGCAGGCTTAGCCAATGAACGTGCGCTATTCAAGTTTTTAAACCAAGCAAATAAAGTGAATTATCCCGACACCTTAGCCTCAGCGACAGAGGCTAAGCTTCTTAACGAACTGACAAACGAGAATTCATCTTATTACAAGAAGCTTTTTGGCGGATTGTGGTATCAACCTCCGTACTCTGATGCTTTTGAAACTTATTTTGGAGTGGCTACTCAAGAAGCTAAATCATTATTTTGTTATGAGGTCGAGAGTCCAAGTTTTAGCCTTAAAAGCTATACTCAATTAATTTCGAAAGAGTTTTCAGATTGTCAAAACTCAGATTTTTTAAGTTTTAACTGTAAAGAGAAAGACAGTTATATTCAGGGAAATAAAACTAGGTCTTTTTTGCACAAGGCAATTAAAAAATCTTTAAATGAACCTTTTGAAGAAGGCCGAGTCGTAGCTACTAACAAATGTCACTGGGAAAAAATTCAAGGAGTTTTTAATGCTGAAATGGAAGAGGTTATAGTCACTTGGGTTAATCAAGGATTTCAAGTTTCAGTACAGCATGAAAGCTCACAACCAGTGTGTGAATCTTTAAGAGAGTTGACCCAGGATCTGAGCGGTAAAATGACAGCGGCAGCATACATTTGCGAAGATCTCTAGGGAAGATAAAAGCCCACTTAGATTACGCCAAGTGGGCTTTTGTTTTATAGTTATCTGTTTAAGATAAAGAGTTTGTAAAAAGCATTTCTCTGTATTTTGGTAAAGGCCAAAATTCATCAGCAACTAGCTTCTCAGCTTGGTCACAGGCTTCTCTGAGTTTCACGCTTAAAGGTTGGACTTCAGAAGCAAGTCTTTGCATTTTGATGGTTTCATCATGGCCATTTCTAACAGTGTCGTTTAACTTTGTTAGATCTTCATGAAGAGCTAAAATTGAGTCAAAAACAAGCTCAAGTTTGTGGCTACGACTTTGATGGTGTTTTTTCAACGAAGTAGAGCTGATATGCTGCTGTGTCGTCGAAAGAACATTAAGTTGCTTTTCGACTGCTGGTATAACCAAGGTTTGAGTCATCTCTAAAAGAGTTTCAATTTCAATATCGATAGTTTTCACATAACGTTCCACGCTAATATGATAACGACTCATGATCTCTTCAGCAGATAATACATGGGTTTTCGATAAAAAGGCAGTTGCTTTTTCGTCTTTGTAAACCTCAAGAGCTTCGGCTGTAGAGTTAAGAACCGGTAAACCACGACGTTTTGCTTCTTCGCGCCATTCCGCAGAGTAGCCATTTCCATCGAATCTAACTTGTTTTGACTCTTTTAGATAAGTTCTAGTTAGCTCCATAACGGCTTCATCTCTGGAAGCTTTGTTTTTTAGTAAATTACGAAGTTTTTCACTAGCCTCTCTGAATGCAAAGGCAACAGCAGAGTTAAGGATCGTCATCGGGATAGATACAATCGATGAAGAGCCTACCGCTCTAAACTCAAACTTGTTTCCAGTGAAAGCAAAAGGTGAAGTTCGATTGCGATCTGTATAGTCTTTAGAGATGTTTGGAATTTTGCCAACACCCAAATCAATGATTTGTTGGTCAGTGGCTTGAGCCGATTTACCTTCCTCAATTTCGTTACAAATTTTTTCAAGCATGCTTCCAAGGAAAACAGAAATAATAGCTGGAGGAGCTTCATTGGCACCAAGGCGATGATCGTTGCCAGGAGATGCAATCGATGCTCTAAGGACTGCAGAGTTTTCATATACAGCTTTTAGTACAACAGAAAGAACAGCTAAGAATCTTAAATTTTGATGTGGAGTAGTTCCGGGCTCTAGAAGATTCTCTCCTTTGTCATTGGACAAGCTCCAGTTGTTATGTTTTCCACTTCCATTGATTCCGGCAAAAGGTTTTTCATGAAGCAAACACACAAAATTATGTTTTAAAGCAATACGTTTTAAAACCTCCATTGATAAAGTATTATGGTCGGCAGAGATGTTTACGTCTTCAAAAATAGGAGCTAACTCGAACTGACTTGGAGCAACCTCATTGTGACGAGTTTTTGCGGGGATTCCTAGTTTGAATAGTTCATACTCCACTTCTTGCATATATTTTTTCACACGGGTAGGAATAGAACCAAAATAGTGATCTTCTAATTGTTGTCCTCTAGGTGAGGAACCGCCAAGAAGAGTTCTCCCTGTCATAATTAAATCGGGTCTGAGAGCGACAAAGTTTCTATCTATTAAAAAGTATTCTTGTTCTGCTCCTAAGGTGGCATTAATTCTTTTAACGTCAACATCTCCAAGGAGTTTTAAAAAATCGCAGGCTTCGCTGTTTAGCGATTCGAGTGATCTTAACAGAGGTGTTTTGCAGTCAAGAGCTTGGCCGTGGTATCCAAAGAAAACAGTTGGAACGCAAAGTGTTTTTCCAGCCTCGTCTTCAATAATAAAAAGAGGAGATGATGGATCCCATGTTGTATAACCCCTTGCTTCGAAAGTAGATCTCATGCCTCCGGAAGGAAAACTAGATGCATCTGGTTCGCCTTGAATTAATTGACTACCGGTGAACCTTTCAATCACTCTTAGTTCAGAATGATAAGAGGTCTGAATAGTGATAAAAGCATCATGTTTTTCCGCAGTTAATCCTGTCATAGGTTGAAACCAATGGCAGAAATGAGTAACGCCTTTTGCTACCGACCATTCTTTGACAGCAGAGGCAATAGCTTCAGCGGTTTCTTTAGGAAGCTTCTTTCCTTGCTCAAGAGTTTTAAGTAAACTTTGATAAGCATCTTTGGGTAGTTTCTCTCTCATGTGAGCAAGACCAAAAGTCATGGAACCAAAAAAATCTGAAATAGGTGCTGTGTTTGAAATAGGTCTATCTACTTGTACGTTAGGAAAATTGAGGGCCGCTTGTAAAGCTTGAGCGCGAGGGCTTGCTGAGGTTGTATTAACCGATGACATAGAAACTCCTTTGTTTTCTGCAAGAAATTATCCGCAAACGGATTTCTTTATTCAAGAAACTTTTTACGTTTTTATTTCAATGATCTAAGCAATCAGAAAAAATAAAATCTCTTACAAAGATGTGTTAATTTTAAACCCAGGGAATAAAATACTCACTGGATTTAAGACTAGGATAATCTAGAAGGAGCTGGCATTTCAAGAGAAAATTTTTTTAAATTAGAATTCTCATCTAAAGTAGGTTTAATCATTAAAAGAGCCATTTTGTGCTTAAACTCTAGGTCATCAATCCTAGAGTGTAAAACAACTAATCATTTGATTTTTGATTTTTACTTTGCTGAGATTTTAAGTCAGCTTTACAGATTTGTACTTTTTCTTCGTACTCATCCTGTCTTTTCATTAAGACTTGTTTGTAACCGCGAAAACGCTCAATTCTATCTTTCAAAAACTCTTCACTGACACCAACAAGCTTTTCTTTTTCGTCCAAACCTATTTTGTAATCATCTTCTTTGTCTGTGATGCGATCTATGGGCTCTGTCCATTTGAGCTTGCCATCACCGCCATTTTTTTGATCAGAAAGATCTAGACGGCATTGACGAAGAACTCCATAAAGTCCTAAGGAGCCATATTTCCTGTTACCATAAACGCGATCTTCAAGCTCGTAAACTTCATTTTGGACGCGGCGAAGTTCTTCATTCATTTGTACTTTTTTTTGTACAATCATATTTCCATCTTTAATCCCGACAGTGGTATCGCCAGATATTTGTCCATGGTTTTCTACTTTGGTATCAATTTTTTCAGCTTTGTGCGGATTGCTTTTACAACCCATCTGATAAAACAAAAATAGACCAAGACAAAGAACTAATTTTTTTCTCATAGGAGACTCCTCACTGCCATATGCTCTCTTGAGGTTTAGAAATGGTCAAATGAAAATATAATATCAATATTTTAGAAAAGAGAAGTCCATTGCTAATTCACTAGTCAAACGGCAGGAGGAGAGGATCTTTTTAATCCTCTTCTTTTAGGTTGGTTTCTTTGATTGGCTGTTTCGTTCAAGCTCCCTAAGGATCGTCACGGTTGTGACTGGGAGGAACTGATTGGTCTTGTCATTGTATATAAGCAAGACACTTGCCAACATTTTTTACACTGTGTTTTCAATAACTTAACTTAGTGGTGTCGATTAGTTCAAAAAAAGTGACAAAATTAGACTAGGCTTTAGTGTGGGTTTGTCTCTAGAGTTTTGATTTCAAGAACTATAAAAAATAATTATACTTAAAACGCGATATCGTATACAGCATCGTCTGAACTAGTAAATTTTTTGTTTCCCTTAAAAGTGCTGTTAACAGTTCCTTGTTTATTCATTTTAACAAAAGCTTTATGTCCACTAATTCCTTTGTAACTTGTAAAGTCACCACCGATAAGTAAGTCACCATCTACAAACTCTTTAATAACGTACACAGTTTTATCAAAGCCACTACCAAATGCAGAAGTCATTGTGGAATTCAAGGAACCATCAGAATTAAGGACTTTAATACCTTTTAAAAACTGTCCCCCGATGAATAAACTATTAGTAGAACTTTCGTAACTGGCCAGAGCGTAATTTCCATCTGCAGTGCTAATGATGTTATTAGACTTACTACAAAAGGCTGCATCGATGACTCCATTAGCATTAATTTTGGCAACTCTAGCGCATTTAACACCGTTAAAGTAATTAAAAACTCCTGTTAATAAATATGTTCCATCTCGTAACGGTAAAATAGAATAAATAGTGTCATCAGCGCCAGATCCAACGTTAGCGGTGAACGAAGTAACTTCTTTACCTGTGCTGTCTACTTTTACGATGTTGTTGTCGAATAAACCGCCAACAACAATTAAATCTCCAGAGGGTAGAGTCACTATTTTCCTAACAGAAGAAAATAAGCCAAAAATACCACTGCTTGAAATGTTGGCTGCGAAGGTATTATCTATTTTGTTTGTATCATCAAGTTTGATAAGAGAGCGAACTAAGCCAAAGTTGGTAGAGACTGAAAATTCACCGCCATAATAGTAATTGCCAGCGGAATCCTTTACGATTTCTTTTATAGTGCTAGTGAAGTTAGGAAAACTCAGAGAGTTAACGCTTCCATCTTTATTTAATCGTGCTGCATAAGGAGCCGTTGCCGTATTGAATTGAGTAAATTTTCCGACGAACAAATAACTCCCAGCTTCGATCAATATACGGCGTACATAATCAGTTAAACCGGTAGAAGTCTCAAAACCACTACCTATGTCAAATTCTGAGCTGCTAAGTTTATTACCTTGAGAATCCAATTTGACGAGACCATTACTAGTAATGGAGTTGAATTTATTAAAATCACCAGCAAGTAAAATCTCAGATTTAGTAAAGAAATAAGAAAATGGTAATTTATCACAAGACAAAATAGTTCCTGATTGTTTGGTAAATTGGGCGTAAAGACTTTTAGGGCCTTCAATATTTTTAAAGTCCACATCGAATCCAAAATTATTGCTAGAAACTGTAGCCTCGCCAACTTTATTTGAGAGTGAGCAAATATCATTTGTGTAGAGAGCTAAAGACAAGGGTGATAGATTGTTTGAATCATAATCAATGGTTGCTGTAAAGCCAATTAGGTTCTGGTTAGCCGTAGACCCATCTAGTTCGTTGGGGTTTAAGGTGATAGGTAGTGAAATTATAGCAGCATCTTTTTGGAGTATTAATTCTTCTTCTAGAGATGAAAGTCCCACAGAATTGGTCTGTTTAGCTTTAAAAACCAATTGTTGGTCTGGAAGATTAGAAAGATCAAATGTAACAGAGAAAGTACCCGATGCACAGGTTGTAGATTGGTTCATGTTAGCTGTGTCTGTGATATTTACTATCACTATATTTTTTGATGAGCACTCACCTGTAATCGTTAAGGAGCTCTGATTTAGACTATTGATATAACTTAAAGGAGAGGGGTTAGTAAATTTTGGCTTTTTGACGGAATCATTTATAACAATTTCAAAAGTATCTGGTGAAAAAGCTACTTTATTATTTAAAGTTTCAATTTTGATTTTTAGTGAGATTTGTTCTTTAGGTAAGTCAGCTTGAATAGTTAATATCTGACTAAAAAGCTGTTCTCCTTTTTTTATTGTTATAGGTTCTTCAGGAAAATCGGTGAAAATTTCGCTGCTTTTGTAAGTTTCGCTTTGAAAGTTAAGTCGTACTTGTAAATCCTCTGTAAGAAAGTCAGCAGTTGAAGAGTATATTTTCAATTTTTGTTGAGAGTTTTCTTTATAGAGTTCATAGCCTCCATCTTGGAAAGAGTACTGCATTAAAGAGTATAGATCTCCATTTAGTTTCAAGTCTACAGGAGTGCATCCAAAGGTAAAAATAAGCAATAAAAGAGATAGGTTCCTTAAACTCTTTAACATAATAGTTTCATCGGTAGATTTTTTTTAAACTAAAACCAAAGTCCTGGAGGATGTTTTTATATGGAAAAGTCTCCATTTTTGTCTCTTTTTGAGTGTTTTAAAATAAGACAGTAAAAGATTTGTAAATTCAATAAGTTAAATCTCTTTAATTGGTTTTTGATCATTAATTTCAAAATGAGACGTTATCAGCTCGATAGTTTAAATCCTTTTTAAAAACTATAAAACTTATAAAAATCGTATAGTTGTAGTTGTTTCTTCAGGCCTTAACAAAATTCTTAAAATTTGGCGCTGAGATTGCCTTAGTCTCTTTATGAGATATGAAAATTATTTTAAAAACACTTTTATTGATAGCATTAACGGGATTACTTTCCTATTTAACTGCCTGTGCTCCTAAATCCCAACAAGATTGTGGTTTTGTGCAGAATGTTTATGGAGAGCGAATTTCATGGAAGGGAAAGGTACCTGTTGTGATGAAGCTTCATGAGTCTGTTCCCAAAGAATACTATTCTTCAATTGCTGAAGCTGCGGAAAAGTGGAATCAAGCGCTTGGAAAGACAGTGATTCTTGTGGACACAGAGGACATTCAAAAAGGACCTACGCAGTCTTTTAAAGACACTCAGAATGTTGTCTATTTTTATAACTCTTGGGAGGCTGAAAAGCCTACAGAGCAAGCAAGAACCAGTGTTTATTGGATTGGGGATGAGATTAAAGAGGCAGATATTAGAGTGAATGCCAAAAATTTTAAGTTCTATGGTATGACTTTACAGGATAAAGGACCAAGTAAGGTGAGTATAGAAGCCTTGCTGATCCATGAAATGGGGCATGTTTTAGGATTAAAACATAAAGATGTCGATCAAAGTGTAATGGCAACGTACTTGGCAAGCCAGAGTGATCGTGTGAGTATTGCCGCTACGGATAAAAAATCACTCACGTGTGAGTATTGATGAAAACCTTACATTTGAAAGTTTCTTGTTGAGATTTACTTAAAAAAAGATCTAGACTATAGTTCTGGAGAAAGGTGTAGCGAATGAAATTATTAACTGATCTGAATCAGGTGGGTCTTGGCGGACAAGAAGAGCTGGCTGTTGATGATTTAAAAGTTTCAAGCCGAGCGTCGTTATCTCTTGAACTAACAAACTTGGAGCAGTTTGTTTATAAAGAAATGGCAGATTTACCTTTGCAATCTATTAGCGATTTAGAGCGCTTATCTGAAAATATTGAAACGCTAAAGCAATTAAGTGGCAGGCTTAATTTTATTATGAAAGAGATATCCTATCTTATAACTATCAAGAAATTTTGAGAAATTTGAGAAAATTTAATTATTTTTTTAAATTGGTCTAGAAAATAGTGACAATAACTCATAAACAATTAACTTGACCCTATGAGCTCGATTGCTGTCATTGAAGATAATTTTGAAAATTTCGAAGTTCTTAGAGATATACTGAAAATGGAAGCCGAAGGTTATAGCCATTCTGACTTTCCAAAGGATATTGAGTATTTGCATTTTAATACTTTCGAGGATTTTTTAAAGTTTCCTCAGCCTGAAAAAATTAGAATGATTTTGCTAGATTATTTTTTATCCCATGTCACTGGAGAAAAAGTTTGTCAGAAACTCAAGTCCCTGGAGCTGTACAAAAATATTCCGGTGATATTTGTTTCCGGCTCTGGATTTGTTAATGAAAGAGTTTTGGCCTTTGAAGCTGGTGCCAGCGATTTTATAACTAGACCATTTAATAATAAAGAATTATTTTTTAGGGTCAAAGTTCATTGGCCCGAAAAGAATAGAAGAATCAATCAAGACTTTGGTAACTTATCTTTTGATAATAAAAGAAAAATGTTTAAGGTAGCTGATGCAGAGTTAAAACTGACTCAGAAGGAATATTTGCTTCTGAAGATTTTATTTGATAATCATCAGCGAATCGTTTATCGCGATGAAATTAAAAATCATATTTGGGGTGAGACAGAGATAGCTGGTGGTAATCTAGACACCCAAATTTATAACTTAAAACGTAAGTTAAAAGATTTTGAAGGAGAAATAAGAACTTTTAATCGTATTGGCTTCAGACTTTCCTTAAAAGATAAAAAAAATTAGCCGATATGAGTTCGTGGGCGACTTTCGTAGAATATTTTTTTTTCATTTTAAAATTCAATTTCTACTCGTTGTGAGTACTACTATGTTGCTTTTAACAACTAGAGCAAAAGCAGAATATAGGGTTTTTCTTTTGAAGATCAGTCAGCTTGAAGTTGGGAATGCGATGGGTGAAGAGACGACTAGCAGATTAGTGACATCGACACTAGATCCTTTGCAATATCGTGGATATTACACTTTAAAAGAAAATGAAGTTATCTCTTATGTTGATACCTGGATGTGTAAAGGTCGTACTAACTCTCTTCCCCTTTGTGAGAATCCAAGATCAAAGTCTATTGAACAGCCCTAATTTAATCCAGTCTGGTTTCCATTTGAAAATTTCGTTGTTAGGATATTCATATGGCCATTGAAATCAATAAAGAAAGAAAAAATTATCAAAATGAACTCATGCGAGTTCAGGAAGAGTACCAAGAAAAAAAGAAAAATTTGGTGGCTTCAAAAGAAAAGGAAATTGAAAGTTTAAAAACACATTATGATGATAAAAAGGAAAATTTAATATCCAATCAGGAAGCTGCTGTTAATCATATTCAAAAAACTCAGAGTCAACAAATAGAAGAGTTCTCAGAGAAAAGAAAAAAAGTTATAGAGAAAAGTCATCAGGGGCTTAAGGAAACTGAAAACTTATATACTAGCAAGGTTAGGGAGTTCCAGCAAAATAAAAATGAACAACTTAAAGAGATAGAAGCTGACTATGATAAAAAAACTAATGAAGTGGAATCTAAATTTCAGCAACGAGTGAACCAAAAAAAACAACTCAGTGAAAAAGAATATGGTGAACTTGTTGAACGTTATAAGCAGCAAATGAAAAAATTGAAAGAAGGCAAAGAAAATTCTCTGAATGAGTTAATGAAGCAAAATCAGACAGAAGTAGATCATGAAAAAAGCAAGGGTAAAGTAGCGCTTTCGCAAGTTCGTGAGAATAATGAAAAGGATTTGAAAAGTACAACTGATTTTGGAGAAAAGAAAATTACTGAAGCAAAAATGCAGAACGAAAAAAGAGAGGCCAGGCTAGAAACAGATTCAAAGCGAGAATTTGAAAAAAAGAATAAGCAATGGGAGTCTCGAAAAGACAGACAAGAGGCAGAGTATAGGAATCTCATCACCACAAATAAAGGTGAGTACGAGAAACAAATGACTCAACAGCGGCAGCATTTTGAATCAACATATCAGAAAAATGACGTAAATAATAAGTTATCATTACAAATTCAGTCACAAAATCATGCTAAGGCTTTAGCGGAAGAGTTTAGACAATTTTTAAAACAGTCATCTAAATATGATGGAAAAGAAGAAGATCCATTCTATAAAGTTATTGATCGAGGCAGTGATTTGAGCGAGGATCGCCATTTCTATGTTCTCAGAGCTTATGTTCCAGAGCATGAGAAAGATAACATAAATGTGATTATACATAAGGACAAAGCCTCTATTAGTACTCAACGAAAGTTTAATGAGACTTTTATAGATCCAGATAGTGGGAAAAAACTATCTACACACTCCAATCAGTCTTTACGTGAAGAGTTTCCGTTTGAAGTGCCTATAATTAGCGAGGGTGTTGCCAGGGAAAGAAGCGGAGATTATATTTTCATTACCATTCCGAAGTTGCAATCTTTTAAAAACCGATCTATAAAGGGGTAAGTTTAATTCAAAACAAGTGTCCTCATAGCTCAACAGGATAGAGCTACCGTTTCCTAAACGGTCGATCCCTGTTCAAGTCGGGGTGAGGACACCATCTTATGGTGTTTCATGCTAATTAATTTATCTCCACTTAAAAAGTATCCAGACTTTAGAAATTTATATTTTGGTCAATTTATTTCTTTTATGGGGAGTATGATGAGTTATGTTGCTGTTCCCTATCAGATCTATCAATTAACAAAAGATAATTGGTATGTTGGAGTTCTTGGAATAGTACAATTGGTTCCCATTCTTATTTTTGGAATTGTGGGAGGTGCCATTGCTGACCGGATTAATAGAAAAAAATTAATTCTTGTTTCCGAAATTCTAATGGCGGTGGTTACGATGTTACTTGGCGTGAATGCTTTTATGCCAGAACCCTCAGTAATAGTCATTTTTATACTTGTTGCCTTACTTCAGGCTGTTCTTGGATTTCATCGTCCGGCGATGGAGGCTATGACACAAAAGATGGTTATGACAGAGGATTATCCATCAATTGGTGCTTTAGGGAGTTTTAGATACTCAGTTGGAGCTATCACAGGTCCTGCTATAGGTGGTATTATTATTTCGATGTTTGGTGTGAAGGTGACTTACCTTATTGATCTTGCAACTTTTATTGTGGCAATTTTATTTCTTATTCAGATAAGAAGAAGTCCTGATCCTGAAAAATCTGAGAGCTCCACTCTTCAGAGTGCTTTAGAGGGGTTGAGATTTGCTCTTTCTAAACCAGAATTGGTCGGGACATATGTCATAGATATTGTTGCGATGGTTTTTGCGTTTCCAGTAGCTCTTTACCCAGCAATGTCTGAAAAATTTGGTGGAGCACAAGCCGCCGGTTATTTATTTTCTGCTATGGCACTGGGAGCTTTAATTATGACTATTTTTAGTGGTTGGACTAATCAAGTAAAATGGCAAGGTCGTGCTGTGATTTTAGCTGCTCTTTTTTGGGGAGTTTTTATTATAGCCGTTGGTTTTTCCGAGAGCTTTTGGTTAACAATACTATTTTTGGCGATGGCTGGTGCTGCAGATATGGTGAGTGGACTTTTTCGACAAACTATTTGGAATCAATCAATTCCCAATTCTATTCGAGGTCGGATGTCAGGTATAGAGATGGTTTCATATATGTCTGGTCCCCTTATTGGTAACGCCAGGGCCGGATGGATGGCGTCCAAATATTCTGTGTCTATAAGTTTGTGGTCAGGTGGAATTATTTGTGTTTTTACGATCCTTGTGACGGTATTACTTTTACCCCACTTTTGGAATTATTATTCATCCAGAAGCTCTTCTTGAGTTTATTTAGATATAGCGCTTGTTAGAAGATGAATAGAAGCTAGACAGTGAAAATTACATGCCACTATAAAATTTTGTTTTCTTGTGTTATCAATTGCTATGACAAAAGGAATAAAGTCGTTCTTTTTTATTTATATTTTTTCATCTACTTTATTTAGTAGAGAGTGTCTAGATAAGGATTTGCGTAAGTTTTTTACAGAAAGACATGAACAAAAAAGTCAAAATTGGTGTTATGCATACACGGCAGCTGATTTAATTAATTTTCAATTTCAACAGACTTTGATTGGGAAAAAAATTTCACCATTACATATAGCACTTTTGAATTTAGCTAATGATCAGCTGCCCTACAACTCTAATGACGGAGGTGACGTTAAAGATGGAGTTAGTTTGGCTTTAGCACCGTATAACTCAATGTTTGGTATTTTCAATAAGGGAATTTGTTTTGACACTTTAGAAAAAAAAATAACCAGAAGAAATAATACAGACTTCAGAACAAATAAAGAGTTGTTAGAAGAACTATTCTT
The DNA here is from genome assembly GCA_013359135.1 of Pseudobdellovibrionaceae bacterium. Taxonomy (GTDB): domain Bacteria; phylum Bdellovibrionota; class Bdellovibrionia; order Bdellovibrionales; family Bdellovibrionaceae; genus UBA2316. Next base: position 52,385 of record JABWCN010000003.1, on the reverse strand, counting down.
TTTGCAAAAAGCTTTTAATCAAGCTAAGAAATCACAATCATTTATTCTTTTTGATGAAGCTCTTAAAAAGTTTATAGAATCTAATGATTTTTTCTCAAGAATTAGCTTAGAACAGTGGTATTTTTTATTTAAAAATAGTAATCCTATTAATCTTGGCATTCATTTTATTGATTTGTTTTGTTCGCCGTCTGAGCGGTTCATTAACGCTGTGAACACGATCAGTGTTTTTAAGTGGGAGCTAGGCAGGAATATAAGACTTAAAGTTAATGGAAGCTACAAAGATATTTTTTTAGAAGATCCGCAGATTATTGTTAATAAAATAAAAGAAAGACTTGAGCAAGATCAGCCAACAGCATTAAATTTCTATCTCGATTTTTTAATTAGTAAAAATCCTAGATTTCTAAGTGGATCTCTTCATGCTGTTTCAGTTGTTGGTATGAACAGAATAGGTGATTCCTGTCATTTGATCATTAAAAACTCATGGGGTTCTTGCTATGATAAAGAAGGAAAATCTAAATATTCAAACAAAGTTTCAAAGTGTGATGATGGTTTTCTTTGGATAGATGAGAAGTGGATATCAAAGAGTTTACACTCCATTGATTTTTTAGCACCATTATAAGAAATCATTAAAGTGAAAACGATAAGAAGACCAGCGTTCCTTTTGATCTTGAGGACTGGTGTTATTTTTTTGTAACTTGCCATGAGTGTAAGTAAAAACTAACCATTTAGTTCCAGTGTACAAGTCCCTGTTGAGTTTACTTGTATCTATATGTAAAATGTAGCGCTGCTCTGAAGGGCTGACTTTGCTGGGCTTGATTTGATCTAAAATATTACCTTGAGAATCTTTAACTAATAAAAAATCTTCTTTTTTTGAGGATCCAAATGGGATAAGTGGACTATTTTGAATTAGTTTTTTTTCTAATGTAAGACTTCGTTGTGTTCTTCGACATAAAGCTAATTTGACATCTATGATTAAGGTATAGTTTTGTCCTGTTTTTAGAGCACGATTTAAGCTGTAATTCACTAAATTAAAGTTTGTTGAGGAATTGTTTTCAGAATCATTCAAATAGATACAGGGAACCTCTTGACTGTTTTGACTGTTTTCACCTGTAGACAAGTTCTGCGCAAAGCCAATTGATGAAAATAAAATGTTAAGCCAGAGGAATAGTTTTAAGATATTAGAATATCTACAGATTATAAAAATAAACTGTTTTTTTATAAATACCATATAATATTTATATTCAAATTTGCAGCCAGTTTTGGATTTTAAAATACCAATTTAAGACAATTTAAATAAAGCTCTTTTAAAAGCTAATCCCTTTCAACCCTGGAGTTATAGGGGGTTTAGGAAAATAGATTTTTTTAAGACTTCTTTAGCATATTTAACTTTTATCCTATCGCCATTAAACATCCGGAGAGCACGTTCATAAACAAAAAAAGTTTGCTTATTTGTTGATGTACCATAAGAAAAAGCTAAGTATATTTTCAATAAAGTTTGACCCAGTATTAATTGTCTTTTTACTAAAATAGCTCTTTCTTCAGTTGTCTGATTTGGTTTAACGGAGATCCATCTTTTCAAATTAGCTATGGTATCTGCTGTGTACTCCAAAGATCTTCTTTGGCCACTTACAAAAGTATTAATTGCTGGAAAGTTTGCCATGACTTTATCTTTTTGTTCGCCGGTGTAACAATCTATGGCTTCAAATATGAAATTTTTAAGTTCAAGTGAAGAATATTTAGCCCCTCTATGACCGAATTGATCCAATATCTCTTTAAGGCCGATGCCTGTGATTTGAGTTAGTCCAATCGCTCCGGTTGGAGACACAGAACGGATATCAAACTTTGATTCTTGTCTTACTTTTGAAGCTTCAATAAATGGATCTGTGCCAAAACAAAAAGAAGAAACTATGACCTCATTGGCCATTTCTCTTTCTGTAACACCATTAAGTTGTAAGAATTGATTGCTGCATTGATTGTTCGTACATTGACTCAATTTGCCATTTTTTTCATTTAAAACATATTTCTCTAGTTTGTCTGTCATTTCATTCAAAAGAGCAGAGTTATTTGGTGAGAATTTCTTACTATTAAGAGTTTGAGTGGGAATGAATAATTGCCTTGTTAGATCATAGTGAAAAAAACTAAGGTTTATAAGAGATTCCTTAACTAGATAACCCGTGTCATAACTAATTAGAGGACTGGTGTTACTGTTAACAGACTCTGTAGGTTTTATTTTTTGTTCCTGAGCTTCTTCTGCAAAAGAGTAAAAACTAGAGAATGATAATAAAAATAAAATTTTCAATAGGTAAGACACTTGTGAAAGTTGTTTTCCATTAGAAAGCATGTTTTGTCCTTTTATAATAAGTGTTATCTACTGCAAATAAAAATGAGATTCTATAACTTATAAATCAAATATAATTTATCTAAGTCTGTACAATAAGAGTACAAATTGAAGATTAATTTGTAAATTCAAAAGCTTCTGATTGAAAGGTGATGTCAAAGTGACTTTTTTTGACTGGCATTTTATTTGTATTGAGGGTATTGGGGGTGCAAATTGAAATCTTTACTTATAAGTTTGTTAGTTATGTGTTCTTTTTATTTATGTGGCTGTGATCCAGTTGAGGGTAATCTTTTTTTGAAAGAAGATTTGGGTGTCAATAAAACGGTAAATGAGTCTTGTCAAAATGACTCTTTGGGATGTTTAAATCAAGAGTTTGGCACCACTATTCCAGCAGGTGGTTATGATATGAAGATCGAAGCTTCGTCAGAGAGAATGATTCAGTTAATAATTAGTAAAAAATTAACTTTGGTTAAGTTAGAACTTAATTTACCTAAGGGTAAACAGTTTCCAGAGAATGGAGAACTTCTACTGGCAGCAGATGAATCAGGACAGCCTTTTGATTTCTTATTAGGGTCTAGAGTTGATATGCGAAACTCTGAAGCTTATAGTGGTAATGAGTCTTGTGCTGAGAATATTTTAACCCAAGTGTGTTTTGTGGTTTCTGGCTCAAATGGCAGTCAACCTCGGGAAAAGTGTGAGATGCGAAATGTTCTAGCCAAAGGTGAACAGCATGTTGAGTATTATTATCATACGATAGATCAATTAGTAAGTGTCCAATTTTTAAAAACAGGAACACAAGAGGTCAAAGGAAATTATAGAGGTTCTCGTAGTAGTTCTAATAAAGTTTATACAAGAAAAGATCGATGTGAGTTATATCGTCCTTACTTATTTGTAAACTAGATTAGAACGACTTTTCTAGTTTAAGAGCTTATATAAAAAACCTTTTATGGCTTAATTGTAAAGAGATAAACTCTAAGTTGTCTCTTTACAAAACTTTTTGGATAAAATGGCTTGAAGTTGGTTGGTAATCTGTGATTCATCTAAGGAATGATTAACCATGCTTTCAAGACTTGTCATTATTTGATTACTAAAACCACAGGGATTCATACCTCGGTAGGCCATTGGATCATTATGTATATTGATGGCTGCTCCATGGTAAGTGACCCATTTTTTAACGGCAATTCCCAAAGATGCTATTTTTTTCGAACCAATCCAAACACCTGTTTCTTCTTTTTCAGCAGTTTTATTTTTCTGTATGGACTTTCCTTGAGCGTTGATTTCATAGAGTTTTAGGAAGTCAATCAGTGAATTTTCAAGAGTACGTAGAAAACCAGTTACATCTTGAGCTCCAAACAAGGAGTGAGAGTTTTTTAAATTAACAATTGGATAAATGACTATTTGACTAGGGCCGTGGTAAGTGGCTCGTCCCCCTCGAGAAACTTCAAGGACATTACCGTCCCATGCAAATAAGTCATTTTCTTTACTTGAGCGTCCAAGAGTGACAACCTCAGGGTGCTTGCATAAAATGATGTATTCTTTTTTAGGATTTAAGTGAACTTGTTCGACTAGTTCTAGTTGCTTGTCAAGAGCAACAGAATAGTCAACTAAGCCCATGTTAAAAAAAATTAATTCAGTCATGGCTTTTTAATCTATCAGTTTGATTGAGGAAGTAAATGAAAAAAATAGTGAGCAATTTGAGTACATTTTATTAAACTGGTACTTTGGGGTAGGGTCATTTTATGATGTCCAAGAATAGATACGAATGGTTTATGTTAATTAGTCAACTTTTGGCTCAGTTGTCAGACAAGATAACGAGCTTGGGGTTAATTTGGTACATCACAACCCAGTTTGGAGAATCGTGGTTGACGTGGTATCTTGTTATCGGAGGCTTACCCCATTTACTTTTGAGTGGTTATTCAGGAAGGGTTATTCAGCAATGGACAGCTATTAAAACTGTATATTACAGTGATTTAGCAAGAGCCTTTTTATTTATTATTAGTTTTTTTTATTTTGAAAATGAATTAAAGCATGATTCTAGTTTGTATATGCTACTGGGGTTAATTTTTTCAGTAAATGTTTTTTCAGCTTTTTTTAACCCAGCTATTTTGACACTTCCATTAGAAGTTGAAGATGAAGAGAGAGTCCAAACATTAACTGCAAGATTAACGACAGTGTCTTCTTTGACAACAGTTATTGGTCCATTGTTAGGCTTAGTTTTATTTAATCAGTTTGGTCTTAAGGGGCTTTTTGTAATCAATTTTATTTGCTATGCTGTTTCAAGTTTTTTTGCCAGAAAGCTTTTTCGAGTTTCGCAACTAGGAAGTATGGATAAAAAAAGTAATCATTCAAGTTCTTCGTCATCTTTTCATTCGGTTCCTATTTGGGAGTCATTAAGTAGAAATAAATTGATAGCAGTGATGTTGTTGTTGTTTCTGTTTATGAATCTTTTTTTAAGTCCTATTCAAGTTTTAATGCCAGTACTAGCTAAAAATTTATTTAGTAAATCATTTAATGTTCTTGCATATATGGAGTTATTTTTTGGATTGGGTGTTGTTTTTGGTGGTTTGTTTCTAAGTTTAGTCAGTATTCATCGACGCGAGTTATTTTGGGTCTGGTTTTTTCTTCTTTTTTTCTCTTTGATATTTGTATTATTTCATTTTCAAGCAAGTTTAATTTTTATATTGATATGTCTTTTGTTAATGGGAGTTACTCTTGGTTTAGTTAATGTTTTGATTGTACATTTGTTCCAGGAGCATCCTTTAAAAACAGATGTTCCCAATATTATGAGTGTTGTGAATCTTATTAGTACAGCTAGTGTGCCAGTGTCTTTGAGCCTTCTCGCGTTATTACAAAAATATATGAGTGTGATCATACTAAGTCGTATGAGCTCCCTAGTATTATTAGCACTTGTTGTGGTTTCGGTATATCCTTTTAAAAAATTAGGAAAGGATCTATTTCAATGATAAAAGACGAAGTGATAAAACTTAGTGAGTCGATTACAATGCGATTAGCAACAGAAAAAGACGTACAAGATTTATTAACTCTGTATTTCACTATCTATGGAAGTAATTACCCATTACTTCTTGGCACTGATCGTAATGTGATGCTAGAAATTATAAAAAATCAGAATAATCTGTGGCTAGTAGCTGTCGATGATCTGAAGAAAAACATATGTGCCTCTGCTGTTTTTGAGGTTGATAATTTGTATCGCATTGCCAGAGCTGAGGGCTTTGTCGTTCATCCTGATTATCAGAATCATGGGCTGGCTTCAAAAATGCTCTCTTATGGGTCAGATTTTCTTTTAGAGACGACAAAACGAGTGAATTCCATTTATGCAACGACAAGAACTTTGACTCTTGGTCCTCAAATGGTTTTTATAAAAAATAACTATGTACCTTTAGGAATTTTTCCTAATGCTCATCGGCTTTCAAATTACGAAACCCTTACTTTATTAGCAAAACATAATAAGGATGTGCTTTCTAAGCGAATTCCCGTCGATGTTGCTCCTGAGTTATTAGGTCCTATTTTTAAGACTGTGGGAAAAAATATAAAATCGAATATACCTATGCCAAAGTTGCTAAAAATGGTTAGGCCTAAACCAAGTGGTGAGTATCTTGAGTTTGAAATAATTCATGCTCCAAGCTATGTGCAGAGAAAGTTTAATGATGCTTTTAGTGATCCTTTTGATCAGTTTTTCCCTTTTCATAAGCCTAATCTTCTTTTGTCTGCCAAGAATGGAGAAGTAGATATTTATGGTTACTTGAGTGAGTCTGATGGATATTGTGCATTAATCACAGCCACAGAACCATTTTTCAGTATGGCAGGAAGATTAAGACCGTTGATGCAACAGTTGCATGATTACGGTGTTTCCTACATAGAAATTCTGATGGCGATGGATAGCATACAATCTTTAGAAACATTACTTGATATTAATTTTTTACCATCAGCTTTGTATCCAGCTATGCTTGAGTATAAAGGGCAATTTATGGATTTAGTGTTGCTGTCTAGATCTATGGAACCCTTGAATTTTAGGGGTATTCAAATTGAGAAGTCATTCAAACCCTATATCGATCAGTATATTAAGCTCTGGAAAAAGATGCACTTAGAAGTACTGGGAGTTTTTGATGAAAAATAAAGAGTTTAAAATTCCTGATAAAAAAAAACTTGGTGAAGTTGAACAACTGTGTTTAATTACTGAGCCTTATAAGAAATCTCAAAAAATAGATCTTCATTTTACACAAGCTATGAGAGAAGTTTTATTGTGGCATCAGCAAAAATCAATTTTTTTTTCTAACTTTTTGAAAAGTCAAAATTTTGATATTGAATCCTGGAATGGTGACATAGCTTTTTTGCCCTATCTTCCAACAGATTTCTTTAAAAGACATGAAGTGAAGACAATCCAAGATAATGAGGTTTATTTACATCTGACATCTTCTGGAACTACAGGGCAAAAGTCTCAGATTTTTTTTGATGAGTGGAGTTTAAAATCGGCTCAGAGTATGGTGGATAATATTTTTTCATATTATGGATGGACCTCAGATGAGAAGACTAATTATTTGCTATATACTTATCAGACGGAATCTGATTCGACGCTGGGTACAGCTTATACTGACAATTACTTAACTCAATATGCACCAATTAATCGTCTTGATTTTGCTTTAAAATTGAATGGAAAAGGTGGTCATGATTTTGATCTTTATGGCTGTCTTCAAAGTTTAAAGCAATTTGCCAAAGAACAACTTCCTCTAAGAATTTTTGGATTTCCCTCTTTTCTTTATTTTACTCTGCAAAGAATGAAAGATCTAAAGTTTCCACCTCTGAAGTTTCCTGATAATTCATTGGTTTTTCTCGGAGGTGGGTGGAAGGGTTATGCTGGTGATGAAATCAGCAAAAAGCAATTGTATCAAATGATTCATGATTTATTGGGTATTCCTGATTCTAGAATTAGAGATGGTTTTGGAAGTGTCGAACATTGTATTCCTTATGTAGAATGCAAGTTTCATCATTTTCATGTTCCTATATACTCTAAAGTATTAATTAGAGATTTATACACCCTCGATGTTCTGGGATATAACAAAGAAGGTTTTTTGCAATTTGTTTCACCTTATATTACTTCTGTACCGGCGAATTCTGTTTTAATGGGTGATCTCGCAATTCTTAGAAAAGGCCATGATTGTGGTTGTGGGTTAGAAAATGATTGGTTTGAAGTTTTAGGACGTGCCGGAGTAAGTAAGAACAAAAGCTGTGCCATTGCTGCCAATGAATTACTCAGGAGTTTTGTATGAGAGATCAGTTATTCTTTGGAGCAAATATAACGATTGATGAACTTGAAAAAGAGATTTTGACTATCGATAAAAAAATTTTCCAAGCATTAAAAGAAAATTTTGATATAGATTTATTTATATCTCTTTGCCATCATTTTTCAACGCGCCTACAGTGTGATAGTTTATTGAGGGAGTTATTAAAAAAAATTTTAATCGAACAAGATCAACTTAAAAGCTCAGAGGTTGAAAGTAGTTTTCAAACACTAATTGATTTCATGAGTGAGAAAGAATTAAGAAAAAAGTTAGTTAAGGAATTGGGAACTGACACACCCTTTTCTATGAAAAAAGATCAAAATAAAGACGGTGTTTTTGAGGCCTACTCGCCATTGGGAGTGATCTTGCAAATCACTCCTTCAAATGATTCTTTATTGCCAATTTTAAGTGCTTTGGAAGGCCTATTAAGTGGAAATATAAATATTCTAAAGCTGAGTTCTCACTCAAGTGATTTTAGTAGGATTTTTTTTCAGGAGTTTATAAAAGAAAATCTTGATTTTTTGGGCTCAAGAATAGCTATCCTTAAGTTTTCATCTCAAAGAAAAAAATTGCTGGAAAGTTTAATGCTACATTTGGACGCGTTAGTCGCTTGGGGAGGAGAAGAGGCTATTTCAGAGCTGAAGAGATTGACTCCAGAAAAAGTCAAATTCATTGACTGGGGACATAAGATCTCTTTTTCTTATGTGAGCTCTAAAGCGAAGCAAGAGCTAACTCCAGATCTCTTAAAATCTATTGTTAATGATATTTTTATTTATAATCAGCAAGCTTGTTCAAGTCCTCAATGTTTATATTTAGAGGATGCCAGCTCTGATGATTTAAAACACTTTGCTACATTATTGCATAACTCGATAAAAGAAAATTTGACATATTATAAATTTCTAAAGCCCTCTTCTATGGAGGCAGCTGAAATACAAAAAACTGTTCTTGTCGTTGAAGCTCAGAGGTCATTGCCAGGCAATCAAAGTGCTGTGATAAAAGATGCCCATGGTCGTTGGAGACTTTTAGTTGATGATAATCCGGGATTAAGAGCTTCGCCTTTGTACGGGACTTTATGGATTAAAAGTATCAAACGCGACCAGATTATGGAAGTCTTGCGTCCATTACGTTCGTATCTTCAAACTGTGGGATTAAGCTGTGCTTTATCAGAGGTGTTAGAGCTGAAGCAACTTTTTTATCAATCTGGTGTTAATCGCATTAAACCCCTAGGGCAAATGCATGACAGTTATACGGGAGAACCACATGACGGGTATTCAGCATTGGTTAGGTACACAAAAAAAATCAGTTTGGATTCGGTATTGCCGGAACTGAAAAGTTTTTATCAACTTGATGATTTAAAACAAGTAAGACTCAATGAAGTTGAGCATCAGATATGCCAACTTTTAAGTACAGATAAATTAATGACTAAAGAAGATTTTCAAAAAATTAAACCTCCTTTAGACACGCAATTGTTTTTCAAAAGTGGTGGAAGCTCAGGTGAACCTAAAATTTCTTACTTTACTTATCATGATTATCACTTGCAAATGGAGCAAGCAGCTAATGGTCTTATAGCGGCAGGACTTAATGTCAATTCTGATTTATGTATGAATTTGTTTTTTGGTGGAGGTCTTTATGGCGGATTCCTTAGCTTCTATACCATCTTGGAAAAAATAAACGCATGTCAGTTACCAATGTCTGCTCATATGGATTTCAAATTTGTTGCTCAGATGATTGTTAGGTATAAGGTGAATGTCCTTCTAGGCATGCCTTCTTATATTTTACTTTTATTGGAAGAAAATAAAAATCTCTTTAAAGAAAGCCCAGTAATTCAAAAAATATTTTATGGTGGAGAGCATTTCAGTGATTCTCAAAAAAAATACCTTTTAGATGAGTTTGGTATCAAAATTGTGCGTTCAGCAAGTTATGGAAGTGTAGATATGGGGCCTCTTGGATTTCAATGTGAACACTCAGATGGAAAAATTCATCATTTAAATCAAAATTTACATAAGTTAGAAATATTTAGTTTGGAAAATCACAGAAAAATAGAAAATGAAGAAATGGGAAAATTAGTTTTTTCAACGACGACGAGGTCAGGGCAAAATCTGATTCGTTATGATGTTGGAGATTTAGGTAGATGGGTTCAGGCGCCCTGTTCTTGTGGAAGAAAATCACCACGTTTTGAATTACTTGGCCGTTCTGGAGATGTTTTTAGAGTTTCTGGATCTTTTATCAACTATAATAAATTACAAAAAATTGTAAATGAATGCTTAAGCTCAGAAAAAGATTTTCAAGTTATAATTAAAAAAAATGAAGAAGATCCAGCTAAGGAGAAATTGATTTTAGTTCTTGATAAGGAATATGAGAAGTTATCCCTTATGCTAAAAATGAAAATTATAAATGAATACTCTGACATCAATGAAGTCATTAATTATGAACGAACAGTAGATTTAGACTTAGTTTTTATGTCACAGGAAGAAATGGTTCATTCTAAAGCTAGTGGAAAGTTAGTACGAGTCATTGATCAAAGGTTATAACAAGGAGTTTTGTTTATGAGTACTTATAAAGTCGAAGAGCTTTTTTACTTAGCAAAAAGAGAGTCTCCATTTTATAGGGAGTTATACAAAAATATTAAACACTTTACTTCCCTCGAAAATTTACCAGTTATCCAAAGTGAATCTTTTTGGCATGCAAATACTCATGAGGATAATCAAATTTTAACTGCACCGTTTATTGATGGAGTTGTTTTTAAAAGTGGTGGAACTTCTGGTAATCCAAAGTTTTCTTATTTTACACTTCAAGAATGGGAAACCTTTACAGAAGTTTTTGGGTTTGGGCTTCGTCAAGGTGGTCTTCGTTGTGGCGATAAAATTGCGAATCTTTTTTATGCAGGTGATTTGTATGCGTCATTCTTATTCATAACAAAGTCTATAGAGAAAAGTCAGGTGCCTGTAATTCATTTTCCCATAAGTGGAGGGATTGATTTTAATTATATTGTACAGTCGTTAAATAATTTTTCTATTAATGTTTGGGCCGGAGTTCCAACAACAATAGTCAAATTAGTTGAATATGCAGAGAAGAACAAGTTAGTGGCTCCAGAAAAAATATTGTTTGGTGGAGAAAGTATGTACCAAGATCAGTTTGATTACATAAAAAAAATTTTTCCAAATGTGAAAATTCAATCAATTGGATATGCCAGTGTTGATGGTGGCTTGCTGGGATTTGCTACGGAAAAGTGCTTGCCTCAGGAACATTGTGTATTTTCGGATCACACGATAATGGAGATCTTGGATGAGGACACTCTTAAGCCTATTCAAGAGCCTCTTGTTGCTGGAAAGTTATATTTAACTAACCTAACACGAAAACTGATGCCTATGATAAGATATCCAGTAGGAGATAAGGCTTATTGGTTAACCTCAGATAGCAACGAAAAGTATAGAAGACTTAAAATCTTGGGTAGAACTGAAGAAGGTGCAAGAATAGGACCTGCAACTGTGTACTATGATGACATTTCTGTGCTTTTAGCAAAGTACCATCATGACTTTCAAATTAAGGGCTTGCAACTAGTGACTAGTCATTTTGATAATAAGGATCAATTAGAGATTAAGATTGCAAGTAGTTTGCAAGAAAGTATTGATACCGGAGTTTTAAAAAGAGAAATAGAGAATGAAAGGGGATTTTTGAAGTCTTTAGTTCTAGAAAAACAAATTCATCCCTTGAAAATTTCTATTGTTGATATGAGACAATTAGAGATAAATACTCGAACTGGAAAATTGAAGCGCGTTATTGATAACCGCGCTAAAATATAAATGAGAAGGTTTAAAATACGATCAATAGAGCTTGTTTTAATAAGCGGATACGTTCATCTAATATCACTTGTTCACTTTTACTAAGATAAGGTTTTATTCTTAGTAAAGATTTAACTAGGCGGAGAGCTGTAGGAACTGTTGGCTCTTGATTGTAGTAGTTGTAATAGTTTGTTTTTGGGTCATAAAATTTTTGTAAGTAATTAAATATTTCAAGAGCTGCCCATAGGTAAGACTGAATTCTTGTTTTTTCGTAGACAGTAAGTAATGCTTCCAGTGCTATAAGTTGATCATTAAGTTTATAGTTTAAGGATCTATCAGAAAAAGTTGTCGTGGTAATTCTATTAAAAATCAATCCTTTCTCTTTTTCAGAATTAATATCTTTCATCTTATTTGCAATAGTATTACCAAGTGGAATAAAAGCTTTCGAAACTTTATTTATATTTTCATTAATTAATTGAACTACCGATTTTCCATCCAATGATGGCTGTGGTTTAAGAAATTCTACAAATTGAGTTTTTTCAATTCCATCAACAGTCTCTACTAGTTTCGCAAGAACCTCAATAAGTAATCCCATGTCTTCTAAATTCATAACTTCAGACCTGGTTCCGTTTTCAATATTAACGAATACACTATATAAAAAGGCATTGTTGGTAGATTGTGCCAATTGATTTGACCATAGTAGCTTATTGTCTGAATCAATCAGCCCAATAGGAGTAAATTTTTTGTTAAAGTTACTTAAGACGGTAGCTAAATGGCTCGTCAAAAAACCAAAAAATTTTGCTTTTGAAAATAGGGACTGCTCTTTGACGCTTTTTTCTGTACCAAAGACCTCACTTGAAGTTACGTTGCCAAGTAATGTGTCGAAGTTATTTTTTTCCCAGTCTCTATAATAATCAACAAGATCAATAAGCCCTAGGACATAAAGTGCTGTTGATTTTGCACTGAGATTAATATTTGCATTTGAGCTTTTCCGGCTAGTGTACGAACTACTAAGATAAATTTTATCACTCAAACTAAATGGATCACTAGAGCTTAGAGCTGCTGTTAGTTCAAAAGGCTTTGATGGATCTATTAAGTTTTTGATCAAGCCAGATCGATAAATACTTGTTGCTGGAAACTCATCAGGAATTCCGCCAAGAGAAAAAAATAAATTGAGTTGTTCATATAAAACTTTTTTAAGTGAACTATCCTTGAGTTTAGCTTTTGTTAGAATAGCTTTTGAAAGTTGAAAATAACTACCAATAGTTTCTTTGTCTATGGAGTCATCGCGATTAATAGGAGTGAAAGTTAAACCTGAAGTTGATTTGTTTATTTGGACTTGGGGCCATTGAAAAGTCATTAGCTTAATTTTTTCCGAGTTTATATTTTTCTTTAGCCAATCGGTAAACTGAGTGATTAGATAGTTATTAATATTAGATTTGATTTTAACTAATTTTTGCTTACCCTTCAAGACACCCTTTTCTATCATTGAATTAATTCTTTGATTAATATTTTTTACTACAACAAAGAATTTTTCACTCAATATACCATAGGCAATTTCATAAGACCTTTCGTTTAATTTGACCTTAATATTTTGAATTCCATAGGTGTTAATTTTGGGGAGAATAAAAAGATTTTTCATTAAAGAGTCCCAAAGCCCAGAGCAAGATTGATCAACTAGACATTTTACCTCTTCATCGGTTCGACTATTTAGAAAATCATATAGGGGTTCAGAAATCGGTTTAATTTCAGTGATACGATCGTTTTTATCTAAAAAGAGCCAAACCTCAATAAGAGCTGATAATGCGGAATCAGAATCTGTTACATTATCAATTTTGAGAGCTAATTTTTTTGCCCTTTGTAAAATATTTTTTGTTTCCGAATCAAAGTGATAAGAATACTCTTTAGCTAGGAGATCAATTTGACTTAATAAGAAAGTGAGTTCTTTAGTTTGCTTTATATCTTCACTATAAGCATAAAGGTAATTGAGGTTGTTTTTCTTTTCCTCTTTGAATTGATTTAGTAGTTCATTTTTAAACTCAGGATACAAAATGAGTTTTTCAAAATTTTTTTCAATTTGAGTTAAAATGCGGTCAAGCGTTTCAACACTTTCAGAAAAAGTCAAAGTAGTTGAAAGTTTTTTGGAGGTAACTACATTATTTACTTCCAGCTTTACCTTTTTTAAATCAGCATCAATTTCATTTTCTACTTTTTTAACTTCAGCTTTTACTTCAGGAATGGCTTTGCTTTTGAATAAATCAAAAAATGGGGTGTTTTCAACAGAAGATCCCAAAGAGATGGGCTCTTTATTGAGTTTGTTATACAAATTAATAGCTATGCCTCTGAGTCTTTCATCTGCTAGCTTTTGACTTAATAATAAGTAGTTCGTAATGACTTCATTGACTTCACTGGTTTTGGATATTCCGTTCCAATTTAACTTTAATTTACTACTATTTTCGTCAGGCTGTTCTAAACTGTCAATTTGTTCAAGGGCTGGTTTATTAATGTTTTCATTAGGAAAAAAATGCCTTTTATTAAGTTTTGGATTACAACCAAAACTGAAAAAGATAACCAGCAACGATAATGTTTTAAAAATTAATTTTTGTGACATAACCCCACCACACCTGCGCTGGGATCATACCTTATCAAGAATTAAATAAAAAGAGTATAATTTACATTTTTAGAGGTTCAGTGGATCTTTATCTGTAATAAGAACTTTTGTTGAGGAGTTTACTACAAACTGAATTTGGGAACCCATTTGAATTAGCTCTTTCACTGCACATTTCTTTACTGCCTCATTAACGGTGGTCTTTTCATGTTCTTCCCAACCTTGTGGAAAATGAATTTCTGTAATCCAGCTTGTCGGAAAGCTAGGATTATCAGGTTTCACGATAGGTTTGCATTCGATAGAAATTCCTTCTGCACTTTTATTCAATTTTTTACAGGCCTTTAATGTATAGACACCAGCGCATCCAGATAGGGCTGCAAAAGTTGCTTCAAGCGGATTTGGTAAAGAACCGTCAACGGAATAGACATAGTTAAATTTTTTACTAGTGACAGTGATTTGATTTTGATCGCTCATTTCTATTTTGAACATATATTTCCCTCTCGTGATGTACGGCTCCTGGAGAATAGCATTATTTTTACTGAGAGATATGATTCAGAACATAATTCAGGCCCAGATCTTAATCCATACGCAGAAAATAAAACTTGAGGTAGCGCAATTCCTCCATACCGATAGGAAATGGATGGTCTACAGGTTGCCCTCCACAATATAAAACACTGGCCTTTCGTTTCGTTTTAGCCAAAGATTCTTTTATAATTTCAAGTAGCTCTGCATGGGAAATATGACTAGAGCAGGAGCTTGCGGCAAAGAAACCATTATTTTTTACAAGACGTATGGAATCAGAAAAAACTTTAGTATATGCACTTATTGCCTGTGGTTTTACCTTTTCATTTGGGGCAAAACTTGGTGGGTCAGTAATGACCATGTCGTATTCCATTTTGTTTTGCAGACTTATTTGAATAAACTCAAATGCATCTTGAGCTAAATTAATCTGCTTGTTTTTAAAACCATTCAATGAAAAATTACGCTCAACAGCTTGTATAGCTGAGGCTGCAATATCAACGCTCGTGATAGAAGAAGCCCCTCCAGCAGCAGCAAATAAAGAAAACCCACCTGTATAACTAAACAAATTTAACACCGAGGCATTTTTTGCAAAAGATTTTATTAGATTTCTATTGTCGCGTTGATCCAGAAAGAAGCCAGTCTTAGACCCATCCTTTATATTAGCACTAAATTGAACTGAATTTTCAAGAAAGATAACTTCCTCTGGCAAAGTGCCATAAATAATTTGACCTTTCTCTTTGGTATCATTTTTTCTTTTTAGATATACATTTCTAAGTTGGGGAAGATTTTTAAGCAGAGTACGGGCAAGGTTTTGGTGGTGCCATACTTTTTCCATCTCTGGTTGATCATGTTTAATCACCGCCGTGTCATTATAAATATCAATAATTAGTCCAGGAAGTCCATCCCCTTCGCCATTGATAAGTCTAAAAGAGTTAGTTTTATTCAAGTCAAATCCTTTACGGATTTGAAGAGCTCTTTCAATACAAAATTGACAGTGAATTTCTAGAGATTTTTTTAAATTATTTTTTTTAAAATACCAGATATCATTTAAAAAAAGTATGCGGAATCTTAATTGTGAGTTAGGCTGAAAGATACCAACTCCAAGAGTTTCATTTTTATATTCTAGGCTATAAATTCCAAAAGGGAGTTGGGACTCTTGTATATTCGTGGCAAAAATCCACAAATGTCCTCTCTTTAAATGTTTAGAAAGATCCTTATTTAAGGTTAACTTTTTTAAGCTTTCTGGAAGATGAATTAGATTTCTTTCGTGCTCACTCATAAGATCTTTCTAAGTAGTAATTATTTTTTTTGCCAAGTAGTTTTTAATCTTGTTAGTTCTTTTTGGTTATCTTCAGTAAAGATTTGATGCAAAAAGGTAACAGTATTTATGTCCTCGGTATTAACTTGTTGTACTTTAGAATTGATTTTCATTCCATGAAGGACTTCAGCTTTGTAATTTATTTCAATGGAGGTCAAGTGAAATTGGCTCCATATATTTAGTGGTACAGCTTCAAGTGCCCATTGGGCATATACTACGTGATTTACATGTCCATTGGCATCTAAATCTCTTAGCATCACAGGCAGGCAAACCTCTTTTGTAGTTTCTGTGATTTTAAGAAGCGGAGAAAAATCTTTATTAATGACCCTTGCAGGAGTCATATAGTCATGGGGAAAGCTTTTATCGATGGGGATTGGCTTTTTAGTTTTTAAATCAATCAAAGCCACAGAAATGGTAGCATTAGCGATGAGTTTATCATTTGCATCATAGGCTTCAAACTCCCTGAGAGCAAACAGGCTTTGAATAATCGAAGGCCAAGTTCTTATTGTGATTTCTTTACCAATAGCAGGTCGGTTAAATATCTGTAAATGATATCTGGAGATAACCCAAGTTTTCTCCTCTGTAAATAGGTCAAAAACCGAGACTCCCCATTGAAATGCATGCATTCCAGAGGCGTCCTGCATATAATTCATCAGAGAAGATGGTTTTGCATAGCCATAGGGGTCTGCATCGTAAGTGGTTACTTTGTACTTTCCCGTATAGATTTTATTTTTTTCTGAAGAGGTCATTAAATTTCCTTGATGAGCTTTGGGGGTAAATTTTTCATCCCACAGATCCACCAAGATTAAATCAGAAATTTATCATAAAATCTTCATATTTTTAAACTTTTTGAAAATACCAGCGTACAAATGTTGACAAGAAAATCGTTCTTACATAGGGTTCAGGCATGAATTTGTTAGTAAAAAAGGTTATTTTGCCTTTATTAAGCCTTAGGGCGAAAAAATATCAAAAACTGCTTAGTGAGATCCAAGAGCTGGGGATCGATATTGATGACTCAAAAAAAACTCTCGATTTTTTCTTTGAAAAAACTGATTTTTGTGTTGATTCTGGAATTCTAGAGCAAATAGACAAAGATGATTTTATTGAAATTTATGATAAATTTAGAGTTTAAATTTTTAGAACTTTTAATTTATATAAATACTCGACTTATTCGCTTGATGATCTTTTTACAAAAAGGGTTGATCAGTTGTATGATAGGCCAGAATTTTATACCAAATTAATTCTTAAATCGGCAGAAAAAATCTTCTCAAGAAAATCAAATTTTTTAACACAGTTTTGTCCTGAACATGAAGTCCATGAAAAAAAAGAGTTTGGGACTTCAGTCACTATTAGTTATAAATTTATGGCTCCTGTCTATGACAAGGAATTGAAAGACATTGTTGGTGTAATCGTTTGCGAACGGTTGCGTGCAAGTAAAAGTATTTCAAGTTAATAATAGACTAATCATGAAACCAATTATATTTGAAACTAAAAGATCCTGGTCTATATAAATGACCAGGCTCTTTGAAATTACTTTAGAATAAAAATAGAATTTTGTTATGCAACTTTTTTATTTGAAATTAATTTTTCATCTGAAATATTTTTTATTATATCTCTATATAAAAACGCCGATTGAGTAAGATTTTCAGCAATAAGCTCTGTGAGACTTCTTGGTAAAGCATCAAAAACCTTCATTAAACTATCAATGTGTTCGATATCTTCTTGGGCATGCAATCGTAAAAAGGCTGAAGTTTTTTTGCCATGACATTCTTCAACGATAGGGACAAGTTCTTTACCAAGGGTAATTGCTAAGGTTTCTAAAACAAGAACATATCCAAGAAAGCTCAAAGGGTGAACATGTTGAATATGGTAGTACTGAGTTTGATAGAAGCTTTTTGTACTTGGTAGCTCTTTGAAATTCTCAATTTTTGTTCCAAAGGATTTTAAATCTAAGTCGATGAGTTTTTCATGACTTCTTTCCTCATGCGCATGTTCATTTGCGCGGAGATGATAAAACTGTAATTCAAAAGGTGTTAGTGCGGCACTCAAATTTAATAATCTTGTTGAGTGACGAACGAAAAAGTAAGTTTGTGCTAACCACTCAGTATAAAACTCTTTGTTTCTAAAGTGCTCCAGAGTGTATGAGTTTTTAATTTTTTCAATTTCCTGATTCAAAATAGATTTCATGCGACCTCCTTTAGAGTGCGAAGATTAGTTTTGGTATTAATCCATGGGGTATGGTTTTGAACTTGGTTCCATAAACTGGAGATGATCTCTTCCGTTGAAGGATTGATGTGTTCTTTTAGTTCATTTCTTGTGGCAATAATAATTTTACAATCTACTTTGTGGCGAGAAACTTCACCGATAGAGAGGGCTCCAACATTCATTGACATTTTATCTACTTTAAAATCCATTCTTGATATGCCAATTAAACCATCCCATGGGGACTGAATAAAAACTTTAGAACATAGACCTACAATGACTTCACCCCAAGAGACACCTTCTTTTTTATTACCTCGATATTTAGGGTTAACGGTTAAAAATTCACAAGTCATCAGCTTGTTGATATTTTTATGTCTGATCTCTTGAGTTTTTTCAGCGCTTAAGTATTTAAAATAGCTATGCTTTAAGCTTGATGGGCAGCTTAAGTCAAAGGAGTTGTAAAGATGTAAACCAAGGACCTCATTGTCTCTTTCTATGACAGCTAGAATTTTCGCTCTCCAAAAGTCATCAGGATTAACTTGTTCACCAGAGGCAGAAAGAATAGAGCTATAGGTTTGTTCCCATATGTTATAGGACTGATCTAGCAGAGGCAGATAGCGTTTAGGGAAGTTAGCTAAATCAAAAAGAAAGTAATTTGTCATATTAAGATCCTTGTTTGCTAGTTGTTACAAGGATCCATCGGACTAGGGAAAAATAACTTTATAGGTATATAGTTGAATACTTCGTAAACTATATAGCTTTAGCGGCTGTTTTTTTACCAAAATTTATTCGAGCATTAATTTCAGATTCAAAGTCTTTAACTAAGACATTCTTAAACTGTTTTTCTGGAATTCCAAGAATAATTACCAATTGTCCCAAAACTTCCATTGGAACTTTAGACAGCCCCCTCTCAAAAAGAGATACGAACTGAGAAGTCTGATAGCCTAGTTTTTCAGCAAGTTCTAGCTGGGTCATGCCATTTTTTTCTCTATAATTTCGGACCATTTGGCCAATCTCGATATATACATTTTTTTTAGACATGTTCAAGCCTCCACTTTTAAATAGATAACCACACAGTCTACAGCATCTTAAAGATTTGGTCAACAGTTCCATGATGAAAACATTTGCGTAGATGAAATAACAATTTTAATGTAAATAATCCACTGGAAATTGATTACAAGTTCTTACAAAAGGTGACTTTTTAAGTCACTAAAGTAAAACTAATTTAACCAACAGAAAGGTCGTTTTTGAATCTTCTTCAGCTGCAAAATGCAAACAAAACATTTGGTACTAAGATGCTTTTTAATCAAGCTTCTTTTTCTGTGAATTTAGGTGAACATATAGGTGTGATAGGTCCCAACGGAGCTGGAAAGTCGACTCTTTTTAAAGCTTTGGTTGGGCAGATAGAATTAGACTCAGGACAAATTATCAAATCACAACAATTAAAAGTTGGGTATTTAGAGCAAGAATCAGATTGGAATACACAACAGTCTTCGGAAGAGTTTTTAGAAGAGCACAGTTTAAAAAAATTATGGGAGTTAAAACAAATTGGTGAAGGTTTAGGGTTAACAGAAGAACACTTTAAATCACCATTACATAAATTGAGTGGTGGTTATCGAATGAGGATGAAGCTTGTATATTTAATTGGGCAGGAGCCTAATTTGATGTTACTTGATGAGCCAACCAACTTTTTGGATTTAGAAAGTATTTTAGCATTAGAAAGTTTTTTACAAAGCTTTGAAGGTGCCTTTTTATTGATATCCCATGACCGGGAATTTTTGCGTCGTACAACGGAATCAACACTAGAGATTGAAGCCGGTGAAATCACTAAATTTCCTGGCCAAATTGACGATTACTTCGAACAAAAAAAACAACTCAGAGAAGTCTTGGAGGCTCAAAAGGCCAATCAAGAAAGTAAAAGAAAACAAATTCAAGAGTTTATAGATCGGTTTGGGGCCAAAGCAACTAAAGCAAAACAAGCACAGAGCCGAATGAAACAGTTAGATAAGATGGAGGTTATTGAGCTAAAAGACTTATCTGTTACAGCCAAAATACAGATTCCCAAGCCCATATCAACAGGTAGAGAGGTATTGTTTTTAGACTCAGCGAGTTTGGGGTATTCTGATAATTTGATTTTAAAAAATGTAACACTACGGTTGAATCGAGGATTTCATCTTGGGATTGTTGGGGTTAATGGCGCTGGAAAATCAACTTTGCTTAAGTCCTTGGCGCAAAAAATTCCTCTTTTAAGTGGATCATTACAAGTGGGATATCAAGTTAGTCTTGGTTTTTTCTCCCAACATTCTGCAGATCAATTAGATTTAGATGATAGAGTGATAGACGCGCTAGAGAAGGCTGCAAATCGGGACGTGATGAGGCAAGAAATTTTGAATTTAGCAGGTTCATTGCTCTTTGCTGGTGATGATATTTACAAACCTATTAGGGTTCTTTCTGGAGGTGAAAAATCTAGAGTGGCTTTGGGACAAATTTTATTGAAAAAATCTCCCGTACTTCTATTAGACGAACCAACAAACCACCTTGATTTTGAGACAGTTGAGGCTCTTACTGAAGCCTTAAGAGATTATGAAGGAACATTAGTAGTTATCAGTCATGATCGTTCTTTTATTCGGCGAGTTTCCAAGCAGATTTTGGAAATTAAAGCAGGTTCTGTTGATATTTATCCGGGAACTTATGACGAATATGTCTGGAGTATACAAAATCAAAAAAAACAAAAAATAGTTGAGCCTGAGAAGTCTCAATCTTCTTTTGCTTTGAGCCATCCTGTGAATGAAAAGAAAGTGAATCCTAAAGAGGAACTCAAAAGGCAAAATGTGCGTAATCGAGAGTTACAGTCTGAAATCATTAGAAAAGAAAAAGTATTGAATACTCTTGAACAAGAAAGGTCTACAAAAACGTTAGAACTGAATTTACTTCAAGGACAAAAAGCCATAGAGACAGTGAAACTTTTGAAATCCCTTTCTGAGCAAATAAACCAATTAGAGGAAGAGATCATAGTGATAATGGAAAATCTTGAGTTAGGGCTTAAAAAATCAGAAGAACTTAAAAATAGCTAGATTTGAGTTAACGTAGGTTTTATATTCCCAAGACAAAAGTAAATAAACGATAGAGCTGTGAGTGGAGGTACTAAAACGTTAACTCCAGGAATAAAAATCAAGACATTATTCAATAAAGAAAGCTGCCACAAGTAAGTCGCATTTTTTTTTGAAAAGTTTTGAAAGGCCTCTTTTGAGGTAAGCTGATTTAAACAATCCAAGGGGTATAGCGATTTAGTCAGGTAAGAATTTAATAATAAAGGGATTAAAATTTGGCCTCCAGGGATAAGTAAAAATGGTATCGAGAAGAACATTCCTAGGAAATAGAACAGGAACCACTTGAGTGTTGAAAAAAAGTTAAACATAAATGGAATTTGATCTTTAGAGGTGTTGTATGACTCTTTGAGATGGGGAAAATCTCGCTCAATAATAAGTGGCAGTAGCAAAGGAATTAGAAACAAAGAGATGAATAAGGTAATTAAAAAATAACTTATTAAAACTCCAATCGTCATTAAAAGTATAATTGCAAGAAAACTTCCCAAGTGAATATGGAATTGATTTTCTATTGAGAATAAAATTTGAGAAAACCATCCAAGTTGTTTAAGAAGATTTTGTAATAAAGAAAAGCTTGGTGACCAAACAAAGAAAAGAAAAATGCTAAGGCCAAGTAGTGGTAAAGAAAGAACTAATAGAAATCGCAAAAGAATTTTTTTATCAGCAAGACTCCAAACAGCTTTTTGAAATGAGCGATAGACACTCCAAGAGTTAATAGATGACATATGTTGCTTTATAAAACTTCTATTTCAATCTGTCTAGCAAAGAATTATTCCCCCCAGCGCTTAGCAAAGCTATCGTAGGGATTGCTAGAAATTTTTTTAGCTAAAAACTTAGCTCTGAGTGAACCAAGGGATTCTAGCTTATTATCAGCCCAAGGCACCAAACAGAAATCGTCATTTAATGAGGTTGCCGTTAATAACTGTTGATAGATGGTTTGATTATTTGGTGAGAGTAAATACCTCTTTTCGCGGTAAGTTTGGTCCAGGCGTTGAATGTAAGTCATAATATCAAAATCGCGTCGATAGGTAGAATATAAATCAAACTCAGCTTCTGTAAAGCGTTTCCCTTTTTTATTCTCTAAAGCAAGGGCTGCATCAATAATCACATTCATACGTTCATGCATTTTCATACACAAGTCATCAAGAAGGTATTCAAACTTTTCATTTTCAGAGAGGGGAGCTACTAAGACTTTTTTTTGAACCTCATCAAAGAACAATGGCAAGTTTAATTCAGTCTGAATGAGACTTTCTTGAAATGGAGCAGGAGTTTTGAGTGGCGCTCTTTGGGTTATTCGAGCTCTATGCTCTGAAGGCCATAAAAACCTTCTAAAACCCCCTTGTGAAACACTTGGATTTTTGCCACTTAAAAAATAAGCTTCAGGCGTTGGGTAACTGTAAGATTCGTAGATAAAATCAGAGGCAGGAAGTGTTGAATAAATAAATATTGGAGCTCCAGAGCGTTTTAATTCTTTTAAAATCATCACATGACCTCTCTTAGAGTCTGCAACAAGTAAGGTTCCTGGAATGAGAGAGTTTCTGGAAATATCAATAAGGAGCGAATCTCTGGAAATAGTTCTTGTACTGACGCGAGCAAGAATGAACTTTGCAAAATTTTTTAATCTTTTGATTGGGTTTGGCTCTTCATCCCAGTGGTTATCTTGACTTGATATAAGCTGCCCTTGATCACTACGTATTACAAATTCAAGACCATAACGATAGGAGAAAAATAACCGCGTCAGATAGGCTAATTTTGCACAATCCACCTGCCATCGATAAAAAGGGTTAAATTCCCCATATTGAAGCCTTTCATTCTGTAGCCAATTTGTCTGTAAAACTTTTTGTACCCAAAAAGAGTAATGTTTCTCCCACTCGTTATTCCATTCCATTTTCTCTGTATTTTTGCTGTTTGAGTACCCAACGGCATTTGAGTTTAAGGCCCACACGGAAGCTGAGACTTTAGACAAACTAAAAACTACGAGCAGAAAAACAATCAGGATCGTAAAGTTATTTTTTCTCATAGGTACAAAGTTCTTTGTCATCAGGGTAGTATTCATAAGCTAAATCCATGACTTCATTTTCATTGAGTGCTTTCTTTGAAATGTAAACTCCTCGCATTGATCCTTTAAAAGGTCTATTTGGATCAAGGCTTCCAAATTCTAGAACTGATTTAAGACAGCTCCCCTTGTTGAAGGCATCAAAGTTATTTTTATAGCAATCTCTTTCAACTTCTATCCCATGTTGGAAAGGATTTAGTTGAGGCAGAGAACTAACATTAATATCTGGTATCGGCATGCGATAATGAGTGCCATTATTCTTAAAATCTATTGGAGCCTTTGTAAGTTCAGGGTTCGGGTCTCTGACAACATAAATGTCAACATAGGGACCTAATGGATCGTCAAGGTGAACGCTAATTGAAATGTACTGCCAAAAATCCTGTTCTCCAGGTCTGTTAGGAAAACAATTAAGGCAGTAACCAAGGTGTGGATAAAAAACCTGTAGATCGGTGGTATAGAGTTTTCCGTTAAAGCCTGGACTTACGTAAATTGGAGTAGGTGGCAACATGGGCTTGGGAATTACGGTGATAGGAATAGGTAGAGTGGCTACAGGAGGTATAGATGAAGGAGGAATATTAACTGAAGGAACAGTCGGAATATTAGGTTGTGGCAAGGGCAGGGGGTGTGGGTTATGAATAGGTTTACTGATCAATCTTTTCTGTGAGGGAATTATCGGTGGTGCGCTGTCATTTACAATAACTTTTGGAGAAGGGGTAATTACGCTTCTTTTTTCTAAAGACTGAATTCGAACCAAATTAGCAATAACATCTTCATAGTACTCATAAGTTCCATAAAATTGGTTATTTTGCTGACGGAAAGTAGCGGCTTGTTCTCCGGTTAAATATTTAAGGGGCATAGATTGAAAGTAATCTTTATAATTGTGAAAAAGGAGACGATCTCCTAGGAGAAAAATTTCCCATTCCACCTTGGGGAAAGTTCCATTGCTGTTGAGATATTTTTTTCTTAGTAAACTTACATTTCCAGAAGAACTAGATTTTTCTGCTTTAAACCAGCCTCCAACAGTATAATTTGTTTCGGAAATTTTAGCATTGTTGTCTCCTATAAAAGTTGTTTTTACTAAAGATGAAGAATAGTTAATTTTTTTGCTGTGCTCTTTGAGTAGTTGGGGATTTGCATTAAAAGTCAAATCAGGGTCGGATTTGGAAACATAATTAGGAAAATACTCATTGGCTTTAACTCTTACTTTACTAAAAAAATAGCTTTCTATTCCCGCTGAGGAGGGTTTGTTCTTATCAAAAAACTCACTTAAATTTTCAGTTTCATCGTAAACAAGACTTGAACCCTCGTGAAAACGAACAAAGGTCTTTTGGCGACAGGAATAATTTTCAGAAATATTGAAACGTTTAGTTGGCATTTGATAAGGCCCTTGAAGAAACTCGTCAGTGAGGGATTTAGAGTCATCAAAAGGCCATAGTTTAACAATACGGTATTTAAGAGTTAAGTTGTTGATTAATTCCTGTCTATTTTTAGCTCCAGAGCTTATGGGTTTTGAAGTTTTTGGCATAACATAGGTGAGGGGTCTCTCTTCAGCTTTAAGTTGATATGCAGAAAGTGTACAAATTAATGTACGAACAAAAAAACGTAGCCAAAATATAGAAAATAGTTGCTTTGATTTAAATTTCTGTAAAGAGATAATGTGGTTTTCGTTATGATTGTTCATATATCCTCAGTAAAAAATAACTAATCTGTTAAATATAATTTATAAGCTATTTTGAAAAATTTATCTAATGTAGAGATTTAGACAGTTGTCAGTTTATAAACAGGTTCATAAAGCTGTTTAAAGAGAACTGAGTTGATTTTTTAGAGTTTGCTTAAAAAGCGCTCAAATTTGTCACCAAAGTGAGAGTTTCTTTAGACAGTTAAGAGATTTTGAGTTGTTTTTTAGAGTTATCAATCTATACAAACAGAATCTTAACACAACTAGCATGGTTTTTTCTTTTTTATTCTTGTAAGATCCATCAAAAATTTGAGGTCTTTATGAATAAAAAGTTTTTATTGATGTTAATAGGTGTTCTTTCTTTTAAGTCAGTTCATGCACAAATTGTGCAGGCCAACGGTTCAAGCACGGTTTACCCAATTACAGAAGCTGTTGCCGAAGAGTTTCAAAAAGAATTCAAAGGTAAATATAAGGTGACAGTCGGCATTTCTGGAACGGGCGGTGGTTTTAAGAAATTTTGCCGGGGAGAATCTGATATTCAAAATGCTTCAAGACCTATCTTGAGTGAAGAATTAGAAAACTGTAAAAAAGCAAATGTTAAGTTTATTGAACTTCCCATTGCCTATGACGCGACTGTGGTTGTTGTGAATCCAAAAAATGATTGGGTTAATGAAATTACTGTAGAGGAATTAAAAAAAATGTGGGAACCCTCAGCACAGGGAAAGGTGACTAAATGGAAACAAGTGAATCCCAAGTGGCCTGATAACGATATAAAACTTTTTGGAGCTGGTGCTGATTCTGGAACCTTTGACTATTTTACTGAAGCTGTCGTCGGTAAGGCTAAGTCTTCAAGGGGTGACTACAATGCAAGTGAAGATGATAACACCTTAGTGACTGGAATTTCCAAAGAAAAAAATGCACTAGGGTATTTACCAATGGCTTACTACATTGAGAATAAATCTAAGTTGAAAGCATTGGCCGTTATATCTCAGGATAAGTCTGGAAAAAAGAATCCAGCTGTTCTACCAAGCAAAGAAACTGTTGAAAATGGTAAGTACATTCCGTTGTCTAGACCCATTTTCATTTACGTTAACGAAGCTTCCTTGAAAAAAACTGAAGTCGCTGAGTTTGCTAGTTTCTATGTTAAAAAAGCGCCAGAGTTAGTCACTGCTGTTCAATATGTTCCACTTCCATCTAAGGCTTATGATCTTGTGAAAACTCATCTTGAAAAGAAAAAACTAGGAACAGTTTTCAATGGACATTCTGAAGTCGGTTTAAAAATCGAGGACTTATTAAAGAAGGAATCTAAACTGTAAATTAAGAGTGAGGATCTATGGCTGATTTAACAGCGTTCACATCTGCAGATCACCCCGTGCGAAAATGGCGTAAAGTTAAAGATAAAATTATTGAGAGTATTTTATTCCTTGCCGCCTTGTCGTCAGTATTTGTGACTATTGGAATTATTTATATTTTAGTTTCCGAGTCACTTCCTTTCTTTCAGCATGTGTCATTTAAGGAGTTTGTTACAGAAAAAGAATGGACTCCTATGTTTAGCGAAGCGAAATTTGGGATTCTACCGTTAGTGGTAGGCACCTTTATGGCAACCCTGATTGCTTTAACTGTTGCTATTCCTCTGGGAACTATTACTGCGGCTTATTTGAGTGAGTACGTTAAGCCAAATGTTAGAGAAATGTTGAAGCCAATCCTTGAAATGTTGGCGGCTGTACCAAGTGTTGTTTATGGTTATTTTGCGTTACTTTTTGTGACTCCTATTCTACAAAAGTTTTTACCTGAACTTGGTGGGTTTAGTGTTCTAAGTGCTGGAATCGTCATGGGCATTATGATCATTCCTTATATTAGTTCTCTTTCAGAGGATGCTATGAGATCAGTTCCTACTCATTTAAGAGAAGCCTCTGCGGCATTAGGGTCATCGAAATTTCAAACTACCTTTAGAGTGGTCTTCCCATCGGCTTTTTCAGGTATCAGCTCTGCTTATATTCTTGGCATATCAAGGGCTTTAGGCGAGACTATGGTGGTTGCTATTGCCGCGGGAATGCAACCTAATTTAAGTTTGAATCCTCTAGAGCCTGCATCTACAATCACAGCGTATATTGTACAGGTCAGTTTGGGTGATCTACCTCATGGATCTATTGGATTCCAGTCTATCTATGTGGCGGGATTAACTTTACTGATTATGACTTTGATTTTTAATGTTCTGGGAATGTGGATAAAAGTCCGTTTTCAGGAGAAAGAGTGATGGAAACAATCATGGCCTCAGCAAGTGATGTAGAAAATAAACTAGAACCACTGAGTGTTCTTAAGAGCAATTTAGCTGTAAATGTTAAACAAAGAAAGCGCAGTGATTTTCTGTTTTCTTTGGTTGGATTGATGTCGTTGTTATTTGCTTTGATTACGTTGCTAGCTCTTTTTGTAGATCTAGCGATGACTGGAGTCCCTAGGATAGACCTTGCTTTTTTTGCTGAGTTTCCGTCGCGTTTTGCAAGTAAGGCGGGAATTCTGTCAGCATGGGTAGGTACTTTTGCAGTTATGATTACAACCGCTTTTTGTGCTATTCCCATGGGGATTGCTGCTGGTATTTACTTAGAAGAGTATGCTCCAAAGAATTGGTTAACAAGGCTTATAGAATTAAATATAATTAACTTGGCTGGAGTTCCTTCAATCACTTTTGGCTTAATGGCGCTTGGACTTTTTGTTTATAAACTTCAGCTTGGGCAAAGTATTTTGACCGCAGGATTAACCTTGGGTCTTTTGGTCCTTCCTATTATTATTGTGACAACAAGAGAGGCGATAAGAACCATTCCTAATTCTATTAGAGAGGCGTCTTATGGTTTAGGAGCCACTCATTGGCAAACTATTCAAGATCATATCCTACCCTATTCTAGCGGAGGGATTCTGACAGGTGTAATTATTGCCTTGTCACGAGCTATTGGTGAAACAGCGCCCTTAGTCACTATTGGGGCTTTGACCTTCATTGCTTTTTTGCCAAGTTCGCCGGTCAGTCCTGAATATCCTTTTTTGAGTTTCAAGTGGCTTATGGATTCTTTCACAGTTATGCCAATTCAAATGTTCAATTGGATCTCAAGACCTCAAGCCGAATTTCATGTGAATGCAGCTGCTACCGGTGTTGTGTTATTATTAATGACTCTAATTATGAATGGAATTGCTATTTTTATCAGATATCGTTTCCGTAAGAAAATGAAGTGGTAAAAAACGAAGGATAAATCAAATGGAACAAATATATAAAGCCCCCCCAGAGTGTCAGACGAAGTTTACATTTGGATCTGGCAGAGATTTCCTAAGAGCCAAGGTGAGTGATTTATCTTTTAGATATAATCCCGAAGACAGAAGAGTTTTAAATAAAGTTTCCTTACCTGTTTTTGATAAAAAAATAACAGCCCTTATAGGTCCCTCTGGCTGTGGTAAAACCACATTGCTTCGATGTTTTAATCGTATGCATGATCTTTATAATGCCACTTCTTATGAAGGTGATATTGTTCTTTATCCAGAGGGAAAAAATATTTTAAGTTCAGAAATTGATCCTATGGAAGTGAGAATGCGCATTGGGATGGTTTTTCAAAAACCAAATCCATTTCCAAAAACAATTTATGAAAATGTTGCTTACGGTTTAAAAGTGAGAGGTATTAAAAAGAAATCTTTTATCGATGAGAAAATCGAAAAAAGCTTGGTGCAGGCTGGACTTTGGAGCGAGGTTAAAGATAGACTTCAAGCTCAGGCAACAGCCCTCTCGGGTGGACAACAGCAACGTTTGTGTATAGCCAGGGCCTTAGCCACAGATCCTCAAATTTTACTGCTTGATGAGCCTACCAGTGCCCTTGATCCTATTTCTACGGCCCATATTGAAGAGTTGATTGTTGAAATCAAAGATGATGTGACGATTGTGATTGTCACCCATAATTTGCATCAGGCGGCAAGATGTGCAGATTACACCTCGTTCATGTATATGGGAGATCTGATTGAGTATGGACCTAGTGAGCAAATATTTACTAAGCCACAAGATAAAAGAACAGAGAATTACATTACAGGCCGCTTTGGTTAGATCTCTTTTATTTTTTAAACTGTTCACTGGGTTAATATAAGGTTTCACCCACCTCAGTAATATTTAGTTAACTTGTGCAGCAACTAAATCAGATTTTGTCGGTCGGTGTAAATTGAACTTGAACAAAATGTTCAGTTACAGATTGCGGCGGTTATCTTAAATTCATTACTTATTGGCACAGTTTTGTCAGTAACTCTAGATATGAGAATCTCAGGTAGTATACATTTTATTTTAAGCGTGATTTTTTTTACATGTGCAGGACTTTTTGCGCCATCTGTCTCATATTCCAATACATGTAAAGAATTTTATAAAAAAAAATCTCAAATTGAGAACTTCAAAAAAATGTTGGAAGGGTATCGATCAATCGTTCTTCGGAATGCCGATTTAGCTATTGATAAAATTCCAACGGTAAACTTTCACAATATTAAAGATACAAAATTTGAAAAAACAGATGGTAAGGGCAATTCTGGATCCTACACTGGAAAGTTAGAACATTCAGATGTTTTCGTTAAAATTTCAAATTTTGGAAATTCAAATGCTGGTTTTGCACAGAGAAGTTTGAATAATGTTTATAACGAAATTAAATTTGCTCTGATCCTATATAAATTGGGATTAGGTCCAAAATTTTTTGGTGTAACAACTACACCTAATGGATCAATTGGTTTAGTTTATGAAAGGATAAATGGAAAGCCTGTACAGCTAATTGAAAGTTACACTGCTCTATCAGATAAACAATGGGAAAAACTTAAAGTAATTGAGATTATTTTAAATGCCTCTGGCATTCGTCCTAAGGACTTTAGTTTTATTGCCGACAGAAATGGAAGTGATCTGTATATTATAGACTCTGAGTTCTATAAAATTGTATTTCCTTATGATCCTAGTATTTCTTTTAGTTTTCATGCAAATCGAAATGGTATCGGAGAAATATTAGATTAATATACTGAAGTCTTCTTACTCGATCACCTGATTGTATAGAAATACTTATGCTCTCTTAAAACAGTTACGTTACTACCTATTTCCACTAACTAGCGATTCACTTAGCCGTTGAGGTGACGTTGGGAGCTATTCACTATAAAATATTAAATTTATCTTCTCCAGCTGATGCTGTTCTAATTGATTTTAAGTAGAATTATTTTCTTTGGTTTTTAGATCGAGTTGGTGGAGCATAAATGTCTGATTCAATTAAGTAAAATTAACTACATGCGACGCTATCAGTTATGAGCTTTATCATTTAAAGACTTTTAAAGTGAATTTATACTATGATTTAGATTCATGAGCCAAGGGGGGCCCCAATGAAAAAAACGTCGATCTTTTTAATTCTAGCTTTGTTTGCTACGAATGCCTGTCAAACAAGTAAAGAAAAAGAAACTCTATCCGCGGAAACTTCTGCAAGTAAAATCCAGCAAGTGAAGGAAATTCCGGTTTCATGGCAAGATCAAATGAAACTTTTGGATAGTTCATTAACGGATATTTATCCGCTGATCCTTTCTCCTCAAGACTTCCAAAGAAAAGATAATCAAGAGTTTATTCTATCACGGTTGGAAGTGATTAGCGAAATCTCCAAAAAAGTTAATCACTCTCCGATGTCTCAGATGAGTGACCCTAGTTTAAATTTCATTTCTTTTGATTTTAGAGACCAAGCAGAGCTTGCTAAAAATTCCTTTGAAGGCGGAAATAAAGATTTTGCTCGATTTGAACTTCTCAAAACAACGCAGTTTTGCATTGAATGTCATACCCAATCAAATCGAGGTCCTTCTTTTCAAAGTGCTAAAGCTACAGCTAGGTTTGAAAAATTGAATCTTTTAGATCAAGCGGAAATGTTAACTGCGACCAGAAAATTTGATGAAGCTTTACTTAAGTACAAGCAATTTTTTGGATTGAAAGAAACTTCTTGGGACTACCAATTTCGTGCAGAGAGCGCCGTGCATAACTCTTTATCTATTTTGATTCGTTTTAAAAGGGATGCGAAACAAACTAAAGAGTTTTTGAATTTAGTTAAACAGTCTGTTTTTATTCCTGTTTACCTAAAAAATATCATTCAGGTATGGGAAGAAGATGTCCACACGTGGTCATTAGCCTTTGGTAAAAATCAAAAACCAAGCTTGGCTCAGATTAAAGTATGGATGGAGAGAGTCAGTTCAAGAACCTTTGATTACGGAAGTCTCGGAGGTGAGATTTGGAGTCAGTTATCAATATCGTATTTACATGAGATCCTTGACACTATTGATCAACAAAACAAGACGGAAATTTTTTGGCTATTAGGTAGTGCCTATGTCAATTCGATGATGCACTATCAAACAAGTTTAGGGCAAAAGTATTTACAAAGCTGTATCCGTAGTGCCTCTCATACACCCTTAGCAAAAAAATGCTATGGTAAGTTAGAAGAGTACGTGTTTGATATGTACTCGGGGAGCGCTGGAACTTTTATGCCTTTAAATGAAGAAATTCAGCTTAAAGATTTAAAAAAACTAGCCTATTAGGGATTTATTGTAGTACTAATTTAGAGGTCTTAAAGGATAAGTTGGGGTTCTATGAAAGTAAACTTTAGAAGTTTAGTTAAATCAGAAGAAAATTTTGAATCGGCTGTAAATACACAATTCAAGTCTGTCGGAGAAAACTGTTTAGCGACTTTATTACAACGCTCAGATCTTGGATTTCATCAGCTACCTCAACGCGAACCTCTCTGGACAGCCAGTGCTCAATT
Source organism: Pseudobdellovibrionaceae bacterium (assembly GCA_013359135.1). Taxonomy (GTDB): domain Bacteria; phylum Bdellovibrionota; class Bdellovibrionia; order Bdellovibrionales; family Bdellovibrionaceae; genus UBA2316. The sequence continues at coordinate 20,695 of JABWCN010000003.1, read as the reverse complement.
AGCAAAAAAGATGAAAGCTCAGTTTGATGAATTTGTTTGGGTTGGAATTGGGGGGTCAAGTCTTGGCCCTAAAAGTATCGTACAGGCACTTGGTGGTACTCAATTTCACTTCATTGAGAATCCAGATGTGGTATCTTTGTCTAAGCTTAACCAAGAAGTAAAAAATTGGGAAAAAGTAGGTTTTATTTTTGTATCCAAAAGTGGTACGACGATTGAAACCCTTGCTTTGTTAGATTATTTTTCTTCTATCATGAATGAGAAGAATTTATTTCTTCCTAGGCAAAGTGTTGTGATTACGGAACTAAAATCAAGTTCACTTTATGATTGGGCCTGCAAGTTTGAAGTTCCTATTTTAGAAATTCCTTTGGATGTAGGGGGACGGTTTTCTGTTTTGTCTAGCCTTGGGCAGTTGACTGTGGGGTTATTAGGAAAAGATATTCAACGCCTTAGGAAAGGTGCATTACAAGCTTTAACATCAGAGTATCAATCAGAAGTGATATTTCCTATGTTAGAATTTTTTATACAAGGTTTGCAGCAAAAAGATTTACTCACCTATTTTTGGTATTATGCTGATCATAGTTATCTTTTAGGAAAATGGTTAGAACAACTTTGGGCGGAATCTTTAGGAAAAAGAGTTTCACCTTCGTCGGCTTTAGTTGCTTCTGTCCCTTTGATTGCTCTGGGAGCGAATGACCAACATTCGGTTTTACAGCAAATGATGGAAGCTCCTTTGAAAAAATCAGTTGTCGTGCATAGATTTCCTGAAGTCGAAAAAAGCGATGTGAAAATTATTAAATCTTTATTTCCAGAGACTAAAGTTTTGGAGGGTAAAGACTTTTCCCATCTCTTGAAAACAGAAGCCCAAGCAATGACGGAGAGTCAAAAACAAGTGGCGCACCATGTTCTTGAGTTAGAGCTTCAAGCTAACTGTGAAGAGTCCCTTGGACTTTACTTTATGACCTATCAGTTGATAGTGGGAAGTCTTGGTGAATATTTGAAAATAGATGCTTTTAACCAACCAGGTGTTGAGTTGGGCAAAATTATAACAAAGAAAATGCTATCATAAAACAGAGGTAAGAATGAAATTAGTATCACCTTTTCAGAATAAAATCAAAATATATACCGACGGTGCCGATAAGAAGTCGATGCTTGAAATGGCTGGAAACCCCTATGTTCAGGGATTAACAACCAATCCCTCATTGATGAAAAAAGCAGGGGTGAATGACTACGTTAGCTTTTGTAAAGAAGTGTTAGCCGTTATTAAAGATAAGCCAATTAGTTTTGAAGTTTTTGCTGATGATTTTACTGAAATGAAAAGACAAGCTTTGATTATTAACAAATGGGCAGACAATGTTTATGTAAAAATTCCTATTATGAATTCCAAGGGTGAAAGTTCTATTCCATTAATTAAAGATCTTTCTGAAAGTGGTATTAAACTGAACGTAACGGCTTTATTTACTTGGGATCAAATTCAAGAGACAGTGATGGCTGTTAAAAAGGGAGCGCCTTCTGTAGTTTCCGTTTTTGCTGGTAGAATTGCTGATAGTGGAAGAGATCCTATTCCTTTGATGAGTGTTGCGGCTGATTACTGTAGGACTTATGGTGATCAAATTGAGCTTCTGTGGGCTTCAACACGCGAAGTATTTAATATTGTTCAAGCTGAACTTTGTGGATGTCATATCATCACGGCACCTCCTGATGTAATCAAGAAAATTTCTGGTTTTAACAAGGCTCCATGGGATTTAAGTTTAGAGACTGTGAAAACCTTTAAGACCGACTCAGAAAGTGCTGGATTTAAAATTTAAAGTGAGAATTTAGTTATGAAAAAGAAAACCCTAGTCATCGGCGCTTCAGAAAATCCGGAGCGCTATTCCTATAAGGCGGTAAATAAGTTAACTCAATTTGGCCATCCTGTTGTGGCTTTAGGACGGACCTCTGGTAAAATTAACGAAATTCCTATAGAAACGGGTTTTCCTAAATTCCAAGAGATTGATACTGTTTCTATCTATTTGAGTCCTGAAAATCAAGATGCTGTGATGGAATATATTTTTAGTTTACAACCTAAAAGAATTATCTTTAATCCGGGAACTGAGAATAAAAAATGGGAAGAAAAGGCAGCCGCGGAGAGTATTGAAGTTGTTGAAGGTTGTACTTTAGTGATGTTAAGTACTCAGCAGTTTTAAGTTTTTAAATCTTTTTTAAAACAATTATTTTTCCATCACAAATTTGCCAATAGATATTAAAAAGATCTATTGGAATTTGATTCCATTGAGGCGGTTCTGTTTCTCGAGCCTTCCATGGATCCATCAAATAAACATGCCCCTTGTTGATTTCAGAAAGTAAACTATAGTGTCTGGCATCCTCATCAAACCAAACAATAAATATTACCGAATTTTTTTGTTGCAGCTTTAAAAGATCATTAAGAGTTTGATAAATTTTTTCTTCAGCATCGAGACCTAATTTTTGAGCTGATTGCACAATGTTTAGACTTGGGGTAAGGCCTTCTGTGTAGGTATTTAGCATTTCTCCGGCTTGTCTTTCTGTCAAACCTAATCCTAGTAAGTAGTTACAAGCTGAGGCAAAACAAACAGCACCACAGGTGAAATCATCAATTTGTTTGATAATAGGAAGAGAATGTTTAAGGGTTTTCATTCCATCTCATTTTCTGGAGCTTACTACAAACCAAAAGTGGTAAAAGCTAGCTTCAGGCAATTGTGCCATTTGGTAAAGATCATTCAAGGCCATTTCCGCTTCTTCTCTATATTTTGGATTTAAATAAAGAATCAAGCTTGGCATCAGAGTTCTTAATAAAAAAGTAATGTCGTTGCCATCACCAACGATGGGTTGAACTTCAGAGTGTACAGATCGAAAATTAACTTTTTTCATTAAGTAAGAGAGTTTTCTTCCTATGTTGGGATCGCCTCCTAGATCTCTTTGCGCTTGTTGAATCCGTGACCAAAAAAGCTCAAAGGATTTTGGTGCAGGTTCAAAAAACATGCATTCACGATCGGCATCTTCTATAAGGAGCACTCCATCAGGCTTAAGCACCCGTTTGATTTCATTTAATGCTAATAGTGGTTCAGAAAGATGCATAAAAACTAAACGTAAATAAATACCATCAAAGTAATTTTCAGGATAGGGAAGTTGGTAGAGATCACCTTGTTGCCAAGAAATATTAGGCACATCTTTACTGAAGGTTTTGGCTTCTTCCAGTAGTTCATGACTACGATCAAAGCCAATGACTTCGGTCATTGAGAAATTTTGGGCCATAAGTTTTGTTCTAATGCCCTGTCCACAGCCTATCTCCAAGATTTTTCCTTGGCTTGGAAAGTGATGACGTTTTAGGAGATCAATAAAACCATCCAATCTAAGATTAGATCTTTGTTTTAAAAAGCTTGCTTCGATTTCTTTTTTTTCCAACTGTTCAAAATGGTAAGAGCTTTTGTTTGTTGATGTCATTGTTAGAGCCTTTCTTGTTCTTGGGTATTTATTTTTAAAAGAATTAAAACGAAGACGATGATAATCAAGGTGATCAGGAAATAGGACAGGTTAAATTTTTCTCCAATAAGAAAATACTCTACAGGTTGTATCAAAAGAGTACTCAGGAGTGTTGGAAATTCGGCTAAAGAAATATCCAGAAGTTGATAAAGTTTCATCGTGAAAATATAGGCACCAAACATCGAGGCTCCAGAAGCTGAAAAAAGTAGAATATTCTGAAAAACCTCTGCATTTGGGGTGTTAATTGCAGAAAACATTGCAAGGACGACAGAGGTTGCGGGGATGGTGGAGTCTGAAAACCTGATTACCAGAGCGTAGACAATGATTCCAAGAGTAGGTGTCAGAATTACCATCAGCTCATTTTCTAGCTTCATACTTTCGTTGATAAGAAAGTATCCTAGGCAAATTAATAGAGAAGAAAAAATCACCAAGATTGAACCTTTAATTTGATTTTCCTGCGAAGTGGCTTCTGATAAGAAGGCTAAAATGATCACTAGAGCTATTGTCGTTACAGAAGCTAAAACCGTTTTTTTGGAAGCTCGAGTTCCCCAAAAAAAACCAAGAAGAAGGATGACGGGAATGTCGATATTTGAAAGTGTAGCAACACCTGTAGCTGATAGGTAATTGTAACTCAGAGTAAAAAGTCCTAAAGAGGTACCAGCGAGTAAAAATCTTACGAACTGTAATTTATAATTTTTTGGAATTAGACTGATATTATTTTTAAACGCAAAAAATAATATCAAGCCAAGGCAAGATAATCCTTTAAAGAAAAGACTCTCCTCGTAGGAAACTTCTCTTAACGCCAAAACTCTAGCGATAATTCCACTAGCTAGCAAACTACAAATCAGTGAAAATGAATAAACAACAATCATAGATTTGTGACCCTCTTTAGAGTTCTCTCGTTAAATTTAAAATTGGCAATCAAAGAGTAGAGCTCTGTAGGTAGTTGTTCTTGGATAAACGCTGCTGCCTTTTCATAGCTGCAGTCTAAGTTTAAGCAAACCACATGAACGGAGCCAAAGGAGTGGTAGTGGGATTCTTGCCAACCCATCGGGTTAGAAAAGAATTGATAACCCATTTTCCTTAGAGTTTCCTCTCTCGGAGAATTAGGCACAAAGGTTCCAACGAGATGGGAAAGTTGGTAGGCCTTGGCCATTTCCAGAAAGATCCCTCTTTGTAATAAGTTTAAACCTTTATTAGAATAAGCTTTTTCGGTCGCCGCCCGGCTTAATAAAAGCACTGGTCCATCAATATTTACTGGGAAATTCCATGGGCATTCGAGTTTTTTTTCCAAGACAGTTTTTTGTTCGATCACCTCGGCTCTCATCGTGGAAATTAATTGCTGGTCCTGAAAGATCCCAAGGATATAGCTTTGATCATCGCTAGTGTTCCAACGTAGCCGTTCCAGATCTAAGGCAAATCCTTTGGCTTGAGCATAGGCATTTTTTCTGAGCTTAAAAAGTTCTTCTTTGTCATCTGAACTTAGAAATCTTACTTGATAGTTAGGTTTAGAAGTTAAGACTCTGTCAGCGAGCTTTCCAAGGCAACTTAGGTTGTTAAATCCAGGACCTTGAGTAAGACCCGCTAACATAGGGATAAATAATTTTGGAGTTAATCCTTTAATAGAAAGGTCTGAGTCGATTAAATGGCTGAGATTTTCATCATTGAAAGAAGTTTCTGGATTAGTTGATAAAAAATTTAGAAATTCAAATGATTGTTGGCACAAAATTTTCTTCAAGACTTTGCTATAATCAAATCCTGTTGCTAAAATCACTTGATCAAATTCTAGTTTCCTTAGAAGGTTTGAATTTTTTAAAGTTAACTCTAGCCTGTTTGAAGAATTAGTCTTAATAGAGATCACGCGACCATAGTGAATTTGGTGTTTCGTATTTTCATTTAAAAAGCGCATTACATTTTGAGAAAAGACACCAATATCAGTTCTTGATATGAAATCTTTTTTATCTTTTTCACTTAATTGCTGCCACTGATTTTTTTCTGGTTGACTATATATTTGATTTTCATAAAAATTTTCTGATCGGCTAGTAATATAACCCTTTGAGGAAACAATATGAAAAGAAAGATGAGGGTATTTTTCACCTAATGCTTGCAGAAGTGATGCCGTGTTTTCCCCTGTGCCTATAATTGCAATCTCTTTTTTAGGTGAAAATCCTGTCTGCCATTCACGCCAAAAACTTTCCAGATCATAGAGATGACCTTGATCTAAACTTTTTTGATCTATTGGAAAATCAATTTTAGTTGCACCTGGTCCTGTTAAAACTAAGCCGTCAGTTTTAAGTGTCATAATATCGTTAGATTTATTTTTTAGTTCAAGTAACCATTGTTTGCCTTTGATTTGGCAACTAATTACCTCCGCGTGAATTATCTTAATTTGGTCTTTGATCTTGCCTGCTATCCAATTAAGATAATTTGACCATTCTTTATGAGTAGGGGATGGTTTACCACGATCGATCCATTCGCTATAACTATTTGATTGCATTTTATAGAAGTTCCAAGAAAACTCCATTAATCGGCTTTGAATTTTTTTATCAACCTCAATAGAGCCTGTTTTTAAATCATTGGGAAAGATAATATCTTTTTCAGGAGGTGTTCCTAATTTTAAGTTACCATTGGTGTAGCCTTCATTTCCCGACCAGTTGGCAGCGACTTGGTTTTTTTCAATCAGTATTACTTCATACTCCCCAAGCATAAACTCATTGAGCACTAGGCTTTTGACAGCTAAGGCAAGGCCTTTGGGGCCGGCACCTATAACAGCGATTATTTTTTTCATTGTAAACCTCTAAAGCTAGAAGAAGTTTTATTTTTATTTTCAAGGAGCTGGGTCATTTGTTTTCCAATACTTAGGGAAAATTTAACTGCCGTTCCTCCCCAGCCAGTGGCTATGTAGAGTCCTTCATATCCAGGAATTTCTCCGATTAAGCCTTCACGATGGGGAGCATACATATCTTTGCGAAGTATTTTTTTTACATTTTTTATAGGCATAATGGTTTTAATTCTTTTAGGTGATAGTGACGAATTGAAAGACATTTCTTTCTGTGGCCTTCCAAATTCCAGTGACTCTCTGTCGAAATAATGAGGACTATTAGGGAAAGAAGTATCTTCATAGCTAAAGTAGGAAAGTTCTTTAGTTACAAGTGGCATTTTAATTCCAAGCGGAGTTAAAAAAGCGTGACTTTGAGAACCTGTACAGAGAATCAGTTTTTTAGTTTTAAATATTTTATTTTTTGTTTTTAAAAAATAAAAGTGATTGATTTTAGATAAAGACAGAACAGAGTCATTAAAAAAGAGGAAGTTTTTATTTACCAAAGATTGCTTAATAAGATGATCGTAAAAAGATTTTACATCTAATACGCCACCATCGGGTTCAAATACAGCCAATTCCTGACTTTCGATGTAAAATTGTGGTAGCTCTTGAGCTAATCTAGGCTTGTCATAAATCATAAATGGATAATTATTTTTTTCAAACCATTGGAAGTGATGTAAATAATCTGACTCTCGATTTTTTTTGAAAAAATATAAAGAACCCGAAGATTTAAAATAATTTTTTACAGAATCAAGACTTCTTAGTGCCATTAAGTTTTCATGGGCTAGTTGGATATGTTTGGAGTTTTCATGAAAAAGACGTATTAGTCCTCCTGAGGCGGAGGTCGCACTGGTGGTATTTCTTCCTAAATCAAAGATGCCAATTTTTCTATTTTGAGCTAAGTCTTTGCTGCGGCTCATTTCAAAGAAAATACTAGAGCCAATACAGCCAGCTCCTATAATAAGGATATCAAACTCTTCTTGCTTTGTCATAAAAGCTCCTTAGTCATCTTGCGGGAAAACTCTGGCATCAGAGGTGAAAGACAGAAACGCAAATTTTTCTGCGCCAAATTTAGTTCTTCAGGGGTTAAGTTTTGATGAAGTGTTTCATCGATCATGAATTCGATGAGTTTTGAAAGGTATCTGAAATCTTTGTTCATAGACAGTAGACACTGGTGGAAATCATGCAGCCACTTGTCCCATCGTTGCAAGAATGTCTCTCTGGGGTTAGAATAAAAATTTGAACTCTGTTTTTCCAATGGATATTGATTTTTTTCTAAATCCAATTTTTCTTTAAGCAGAGCTAATTTTTTTTTCCACTTTTTTTCAAAATACAGATAGTCTGCGACTTCGAAGTTTGTGGTCTGATATTCAGGTCTATGACTTAGTAAATAAAGTCTTAACAGATCACTATCGAACAAATGCTCATGGGCCCAAATGGCATGGTTACGACTAGTAGAGAATTTTTTTCCATTTAAAAACAAAAAATCATTTATTAGATATTGAGATGGTAAGTTGATATCCTTATCTAATGCTAGACAGAGAGCTGGAATGAAAAATAAATAATAAAAAGCATTATCGATTCCACAGTTGTGAATCCAAAGAGTTTTTTTATTTGTGTGCTGTTGACTAAGATAGTAATAATTTGCTGCCATCTCAAACCAGACATGAATTATCAATTGATCTTCATCTGGGGTTTTTATTCCGCGTTGTTTTTTTGAAAATTGTGGATAGGCGATTAATAATTTTTTATTTTTAAACTTCCCTAAATATATAAGCAAATTCTGCATCTTCTGAGGAAGATTTTTATAAAATGAACTTTTTTCAAGTAGTAAGTGAAGATTTTTTTTTAAATCAAATGTCATCACTGGCATTTTTTTAAAATCAGCGGATCTGTGGCACTGACTGCAGCTTATTTGCTTTAATTCTGCTGGCATAACGACAAGCCCACAATTTTCGCAACAACCACTGCTAGGCGCCAAACAATGGGGACAAGTCGCCTCGACCAGCCCATCAACTAAAAGATGATCGCAAAAATTGCAAATAGGCATAGAAACTTCACAAGTTTCAATTATATTTCTATCTCTGGCCTGGTTAAAAAATGTCTTTACCTGCTCCTGATATAGATTTTCTTGTGAAGGATGTTGAAAATGATCTACTTCTATTTGATTCTTTTCAAATCCTAGTAGAATTTGGCTACGTCTATTATTTAAGAAGATATTAATATTTTCTTGGTTTTTCAGAGCTTTGATTTCAACATAGTTCTGATGATCATCAGTTCCGCTTAAATGTAAGACTGAAATATTTAACTGCTGGTAGTATCTTTTTAAAATATCAGCGACTAAATAGGGTCCAGAAATATGCCCCAGATGAAGAGGGCCATTGGGAGTGGGAGGAGCTGTGGTAATGAAAACCTTAGTGAAATTGATGTCGACTTCCTCTTGCGGAACATAAATAGAGATAAAAACCAAATCTTCTTCAGAGAAATTTTTTAATTGATGAGGGCTATGACTTGGGATGTGAATAAGCTCTCCAGCAGTAACTTCTAATTGATCTTGATTTATGAGAAAAATTCCTCTACCTGAAATCACATAGAATATTTCTTTTTCGTAATGTGAATGTAGAAGGGTTTCTTCGTCCTTTTTAACTTTACAAAAAGTGGGGGTAAGACTTTTCTGAGGGTTGAGTCCAGGTACTTGAGCGCATAAAATGTTATAAGCCTTTTTAAAGTCTATTTGGTTCCAATGGCTCGATGTCATTTGAGCTCCTTTTGTTTAAAATGGGGACTTGCATATAAATAGCGGATACGAAATGTTTTTAAAATTAGTATTATTTCACCATTATTGTTGAAAAAATCAGAACAATAGAATATCCCAAGGAGTCAGATCCATAGCTTTTAACGGTAAATTCTTTTAGGCGGTCTAATGAAACTTGATCAGTTACAATATTTTGTAGAAACAGCAAGGCGTGAACATCTTGGGCAGGCAGCTAATTTTTTAAATGTATCACCTAGTGCTATTAGTCATAGTATCGCTCAATTAGAGGACCAACTTGGTAAAAAACTTTTCGAAAAAACAGGGCGGAGAATCCGTTTAACAGAGACAGGGCATACCTTGCTTGGAAAAGCTGAGGCCATTCTTGCAGATATCCTCAGAATTCAAAATGAGCTTTCAGATAGCTCCTGTGAAATTAAAGGTCACTTTCGCTTGTCTGCAACTCATCTCTTGTGTTCACAACTATTGACTCCAGTTTATTTAAAAATTCAAAAAAAATACAACCAAGTTACATCCAGAATTCAGTCCTTTAGATCTGGAGAGGTTTTGACAAAAGTAGACTCAGGGGAGCTTGATCTAGGGGTTTGTTTCTCTCCTCATTCAAGTCCCTTACATGAACAAGAGGATATTTTTCAAGGTAAGCTTCTTCTTGCCTTTGGTAAACAGCATCTTTTTTTGAAGTCTAAAAATATAAATCATTTGCAACACTACCAGGCCGCAGTCGCATTGGGTGCTCAAGGCATAGAGAACTGCGAGTCTAATCCTATCTTTAAGAAGTTTAGTTTGAATCCCAAAGTGGGAATGTACTTCGATACCTATGATGTAGCTGTAGAAGCTTTAAAATCGCAAAATTTCTGGGCTTTGTTACCTGATTTTCTATGTTATAAACACCAAAATTTTATAGAAACATACACTCCAAAAAATTGGAGTTTAGAGTATAGAATTACAGCAATTTGGCCCAGACATAAGATTCGAACCCCTTTCTTAGATTTGATGATTTCAGGAATGAAGGAGGAGTTAAATCAGAAATTCAAAGCCTAAGGGTACAGTTCTTAGTTTTTAAGATAAGCTTGGCGTATTTTATAAAGATGATTCAATACTCTGAAGGCCTCTTTGAAAATTTTTATTTTGGAACCAGGAATATCTTCCCATTCTTTTAGAGGGTACTCTGTGATATGTTGTTCTTTAATTCGTAACATGATTTCAACATCAAAAATCCATGGACTAATAAAATTCTCACTAAGAGCTAGATCGGCAATGTCCTTTGAAAATAATTTTGCACCACACTGACTGTCATAACTTCCTACTCGAAGCGCAAGATACACTGCGGTCGCAAATACTCTTCCAAGATAATGTCTAAGAGGTTTTCGGATGATACGACTTCCAAGTTTTAGAACTCGGCTTGCAAAGATAGCTTTTTTCTCTGGATAAAAAAGATCTCGGTAAGAAAGCATGTTAAAAATTTCATAAAGTGGAGTTGCTAGATCTGCATCCCAGTAGCCAACCCAATCAAAGGATAAATTTAAATTTTGTTTTTGCCACTGGTAGGCATTAGATATCACATTGGCTTTTCCTGTGTTTGTTGGATTATTAAAGATTGCCCATGTCCCAGAGAGTTGGTTTTGTTGAATAAAGTTTGAGATTTTATTCGCAGTTTGATCTTTTGAACCGTCATTAGCGAATAAATAATAAATTTGATAATTTCTTGAAATCGCTTGTGAAGGAAGATTCTTTTGAAAGTTGTGAAAATGATTTAAATCGATTCTGCTCTCTTCATTATAACAAGGAATGATAAGTAAAATTTGTTGCAAAAGAACTCCTTATTGAAATCAATAGTCTTGACTTAGTTTTACAGATTTAAGCTTGTAAAACTCAGCAAATACTAGGTTTCTATAATCATTGGCGTCAGTGCGAATGTCTTCGTAAAAGTAAGTACTTGGAAAGTAACGTAGCGGTGGTAAAATTAAGTCTTGTCTCTGATCGCTAGTATCTTGAGCTGAGGATGGATTCATAGCTTTGGTTTGGGCTATGGCTATGAGGTTACTTCTTTCATTTTGAGATGATAAATAAGTTGGAGTATTAATTAAGTCTTTCCAGGCTTGATGGTGATTGAATAAGAAAAGGTAACTTAGAAGAAAAGTTATCTTTTGAATCTTTTGAGGAAAAAATTGATCCCATTTAGTTTTTAATTTATATAACCATTCCCAATTTTGACTTTGAAGTAACAAGATGAGTGTAGATAATAAGAGTATCATGAAAAAAGTATTATTTAAAACTCGTCTGGGAGGTAATCCCCCCATAGTCCAAACAGAAGGAACAAAAGTTAAAAAAAATAGACCTAGCCAAAATATAAAAAATAAATAGGAAGATGATTTGCTTTTTAAAAAATCAGGAATCAAAATATAATTTCTTTTAAGAAAGGGTAGCACTCCAAATAAAACGATAATCAAATTGAGACTTAAATATCTGATAGAAGTTTCTACAATAAGACCTAGGGGCTTAAATAACAATAAAACGATATCGTGTCCCCCATTCAAGGCTTGAGCTCTGATTTTATTACCCGGAGCTAAGAAGACAATTCCAAAACCAATGAGCGTGACAATAAGTGGTACTAAGATTTTAAAATTAACTTTCTTTAAAATGTAAAATTCATAGAACCAAATGAAAGTTAGGATAAAAATCCACTGCAACATGATGGTCTCATTTGACCCAGCAATACAAAAACTTAGTACTGTTATTGCAAAGTAATTCAACCATTGGATAGGGATACTTTGTGTAAAGCTTTTGAAATAAAGACTCAGACTCAAGAGCGCAAAGCTTAAAGCTATCAAGTGGGAAGAACTCCCAGCAAACCAATACAATGAGTCCGCAGGCCTTGGCATTGTATGAAAAAATAAAGCGAGTAAAATCAGCCAAACTGCCAATTTTTCTTTTACTGAGATTTTAAAATTTAGAATTTTTAAAGTGGTCCAAAGAAAAAAGAAGCTGCAACTAAGGAAAAGACTCACTACAACGAAAGTCATTACTGGATAGAACTTTGGATCGCTGGTTAAAGAGTAGGGGTTTATAGCCATCATCAAGTTAGAAAAATAACGTCCTGTCCAGGTATTATAATGATGATTTAGAAATTCCCAAGTGGTTTTCGTGAGGCCATAGTTGTGATAAAAAATATCATCAGCACAGGGCTGAGTGAAAAAAATAAATACAAAAAAAGGAGTGATGCCTAGTAAACTCACCCAGGAAATAAACTGAAAAATACCTTTATCGCTTTGCTGCTTACTTTTCCTCTTGGGGAAGTTTATTTCCATAATTTTCCTAAATTGAAAACTTGGGATCTAGTGAGTAATTTTTAAAACTTTGTAGCTTAGCATCCTTTGGACTTAATAGCGGATTTTCAATGGGCCATGAAATTTTAAGATCAGGGTCGTTCCAAATAATTCCAGATTCTCCAGTGCCACTCCAATAGTTATTTACTTTGTACATAAGATCAGCTTCCTGATTTCCTAGGACACAAAAACCATGGGCAAAACCAGCAGGGACCCAAAACCAGTGGGGATCATCACCACGTAGAATCACAGAAACATGTTGTCCATAAGTAGGTGAGTTTTTACGAATATCTACTGCCACATCAAAAACTTCACCACGGAGGCAAGTGATGAGTTTCCCTTGAGGCTTATCCCACTGATAGTGAAGTCCTCTAGCGACCTGAGCAGATGATCTTGAAAAGTTATCTTGAATAAAGGGCCCAAGACCGATCTCCTCAAAGGCATTGGTTTTATATCGTTCACAAAAAAAACCTCTATCATCTTTGATGGATTTGAGTTTAATGAGTTTGAGACCAGATAGAGAAAACTCTGTTACTTCCATTTTTTATCCTTACAAATTAGGGAAATTCTTGTTCAGCCGTTTGAGATACTCGCCATAGCCACTTTTAGGAGCGGTTTCGGCCAGAGCTGAAAACTGTTCTCTAGTGATAAATCCTTTAAATAAGGCGATCTCTTCGAGGCAGGCAATCTTTAGTCCTTGTCTTTCTTCAATCGTCTGAACAAAAATAGAACTACTTAAAAGTGATTCATGGGTACCAGTATCTAGCCAAGCAACACCACGACCAAACTTCTCTACACTAAGGCTACCTTCTTGAAGATAAATTTTATTTAAGTCAGTGATTTCAAGCTCTCCTCTGGGAGATGGCTTGAGTGATTTTGCTTTTTGAGTCACAGTTTCATCATAAAAATAAAGTCCTGTGACAGCCCAGTTGGATTTTGGAGCTTTAGGTTTTTCTTCAATAGAAAGAGCTTTGCCATTTTGATCAAAATCGACAACACCATAACGTTCAGGATCATTTACATGGTAGGCAAAAACAACACCACCTTTTTTTAAATTCTTAGCTTTTTCTAATTGGTGATTAATGTCATGACCGTAGAATAAATTGTCTCCTAAGATCAAACAGGCAGGGCTACCATTTAAAAATTCTTCGCCTAAAATAAAAGCTTGAGCAATACCATCTGGTTTGTGTTGAACTTTGTACTTTAAACTTAAGCCAAAAGGTTTTCCGTCACCAAGGAGATCTTCGATAATAGGCAAATCTCTAGGGGTTGAAATAATCAGTATATCCTTGATTCCCGCCATCATCAATGTAGACAGAGGATAATAGATCGTAGGTTTGTCATATACTGGAAGTAATTGTTTTGACACCGACTTCGTTGTTGGCCATAAACGTGTGCCGCTTCCACCAGCAAGTATTATCCCTTTCATAGCGTATTAACCTTTCTTAACTGAGTTGATCCAAAGATTGTTTTCTAGATACCATTTCACAGTGTCTCTGAGGCCATCCTCAAAGCTCGCATAATGTCTATTGAAGCCAAGCTCTTTCTGAGCCTTTGTATCATCAATAGCATATCGCCAGTCATGACCAGCTCGATCTTGGACAAAGGAAATCAGATCTTTATAAGATTTTTTGTCAGCACGAGGTCTGACTTCATCTAAAAGTGCACAAATGGAATTAACGACTTGGAGGTTGTTCCTCTCTGAATTTCCTCCAAAACAATAAGTTTCCCCTGGAGTTCCCTTTTGTAAAGCTAGCAAAATCCCATTGCTATGATCGTTAACGTGAATCCAGTCACGAATGTTTCCTCCATTCCCATAGACAGGAAGCGGTTCTAAAGCAAGACACTTGGTAATCATAACAGGGATTAGTTTTTCTGGAAACTGTCTAGGTCCGTAATTATTAGAACAGTTTGTAGTGATTGTTGGCAGTTTGTATGTGTGGTACCAGGCTCGTGCTAAATGATCTGAGGCCGCTTTAGAAGCAGAGTATGGAGAGTTAGGTTGATAAGGTAAGGCTTCGTGAAACTTTCCAGTTTCACCTAACGAACCATAAACTTCGTCTGTAGAAATTTGAATGTATCTGAACTTTTGTTTTGCTTCGGATGAGAGTTTAGAAAAGTAACTGCGACTAGCTTCTAATAAAGCAAAAGTTCCTAGAACGTTGGTTTCAACAAAGGCTCTTGGACCAGAAATGGAATTATCAACGTGACTTTCAGCTGCAAAATTAATGACAGCATCCACTTGAAACTTAGTCATAATAGCTAAGTTTTCATCCAGGGATTTGATGTCTGATTTTACAAAATCGACTTCGCCAGGTTTTAAGATGTCTTCAATATTTTCCATGTGCCCAGCATAGGTGAGCGCATCGACAATAACTATTTTGTAATTTTGTTTCAGAGCTTGCCTTACAAAGGCGCTGCCTATAAACCCAGCAGCTCCAGTAACTAATAATCTCATGAGGACTCCTGTTTTGAGGAAATAATATCACCTAGACATAGGCTAAAATCAAGAAAAGAATCCCAAAAACGTAAGTCAAAAATAATTTGTTCTGGTTTTTTGAAGAAAAGCTGTCTAAGCTATCTGTGTTTTTTTGTTTAGAAAAAAAATAATTTCGCAGGTGTGAGGAAAAAATGATTCTTGTATTTGGAAAAATTGGACAAGTGGCTCAAGCGCTTCAGGCAGACTTAAGAGAGTTTCAAGTGGAGTATTGTGATAGGGATGTCGTTGATTTTTTAAATCCGGAAAAGGTCATAGGCTTACTTGAAGAAAAAAAGCCTCAGCTTGTTATTAATGCTTCAGCCTACACCCAGGTGGATAAGGCGGAAACGGAAAAAGACTTAGCAATGCAAATCAATGCTCACACGCCTACACGAATAGCTCAATGGTGTGCTATTCACAAAGTCCCCATGATTCATTTCTCAACAGATTATGTATTTAATGGCCAGGGAGAAAATCCATGGTTGGAAAATATGCCAACGGACCCAGTGAATTACTATGGTTTAACAAAGCTTACCGGGGATTTAGGGATACAGAATTCGGGTTGTCGTCATTTTATCTTCAGAATTTCTTGGGTCTACGCTCCATGGGGCCACAACTTTCCAAAAACTATACTACGTTTAGCTCAAGAGCGCGAAGAATTGAAAATCGTTAGTGACCAAGTTGGCTCTCCAACAGATGCTAGAGAAGTGTCTTATTTTATCAAATTACTTTTAAATAAGAACGGGAATGATTTAAATCTTGAATCAGGAGTTTATCATTTGAGTTTTAAAAAAGTAATGACATGGTTTGATCTGGCTAATTTGACCATTGCTGAAGCAAAACGAAAAAATATTCCGCTAAAAGTGAAGCAAGTTCTACCAATTCCTTCATCGGCATTTCCAACTCCTGCTAAGCGACCACTGAATTCAAGAATGGATACTATTCATTCAGAAATTAAGCCTTATATTGAAAAGGTTCAGCAAGTGGCTATAGAAAAAAAATGGGGATATCTAGAGAGCTAAAACCACCTAGATTTTTCCATATTTGTTAGTAGCGAAATCTTTAATTCCAAGAAGCATATTTTTAATTTTGGCTATCTTTTGATTTTCAGCTATGACAATTTTAAAGAAGTCTTTAATGAAGTTGATAGCATCTTCAATAACCCAATCTGTTTCAAGAAAGAAATATTTGCGATACATATATAAACGATTTCTAGTAATATAGTAACGTCTGATTTCATTGTGATGAGTTGTGATGAAGTTGGTAAAAAAGAAATCATGTCTCTTTGTTTGTCCGAGTTGATGATTTAGTATCAATTCTGTGGATTCTAAAAGTGTAAATCCTGAGTGGCGTAGGCGAAAACAAAAATCAAAATCTACATAATCAATAAAGAGCTTTTCATTATAGCCGTTTACCTCAAAGAAAGAGGCTACTCTGGTGATAGCCCCAGAGGTGATAGCTAGTCGTGCGCGTGAACACTTGTTTTTCGGTTTATGACTAAAAGGAATTACCATTTGTAATTGCTCTTCATAAAGAGTGGGCGTGATCATAGCAACATTTTTAGGTTCGCTAAAAGAAAGTAAAACTTCATTGCCTTTAGTTAGATAATCAGAGCTGGGTTTTGAATCTTGATCGAAGGTTAAAACCCAATGAAAGTCTTCATTTTCAGCCAGTTTAAAGCCCTGATTCAAGGCTCTAGAAATCCCTAGGTTCTCTTTGTTGTATACAATGGTCAAAGAACTCGGAGGAAACTGAGTTTTTAGAGATTCAAGTAAGCTAAGTCCCTTCGAGGCGCTGCCATTATCAACGATGATGACTTTTTTATATTGATTTACGAGAGTCTCAACAGTGTTTATAAGAACTTTGTCAGGATTGTAGGTGATGATGAGAATAGCTGTATTTTCATAGCTAATTTTTTCATCTTTAAGTTGCTTATGAAAAATTCTTTTAAAATTTCTAAGAATATACTTTTCCTCAAAAGTCACAAAATAAGCCCACAAATAAACAATAAGGAGACAAGTTAAAAGAAAAGCAAAAAAGTAATTTTGTGTATGAATAAAAACAACCAAGGCAAAAAGATATATAAAAACAAAGACATATTTTTTATTCATGACTTCAATAAAATATTTGAGATCATGTAGATTTTTTTTGGCCAGATACGAGAGTACTCCTAAATCCAGGATAATTCTAAAGCTCCAAGCCATAGCAGCGCCTAGGGTTCCAAAATTTTTACACAGAAACCAAAGTACGACTCCATAAATTGGCAATTCGAAAATGTGGGCCTTTGCAGTTAGGTCAGGTCGATTCGTACTTTGAATTAATGTAAAAGGAATAGACGCAATACCATTAAAGAAAACTCCTAGAGCTAAAATTTGTAAAATGATCGCACTTTTTTCGCCAAAATCATGGCCTAACCATAAATTCATTCCAGGTTTAGCAATAATAATTAAAATAATGATGATAGGTAAAAGAGTCAGAGTTGTTAAACGGTAAGCATTTTCCACGATTTTTTCGCTGGAAAAATTTTGGGCCAAAGTAAAAGAAACTGTCGGAAATAGCACTCGACTTACAGCTGTTGGAACTATGAGTACTCTAGTTATAATTTCGTAAGGAGTGGTGTAATAGGCTAAATCGCCAACGGGAATAATAGAACCTAGAATGAAGCGGTCAAAATAGACCATCAAAGGACTGATTAAATTGGAAATAGTTAACCAACCTCCAAATTTAATTAGCAGTGGGAAAGCTGTTTTGTCAGGAAGGCAAAAACCTCTTAGCTCTGGAAAACGTTTAAGACAAACGACAATATGTGCAATTAAAGCTAAGAATCTAGCTAAAACTAAATAAAAAATAATAACAGAAACATCTAGAGTGTAGAATGCAATAATGAGGGGGACGACATAGGTGATCATACCAGTAATCCCTTGAAGTAAATTGATCACGAAAAATCTTTGCTCGGCTTCAAGTAAACCTCGAAAGGCAGCTGTCAGTGTGATGACGGGAATACCAATTGAGAGCAGATAAAAAGAATGAAGAGCATCTTCTTTTAAAGATTCTGGAATTTTGAAAACTTCAATAATAACCGTATGAGCTAGTAAAAGACTGACGCAGGAACCGATTAAAGAAAGACTTAAAATAATCCAAAAAGTCGTCCAAAAAAATTTATTGATGCTTTCACGCTTTCCTTTGCCAAGTTGCTCAGCGATAATCTTGATGATGGCTCTCCCAAGACCTAGATCAAAAAAAGCTAGATACCCTAAAAAAATCCATACAAGAGAGAGTAGACCAAAGCGTTCGATTCCCAGGCGGTGAATGAGTTGAGGAATACATACCAATCCCAACGCTAGCGGAAGGCCTTGGCCCATGATATTATAAAAGGAATTCCTTAGAATGTTCGAGTTAGCCATCATAGCGCCCCATCTTATTTAGTAGGCCGTGAAAAATGCCCAGAAGCATAAATTTGATTTGTTTCCATGGCTGATTCGAGAATAAAGAATAGATCATTAGCTTAGGAATTAGTTTCACCAAATAATTTACGCGCGTAGAAAAGGCAACATAGTCCTGTTGAAACAACCACACACAGTTTCTAAAAGCGTAATAATGACGAAGTGGACTGTGTAAAGAGATTTTTCTACCAAGAACCGAGATTTGATCATCACCAATGAGATGAAACATTTTAGCATTGAAGGAACCAAAACATTCATAATTTAGATGAGTAGCTCTTAGTCCCCATTCTATATCTGTAAAATCAAGAAATAAACCCTCATTCGTTTCTTTAATAGCCATCCAAGAAGCTTTAGAAATCAGTGATCCCGATGAGATTAGGTAGCTACAGGAAACAAATTTTTTGGGGGATTGAGGAGTATTTTCTGAAATAAAACTAATAACCTCAGGAGAGGTCTCATAAATTCGGCGAATACGGTAGCCCTCATGTTGAATGAAAGGAGCCACTTGGTTATTTGACTTACAAAGATAGTAAGGACCTACCACTGCTACGGCTTTTCCCTGGGAAATAAGATAGGACTCTAGCTCCAGGAGTTCTGCCACCATATTTCTATGACACTCACTGTCTTGGTCTAAAAGTAATATGTGGGTACTGCCTAAATCCCATGCTTTTTTCGCTCCCAGGTTGTAGCCTCCAGCTGTCCCCAGATTGGCTTTAGGCTCCAGGATAATCAGTTTTTCGTTTGAAGGACTTGCTGGTGAGGCAGGTATAAAGGTGTGCTCAAGACCACCATTATTAATAATTATGAGATGGGATACTTGATCTTTAATAGAGTCAACAAGACGTGCAAGATCTTGTTCTTTAGGAAAAAAGCAAGTGATGATGGCTGTTACTTGGTATGGTTTCATATCTAGGGGATAAATTATAAAGCTTAAAAGTGATTGGCAAGACATATTTCTTTTGAGAAAACTAGGGACAAAAAGTACCAAATGAACTAACCTCAACTGATAGAGAAAATACTAAATGGAAAATCAGAAAATAGAAGTCACTGCTGTGAAACCTAAATACTTACTCAAGGTTTCTATTGTGCTTTACAGAAATCGTCGAGATCAAATTATAAACGTGATCCAATCATTGCGAAAAACTGAGTTTACTTACCAATTAGAGTTGATAGATAATTCATTAGAAAAAAGTTTTTTTTCTTGGGTACAGTTACAACCCCATGAAATTTACATTTTCACTGGGCAGAATTTGGGTTTTGGAAAAGCTCATAATATTTCAATTCGTAAAAGCATTGAAGAGCAAATACCCTACCATTTAATCTTAAATCCTGACGTTTATTTCGATGAACAAAAAATTTTAGAAAGAATTTACCATTATATGGAAAGTCATCCTGATGTGGGTTTGTTGACTCCTAAAGTTTTATACCCTGATGGATCTACACAATACCTTTGTAAAAGGTTACCACGTCCCTATGACCTTTTTGTTCGCAGATTTGGATCTCGTCAGGCGAAAGAAAAGAATAATTTTTATTTTGAAATGCGGGATAAAGACTATGATAAAATCATGGAGGTTCCAAGTCTTTCAGGTTGTTTTATGTACTTTAGAACTGAGGTCTTAAAAAAAATTCAAGGATTTGATGAGCGTTTTTTCATGTATATGGAAGATGTCGATATCTCTAGGAGAGCTTCTCAAGTAGCTAAAAATATTCACTTCCCAGAAGTAAAAATTTACCATGAGCACGGGCAAGGCAGCTATAAATCAAAAAAACTACTATGGTACCACATAAGATCTGTACTACAGTATTTTTGGAAGTGGTCTTCCTTTTCCTGAGCTAACAAATTTTACCATTAGCTTTCTCGAGCAACAAAGCCTCTGGTTAGAAATTATTATAAAAATCAGCTAAAGAGGAAATAATATTAATTTCAGAAGCCTTCACTTTTCTATGGAGTAAATCATTTTTAAACTGTGTTGTAAGAATAGGTGTCAGGCCGAACTTTAAACCGGGCAGATAATCATTTTCATAGCTGTCACCAATAAGATAATGACTGTTCAGACTCAACTTACTGGATTTAAGATCAATACTTGTAAATAATACCTCAAAGATCTTATTGTGGGGTTTTTCAACTCCGACCTCCTCTGAGGTGATAACTTTATTAAATAAAATGCCTTTGGGGTCGATACAGTTAATTTTCAACATTTGAGTCCTACAGTTTTCATTAGTTATCAGGGCAAGATTGAAATTCTTCTTAAGTTTTTTTAGTTGAGATTTTAAGCCATGATTTTTTATAAAAAGAGACAGTGCTTTATGAAAAAAATCCTCATAGGCTGTGTGTAGATCAAGCAATCGTTCTGT
>JABWCN010000046.1 GCA_013359135.1 Pseudobdellovibrionaceae bacterium | reverse complement strand
TTCCTATGATAGCCACAACGACCATCAACTCTACCAATGAAAAACCTTGCTCACTTCTTACTAACTTCATTTTCATACGTTCCCCTTTTTATTGTTGTTTTATCTGTCTTTTAGTCGATCATCAGTAAAAACTTAAATACGCCTTATACCAATACAATATAAGCTATACAGTAGACATATAAACACATGCTTTCACAAGTTACATTTGCTTTCAAGTTTTACATTAAAAATGTCTCAATGTTGGAATTTTTGCCAATTTTTTTCAAAAATAAATAGACTAAAGTTTAGTTATCAAATGTTAAAATCTAATTTAAAAAGTGGAAATATATTCGACAACTATAAGAATAGGTAATGACATAATTACTACCTATCACTTTAAAAGAAAAAAGCTTGTGAGTATAAAATCCACAAGCTTTTTATTTCTATATTCTACAAAAACAAGATTGTTAACTTCAGCTTAAAAACTCTATATTCCAACAGCTATTTGTGACAGAACTCTATTTTGATTTATTGTGAACCTGTCTGCATTGTTGTTTGCTCCACTTTGAATATTTGTTGGATTACCCCATGCTCCAGCAGTGTATGTCTGAGCTCCTGCTGTGGAAACACACGCTGTTATCGCTGTTCCTGGGTCTGCTACTCCCGCTGCATTCCAATACCAATTCGCTGCCGTTCCCAGTGATTTTATATCATTTGTCCCGGCTGCTCCAAGAGCAGGCGCTGGCCCTACCACATAATCGGTACAAGCTGTTATATCAAACCCTGCATTATATCTTAGCTGTGTTCCTACTGCTCCCGCCCCAATAGCCTGCATATTTGTCGTGTATTGGTTATACTCTGTGAAAAATGATGACTCCCCTTGAAAAATTGCATTCAAGTGTGTTTTCGCTTCCGCTTGACGAGCCTTCGACATAAATTTTTGATATTGTGGAATTCCTATTGTCGCCAATATTCCTATGATTTCCTATGATAGCCACAACGACCATCAACTCTACCAATGAAAAACCTTGCTCACTTCTTACTAACTTCATTTTCATACGTTCCCCTTTTTATTGTTGTTAATTTAATTTTAATATTATTGTAAAAATTCACTTCATAAGATTTTAACTAGATATGTCGCCCCTTATATTCTTCTACAGATTTTCATAACTCAAACGTAGGCTCAAGTCTTACATTGAGCCTTTACCAATTTAATACATTTAGTACTGTTTCTTCATTTTTACGAACTGTACTTTGGTTTTGCTCAAATAATTTAAGCGCAGTTCAAAATAGTAATTCGATCACGCCCATTGGTTTTACTTGTATAAAGCGCTTCATCTGCTTTTTTATAAAAATCCCTAACACTATACTTTTCAGGATTCCAATTACTAATCCCAAAACTCATAGTGAGTTTTATAGTTTTGCTATCAAATGGAATTTGAGCTTGCTTCACCTGCTCAGAGATCTTAGAAGCCAAACTCAATGTTTCTTCAAGAGATTGATTAGGAGCTAGAATCGCAAACTCCTCGCCTCCAACTCTTGAGATTAAAACTTCTTTTTCTTGATAGGATTTTAAGATTTGTCCAACTTGAATAAGAACTGCATCTCCACCAAGGTGTCCATAGTTATCATTAATTTTTTTAAAAAAATCTATGTCTAATAAAACCAAATTTAAAATCTCATATTTGGAGGTATATTCATTTAGTTTTTCTCTAAAAAACCTAGAGTTGTAAAGTTTTGTTAAGTCATCAAATATAGATAATTTTTCTAGTGCCATATTTTGCAAAAGTAACTTCATTTGCTCAGCTAAAGTAGTTACTTTTTCATGATCAAAGGTATCCAATAATTCTAATGATGAAAATGGTAAATAAACTTCAAAAAACTCCTTACCTTGAGAGTTTATTGGAATGATAACTAAACCATGCAAATAAGAAGGACAATTATTAACAAAATCATGTAGATCTTGACCTTTAAGAAAAAGGTAATTTTCGGTCTTTTTAAAACCTTTAATTTCTTGAAAAGCATTTTGTATGTTTTCATCACTGTATAGCTGTTTTGAATTAATGACAGTGCTAACAACTCCAGAACTATCTTTAATAAAACCTATGCCGATAGAGAAATATTTTAATAAATGTCGAGTAAACTCCTCAACAATTTTAACTGGCTCTTTAACTAGCCTTGTATTTTGAAGTAACTCAATCAAGGAGTCCATCTCTTCAATTTTCTTATCCTTCAAAACCATTTCTCTTCGATACTTACGGTGCAAATCTTCTTCGATCGTTAGATCTTTTAAGAATAAAATTTGTAGTTCTTCGTTTCCTGGAGCTGGACTCAGAGTATACTGAGCCAAACCATTTTCAATATTCTTTGTCGTGAACCTAACATGTTTAATTGGCGTCACTTCTTTTACATTTACGAAGTCAGCAATTTTTAAAGGTTCACCTTCTATAGATGAAAATACTTTCGCAATATCTAACTTGTTAATTGCTCTTGCCGGAGAAAGCTCTGTGAATAAATAAAATGCCGAGTTTCCATATCTAATAATTCCGTTCGAATCATAAACTACAATCACATCAAAAGAGTTATCAAATACGGAAAAATCCATTAATACTTCCTCACCCGCAAGTTATCGGTAAATTTGGCCATTTATTACAGGGAAAAAAAAATAATTCATTTTTATTATGTTTCAATCTGTAGATCAAGTTTACATCGTTGCTATCTAGATCATAATAAAAACAGTGTAGAAAATAATGACTAAAATTTTGACTCTAAATCTTTAATTTAATAATAAATTTTTCTAAAAAAAATAAAAATTATATCTTTTTTGATAAAAAAAAAGACAAAACAAAGTGGACAAAGCTAGCACAAGACCCCATATTCTTATATATGAGTACTGTTTACATGCAAAACGATAAAAATTTACCTTATTCCCCAGATGGTGACGCTTCAGTCCAGGTTATCCCTAAACTGACCACACCCAAAATGTTTTCTGTTGTTCTTTTAAATGATGATTTTACACCTATGGACTTTGTCGTTTTAGTTTTAAAAAAATTTTTCAATAAAAAAGAAGATGAAGCTATTAAAATTATGTTGGATGTTCATCAAAAAGGAGCTGGTGTCGCTGGTGTTTACTCTCTAGAAATTGGTGAGATGAAAGTGATGCAAACTAACCAGTTTGCTCAAATGCATCAATACCCACTAAAAAGTTCTTTAGAGGAAACCTGAGAACTTTTTCTAAAACAAAATACGTGCAATCATTTAAACCGAGGTTATGGTTATGATGAGTAAAGAAGTAGAAAGAAAAATAGCAGAAGCTACGGAATTAGCAAAAAAAAATAATCACGAGTTTGTAACTCTGGAGCACATTCTATTTTGCCTAAGTCATTCAGCTAAAACTATTGAGATTGTTGAATCTTGCGGTGGTAATGTCCCCAAACTGAAACAAACTTTATGGGAGTACATCCAAAAAAATAGCCCAAAAATTTCAGAGGAGCAACTTGAAAGTTATGGCGGCTTGGAAAACTGGTCACCCGAATTTACCCTAGCCTGTCATCGCTTAATTCAAAGATCAGCGATGCAAGTTAAAAATTCTGGGAAAAATAAAATTTCAGAAGCTACTCTTCTTGTTGCTCTTTACTATGAGCAAGATTCACATGCAGTTTTCGCTTTAAATCAACAAGGAATTAGTCAGTTTGATATCATTAATTATATTTCTCATGGGGTTTCTAAAGAAAATTTTAACGAGACCAGTGAAGAAAATACTTCAAGTGGAAAAAATCAAAATGATTTTGACGGAATGGCGGCAGATGAGTCCAAGACCAGTATCCTCGAACAGTTTTGTGTCAATCTTAATGATAAAGCTCGTCTTGGAAAAATTGATCCCCTAATTGGTCGCGATGAAGTTTTAGAGCGTATTACTCAAGTTTTAATGAGACGCACAAAAAACAACCCTCTGTTAATTGGAGAGCCTGGAGTTGGAAAAACTGCTGTTATTGAGGGGCTAGCCAAAAAAATTGTGGAGGGGCAAACTCCCGATGTTCTAAAGAACAAACAAATATACTCTTTGGATATGGGAACCTTATTGGCTGGGACTAAGTTTCGAGGCGATTTTGAGAATAGAATTAAATCCATAATGAAAGAAGTTAAAAAAAATCCTAATATCATTTTATTTATTGATGAAATTCATACTTTGGTTGGAGCAGGAGCTACCAGTGGAGGCAGTATGGATGCTTCCAATCTATTAAAACCTGCACTCGCCAGCGGAGAAATATCCTGTATCGGATCTACGACTCATACTGAATTCAGACAGCACTTTGAAAAAGACCGAGCTCTGAATCGTCGCTTTCAAAAAATTGATATTTTAGAGCCTTCGGCCGCTGACACTTTGGAAATTCTGAAAGGAATTTCTCCACAATTTGAAAAGTTTCATGGAATCAAATTCGCACCTGAAGCTCTAAAAGCTGCTGTAGATTTATCTATGAAACACATTAACAACAAACTCCTTCCTGACAAAGCTATAGATGTGATCGATGAGTGTGGGAGTTATTTAAGACTAAAAAATCCTGAACTTGAAACTATTGAGGTCAATACTGAAAATATTGAAGAAGTTATTGCTAAAATGACAGGATTGCCTGTAGCTCAAATTTCTTCAAATGAAAAAGCGCAGCTCAAAGATTTAGATAAAAAACTAAAAGCTCTTATTTTTGGTCAAGATGAGGCCATTGATAAGCTTGTCGCAAGTATTAAACTTTCTAGAAGTGGACTAGCACGACAAAACAAACCCATTGGAAGCTATTTATTTGCAGGCCCAACAGGAGTTGGAAAAACAGAAGTGTGTAAGCAGTTAGCTCTGCTCATGGGTGTTCCTTTTGTAAGATTTGATATGAGTGAGTACATGGAAAAACACTCTGTAGCAAGATTAGTTGGAGCTCCTCCCGGCTACGTAGGCTATGAAGATGGTGGTTTACTGACCGAAGCTGTAACTAAACAACCTTACTCTATTATTTTGATGGACGAAATAGAAAAAGCACATTCTGATATTACTTATACTTTACTACAAGTGATGGATGCAGGACGCCTTACAGACAGCCAGGGAAGAGTTGCCGATTTCAAAAATGCAATCATCATTTTAACTACTAATGCTGGGGCTTATGAGGTGTCTAAAGGGTCAATAGGTATCATTGATGACAATCGAACGCAAATTAGCCAAGAGGCTATCAAGAAAACCTTTGCTCCCGAATTTATAAATCGCCTTGATTCCGTAGTTTATTTCAGGGACCTCTCTGAAGAGATGATTTATAAAGTGGCAAATAAATTTGTTGATGAACTAAAAATGACTTTAGCAGAAAAGAAAGTGGAACTCACCGTTTCTAGTGAGGCCATGAAATGGTTAATGCGAAAAGGCTATGACAGGGCTTATGGTGCTAGACCCATGGCCCGGGCTGTTGACGAGTACTTAAAAAAACCTTTAGTTGATGAACTTTTATTCGGCCGTTTAACTGATGGTGGAAAAATCCAAGTAGAATTAGAATCTTCCGCTTTGAGGTTCCATTTTAGCACCAGTCAGGGTGGACTATTAAGTTTAAAAAATAAACCAGAACCTGTAAATTAGCTTATTGACTTTTTTCGAAGGGCATTCATCTTATATAGAGACCTTTTTAAAATGCGGTTTTTATTAAAAGGAGTGCCTTATGCAGTTTATCAAGAGAATTGGATTATTTATACTAACAAATGCTTTGATCATGCTTACTGTCGGTATAGCATGGACCGTTTTATCTAGAGTTTTTGGATTTGAAAGAGTTGGAAATCAAATGGGTCCGCTACTTATTTGGTGTGCTTTACTTGGATTCTCTGGATCTTTAATATCTCTGCTACTTTCTAAAGTGATGGCAAAATGGATGATGGGCCTAAGAATAATCGACCCATCAACTTCAGACCCAACACTATCTCATTTGGTAAACAGAGTTCATTCTTTGGCTCAAAAAGCGGGTTTGCCTAATGCTCCAGAGGTAGCTATTTACGACTCTGAGGATGTAAACGCCTTTGCAACAGGCCCAAGTAAATCCAATTCTTTAGTAGCCGTATCTACAGGACTACTTCAAAGAATGAGTGATGACGAAGTTGATGGGGTGCTTGGACATGAGATCGCACACATTGCAAACGGAGACATGGTCACAATGACTTTGATAACAGGTGTAGTGAATACTTTTGCTTTGTTCTTCTCTAGAGTACTTGCAAATCTGATCTCAAGTAATGTAGATGAAAAAGCTCGTCCAACGGTTCATTTTATTGTCGTAATTATAGGTGATATCTTGTTTACTATTTTGGGCTCCATTGTTGTTAATTATTACTCTCGCAAAAGAGAGTTTAGAGCAGACCTAGGAGGAGCTAAATTTTCGTCACGATCAAATATGATTGCAGCACTAAGACGACTTCAAAATGTTCACGGAATACCAAACGATGAAAAAGATATGCTTGCTACAATGAAAATATCAAATAATGGTCGTACGGGGATTATGGCTTTGTTTATGACCCATCCTAACCTTGATGATCGCATAGAAGCCCTAGAGAGAGCCAGAGTTTAGTGCTTTCAAAAAAGTTTTTTACCTTGAGTTTTTTTATTCTTGGAAGTGTTGCTGGTTTAAACTCTTGCACTTCCAAGAAAAATTTGAATTCTAATTTTTCTATAAAAGAACATGAGTTACTTCCTCCAACTTATTATCAGGATTGGTTGAAACTTGAACCAGACCAATTAGAAAAACTATTAACTGAACGTACTGCAAAAAATGAACAGTTTTGGCTTCAATATCGTTTATTTGATGTACTGAAATCGACTGACTCAACAAAAGCTTGTAAAATTCTAGAGACCGCAAAGAAAGATTCTGATCTTTTCCAATTAAAATCGCTTGTAGAAATGAATTTTTATCTAAGCTGTATTGACCAAAATAACCCAACTCAAAAGTTTTTTAATGAATCTCTCTCTGAATTAGAAAATCAGCTTTACAAAAAAACTATCGCTGAAGTTAATTTCAAAAAATCAGTAATTGAAAATAATTTGTTATCGAAAGTAATAAGTTCTCTTGATATCGCTGACGAGATTAAGAATAGAAAAGAAAAACAAAGTTACTATTTAAGTGTAAAAAAAGAAGTCGACTCTAGCGATGATCCACAAGTTAAAAAAATTTTTTATGATGCTCTAAAAAAAGAATTCCCTAGATGGCAAGCCTCAAATGAAAACAATCAATTTGAAGTAATCAATGATCTGATCAAGGATAGAGATTTTAAACTAGCAAAAGATAATCTTAATAAAATTATTTCCAACAGAAGTAGCTCTGCTTCTTCGATATATAGAGGTTTTAAAGTTTTATTTCGAATTGAAAAATCTTTACAAGACAAAACTGCTCAGAAAATTTTAATTCAAAAATGGTCTAGTTGGTTGAATCATTTTTCTAAAACTAAGAGCTTTAAAAAATTAAATTCTTCACCGACACCAAGACAAATCGAAGAATGGACTGCTGAACTTTCGAACTTAAAAGCCAGATGGATTTGGACTGCTGGTGAGCCCGAAACAGCTATCAAGATATTAACCCTGCAACTAAAAAAAATCTCTTTTAACGAGCTTAAAGAAGAATTCTATTACACTCTAGGTAGAATATATGATGAAAAAAGACAAACGCAAGAAGCTCACAAAAACTATTTGTTAAGCTTTAATGTTAGCAATAAAAAAACTATTATTTTTGAAAAAAACTTATGGCAACTAGCTTGGTTGGAAATTAAAAATAGAAACTATCTTCAAGCACAAAATCATCTTGAACTTCTAACATCTCAACTTAAAGAAGGGTTTGATAGTAAGTATATTTATTGGTTAGCTCAATCCTACTTAAGGCAACAAAAAACTGAATATTATAATAATACAATTAAACTTTTACGAGAAAAAGAGCCCCTTAGCTTCTATACACTACTAAGTTACCGAGATGAGAAAAAAGATATTCCCTTGATAAGCAGATCCACCCAACTTCAAAAAAATGAGTTCTTAGTTGAAAATCTAAAGCTAAGCTATAGTGAAAAAGAAGTTAGATTGATTAGCTGGCATTTAAGCTTAAAACAAAATGATATTATTAAAGAATGGGCTAAACATGTTGCTAGACAAAATCAGAACTTGTTTCTTCCGTCTCTGCTGTTATACGCAAAAGCAGAGATGTTCAGTCAACTATTAACTTCTATTAATCAGCTGAGTGGTGATCAAAAAACAGAACTTATCACTAAGTATCCTGAACTTCTTTTTCCTACTCCTTATTGGGATCTGATTCTGGCATCTTCGATACAAAATAAAATTCAACCTCAATTTATCTATGCTATTATGAGACAGGAGTCCGCATTTGATCCCTTCGCCCGAAGCTCCGTAGATGCTTTAGGTTTACTACAGCTCATGCCACAGCTTGGTAAAACTCTTGCAAAAGAAGAAAACATTCCTTGGAAAAGTGACTTTGATTTATTTGACGAAGCTATCAATATTAAATTAGGAGCTAAAGAACTAAAAAGACTTCTAGATAAGAATAATTCTAAATATATCCCCTCTATTGCTGGCTACAATGCGAGCTCAAGTGCTTATCAGGGTTGGCTTAAAAATCGATTCCGTGAAGATCCCATTGAATTTATAGAAGAAGTTCCCTATGAGGAAACAAGAACTTATATTAAACTTATTATTAGAAATATGATTTTTTATGATCGTCTCTACTTTAGCAAAAAAGCCTTCCCTTTTCCAGAAGGCTTTTTACAAATTAAGTAATTAAACGATACCGCCATTAGTTATCAGCTTTAACTAACTTTTGTGTCCAGTTTAAAATTGTCTCTGACAAAGATAGACGTGTTTCCTCGAACTTGACACCGTAAGAATGATTCGCTTCTGACCAAACGACACGTCCCTCTACATCGATTTCTTTGTTGTCTGGACCTTTAATTTTAATGGTAACTGAGCCACCTTTATCCAACATCTCTTCAGCATTAAAACTTAGGCCTCCTAAAGAGATTGTGCGCATGTGACCAACTAACTCCTTATCACCTACCTTGACACGTATATCAGAACTCATCATAAATCGATCATGTTGTCGTCGATAATCTTTCCTTCGCGATCTTAGGCGTAATCCAAAATAAACCAACAATGGAAACGCCATCAATGCCATGACAGCAAGAGCAGAAGCACCGCCATTTCCGGAGTTCCAGAAACTTTGCCCTTTTCCGATAAAAGCTGATGTAGATATTGCTCCACATCCTCCTTTACTAGTACTTTCTTGTGAAGGTTCTGATTCTGAAGCTAAACTTCTCTCTTCGGAGTAAACGGGCTTATAATCAGGCTGACTTGCTGCTAAATACTGATTTGATTTAACTTGAGAAAGTAACGAGTAAGCATCCACCCTTGCTCCAGATTGAACTATACCTCTCAGCGCTGATAAACTAAATGCAGAAGAAATTATTAGGTTTTTCATTTGATATCCTGTCAAGCTCGGAGCTTCTCTTAAAGCTAATGCCGCGATACCAGCAACAAATGGAGCTGCCATCGAAGTTCCCGACATAGATCCAAAGATATTACCTGGCAAAGTAGAATAAATATAAACTCCAGGGCTTGCTACATGAACAAGATTAGCACCAAAGTTTGAAAATGTTGCTAACCTATCACTTTCTGTAGTCGCAGCGACACTGATGTTACTTGGCACTCCGTAGTTAGCTGGAAACATTTCATTTGTATCATTATTTTTTGCTGAGTTTCCAGCTGCTGAGACAATCAATACTTGGTGATTATAAGCAAATGTTAACGCTTCTAATAGAGAGCTCGAATAACCAGGTCCTCCCCAAGAGTTGTTAATGACTTTTGCTCCATTATTTACAGCATAATAAATAGCCTTAATCGCATTGGCTGTAGACCCAGCCCCTTGAGAATCTAAAAACTTAAGTGGCATAATTCTAATTTTAGAAACATCAAGTTGAGCAGAGAAAATATCCATCCCTGCACCTATAACTATCCCGGCAACATGAGTTCCATGGCCTTCATCATCAGCAAAGGAAGAGGTATTAGAAACAAAGTTCCAACCATTCACATCATCTACGTATCCATTTTGATCGTCATCGACTCCATTACCAGGAATCTCTTTAGTATTGACCCACAAAGCTTGAGATGCCTGAATGACTGTGTGTTGTTTAT
This sequence comes from Pseudobdellovibrionaceae bacterium, assembly GCA_013359135.1. Lineage (GTDB taxonomy): Bacteria > Bdellovibrionota > Bdellovibrionia > Bdellovibrionales > Bdellovibrionaceae > UBA2316. Next base: position 25,665 of record JABWCN010000046.1, on the reverse strand, counting down.
CAAGTCCAGTATCAAGAATCGCTACTATAGGTCGATTCGAAGAATCGTAAGCACTTGATAAAGTCCATGCCTGGTCCACTTTAACGTTTGAATAATTTTGAGTAAAACTTGTAGAGCTTTGGGAGTAAACCTGATCAAGAGAAAGAGTATTTAAAACTTTCCCAGCAGTATTATCATCAACAAGTTTTTCAAGAATATAATTAGGCTCCACGAATAAAACATCTTTGTCTTTTCTTAATTCATCAATGACCGCTTCTTGCCCCGGCTTAACTGCCATATGGAGCATATTCATCTCTGGAAATGCTGCCTTTAAATTCACCTTTGATTGAATTTTACCTATGGCATTTGATCTACCAATATCCATCTTATATTTAATAATATATTCACCAGGAACAACTTTAGGGAAGGACTGAGCCAAGCTTACTTCAGTAAAACTGAGAAAAGCTAAGGCAACTATTAAATTCATCGAACCGTAGATTCTTTTAAAGCCACAAAGGTGTTTACTAGCAATTACAGCAGATGATAATGCGAACACGGAACCTCCAAACTAGACATAGGGTATAAATTTCTTCGGACTATGGTCAGATAGACTTTAGTCAAAAGTTAATTCATCCAAATTTGAGACAGGCATCAAATTTAAATTGATAGTTTTTGTTTTAATTTGAAAAATTACAGACATTTGATTAGATTGATTAAAAGGTAAAATATAATGAAAAAAGTAACCGAAATTTTTTTTCGTGGTCTGTTCACCCTCCTCCCAATAATTATCACTTTTTATGTGCTGTATTCTGGTGTAATTATTCTTGAAAATATCCTTGGAAGATTTTTAAGAATTCTTTTGAATGACACTTATATCCCAGGCTTAGGTTTTATAATGGCTTTACTGGTGATTTTTCTTTTTGGTTTATTAATTACTAATTTCATAACTAAATCGATCTGGGAACAGATTGAGAAAAAACTAACAAAAGTTCCTTTAATCAAAGCGCTCTACTCTCCTTTAAAAGATCTTATGGGTCTATTTTCTAGTAAAGGTAAAAAAGATTTAAAAAGTGTAGTTAGTATTGAAATGACTCCTGGAGTTCACATGGTCGGATTAGTAACTCGAGATCACTTCACTGATATTCCCGAGTTTTCTGGAAAAAATTTGGTCCCTGATCAAGAGCTCATAGCTGTGTTTATTCCATTGAGTTATGCTTTGGGCGGTTACACAGTTTTAGTTAATAAGAATAAAGTTAAAAAGTTAGATATACCTGTTGAAAAAGCTTTAAGTTTAGCTATTACGGGATGGGTTAAATCAACTGAACATGACTAATCATTGAAATGAGACATTATTTATGAGCGATAATAGAAATGATAGCAAAAATGAAAGCAATGAAGTAAAGACGACCCAAAGCAAAGCTTTGAGAATTAATTTGAATGAGCAAATTTATGGTACATTTGCTGAAATTGGAGCAGGCCAAGAAGTAGCAAGACATTTCTTTCAAGTAGGAAGAGCTTCGCAAACTATTGCAAAAACAATTTCAGCTTATGATATGATCTATAGTGATGAAATTTATGGTAAAGAAAAAAGTGGTCGTTACGTTTGCGAATCTCGCTTAAATAAAATGCTTGATAAGGAATACTCGCTTTTACTTAAGCGTTTGGATCCGCATCGTGGAAACAGAACAACTTTTTTTGCCTATGCTAATACTGTGACGACAGGTTCAGCTGAAACTCCTAAATGTCATGGTTGGATGGGAATTAGATTTCAAAAAAAACCTAAAGGGTCATTTAATGACATCATTCTTCATGTTCGCATGCAAGACCGACATCGGCTACAACAACAAGAAGCACTGGGAATGCTAGGTGTAAACTTAGTAGATTCGGCCTTTTATGCTACAGAAAAACCTGAGCAGTTTATTCCTAATTTAGTGAATGGATTAAAAAAAGGACAAATTATCATTGATGTGATTAAGTTTAATGGTGAAGATCTTAAAAGTTTTGATAATCGTAAAATGAACTTAGAGCTAATTAAACACGAGCTATCTGAAGCGATTTTGTTTGCTCCTAAAAGTTTATCTAACCAAAGCTCAAATGATCAAGTTTTAAATATTAGTGACACTGTTTGGGGAAAAGGCTTAATTATTCAGCGAGGATTTTATCGACCAATTACGAATACCCATATTGATGTGCTTAGCAAAGGTCACGAACAGTTAAAATTAGAAATGAAATCTCAAAAATTAAAGCCTTCCGATATTATCCCTATTTTGGAAATTTCTAGTGAATTTGGAATACAAACTGAAGATTTCATACATAGAGTTGAAATCCTTACTTCACTAGGCTATTATCTTTTGATTTCAAACTTCAAATATTTTTATGAAATGAAGCATTTCTTTAGAAAATACACACAGTCACCATTTGTAGTTGTGATGAGTGCTAGGCACTTACAGAGTCTTTTTGATCCAACTCTTTATAAAAACCTTGAAGGTGGTATTTTTGAAGGACTTGGGAAGCTCCTTGACGATCAAACTAAACTATATATCTATCCACACAAGACATCCGAGGTTTGTTTAACAACCAAATCTTTTTTCCCAGGCAAAGAAGTCATACATCTTTATAGGCACTTTATTGAAAGTTCACAAATCATGGATATTTCTGGTTGTGATAATACAGAAAACTATTATCACTCCTCTGATGTAAAAAAAATGATTGAAAGTAAAAATAAATTATGGGAAAAATTGGTACCAGAGCTCGCTAAAGATTATATAAGAAAACACAAACTCTGGTCAGAATAATTCAAAACTCTAATTATTATTAAATGTAAATCCATTAAGAATCAGCTTCTCAATAACATAGTTTTTTGAGCCCGGTTTTACTGTAAAAACTAACGAGTCCCCTTGCTTTGTCGGTAGACTCACTGAATAAATAGAATTTGTAGCTCCAGCATCAAATCCAATTTCTTTAAAAAAAGATTGCATATGTGAAGTTCCCAAATGAGCATCCAAAGCCGCTTGATTATTCCAAATCTCGTCAAATGTAACAACTCTAGAGCTAACTACATTGAGTTTATAAGAAATATTTCCTGATTCTTTTACAGTTTCTGATAAAATTCTGTGCTTTAATACCGCCTTAATATATTTATCATAAGAGCCTTTTCTCAAAATCACTATTGCTGAATTGTGCAAATAAGTTCCATCAACACTAGGTGACTTTACCTGTTGAACCTCTCTTGCTAAAGATATCGATGTCATAAGAATTACCATTAAGCTACTCACTAATTTTTTCATTAAAATTTCCTTTTTTATAATTTATAGTTAATGCCCTTATAAAGTATCTGAACTAAATTACTAAATGATTTGAAAGAATACTTACTATGACTAAAAAGAATAGTGCTGTTACTGATATTAAAAAAAACAATAGACTCATTTTAAATTGTAAAATTTATCAATGCTCTTGGTTTGGTTCTATGCTAGTAGTTCTGCATGAAAGATATCAGTTTAAACTTTGATTTGTTAGACCCAACCAGCTGCAAAGCTTTTTTATTTTCAGCAAATGAACTAAACTTTTCTAAAGCCGCAGAAAAAGCTGGAATGACCCAATCTGGAATAAGTAAGCATATTTCAAAGTTAGAAGAGAAATTTAATACTGAATTATTTGTTCGCGGTTCAAAAGGATTAAGCTTAACCCCATCAGGTATTTTGTTAAAAAAGTATATTGAAGAACTCTTCGAACGTTTAGAAAAGTTAAATGGACAAATATATTCTGAGCTAACACAAAAATCAGGAGTTGTTAGGTACGCAATGCCCGAAAGCTGTCTTATGAGCCCTCACTTTCAGATTATACTTAATCGAAGAAAAGAACTCTTTCCTCAAATTCAACTTGAAGTGCTTATAGATACAAATGAAAAAATCGAAAAAATGATTATCGAAGATTATGTTGATTTTGGATTTTTAACTCAAATTACAAATAAATTGAAATATATAAAATTTTGCACGGAAGATTATATCTTGGTTGCAAATAAAGAAATCTCATTAAGCGACAAAAAAGATCTTTTAAATCTTTCTTTTATTCAACATCCTGATTTAAAAAATATTTTTACTCATTGGAAAAATCAATATTTTCCTAACGATCTGATTTTCTACTCTGACTTGAATATTTTTAATTCTATCAATGATCTACGTGGTGCCACAACCTTTGTCAAAAATGGACTCGAAAATGAAGTTACTATTATACCCCGCCATTGTATCTTAGAAGAGTTGTCTTCAAAAAAAGTTTTTAACATCAATCCTACAAAAAACCTCTGCATCAATCAAATTCATATTGGCCACCTACATAAAGAGCCATCACTTAGAGTCCAACTGGTTATTAACGAATTTTTCAATATATTAAAAAAAATGCACATCTCTGATGTATAAAGCAAAGTCAGTTTTCTCAAACTCTGAACCAAGTTTACTTATCTAAGCTGCAAATGCTGTAAGTATTCAATTAAAAGTTGAACACCTTGACCATTTCCACCACTCATACTTAGACTCCCTGTAGGTTTGTCATTCCAAGCATAAATATCCAAATGAGCCCAGTTTTTATTATTTATAAATTTTTGAAGAAATAAGGCAGCCGTGATAGCACCTCCAAAACCTTCGCTTGAATTTTTAAAATCAGCAAAAGAAGACGATAACGAAGCCGCATACTTTTCCACCAAAGGCATACGCCAACAAAGGTCTCCACTTTGCTGGGAAGACTTTAGAAGCTGTACTGAAAGCTCATCACTATTCGAGAACAAACCAGCTATTTCAGCGCCTAATGCTACCTTAATAGCACCTGTCAACGTAGCTACATTTATTACCGAGTCTAATTCTTTAATTTCCCTAGTTACAAAATCGAGAGCGTCTGCAAGAACTAACCTACCCTCAGCATCCGTATTATCAATTTCTACAGACTGTCCAGAGCGTGACACAATCACGTCACTTGGCCTAAATGACTTTCCATCAACTGAGTTTTCGGCCAAAGCTAGAAAGATCTCAATATTTACTGGCCACTCATAATTATTAATGTATCGAGCTAATCCCAAAAGACAAGCTGCTCCTCCCATATCTTTTTTCATCAATCTCATGGCACTGGATGGTTTAAGATCAAGCCCTCCAGTATCAAAAGTAATACCCTTTCCCACAAAAGCTATAGTTTTCCTGTTCTTAGGGTGTGTATAGTTTATCCTAAGTAACTGTGGCTCTTGCTCTGCCCCTTGTCCAACTGCCAAATGTAAATTCATTTTTTCTTTTTTGAGTTTTTCTTGATCCCAAACTTGTACTTTAACATTTTTCTTCCAATCGAATCCCCTTACCAACTTTACTAAATCTTTAGGTCCCAAAAGATTTGGCGGCATATTCACCAAATGCCTTGCTAAATTGATTGAAGAGCTTCTATTTTCTGCTTCTACAATTAGTTTTTTATCGTAATAAGATAAAAATAAGTCAGGTAAATTTTCTTTTTTATCATTCGAAGTATTTTTATAATTATACAAAGCTAGGTCGAGTCCAACTAGGGAACCAAGTAACAGATCCTCATTTCTTTCACCAAAATACACATAAACCTCATCTAGTTTATGTATTTTAAAATGTGACATCAAACTTCCAACATTCTCCCTGGACCAGGTGTACTTTGACTCAGAGAAAAAATTATCGTGATTGGTTTTGCTATGTCGGTTTTTAAGTATCCAAACTGGACCTTTGTCTGTTTGAAAATAATAGTTATCTTGATTTGATTTCAATAAATTTTCCTTCTGCCAAGGTAAACTTAATTTATCAATTAAATCGTGGGTCTTTTTTGCTGACTCTTTTAGAGTGGAAGGATTGTCTGTAAAAATAAAAACCCAACCTTTAGTCTGTTTTTTGGGATTATTCTGCATCAGCCTTTCCAGGTCCTCTGAAAAGTTTTTCTCTTTGATATCCCACTTGTTTATTTTAGAGTAAATAATTGATTTCATACCTATCCTTTTAGTTGACCTATTTTCCATAGCAAATCTAAAATCATAATATGATTTGGGAAGAGACAATCCAACTTAAATTCTGCTTACTTAATGCAGAGAATCTATTCTTGTTGTTTGATAAAACTCCAAGTCCAGATGATTTAAAACTAGATGAAGTTCAATGGCAAAAACTGTCAAACTCCATTTACCCTAATAAAACGTTAAGTAAATGTAAAGAGCTGGCTGCCATTTTTAAAGAATTACAACTTGATATCATAATGTTGTGTGAAGTTGGTGGGATAGAATCTCTAAAAAACTTTAATGATTTATTTTTAAATCAAGAATACTCAGTAGCCCTTATAGAAGGAAATTCAGATAGAAACATTGATGTTGGATTTTTAATTAAAAAAAATTCTACCTTTTATTTTGATCTTACAACAAATAAAAATAGATCGATCAATTTTTTATATCACCATGAGAGACATCTTAAAACTCCCCCAGAAAACAAACTCTCAAGAGACTGTGTTGAACTTAAACTCTTTAAAAAAGACATTAATAAACCATTCCTAAATATCTTATTGACTCATTTAAAATCTCGCCTTGATCCAGAAAAAAAAGACCCTAATGGCTTTGAACGTCGAAGTGCAGAATTAAAAACCGTTCTTGAAATTCAACAAGAGCTTCAAGGAAAATACCCTGAAGTTCCTTTAATTCTAGCTGGAGATTTTAACGGTAATGCTTCTCGACATTCAACTGAAGAGGAATTCAAAGACATTTATGTAAAAACATCTCTTGAAGACGTCTTAGAGTTGTCTCAAACTCCTATTGATAAACGAGCGACTTTTTATCAAGTTAAAACTAGTGGAAGAACCGATGGTAAACAAATTGATTATTGTTTTTTAACAAGTTCGACAGTTAAGTATTTAGATCCAACATCTGCCAATGTATACAGGTATAAGGACAACTATGGGTTCGAAAAAGACATTCCGACCTCCTTGGATAAAAAGTTTGAACTTCCTTCAGACCACTATCCTATAGTTTTCAGTTTAAGTAACCTACCCACAAAAGTTTAAAGTTGTTTCTTCTTGGAGTTTTATGTTAGAAACAGATCTAGATCCTATGGCAAAATTTGAAATCATTGTTAGAACTAAATATATTGAATCTGAGTCTAATCCAGAATCTTCCTATTATTTTTTTTCTTATAAAATTCAAATAAGGAATCAAAGTCTTAAATCTGCCCAACTAATAAGCCGCCATTGGATCATCTCAGACGCCCAAGGACGCATTGAAGAAGTCAAGGGACCTGGAGTTGTTGGTCTTCAACCAAAAATTAAACCTAAAGAAGTTTTTGAATACGAAAGTTCGTGCCCTCTTACGACCTCTAGTGGAAGCATGAAAGGGTTTTATAATTTTTTAACAGAAGATGGTGAAGAGTTTTCTGTGGAGATTCCAGAGTTTTTTTTAATATCACCTTCTTGTTTGCATTAAACTGACTGATCCATTTCTTGAGTTAGGATTTTGAACTCAAACTTTTTTAGATCTGCATAATAAAAACTAAGTTCATTTTTGCCTTTTATAAAAGCTTCGTGATCCTCATAGCCTTGCTTTACCAAACTAATCTTTACTTCCCTATTTAATGGAATTTTAATCAGTGAAGGAGTTATTTTGAGGGTATCTTTATTATTAAGAAATATTTTAGCATTCTCTTGGTCGCTAACCACCATACACAAAGCTACTTTGTTAAATAAAACGCTGGAAAGACATTCCACCAAAGGTAAAGTTGACAACAAAAAAAGAATACCTACGTATTGAAAAATCATTTGAAGGATATAATCAGGAAAACTTATTATTTCAAATAAAAACTACAAATTCAGGGTCTAGTTTTTAACTTTTACCCAGTAGGATTTGGTTTAACCGAGACAAATTTTCTAAACGTTGCAAATCATGCCCCAATGGCAAATGAACAAAAAGACAACGCGGATTTCTTTGAAAAACCTTATAATACAAATAATTACAAAGGTAGGCACCGGCAGAATGAGAAATTTTAAACTCTAGAGCTTCCCCTTCCCACTCAGCATGACTTAATTTACTAATATATGCTTCCAATCTCATTCTGTTAATAAAGGCTGGTGGTGACTCAAGCTCAATCGGTTCAGAATTAATAAGACAACCAGAATTATCTGGAATCTGGCTTTCAATCCAATTAATAGCAACTCTTTCTAACAAAACAGCATTACTCCGACTGGCAAGTCCGTACATCAAAATAAAGTCATAATTTTCTATAGATAGTTTTTTTAATTCCTGATTCACTTGCTCATAAACTACTGGAAATATATGAAAATCAAATCTATGGTTTTCTTGGGATTTCAAATAAGTAATCAACTCACTACTTGGATTAACATCTATCCCTGCAAATGGTTCAAATCCAGTAATTAAATATTTAAGCATTTTATCACTCATGGACTTCTTAAAAAATGACTCCACTTTCCATTTACTAATTCATAAACATATCTTTCATGAAGCCTTCCCTCTCTTCCAAACCAAAACTCTATCGTGTTTGGCCTTAGCAAATACCCACCCCAATGTGGCGGGCAAGGAACCTCTTTACCTGCATATTTTTCTTCAAGAACTTGGATTTTATTTTGTATTACCTCAAAGGATTCAATTTTTTCACTTTGATTGGACGCCCAAGCTCCAATTTGCGAAATCCGGGGGCGTGGCTGAAAATATTTTTCTGACAACTCACGAGACATTTTCTCTACTTGGCCCTCAACTCTTACTTGTCTTTCAAGCTGTGGCCAAAAAAAGTTGGCACTAGCATAGGAGTTAAACTCCAAGTCTTTAGCCTTTTTGCCTTGGTAGTTGGTATAAAAAGTCAATGCTCCGTCCACCAAACCTTTAAATAAAACCACTCGAACGCTTGGTCGCTGGCGCCCATCTACTGTTGCTAAATTCATGGCATTAAACTCAGGTAGTCCCTTAGTCTCAGCTTCTTTAAGAATAATTTCAAAATTTTTTAATGGCTGGTTATTGATAAAATCGAAGGTGGACATAAAAAAACCCCACTTTTTTAGTGAGGTTTTTTTATCCTATGAAATAGATATTATTTCAACAAAGAATTATTTCTTTTTTGCAGGCTTAGCTGCTGCTTTTCCATGAGCAGCTCCTAAATCAGTAGCTGCAGAAGCTTGAGCTTTTTTCACTTCAAGTAGTTCCACATCAAACTGAAGAACTGAATTCGGAGGAATTCCAGGTCTTGCCATAGGACCGTAAGCTAGATCTGAAGGAATAGTTAGTTTATATTTTGATCCTTCTTTCATTAATTTTAAAGCTTCTGTCCAACCTTTGATAACTCCATTTACTGGAAATTCAGCAGGCTGACCGCGATCAACAGAAGAATCAAATTTAGTTCCATCAATCAAAGTTCCAACGTAATGAACTTTAACTTCATCAGTGTCAGAAGGAGTTTTACCTGTACCTTCTTTTTCAACAACATACTGTAAGCCAGATTCAGTTGTTTTTACGTTAGCGTTAGTTTTATTTTTAGCAAGAAACTCATCGCCTTTTTTCTTATTTTCTTCAGCTGTCTCTGCTTGTTTTTTCTGAGCTGTTTGTTGCAAGTTTTGCATTGCCTTCATTGCTTCCTCTTGAGAAAGAGCTTCTGGCTTGCCTTCTTTAATATCTTTCATAGCTTGAACTAAAACATCTGGATCATAATCCACTTTAGCGTCTTTAAGGTTTTTGCCTAATTGACTACCGATAGCATAACTCGCCTTTTTTTGATCTGTATCTAACGTCACTTTTTTATTACATGAAGTTAAACCAACAACACAACTTAAAGCCACTAATGAATAGATCTTGTTAACTGAAAACATGAATTCTCCTTTTCAACATTAAATTCAAACAAACAAGTTTAAAAAAGCATAACGAACTATAGGTTCACTGTCCATGGCTATTTTTGCTAGTTTCGATAGCATCTGGTTCCAACAGACTTATTCTCATGTACTAAAGAGAATAAATTTCCTTCTGTTCTTGCATCAATAATATCAACCTCCTGAACATTATTACGAAGAGCTTGAATTACCGCCCTAACCTTCACCAACATTCCCCCCTGTACAACGTGAGTCTCTGTTAGTTGATACAAAGCTAATGATTCAATCTCTTTTATTAGTTGTTTATTTTGATCCCAAATTCCAGGTTGATCTGTCATATAAACCAAATGTTGAGCCTTTAAGTCTACAGCCAAATTCATTGCTGCCATGTCTGCGTTGATATTGTAACGCTCACCTTTTTCATCAACTCCAATTGGAGCTACTAACGGAATAACTCTTAACTTTGACCCTTGTACCAAAACTTTAATAACCTCAGAGCTTACTTTTTTCACAAGACCCACAAGACCTAAACTCTCATTTTGAGGTTCACACAATAACATTTCAAGATCACTCCCCGAAAGTCCAACAACAGGAATACCTTCTTGCGAAAAGATTTTCTGAATTTTCCTATTAACTGTACCTACTAAAGTATTTTCTATCACTATCATCATTTCGGATGTGGTCTTCCGTTGCCCTTCTATAAATTCCCATGTTATTTTTTTTTCACTAAGAGCCTCATTGATGGCCGGCCCCCCCCCATGAATGATCAACAATTTGTAATCTAAATCACTTAGCTTTTTAACATCCTTAGCAATCTGCCTGACAATATTGTCTTCTTGTAATGAAGACCCACCTAACTTAATCACTATCCAAGGTTTTTGATCAACAGAATCTAGATGACTCATGTTGTGTACTCCGTATTAATTTCGACGTACTTTTTAGAAAGATCACATCCCCAGGCCTTAGATTCGAAAACTCCAGAATTTAAATCTATCTCAATAACCACTTTATTTTTTTTCAACAACTGACGAACCGATTCACGATCAAAAACCACAGGAGCCCCTTCTTTGAACAACGTAACTCCCTGTACAATAAGTTGCATTTTTTCAATACAACTTGCTGGAACCCCCTCGGCACCAACCCTTGCTAGAATTCTTCCCCAGTTAGGATCTTCACCATGAATAGCCGTTTTAATCAAGGGACTAATAGTAATGCCTCTAGAGGCCTTATCAGCCAACTCTTGAGTCGGAGAATTTTTAAGATAAACTTCAATAAGCTTAGTTGCACCTTCGCCATCAATTGCAATTTTTTGAGCCAAAGCCTGGCAAACATCTACAAGTGATTTAAAAAAAGTCTCTTCATCGGCTATAGTCTTCAACTCCACCTTAGAAGCACCATTAGCCATCAAAAAAACTGAATCATTAGTAGAACAGTCGCCATCAACACTGATACGATTAAAACTTAAATCGACAGCTTTTTTCAAATAGTCTTGAGCTTTTTCTGGAGTCAAAACGACGTCTGTAAATACATACCCTAACATTGTCGCCATATTGGGATGAATCATGCCTGAACCTTTACAAACACCAGTAATTCTAATTTTACCTTCAGACAACTGAACATCCTTAGTCGCCGTTTTGGGAACTAAATCAGTAGTCAAAATCGCCAAAGAAAAATTATCCGCATCGTCAGATGCACGCTTGATCAGATCTGGGATTCCAGACATAATTTTTATCAAAGGTAGCTGTTGTCCTATCACTCCTGTACTAGCTGTGAGCACCTGATGAGGTTCACATTTTAGCTCACTAGCTAATGTTTGAGCCATACGAAGATTGTTTTCGACACCTTCCTGACCAGTAGCTGCGTTAGCCTGTCCAGAGTTTGTTATAATAGCTTTAATACATGCACTAGGAAGAATTTTCTGACAATATAACACGGGAGCAGCTTTACATTCATTCAGTGTAAATACTCCAGCTGCAACAGCTAAATTTTCTGAATACACAAGTCCCAAATCATGTCGATATCTTCTAACACCGCAATTAACACCCGCAGATTTAAAACCCAAAGGCAGTTTGGTGACATTCATGTTTGATTCTACTGTCATAGTGACTCCATTTTGCTTAAGCAAGTTCTTGTTAATCCTGTTTCGGGAGAATGATTATAAATCAAATTCATATTTTCAATAGCCTGTGAGGCAGCTCCTTTTAGCAAATTATCTATCTGTGAAAAAAGACAAATATTTTCTTCATCAAAATCATAACCTACCTGAGTTCTTGGGGTGTTAATCACATTTTTCATATTGATAATGCTTTTCTTAACTCCCACCCTACCCCAATCAATCAAAGGGTAATCACTATAATATTTAAAATAAGCATTCTCCAAAGATTCCATTTTTTCAACAGCATTCCTTTTGACCATTTCCTTGGACCACTTCACGTAAATAGAGGAAATAATTCCGCGATGAATTGGCAGTAAATGAGGGGTAAAAACTAGCTTCACTTTTTGGCTTTGATAATGACTTTCTTTATTTAAAAAAAATTCAATTTCAGGTGTGTGCTGGTGATGAATCACTTTGTAAGGAAGACATTCGTTATAGACTTCTGAAAAAAGTAAATTCTCGCTTGCTTTTTTTCCCGCTCCTGAAGTTCCTGATTTAGCATCCACAATTATAGGATCAGGTAAAATAAGCCCCTCATTTAAAAGAGGTTTCAAGGCCATCAGGACAGAGGTCACATAACAACCGGGATTAGCAACAAGAAACGAATCGGAAGGTATATCCTGATACTGATTTTTATAGAAAGGTATTAAACCATAAATAAACTTCGACAAAAGTTCCGGATGAGTATGATTGATTTTATAATATTTTTGATACTGCTCTTTTATTTGTTCATGCGATGGATAATTAAGTCTAAAAACCCCAGAAAGATCAATCAAATGAATACGATGAGAAGACAGCTTAGAAACTAACTCCAAGGAAACTTCGTTGGGAGTTGCTAAAAAAATAACATCTAATCTAGAAGGAATATCAAAATTCTCGTCAAGTAACTCAAGTAAAGAAATACCTGTCGGTAAAAGCGACGTGTGGTTGCGTTCGTACAATCCCATTTCATCTAGAGAAAACGCTCTCTCTGGAGAGTAAAAATAATATTTTAAATCAACATAAGGGTGAGTCAGGAGAAGTTTCAACAACTCTGTTCCCGTATAACCTCTAGCTCCAATAATACCAACTCTTATCATCTGTTTTTTCACCAGCCTAATATGCTTAGGGGGGTGATGTTTGTCCAAGAAAAAGCCATCCACATCCACTTTTGACAACCGGCAATGAAATACACTTTAGTTGGTTAAAAAATTAATTTTTGATAACTTGATCAAAATAAAAAACCTAGAATTTATCTGTCTATTTCCTTTAAAAATGGAGTAAAATATCAACTATCTTCTGTATTTCATATCAATTGTTAGTCTATCTCAAGCCTCTAATTTGATTAAGTGGAGTCACGTTCCACCTGAAGCCCTTGGTACCTGGCGTTTATTAGGAGCCAGTCTTATTTTATTTCTCATTTTTTTATTTAAAGATGGGGCAAAAAAAATATTTCAGTCGCTTCGTGAGAATATTCAATGGATCCTTATTACTGGCACTTTTTTTTTCTTTCACTTATGGAGTTACTTTTATTCTGCTCAAAATACAAAAATAGCTAATTGCATGATTTTATTTGCCACAAATCCTTTATTCACTGCCTTAGGAGCTTACCTTATTTTCAGAGAAAAGTTGACCAAATACCTTATAATTTCCTATGCATTGGCCATCACTGGCTTGTACTTACTATTGTCTTCGACACTACAATTCAACCCTCATAACCTCAAAGGGGAAATCGCAGGAGTTATCTCTGCTTTTTTTTATTCGACTTATGTTTTGAGCTCAAAAAAAACTCGACAAAATTTAAATAATTGGCATTTTGCCATAGGAATTTATGCCGTCTGTGGTGTTTGGTTTCTTTTACTAAGCTTTGTAAATTCTGTACCATTAACTGGCTATAACGAACGCTCATGGCTTGGAGTTCTAGGAACTATTATTGTACCAACTTTTATGGGGCACGCTATTTTTACTTATTTAATGAGTTATTTAAATATAAACTGGATGAGTTGTGGAAAACTTTTAGAGCCAGTATTTTCAGCTTCAATTGCCTACTTCCTATTCGCAGAAACGCTCAATGCATCAACACAGATAGCCTTTTTATTCACATTTCTAGCTGTGTTGGTTTTGTTTTATCCGAAACTAACAAAAGTAAGCGTGGGTACAAGCAATGAAAAACCTTAAATAGGATTGAACTTACAGTCTACATAAACTTAGTAAATATTTAGGTTTAAGAATGAGTCGTTTTTTCTGTAGTCTTCTGCTCTGTATTTGAGGAAGGTTGATTAGCATTTAAATTATTACGATTTTGATTTTGAAATGAAATCTGATCATTCACTGGCCTTGCCTCAGTAATGGTCTCATCCTCATTTAAACCTTTTTTAAAACCTCTAATAGCTTCACCTATAGACTTACCTAAACCTGGCAATCTAGAAGGTCCAAACAATAGCAATGCAATCCCAGCGATTAATAATAATTCAGTAAAACCTAAATTCATATGATCCTCATTTCAGGTAAATTTGGCACACGTTATCCCATTTAGATGCAAATTTCAAATAATAGTTAAATTCCATTGAAAAGACCAAATCACCTTTTATAGTATATAATACAACTCTTTGATTAGATTCAAAATTAAGTAAAAGGATTAAAATGAGACAATGTAAAACTCTAATCACCTTTTTTTTAGTCATAACTTCATTAAGCGTCTTTGCAGACTCATCCAAGGATGACTCGTCGCAGCCTGAAAAAACTAAGCTTTCTTCGCAAATATTCGAAGCAGATGACAAGGAGGATAAAAAAAGTTTTTCAGCCAAAGTGAAAATGATTAGAGAGATGGGTGATATTGAAGTGTTTTTCGAAGGTAAGGACAAAGGACCTTTTATGCTCCCAGAAAGCTCTAGCCTTGGATTGTACAAAGAAAGACTGATAAAAAGTCAAAAATCTAAAAATCAAAATGTTAAAGTGAAAATTGAAAAGGATAATATCACCTCGGTGGAACTGGATGAGGCAACTCAAAACAAAACTCCTAAAGAGAATGTCGATTCCGTGATTGACTCTATGTTAAAAAAATAAAATAACTTTAGTCGATGCGTATTCTCGTTGTCGAAGATCAAGCCAAAATGGCACAATTTTTAAAAAAAGGACTGAATGAAATCGGTTACTCGGTGGATATTGCCGAAACCGGGGCATCGGCAGAGTCCTTTGCAAGCTCCTGTGAATATGATCTTGTCATTTTAGATATCGGACTACCTGACCAAAGTGGCTTAGATACAGCCAGACATTTACGTCGAGATGGCTATGAAGGCCCACTGCTAATGTTGACTGCTTTATCAACGACAAAAGATAAAATTCGTGGACTTGATGCTGGGGCCGATGACTATCTAACTAAACCCTATTCCTTTGAAGAATTAAATGCCCGCATTAGAGCCCTATTGCGACGAAAAAATAATTCGCATCAGGTTTCTAATTCTAAATTGACTTTTAGTGATTTAGAAATGGATTTAATCCAAAGGACTGTTATCCGAAGTGGCCAAGAGATTAACCTCACAGCTAAAGAATTTGCTCTGCTGGAATATTTTATGAGAAATCCCAAACGCCCTCTAGGACGTGTCAATATTGCAGAACATGTTTGGGACATCCATTTTGACTCGGAAAGTAATGTAATTGATGTCTATGTAAATCTTTTGAGAAAAAAAATTGACTCACCCTTTAGCAAAAAATTGATTCATACCGTGGTAGGTATTGGGTATGTATTAAAAGATGATGAAAAAAATAGCTGAATTAATAAATTTTAGAATTAAACTCACCTTTATTTTTGCTTTGATTTTTGGAAGTACCACTTTTTTATTTAACTTTTTGGTTTTTTCATACGTGATTGATGCCTTAAAATCTGATTTTGATGATGCTCTCTATAATTACTGCGTAGATGTTTCCGAATCTCTTGACGGTAAATTCTTAAACTCTAAATTTGAAGTGAATCCAGCTCTTTTTGAACATGGAAAAATTTTACCATTTTCTTTGGGGACTTCGGCTATACTGGTTAGAAAAAAAGATTCAAGTATTATAACCCATATCGGAAACCTAGGCTCCTTTACGCCTCCTTTTAATTCTGAAATCGCTAAAATAGCCAATGGTGCCGATGCCGCGTACAGAACACTAAATGAATTAAAAGATTTTCCTGACCCCGAATCCAACTCATATCGACTAATTACATTTCCTCTAGAAAATATAAATCCGCAGTTCTTTCTGCAAGTTATTGTCCCTAGAACATTATTAGAAACGCAAATTGAAAATCGTATCCAAGTTTTTCAATTTGGAATCCCACTATTAATTTTTATTTCAATGCTGATAGGTTATTTTATTTCTGGTCGAGCTCTAGCACCGGTAAAGAATATTATTGAGGCAACTAAACGTATCAATGCGAGTTCACTTTTTGCACGGGTTCCAGTACCAAAGACTAAGGATGAATTCAAAGAGCTTGCTATAGTCTTGAACCAAGCTCTTGAAAAAATTGAAAAGTCTTTTGAGAGCCAAGAAAAATTTATTGCTGATGCTTCTCACCAACTCCTATCACCACTAACAATAATGAAATCGGAGATTGAGCTTTTTCAAAAGAATAATACAAGCTCAACTGAAATTACTCACTTCCTTCAAAATCAACATACAGAAATTGATAATTTAGCTCAAATAGTTCAAGATATGCTTCTCTTAGCCCGAATGGATGCTGGAATTTCTCATTTTAACCTTAGTGAAATCCATGTGGATGAAGTCCTTCTAGAATGTATTTCTCGCCTTGAAAAAAAAGCCGTTCAAAAAAATATTAAAATTCACTTTCATATTTTTGAGAACCACTTCTCAAATCCCTTAGTTCTAGCAGACCCTGATTTACTAAAGCATCTTTTTCATAATTTAATTGAAAATGCGATCAAGTATTCGCCAGTAAACTCTAACATTAATATTCATCTATCTTGGAACTTCGAATCCACTGTTGTAGATATCATTGATCATGGGCCAGGTATCCCGGAAGACCAAATTAGCCTTATTTTTGAACGTTTCAGTAGAGCCCCTCAAAACCAAAAAATTCAGGGCTTCGGACTGGGACTGGCTATTGCAAAAAAAATAGCTAACCTATTGAATTCTAAACTAAAAGTTTCAAACTTCTCTCAAGGTGATCAAAAAGGATGCACATTTACTTTTGAGATTAAAAATATTTAATCTACTTTTAATTAGTATTTAAGAAGCTTGTGTTAGTCTGTTCCCAAGAAGAAAACAAAAAACAAACTCAGTAACTGATTCATGGTGAATTAATATTGGGTTTAAAAAAATCCTAAGGAGGATATATGAAATTAACAGCTATTTTATTTGCATCTTTATTTGCATTTGCTACTCAAGCTAACGAACCAGCTCACCAAGCTGCTCCTGCTGCTCCTGCTACTCAAGAAGCTGCTGCTGCAACTCCAGCTCCTGAAGCAAAAGCTGAACACAAAAAATCTAAAAAAATGAAAAAAGCAAAAGCAGAAGTTAAAACTGAAGCTCCTGCTACAGAAAAAAAATAGTTTTTAATTAAACTATCTCTAAAAAAGAGCCACTATGGTGGCTCTTTTTTTTTACTCAATTATAAAATGTTTGTTAAAATGAGTTTTGAAAAGGCAAGAATTACATCAGGACTAACCACATTTCTTGCGGCTATTTACAAGAGTGAAGAAACTCTTTTCTAGTTTCCAATCGGTTTTTAAAATCCCCTCTTAGATCCGTAGTTATCGTAGAGGAGTTCGCATCTTGAATCCCTCTTGCAATAACACAAAAATGTTTGGCGTTAATATGTACTGCAACATGAGGAGTTTCTAAAATATATTGTAAACAATCGGCTATTTGCTTTGTCAGTCTTTCCTGAACCTGAGGTCTTCTAGAAAAAAATTGCACAATACGATTTATTTTAGACAAACCTATTACTTTCTTTTGCGGGATATAGGCCACAGTAGCAAAGCCCTGAATAGTTTGAAAATGATGCTCACAGCAAGAAATAACTTCAACATTTTGTACAGCAATCATTTGATTATAATTCATTTTATTTTCAATTGTTGTTATTTTAGGAAAATTATTCCAGTCCAAACCATTAAAAATTTCTTGTACATACATCTTAGCTATTCTTTTTGGACTATCTTGCAAACTATCATCTCGCAAATCAAGCCCTAAGGTTTTCAAAATCTCAGTAAAGTGAGCTTCTATGATTTTTTGTTTATCATCACTTGATAACTGATTTTCAATAGTCGGAGTTGGTAAAATATTTTCCTTCAAAGCCTCCAAAAAGTTATTCTTCTGCGTATTAGTCTTAGGCAAAGCTAACCCATTTTTTTTAATAAAAGTTGTCTTAAGTTTTGTTTTGATTTCTTTTTGAAGTTTATTTTTTTTCATAATATTATCTTACATTATTTTATTTATTTACGCTTATTTATATTCATTTTTTGTTTAATTACAATTAAAGTAAATACCAAGTAATTTTTATAATCTAATTTTGAGACAAATGTGAACTATGATGGAGCTTTTTTTATTTATTATCTTATCTCTTTAAATTATTGGTTTTATTAGACTTAATATAACAGCTATGAAAATATTGAGGGTCATTACAAGTTCAGTATCAACTTAAAAATTAGACTGTCTCTTTCATGTTTTTCTTAATTTGCCACTTAAGATTTTCTACAACTTGATGACTAGATAATAAAACATCATTTATTTTACTCTTGAATGGGTTCACGATATAGTCACCTGCAAATTGCAAACTACTTTCTTGCCAATTGGCCTCAAATGCTGACTTCAAATCAATGATCTGCTTGGATGTTAAACTTAGTTCTGCGCCTTCTATATAAACAGCATGACTCCAATCAAATGAACTTTCAAAAGGGCCATCTAAAAGATTAAGATTTAAAGCATTAGACTTGTTTTTTAAAAACCACTCAACATCTTCCATACCATTAAAATGAACTCTCACTTTATTAGCTATAACTCGTACCCGACATACCCTTTCATCAACAACCAAAAGATCTTTAGTATGGTTATTTTTCTTATAAAAACTAGCTTTTAGATTTCCGATAGCAACTACACTTTTCTTTGCTGTAGCTTGTTGAATTACTTTCTTATACTCATTGTTCACCAAAATAGTTTCTAATCCTTTAATTTTTTTTAATTGCAAAAAAGGAATTGCAAGAACAACATAGGGAGAAAAATAAGTTTTCAACCCATCGGAAGTGTTAACCCCACATTTCCAAACGTCATTTTCACGAGAAATGCTAACTAACTTTGCAGGAAGTTGTAAATTGTAATTAGGAATAACACCACTCACGCGTTGACCTAGGTGGGTGATCAACTCTTCCATACCAAATTTAATTCTAATTTTTTTATTACTTAAAGTCTCATTATCAAGCAACAATAACCATTCTAAATACGAAATATCTTTTGCTTTTTTTTGCAAAGAAAATTCTGCCCAATTCAACAATAACTGCCTATTAACTTCTTGTAATTTTGCATCTTTAAATAGATCTAACAAAGAAATTTGAGTGTACTCATATACTAAAGGATCGGTCAGCCAAGAATTCGTATTCTCTGTATCTTGATCTTTTTTTAACCTGGTCAACTCTTTATTCCAACGTTGAAAATGAGGATATTCAGCAAACAAGATTTGTTTAAAAGTTATAAATTTTTGTTTATAGAAAAAAGTAAAATCATTCTTAAAAAGAGTTTCAAATTGGGTGTCTTCATCTATCTCTAATTTTAAGTCTTTGATTAATTCCAAAACGAGACTATCAAACTCATCAAACTCAAAAGCTCCAAGATCACTGAAAACTTTTTCTTGATTCGTGTGCTGGGTAAGTATCCTACCACCAGTTCTCTGAGATGCTTCGAACAATCGATAGGGTATTTTGTCTTTTTTTAAATAAAAAGCAGTACTCAAACCAGCTAAGCCAGCACCAAAAATCAATACTTCCTGATCATATTTATATTTTTCAATTTCAAAGTAGCGGTCTAAAACACTACAACCTGAGTTACCAAGAGCTAATAGCATAGGAAACCCAGCCATCCCTGTTGATGTCTGAGCTACTTTTTTTAAAAATTCGCGACGTTGAAGTCTTTTGTTTTTTACATTCATAAGGTCTTCAGCTAAGATTATCATCTATTTGTAACTTTTGTAAAACCTCTGTTTTTCTAATTATGACTGACAGCGTAGGAAAATCCATGGAAACTAATCTCGTTGAAAATGAACGCATTGAAAAAATAATAACATCAGTTGCAGACAAAGGAATTTATATTGAAGAAAGCTTTCTTTCCAAAAATCTTATTCCTGTCATAACAACCTGGTTTGACGATCTGACTCTTAATGGAGAATTCAAAAAGGCTAAAATTGGTTCTTCTAGTGAGACTAGCCTAAATACACTAGTTAGAAATGATGAAATATATTGGATTAATGAATACCCTGATTACTTAATTGACCTAAAAAACTTCATTACAAAGTTAATGTTTGAGATTAACTCCAATTTATTTCTGAATTTAAAAAGAGGAGAGTTTCATCTTAGCCAATATCCAAAAGGTCACTTCTATACTAAGCACTTAGATCAGAGTAAACTTACTAAAAGTCGTCTGATTACGTTTTTACTTTATCTCAATCCTGAGTGGGCTAATGATGATCAAGGTGAACTTATTGTTTATGACCCTACAGATACAGACAAGCAACTTCTGAAGGTTACTCCCACATGGGGTAAATTAGTTATCTTCCGCAGTGATCAGTTTTTTCATGAAGTAAGACCTACAGTTAAAATACGAAGAGCCCTATCTGGTTGGTACCGAAATGACTAAAAAAATTCATTCGATCACTCGCCTTATTCTTTTTACACGTTTAAATCATAGGTTATTGATTCTAGGCCTTTCTTTTCTAAGTGCCTGTCTAGGAATTTTATCTCCCTATTTTCAGAAAAATTTTATTGATTTACTAGTTTATCGCAGAACTTTTATTCCTGATTTTTTACATATAAATTCACCATTGTGGTTCATTTTTATTGCTGCTGTTTGCCTATGGATCTCGCAGTCATTAAACCAACTCACACAATATCTAGCCCTAAGAGAATCTCTTTTTATGCAAAAAAAATTAGCTAAAATGCTCTATGAGAAAATGATGGAGCTCAAATCAGACACCCTTTCAAAAAAGTCAATTGGAGAGGTAGTTTCTCTTTATGCCACGGATATACCTAGTGCTACGGTTTACCTTGACCAAACTTTACCTTCAGGTGCATCTACTTTTTTTCCTTTGCTAATCACACCTATAGTCTTAATTCACTACTTTGACACTTCTATCGTTTTGACTTTAATTTTGATTCTTATAATTTCAATTTTTAATACTTTTCTAGCATTTAGACAGTCTAAGTATTTTTATCTTTTTAAAAAATTAGCTTCGGATCGTTTAGGGATTGTTAATGAATGGGTTCAAAATATAAGAACTCTTCGTATTCTTGGTTGGACTGAAATTTTTGAATTTAAAATCATCCAAAAAAGAATTCTTGAAACTGATAATCGTGTAAAAATGGTAACCAATGGACAAATTATGAACTCGGTTACAACTACAGCTACTTTTTTTATCAACGTATGTACATTGGGAACCTTGGTTTGCTTTTCAAAGAAGATATTAACACCAGGAGAAATATTTTCATTACTGTGGATTCTAGGGGTCTTCTTGACTCGACCGTTTAGACAAATGCCTTGGTTTTTCACATTCGCATTTGATGCTTCAACTAGTATTAAAAGACTAGAGTCTTTTTTTAAAATTTCTAATCTAGTAGACCCTCAAATTCCCGAAGTAGTCGCTCCTCAATTAAAAGAACAAAATTTAGCAATCCAAGTTAAGGGTTTGAAGCTCAACATATTAAACGATAAAATTCTAGACATTGATTCTTTAGAAATTGAAAAAGGTAAACTTACTCTGATCATTGGAGAAGTTGGCTGTGGAAAAACAATGTTGCTTTTTTCACTTTTGGGAGAAACAAATTGTCGTTGGAATGAATATAAAATTTTTTATGAGGAAAACAAATTATCCCGAGTTCAAGGACTAGATTGGAAAAAAATATTTGGTTTTGTTCCTCAGGAAGGTTTTATTGTTTCTACAAACCTAAGAGATAATATTTTATTAGAGTATGACACTAGTAAAGACTTTGATAGAGAAATTACCCAAGCACTTGTTAAAAGTGAATTTAGTAGAGATCTTGAAAATCTTCCACAAAAACTAGACACTGAGTTTGGAGAACGTGGTATCAATCTATCTGGAGGACAGAGACAAAGAATCAATATCTCTAGGGCTGTTTTTTCTGATGCTGAAGTTTTACTTTTAGATGATGCTTTTAGTGCTATTGATGTAGAAACCGAGGCTAAACTAATTGAAAGACTCTTGCTTGGAGATTGGAAGAATAAGACCATTCTCATGTCAACCCACAGACTGACGCTTCTACCCTATGCTCACAAAATTATCTTTATGAAACAAGGAACGATAAAAAAAGTTGGCACTTACCAATCTCTTTTACAGGAAGATGCTGATTTTCGTTATTTCACTCAACAATTAACAGAAAATACGAAATTATTTCAGGAATAAAATGACAACTGAAACTAACGAAATAAAGTACTCTGAAAGTGTCTATAAAACTCTAAATTGGGCCTATTCACCTTTTTTAAAAAGAATTTACCTCATCCTTTTTTTGGGATTTACAGGAAGAATATTGATTTTAAGTCAAACAAATCTAATTGGAGTTTGGGTTGATAAAACTTGTATTCTTAATGGTTTTTGTCCTCATAAAAATAATATTTTTCTTAATTGGTCAGATATTAATATAATTTTAGTTCTCATAGCTTTAAGTATTATAGGATTTATTTTAACGGTATGCTTTCGTGTTTTATTTTCCTCTTACTCAGCACATGCTGTATCATCGATTTATGATCTTGTCACTTTGAAGACTTCACGTTTTCCTATGCGATTTTTTGATGAAAATCCTACGGGTAGAATCATTACCCGCTTTTCTTCTGATTATGGAACTGTTTTCCGTCTATTTGGTGGGCCTTTAGCCGAATTTATAAGTATTTTATTCGACTTAATTGCTATTATCATATTGATTCTGATCGCAAGTCCTTATTATTTTTTTGTTATTCTACCGATTGGATTTATTAATTACATTGTCTATAAAAAAAATACTGTCTACCTAAGAAAAGAACGAAGGAAGCTCTCCCAAATCAGATCTCCCTCTATCGCTCATTTTGCTGAAACAACTCAAGGTGCCAGTATTATCAGAATTCAAAATAAAGCAGAAATTTTTAATACTAGATTTGAAAATCTCAATGAAGCTTATAACTTACAACGACTCAGAACTAATAAAAAAATCTATTTTTTCTCTTATCAAATGAACACCATTTCAAGTATCACCCTGTTATTAATTGGATTAGGTTCTTACTTCTTATTGCAGAAAAACCTCATTACCTTGGGCTCTATTGGTGTCGCTTTTGGCTTAGTCGTTTATTCAGGAAACACCATTCAAATGTTTTTTGAATGGCTATCTCAATTAGAAGAAGGACTGATCGGGGTTGAAAGACTTGATCATTATCTAAATTTACCACTGGAAAAAGGACAATTAGGTTACAATGAGATAGACCCCAAAAACCTCTTCTATTTAAAGAAAAAAATTCTCTCTGAAAATTTTTTAAAACATCTTAACTCGTATACTGGTGTGGAAAAGGAAGGAGCTCTTACAGTTAAAAATCTTTGGTTTCGTTATGCAGATAATTTGCCTTGGGTTTTAAAAGATATTTCATTTACAATCAATCCAGGAGAAAAAGTTGGAATTATTGGGCACACAGGCTCTGGAAAAACTAGTCTTATTCAAGCTCTTTTTTCTTTTTATCCAATAGACCAGGGCCATATTTTTTTGAATCAAAAGCAACCAATCAAAGATATAGAACTAACTCATTACCGTAAAAATTTTTCGTATATTTCTCAAGATCCAGTGCTTTTTCAAGGCTCCCTTAGAGAAAACCTTGACCCTCTTTACATGCATCAAAATCAGGAACTTTTTGAATGTCTTGAGAAAGTTGGCTTTATTGATAAATCAGAATCTAGAAATAATACCCTCTTAGGATTACCAATAGAGGAAAAGGGTAAAAACTTATCTCTTGGAGAAAGACAATTATTATGTTTAGCCAGAACTTTAATTCAAAAAAGTCCGATCGTTATTTTAGATGAAGCAACTAGTTCTGTAGACCCTCAATCAGAAGAAATTATGGTTAAAGCAACAAGAGACTTTTTTAAAGACAAAACCCAAATCATCATTGCCCATAGACTCTCGACTCTGGAACATTGTGATCGCGTGATTTGGTTAGAGCAGGGATTTCTAAAAAAAATTGGTCCCGCAAAAGAAATCATTGAACAATTTCAAAATGTATCATACTGAGATGGTGTTCCTTCTAAAGAAGCTACAGATTAAACCGAGGTTAAGGATAGATTTAATACGGCGAAATAATATGACTAAACATTAAGGTTAAATAAGGTCGCTTAGGACTTGCCCTAAACTAACGAGAGAAAATTTTATGCAAGAAGATAAAAAAGACAATGAATCTCAGCTTACCTCAGAAATCGCTAGTGATATTCATGAGGAAAACCTTCATGTTCTTGAAGAAAATCCAGAAAATGAGTTAATTAATCTTGCTACTTCTTGGCCTGCCCTTTCCACTAAAGAACGAAAAGAAAAGTTTAATTTGCTTCCAAGAACTGAGGCCGAAGAACTTTTTTTAAGTTTGAATACCCATGACCAAGCTGAACTAGTAGCAGAAATTGGTAGTTTGGAAAAAAGATCATGGATACGCCTTCTCGCTCCAGATGACGTTGCCGATTTGATTCAAGAATTAGGAGCTGATTACAGAGATGAAATTCTAGCACTTGTCGATCCTCAAACTAGAAGAGAGGTTACAGCCTTATTAGCTTATGCTGAAGATAATGCCGGAGGCTTGATGAGTTCTCGATACGCTCGTCTGCGCCCTGATATGTCAGTTGATGAAGCCATCAGTTATTTGCGTATTCAAGCAAAAACACAAATTGAAACTATATATTATGCTTATGTTCTAGACCACAATCAGGTCCTTCTAGGAGTTGTTTCATTCAGAGAACTTTTTGCATCTAATCCAAATAAAGTTGTTAAAGACATTATGAAGGACGATGTGATAAAGATTCCAGTCAATCTGGATCAAGAACAAATAGGTAGAATTTTTTCTCAACAAAATTTGATGGCACTTCCTGTTATTGATGATGAGGGAAGAATGCAAGGGATTGTAACCTTCGATGACATTGCTACGGCAATTCAAGAAGAAGCTACTGAAGATATGCAAAAATTGGGCGCCGTCGAGACTCTAGATGCTCCCTATTTAAAAATTTCATTGCCTGAACTTATTCGCAAACGCGCTGGTTGGTTGGGAGTTCTTTTTATTGGAGAAATGTTCACAGCGACTGCCATGGGATTCTTTCAATCGGAAATTGAAAAAGCAGTAGTTCTGGCTCTGTTTATCCCTCTAATTATTTCCAGTGGAGGGAATTCTGGTTCTCAGGCATCTACATTAATTATTCGTGCGATGGCTCTAGGAGAAGTGAGATTACGCGATTGGTTTAGAGTCTTCAAGAGAGAGTTAGTTTGTGGTTTCTCTCTAGGTATTTT
>JABWCN010000002.1 GCA_013359135.1 Pseudobdellovibrionaceae bacterium | reverse complement strand
AAATGTGGCAGGTGTTATTGGAAGTGCAATTGCAGCAGGGGTTTTATTAAGTTTTTTAGGGTAAGTTAAAGAAGTTTTATTTGCTAAATATTCTGTTTTCAACAGTTTTTAAAACTACTATTTTATTTTTTAAAAAAATAAATATCCTACAAACTAATATAGTATTTTTATAAAAAATAGAATCATGCGATTAATTACTCTTCTTTGCCTATTAATTGTGTCGGTTGGATGTGAAGAAATAACATCTGATGAAATTAAAATTG
Organism: Pseudobdellovibrionaceae bacterium; assembly: GCA_013359135.1. Taxonomy (GTDB): domain Bacteria; phylum Bdellovibrionota; class Bdellovibrionia; order Bdellovibrionales; family Bdellovibrionaceae; genus UBA2316. The sequence continues at coordinate 118,795 of JABWCN010000002.1, read as the reverse complement.
GCATTCAACCTTATGCTGATTTTCCAAAATCTAAAACAGACACAATCGCGAAGATCATTCATACATTTTATGGTGTTGAAACGATTATTTTACCAAATAAGCTCCATCACATTTCAACATTTACTAATGAGAAATCGCCACGTTATCGAGCGGATAAAATTATTAAACTTCAAAAGGATGAACTTGCTGATTCATTAGATTATATAATAGGTTTAACAGAAAAAGATATTTCAACTTCTAAAAAAGAAAGCGGAAAAATAAAAGAACCTATTCACAAATACCAAGATTGGGGAATTATGGGTTTGGCTTATTGTCCGGGAAAAAGTTGTGTGGTTTCTACCTTCAGAATTCAACATAAAAATAAAGCAGTCCATTTTATGCGATTAAAAAAAGTGACTGTTCATGAATTCGGACATAATTTAGGTTTACCACATTGTCCTGATAAAAAATGTGTGATGACAGATGCTGTTGAAAGTGTTGCCACTATTGATAATGCTCAACTTAGCTTGTGCAATAATTGTGAAAGTAAATTGAATTAAGTATTTTTATCTTCTTTAAAATCTTTCAATTGCTCTTCAATAATAGGTAACGATTCTCTAAACGTATCCACATCCGGAGTGATTGCTCCTTTAAAATGACCAATTTCACTTTCGTAATGATTTCTAAAATCAACCACAATGGTGTTTGGGTCTTCTAAAAGTTGGTTGAATTCCTTCGCTTTTAAATGAATTCCTTTATTGGTTACGTCAAAAGTGGAATCATCAAGCCCATCAGCTACAATTTTATGACGCACTTTTATGGTCAATTTTAAAAAGGAATGATCGTCTTGTTCTCGAGCCACATTGAGTCGGATTCCTTTCATAAAATCATAAACTTCCAGCGTGTCTTTGAATTGATAAAAATAATCAGCCGCTGCCAGAACTAACATGACCATGCCAATACCAAATAAAATTTTAGTTATCATTGTCCCCATATAGACAATTAATTGATTAACTGAATAAGTCTGGAGATAAGGCCAGTTTGCCGCTTCTTTTTTTAAAGTTATAAAAATCACTACGGCAACAAGAATAACTTTAAGCAAAGACTTTAAACCTTCAATGATAGCTCTGAGACTAAAAATTCTACCAAATCCTTCTACTGGATTTAATCTTTCAAATTTTGGAGATAAAGCATCATCCACACTGAGAAATCCAATTTGTATAACACTTGAAATGCTTCCGATTAAAGCTCCGAGAATAATTATTGGAAAAACTAGTATAACTATTTTCATTCCTACCAAGCGTGATAAATCAGCAAAATTACCAGATCTAATTTCTTGCACTAAATTATCACCAAAGGTAGCTTGAAATAACTCTTGTAATTGAATGTGAAAAAACTTACCAAAAATAGATACAATGCCAGCAACTGCTAATAATAAAAATGCTGTCGCTAGTTCTTTCGAATGTGCAATCTGACCTTGTTTTCGAAACTCCTCTCGCCTTGCATCTGTTGCTTCTTCTGTTTTTTCATTGTCATCATCACTTGCCATAAGCTACAACGACCTCATAAATTTAGTAAATTCAGTTTGAGTTAAGTCTAAGACTTGTAACATTTCATTTAGAAATAAAGGCATAGATACGAATAAAACTAGAAAACCAACAACTACTGTTACCTGAAAACTAGTTACAAAAACATTTATCTGTGGAACGGCTCTACCCAACACTCCCATTGATAAATTGACTAGAAATATACTACAGAGAACAGGTGCTGATATTTTTATAGCAATTTCAAAAAGATTTTTTGTCCAAAAAATGAAATCTTTAACTCCACCTAGTTTAAAATGAACTAAATCAAGTGGAATGATATCAAAACTTTGAGAGATACCAGCTATCAACAAATGATGCCCTTGAATACTAAAAAAAACTAGAACAGCTAGTACGCCTTGAAACTGTTCAATTAAGTTTGAATTTATACCACTAGCTGGATTAAAGACTGAAGCGGCATTCAATCCAAGAGACATTGAAGTCAACTCTGAACCCATTGCAATCGCGTGGAAAAAAAAACGTGTTAACATCCCTAAGGATAAACCTATTAAAACTTCTTTAAAAACTAAAAAAATTAAAGTTCCATCACCTTGAAAAGAATACTTTTTTTGAGATTCAAAAAGAAGCAATGAAACACAAACTGAGAATAAAATTTTAACATGAACAGGAACCTGAATAGAACTGAAAATACTTGAGCTTACTAAAAAGGAACTCACCCTTAACAAAATTAAGATAAATAATATAATTAATGACTCATTCATTAAAAAATTTTGTAGCATCTATTCCTCGTAAATTACTCTCTAACTATTGTTGAAATACTTTCTAAAAGGTTTATAGTATAACTTGTCATTACATCCATCATCCAAGGACCTGCGAATACCAAAATCAAAGCTATAATTATCATCTTAGGAACAAAAGTCAGGGTAGCTTCGTTGATTTGTGTGATAGCTTGGAAAATACTAACAATTAAACCAATAACTAAAGTACTAGCTAATAGGGGCATAGCCAACATTGCTGTTGTCTTAAGAGCATCCTGTCCTAGTTTTATAATTAACTCTTCTGTCATGTTATCCTCAATATATCTTATCTAACTATCAATCCTATTTCGTAAGCCTATCCAAAACTTTTTACCATAGATCCAATTAGCAATGCCCATCCATCAACTAATACAAACAGCATAATTTTCAATGGTAGAGAAATGACAATAGGTGGGAGCATCATCATTCCCATAGCCATAAGTACGCTTGAAGCAACAATATCAATAACTAGGAAGGGTAAAAAAATGATAAACCCAATTTGGAAAGCAGTTTTTATCTCGGACAACACAAATGCTGGAATCAAGACTAAGGAAGGAACATCAGCGCGAGTTCTAGGCTGATTCACTTTGCCAAGTTTTAAAAACAAACTTAAATCTGAATCTCTTGTCTGATGAAACATGAATCTTCTTAGAGGAGCCATAGTCTCATCAAGGGCTTTTTCTTGTGAAATTTTACCAGCTAAAAATGGCTGCACACCTTTTTGGTTTAACTCTTCAAAAGTAGGACCCATTATAAAGAAAGTTAGAAATAGTGATAAGCCAACTAGCAACTGATTAGGTGGCATTTGTTGAACACCCATAGCTTGGCGCAAGAAAGAAAATACAATGATAAGTCGAGTGAAACTTGTCATCATTATTAAAATTGCTGGTGCTAACGTAAGGACCGTTAAGACTAAAACAATTTTTATGGCATTAACAATTTCATTTGGATTTTCTGCAGTTTTAAATCCCAGATTAACAGATGGCAAGGTCACTTGGGCCATAAGTTGGCTACCAAAAGTTAAAAAAATGAAACTTAAAAATAAAAAATGACCTTTATTTTTCACTAAATGGACCTCATGTTTTTAAGTTTAGTAGAAACTATATCTTTAATACCTTTGATTGAAAATTCTTCGCCTTCTGAAAGCTCTTCCTCTGAATCGGGAGTCTCTTGTCTAGTTTTACTTTTTATTATCTTACTAAAATCATTTGGAGTAACTTCAGGTAGCTCATCATCAAGTAGTGATAAAGATTTTATAAGATTTATCTGATTGTCAGTAATTCCAACTAAAAGTGACTCACCTGCAATTCTAACTACAGCAATGCTTTTTTTAGTTCCAAAATAATGCTGTGCCAGTACTTTTATTTCATTGTGGTTTTTTGAAACTCTTTGAGTTTTATATTTTTTCAAAAGCACCCAAACTCCGGTCAGAAGAGTGCCTAATATTGCAATAAACAGTAAGAATTTAAAAACAGAGTTTTCTGAAACACTTTGATTTTTTTTGTTTTCAAAATTTAAAGGAATTTCATTTTCAGTTTTATTTTCGAATTCACTAGATTCTTTAGTTTGATTTTTTACATCAGATTTTTGACTAGCATTAGTTTCTAATCGAGAATCAGTTAAAGAAATATTTTCATTACTATGAATTTGACTTTCTACTTGAGCATTTACAGCAATTGAAAAAAAAATAAGAAAAAAACCTCGAACTAACTTCATTTTAACTGCTCCACTCGTTCAGCAGGTGAAATAATATCAGTCAATCTGACACCAAATTTCTCATTAACAACAACTGCCTCACCTCTAGCAATTAGTTTGTCGTTAACTAAAACTTCCATAGGCTCACCTGCTAATTTATTCAACTCGATAACACTTCCTTGAGTTAAATTTAAAAGCTCACTAACCGGCATTTTAGTTCTTCCCAACTCTACAGTTACTTTAAGTGGGATATCTAAAATCAATTGTAGATTCCTATCATTTCCACCACTGCTAATCTTAGCAATTTCAACCTTGGCAGCAGCCTTTTTTTCAGTTGTCATTGCTTCTGCCTCTTGCACTAATTGCTCTGCTAAATTATCTAATGAATCATCTGCCATAGTTTCCTCTTATTTAATAATTGGTCTAGTTACTTGCACAGCAACAGTCCCATGATGGTTTCCGTAATAACCTTTAAATTTTTTAACATTTTCAATTTGAACATCTAGCTCGCCAGTGGCATCTTGAGTCAGCGGAATGACGTCACCAATTTTTAAACCCATCAAATCTTCAAGTAAAATTTGAGTTTCACCAAGATTAATTTTAACCTCTAAGTCGGTATCCATTAATTGTTCTTTAATAATTGCTGTCCATAATTTTTTATCTGTTTGATCTGACTCTACTTGAAATCCTGTTGAGAGCTTTTGTTTAATTGGTTCAATCGTCGCGTAGGGAATCACCATGGAAATAGTACCCGTGGCGTTTTCTAATTCCACATCAAACGTGGAGGCTATTACCACATCTGTTGGCGGGACAATACCAACAAACTGAGGATTAACTTCAGTCCGAACAAAACTGCATCCAATTTTTTCTACACTCGACCAGGCATTCTCAAGATCATGAATAGCGAGTTCAACTACTTTTCTAACAATACTGAGCTCAATAGGAGTAAAGTCTTTACCATCAATTTTTGTATAAGGTCGATCAGCACCACCAAAAAAAGAATCGACAAGAGCATAAGCAAGTTTACTCTCTATAACCATCAGTGCTGAACCTCTTAAATTATTAAAACGTAAGACACTCATACAAGTCGGCATCGGTAACGTATTGATGAATTCTCCAAATTTTAAAAACTCTGTACTAGTTAAAGATATAGATGCAATTTTTCTTAAAGCACCTGAAAGTGAAACCCTAAAAGCTCTCATGTATTTTTCGTATATGACTTCCAGCTGGGGTAAACGACCTCTAATAATACGATCTTGACTAGTTAAATCATAAGTAACTACTTTTTTGTCATCAACAACTTTAGCACTACCATTATTTGCTTCTTTTTTAGCATCTGATGAAGCGACATCACCGTCGGAAACGGCAGCAAGGAGAGCATCTACTTCACTTTGAGATAAAACTTGATTCATCTTAAATTCCTTTTCAAGAGCAAATCGTTAATTGTATATAAATTCTGTGAAAAATACGTTTGTTATTTTTCCATTAGTTAAAAAAGAATTAATGGTATCTTTGATCTCATTCTTAAGATTTTCAATTCCTTCTTTAGTTGAAATTTCTTCATACTTTTTTGCAGATAGAATGATGATTATAATATCTCTAACTTGAGCTTTTCTTTTATCAATTTCGTCTGCTACATTTTTATCTTTATTATCTTTGAGCTCAAGTTCCATCATCACTTTAGCTACTTTTCTGCCCTTGGAACCGGCTAAGTTAACAATAAACGTTTCTAATGGTACCACTTTGCCAACAAACTGTTTCTCTTCTTTTTGTTCAGCTTCCTGAGCTTCATGCTCTCCTTTAATTACGTGCTCAATTTTTGGTTCAGCATTTTCTTTTTTCTTACCTTGATAAATCATCCAACCAACACCGGCTAAAAAAAGCATATTGATGATAATAAGAACTAAGTAAATAATGTTATTTTTTCCACCACCGGCTGGTGGGGCTGCTGACTCTGCTGGTGGGGGTGCCGCTTTTTCTTCAGCCAATTCATCCTCCTTGATGAAGCTAAAATTTTCTCTCATTTAACAAAGCAGCAATCACAGTGCCAGCCCGACCTTCATCGAACTTTGTCAGGTTATTGACAAACTCTTTTACTGAAGATGATTTATATTTGAAAAGAGGTTAAAAAAAACAAAGAACCCATGAAATTAATGTCATTTTTCATGGGTCCAGATAAAATTTTGACGATTTAATTTAGCAGTTTATTGACAAATACACTGATAGTTGTGAACTGAACCAGAGCTATCAATATGCTGATATCTTTCAGTTCCATATTGGCAAGATTGATTAGTTACAACTGCATAATTTGGTGTCGGACCGATAACAATTCCTCCAGACCAAGCACATCTCTTATTTGTATATGCAGAAGAGTTGACTTGACAGTTAGCATACCCAGACCTTTTTAAAACTGCCGCACCTGACTTATAGATATTTCCTTGATTGTCTTTTACAACAACATAAAAGCTCCCCGGAACTAAATAGGCTGAATTACTTACAACTTCACTCGCAGTCCATTTTCTGGCTCCAGCATCATATTTCCAAGAAGTTGGAGGCACCACAAAATTATCATTTCCACACTTAAACGTTTCACCTTTTCTAGGATGTCCTGTCGGCATATCTAAACTGTATTCAGGACATACCAAGATATCACTTCCTGCATTACTTACTTCTAAAGTTAGTTTAGCATCTCCTTTAGAACAGTCAGTGCTCGCTGTAGCACTTGCTAAATATGAAACTTTTAATAGATTAGTCTCGGAACTAGTTACAAGACCAGTAGGAAATTGTGATGAAGAACCTTGAGACTGTGAATTAGATGTACTTGCTTGATCTGTTGTATTTGTCGAATTGTTACCAACACTATTTTTTGAAAAATTCTCCCCAGAAACTTCCTGACAGTTTTGAAATAAAAAACCAACCGTACCAACTATTGATAATACAACAACTAACTTAATTGACTTCACCTATTACCCCCTTAAGGACGTTATAAAAAACAAATACCCCTCATAACCATTATCTATCATTTTCGTATTTTTCTAAATAGGTAAGAAAATACATATTGTTTTGATAAATTAAAACATCATAGCCTTTTACACTTGCTAATTTTGTTGACGCTTAAAAGTGATTATTTTCAAACTCACCAAAAAATCTTAAAATAAGAATGAGTCAAAATGAGAAATTTAAAATCAAATTAATTAGGCTATTTAAAGATTAAGGTAAAAAATTAAGTACAGCTCTTGAACTTACTCTGACTTTAAAACTTTCCAGTTCAAAGTATTCGAGTCAGGACTTAAAGTTCCCAGATTTGATCCTGCTTCAATACTATCTGCAGACAAATCACTTAAATTTCCTTTAAAATGAAACTGACTAGTTAAGTGATTTCCATGACTGGCCTCAAGAAAATACTCATCTGGAGATAATTGGATTTTTTTGGTCAAATACCCTTGCCAAGGCATTTTTATAGCTACGGGTTTGCCATCAACAGATTTAATGTCTTTAAATTGGTAATTCTGCCCTTCTTTATTGTCATTAGAAGTTTTCAAAAAATAATTATCTTGCTCCTTCAACTGTAAAGGCCCCTGGGGTTTTTCTATTCGCTGTTTGACTCCAAATTTTTCTCCAAAGCGGTCCATCATATTATTATAAATTACGTCAGATAGACCAATCCCACCTTTTTTTTGCCATCCTTCTACATATTCTCCATCGAGCTGCTCGCGGAATATTTTTTCAGCTTGATTAACTTTAACTAATCCGCTCTCTGAAATAGTAGATCGCATAGACTTGACCATCTCCCTAAGAAATTGCTTTTCATAGAGTTCAGATACTTCACGAAACTGTTGTTTAACCTTATCCTGTCTTGTAATACCCTCTTTAGGAGTTGCAGATTCTGAATCTTTAGTTTGTATGTCTTTTGACATCAACAAAGGGTTTGAGGACACTTTTGAAATCATTTTTTGCCTTCGTCTGATTCTTTTTTAAAGAAAAAAAGAGGGGAGTTTGAGTCGGAGAATCTTATGTGCATCCTGCACTATAGACTCTGGGGTTGAATTCCTTCAGCATCAATCCTTGATGTTGCTTTATTCTTCCTCTGTTTCCTGCGAGAAACTTTCATCGACTCTTGACCATCCTGGTTTTCGATCTCTTTCCCACCCTCCCCGGGACTTCATTTTACATCCATGTAAATTGAAGTTTATAATATCATTTTATCTTTAAGCGTCTCATTTCAAAACATTTTTTTTTAAAAACTTAAAAATCCTCTTCCTAGCTCTAGTCTTGGTTTCTAAAGTCTAGTTATTTCCTATAACTAGAGAATTTCTAGTTCACCTTGAAGAGCTCCTGCTGATTTAATTGCCTGCAGTAAATTAATCAGATCCTTTGGAGTTGTTCCAACCCTATTCAAACTATTTACTAAATCTCCAACACTAGCACCCTCTACAAGAGCAATTTTTTCATCACTAGCTTTCCCTTTACCATCACCAATTTTAACACTAATTCCATTATGAGAAATAGCGACCCTTGAAATCTTAACTTTATCTCCTATAACTACAGTTCCTGATTTTTCATTTATAATAACTACAGCGCGACTATCGGGATTAATTTGAATTGATTCAATAGTTGCTAAAAGCTCAACACCTTTATTTTCGTATGAAAAAGGTGTCACAATATCTATTGTTCCAGCATCTTTGGCAGCTGCATACTGTCCACCTAGTTCACGATTAATTGTTAATACTGCTCTAGCAGCTGTTGTAAAATCTGGATTGTGCAAAGTTAGTCGAAACATTTTTTTTGATGCAAAATCACTTTGAACATCTTTTTCTATGATGGCACCATTCGGAATTCTTCCTGCTGTTGTGTGAGCTTCTTTACTACCATCAGAACTTATCACTACGGTTCCCTGGGCTACAGCAAATACCTGCTCATTGCCTGCTCTGAGTGGAGTTTGTAGCAAAGTTCCTCCCTGAAGACTCCCCGCATCTCCGATTGAGCTGACAGTAATATCTAAAGGGTTACCTGCCTTAGCAAAGGCTGGTAACGTGGCTGTTACAATCACGGCTGCAACATTTTTACTTTGAACCTCCTGGCTTTCAAGTTTAACTCCAAGTTTATCAAGAAGCCTTCCCATACTTTTCGCAGTAAACTCATTTTTTCCATCACCTGTTCCTTTAAGACCTACAACAATTCCATAGCCAACGAGCTGATTTTCTCTGACTCCTCTAATACTTGCTATATCTTTTAATCTAGCTGCTTGAGCACATAAGCTCATAAACATCATAAAACATAATAAATAAATTTTACCAAAAACTATCATTGTTTACTCACTTCCTTCTTCCTAATAGAAACAACATCAAATTGAGGATCAATAATTTTTGACGAATTTATACCTTCATCATTAAAATCTTCAGGCCTAAGAACACCTGCAACGATAACTTTGTACTCTCTTTTACCAATCATAAATGGTTGTTGTCCCTTAATACGGTAATTACCATCATTTAATCTTTCGACTATACGAGCTTGAATTGGACCAAGATCAGAAATTTCACTTTTCTCTTCCTTTTCAGGAGCTTTTTTAGCTTCAGAAGCTGGAGCTCTCAAATCAACACTAGTTTGTTTGTCACTAGGGGTAGTTTTTTGAAAAAGCTCATCCTTTTCTTGTTGTTCTAATTCTTGAAGTAAATTTTTAATAATACTTACTTTCGTTTCAACTTGCTTCAAAGCAGCTCCTTCAATTCTGACATTTAAGAAGTCGCCTTCTTTACGATTTTTATTCTGCGTAAAATAATAAGACTGCTGTCCGTCCATAACCCATAATGATCCTGCTTTACTATCTAAATCAGATTCTTCTTCTAACTGAGATTTAGTAGTCTTTTTATAATGACGTTGTCCCCATACCCCATAATTGGGGTTTTCATTATATTTAGTTAATCCAGAATCAAAATCTTCGCTAGAAACCTCTGATGACACACCCATATTAGCACAAGAAAGGAGTGAGGTTATTGAAAGAGAAATTAACGATAAAATGATCCAGTTCCAATTATTCTTTTTCATTCTGAAACTACCTGTCCTTTTTCTGAAACAATTCCTGTAATAATTTTGTTTAATCCCGTTTTAATTTTTATTTTTTCACCATACTGACCATCAGATTCTGCAAAGCCTTGAACTTCAATTTCAATCTCACCATTTTTAAGAATCAGCTTAACAGCATCTCCCTTCCTAACTGCTGCTTCATGGACAATCATTTCTCTGGTTATAATTGAACCTGCTGAAAGTGCGCGATTAACCTGTTTACCAAGTAGCTCTTCTTTACTCAGGATTTTATCCATAAAAAAAGTAACTTCTTTAAGTTCTTCTTTCAAATCTTCTGCCATAACCCTACTTTTCTGAGCGACCCATTTGTTTAATACTGGAACTTTCTTAAAAGTTTTCCAAGTTCCCACAAACCAACCCGTTAGCTTACTTGTTGTTGACTTCAATGGAATCATAAAACTGCCTCTAGAACCCTGAAAGGCACTTTCTGAGAGAGAAAAATCAAGCATAGAATTTTCAGTTAATTGCGTAACTTGAATATCAAAAATACACTCATCACATTGAGTTAATAGATAGTTCTTAACTTTTCTTATTCCCTCTTCTCTAGAAAGATTTTTTGTTGTTTTAATTTTAAAATCATCATTCACTTTTAATTGTATTTTATCTTTGTTATCACGAACAACATTGATAATTTCTGACTTTGTTAAATCTAAAATTTTAATTTTTTTTAACGACTCTAGCTCAAGAGCTGTCCCTTTTTTCAAATATACTATGTCGAACAAACTGTAGGATTCTTTTTTGGTTACTTCTACTTCATCTACCAAAGCAATTTCCATTTTTGCAAAAACCAATTGTGTGAAAAAAAATGAAAAAAATACCGCTATTTTTGTCTTCAATTAAAACCTCTATCTTAGATTATTCACTGATTGTAACATTTGATCACTCGCTTGAATGACTTTTGAATTTGTCTCGTAAGCTCTTTGAGCGGTGATCATATTAACCATTTCGTCTACAATATTCACGTTACTAGATTCCAACTGACCTTGAGCTAAGTAACCTGAACCATTAAGACCAGGTCTTGTCGTGGAAGCTTGGCCACTAGCTGGAGTTTGAGAGAATAAATTTTTTCCCAATGCTTTTAAGCCGGATGGATTAACAAAGTTAACAATGTCAATCTGCCCTATAATCTGAGGAGTATCACTCAATCCTTGAATCGCTTTCACTTCACCACTAGCCGAAATATCAAGCCCTTTCACTCCAGCAGGAATGGTAATCTCTGGTTGAAGTACATTACCATTCTTATCTATCAGCTTTCCACTAGGATCTTTTTTAAAAGCTCCATCTCTAGTATAGGCAATCTGTCCATCTGGTGTTAACACTTGAAAGAATCCACTTCCCTCAATTTGAATATCAAGAGCATTTTTCGTTATCACAGCTTGACCAGTTTCAAAGTTTTTTTGAATAGATGCTGTTCTGACTCCTAACCCCGTTTGAACACCATTAGGAGAAAAAGAATTCTCACCTGTAGCTACTCCTGGTTCTTTAGCAGTTTGATAAACTAAATCTTCAAACTCTGCCCTAGACTTTTTAAAACCATTTGTTGAAACGTTAGCAATATTATTTGCAATAACATCCATATTTGATTGCTGAGCTGCCATTCCAGTTGCTGCAGTATTTAAACTTTTAATCATTTATTACCTCATTAACCATTTGTTTTTCCTACTTGATTGACTAACTTATCGCTGATTGAATCGTATGCACTAATTGCTTTTTGCGTACTCTCAAAAATTCTTTGAGTCTTGATCATGTCTGTCATTTCTTGGACAATATTCACATTGCTTGATTCTAAAAAGCCGCTTTTTACTGATGGATTTTTTAAAGCCACTACCTCAGCAGGTTGATTGGACTTAAACGTGTACATAGAGTTTCCAACTTTTTGTAAGCTATCCTTATTTTCAACATCAACAAGTGATAGCTTAGCAATAACATCAGTACCTTGAAGCACATCACCCGCATCATTTATACTTAATGGAAGAGCTCCATTGAGAGTGATACTTCGAGCCTCTGGATCCTCACCTTCTCCACCAGCTTTAAGAACAAAAAAACCTTCTTTTGTTACTAACCTACCATTGCCATCTAAAGTAAAATTTCCTGTTCTTGTTAACTTGACTCCTGTAGGGGTAGCAATTTCAAAAAAACCTTTTCCATCAATTGCAACATCTAACTGATTACCTGTGTGCTTTAAAGAACCTTGAGAGAAATCAGTAAACGTTCCCTTAGCATCAACAAAACTCTTATCACCACCTTGAAGGTCATAGAAACTTTCAATACTTGCTGGAATTCTTGGAACCTGTATAACTGATGGTGGTTTTTCATTTGCAGTTAAATACTCATTAAAAACTTGTGAGTCTTTTTTGAAGCCTGGAGTATTCACATTTGCGATGTTATTGGCAATTGTATCCATCTGAAGATTTTGAGCCATAGCTCCACTAAGGGCTGTATAAACACCTTTTATACTCATAACATCCTTTACTGATAGTTTATTAATGCTTTACAAGAACTTAAATGAGCAAATTAAAGGCCACCTAGACCTTATTAAGAAAAACAAATCTTATGTTGAATAAATCCTTTTAAATCAATTCAGTTCAGTCTTTAAACCTGTAAGAAATTTGGCGATAACTAAAACCAGACCGTCAAAAGATTTTCTAAACTTAGTTGCCATTTAAATAGATAATAATAATAATATGAAAAGCTTTTTTGTTTTCTTCTTTGCAATCTGCTCCTGGGGAGCTATTCCTTCTCAGGAGCCCTCAAATTTTTCTGAAAAAAAATCAGTTATTAATAGTGATTATTTGAAACAAAAAAATACCACTGAAGCTGAAGCACTAAAAAATAAGTTGAAAGAATTAACACTAAACAATAAAACTTCAGAGTCTAATGCTTTAATTTTCGATTTACCGATTACATACAATAAACAGGTTTCTAAATGGGTTCATTATTTTCAAACTAAAGGCTCAAAATGGTTTCGACAGTGGCTAGAACGCTCTTCAAAATATTTACCATTCATTCAAAATGAGTTACAAAATGCCAACTTACCTACCGATTTGGCTTTTATGGTAATGATAGAATCAGGTTTTTCGTCTTCAGCTGTGAGTATTGCTGATGCTGTTGGGCCTTGGCAATTTATCGAAGGAACTGCTCAACGTTATGGATTGAAAAAAAGTTGGTGGCTCGATGAACGCAGAGATATCAGAAAAAGCACACAAGCTGCTATCAGGTACATTAAGGATTTGTATGGCGAATTTGGCTCCTGGTACCTAGTAGCAGCAAGCTACAACATGGGTGAAAATGGCCTTAGAAGGCAAATTGAAAAACACAAAACTAAAGACTATTGGACATTAATTCATAAAAAAGCTTTACCTGAAGAAACTCAAAACTATGTTCCTAAAATTTTAGCAGCAATGCTTATAACCAAAGCTCCAAATTTGTATGGATTTCGCTCCCTAGAAAAAAGAGATCCGCTAAAATACGACTATGTGACTGTTCCTGGAGGAACTGATCTTGAACTGTTAGCAGAGATTTTAGGAGTTACTAAAAAATCTATCAAAGAGTTAAACTCTGAGTTAGTCATTGGTTATGTACCAAGGAATGTCTTATCCCACACCGTGAGAGTTCCCAGTGGAGCAGGTAAAATTATTGCAGATTTTATGACTCAAAAAAGTAAGCGATATTCTTTTTAACTGTTTACATATACCGCAGAGGAAGTTTTTATTAAATTTTAGATTTTCAGAAAAAAATCAACTTAAGCAGACTTTTTAAGAAGTTGACCTCTACGATCCTCGAGATCTACTGGCAGGGTCCATAGGTCAATTTCAGGAAATCGTCTTATGACTTCTCCTAAATTATCTTTAACTAAGACATATCTTTTAGCATCTTCAACAACAAGTTGTATTTGCCATTTGTGTTCTTTAACGAACGGCAAATTTTTAAGATGTTCCATTGCCTCTTTAAGCTGTTCTTCTGTCATTGGCTCATGTTGTTTTTGATTTTGATCATAAGCTTGTTGACCGTTGGCATCTCTGTCATGAGTTGAATCTGACTTAATCATCCTATCAACTTTGTCTAAAGTTTTGATAGGAGAAATGAGATTGTTTGGAATCACACTTTTGATATTCATCTACCATTTACTTCGGTGTGATTTCAGAAAAATTTAGAAAATCCAATCAAATCGAAATAAATTAGACTTATGGCTTACAACGTCTTAATTTGAACATCTATAAAGACTAGTTACCTTGTTGTGAATCTGTAACAAACTGACAAACTTTCACTGGAAATTTTTGATTTTGGTATTCAGATAATCCGTCAAAACAATACTCTACCATCCGGAAAAGATAGGGCATATTTTTTACAATTTTAAAACTAATAATATTATTAATTTTTTGTTCTGCTCCCGTTTGCTGATCTTTAGAAGTCATTCTCACGACAATAGAAATTTTCTTTCCAGACCACTGGCAATCTGAAAAACCTTCACAACTTCTTTTTTTCATTGCAATTGGAAGATCTTCCTTAAAGTCTTCAACTTTTAACTTATAGCATTCAATAAAACTATAACTGCAAAGTTTTACTACATACAAAAAATTTTCAAAAGGAGTCGTTTGAATTTCATCCTCAGCATCTTTTTGAGATGCTTGGCCAGAGGAATTTGCTGGAGAATCATTTTTAATGGTAAGAATACGCTCTCTGGTGGATAGTTTTGCCTCTCCACCATCAGCATTTTCTTTAGACATAATGACTAAATGAAAATCTGTAACATCAGATTTTGTTTCAACATCAGTGATCGTCATACTTTTTTGGTAAAATGGCCTCAATGCTCCATTATTAATTCCTATAAGTTTATCTATAGAAGCCGTATCTCCCTTTTTCATTTGAGTTAACTCTGTATCACCCCACGACTCTATGACGACTTTCTGATAGTCCTCAGTGACAACTTTATCACCTAAATCTTCCTCTAATTTTTTATTTTGCTGACAGCTAAATAAACCTACACACGTGACACATAATAAAATATTAAGTAAAAATTTTAGGCTCATATTGAATCCCATCCCCAAACCCAAAAAGGAAGCGGAAGAATCAGTTTTAATTTTTCAATTGTGTTCGTTTGAAATACATTTAGTTCTGAAAACTCAACAGGACCAAATAGAAGCTGAACCAACTCACTTTCTTTTTGCAACGTGCATAGATCCTGTCCACAGCCAAATAAATAATAATCCGCATGTTTTTCCAGAACAATATCGCTAACACCTAAATTTCTAAATGCCTTTTTTATTTTTTGTGATAGCTGATCAAAATTGATAATTTTGATCATTCCCAAATAGCCTACATTACTAATAGTTGAAAGCTCTATTAATTTACTATTCAAATTGACTGAAGTCTTTGGACTAATAAAAGTAAATCCACTAGGCTTTTGATCTTTAATATATCCCAGTAAATTTACAATCGCAGGAACACTACCTCCCCATTCATGGATATAATTTTGTAAATCTATACCTTTACCTTCAACAGCATAGGCGGCTAAATTTCCTTGAGAATTCCATGCCGTATAAAGGTGAGTGTTTGGAATTTGAATAAATTTCCTAATTTCTTCAATTGTTCTCACAGTTGAAACCGTATGTTGTGAATAGAGTTTGGCAATAGCCTCAGGTGAAATATTTTTTTCAGATGAATAACGGAAGAGCGTTCTGTCATAGCTAAAATCTTTATCAATAACGAAAGACATTTCATAGCCTGCAAGCTCGAAACCCATTTTCTGATAGAACTCATACAGATTGGTCCACAATATTGTCACATCACAACTTTGCTCTAAAGCTAGTTGATTGCATTTTTGAATAATTTTTGTAGACCACCCTTGATTTCTGTAATTTTCATCAGTCACAACTGAGCCTATGGCTCCCAATTTATAGATCACGTGCGGTGATTTAATTATAAGTGGTTTTAAAACGGCGTGGGAAACAATGTTTTGATCATCCCATACTATGTTCATATTATGGCGATTGTTTAAATTTAAAGCCGTCGGATACTCTTTATCAATCGACCAACTGCAATCTTTACGTAAGCTTTTGTTTAAAAAATCCAAAACCTTACTGAATTCCTTATCACTTGGATTCTTAGGACCTTCCAACATATGGTATCTCCCTTAATAATCACAGTATAACCAACAAATTTGGATCAGAGCTAAGAAATAGAATTTTTACGACATTTATAAGACTCCAGTCCTGAGACTTTGGTGATAAAGTAAATTCTACTTGTAGCCTAGACTTCACTCAAAAAATAAGATAAAGATGACCTTGGTCCACAAAAAAGGAGTTCGTATGGCTGATTTATCACAAAAATGGAAAGACAATGTCCCTGGAAAAATATTCGTTGATCAATCCTGTATTGCCTGTGATGCCTGCGTTTTATCTGCTCCTGAAAATTTTGCTATGCATGAAGAAGATGGACATGCATTTGTAAAAAAACAGCCTACCAACCCTGCTGAGGTTGCAGCCTGTGAAGAGGCTCTCAAAGGCTGTCCAGTAGAAGCCATCGGTGATTTTGGCGACAAAGAGGGGTAATTTATTTACAAGGCCGACCCTAAACCCCATTTGACTCTTAAACTTATTAAAAAACACTATCCCGATGCCCATTGTGAGCTAAATCATAGTAATTCCTTTGAATTACTAATTGCTACCATTCTATCTGCGCAATGCACTGATGAAAGAGTGAACAAAGTGACTCTAGCGCTTTTTAAAAAGTTTCCAACTCCACACCACATAGCCGAAGCCTCTTTAACTGACCTTGAAAAGTGGATAAGACCAACCGGATTTTATAAAAATAAAGCTAAAAATATCAAAGCCTGTTGCCAATTATTAGTGCAGAACTTCAATTCGAAGGTTCCTCCAAATATTGACAGTTTGATAACGTTACCTGGTGTTGGAAGAAAAACAGCAAATGTGGTTTTGGGGGTTGCTTTCAATATTCCTAATGGTGTTGTTGTGGATACCCATGTAAGTCGCTTAAGCCAACGCTTAGGTTTTAGTAAAAATAAAACACCAGAGAAAATTGAATTAGATCTTCAAAAGTTATTTGAAAAAAAAGAATGGATTATGCTTTCCCATTACTTAATTTTTCATGGACGAAGACATTGTAAAGCAAGAAATCCAGATTGTGAAAACTGCTTTTTAAAACAAAAATGTCCCCGTAATCACTTAAAGTTATAGGGCACTGACTATTTCAAAAATAAAAATCTAAGCGGCATTCTTATCATTAAATCGGAGAACTACCTCAAAAGTATAGGTGTTTAACTTTATTGTTCTTGCCTTATTCCCACCCACATTTTTTTCAACAATAGGAATTCGTAAGTGATTTAATATTTTTTCGGCTTTTTTGATATTTAGCTCGCCAATTGATGGCCCCGAAAGAACATTATTTATAACATTAGCACCACCGTATATCTTAGCCTTTAACCGATGCGTATTTGCTCCCAATCCTTCTAACTCTTTAATAAGCTGAGCAATGGCATAGGTTCCATAGCGCGGAGAAAGACTATCAAAAGGCGTAGGCTCAGGTAATAAAAAATGATTTAGTCCTGCAACCTTTGTTGTTTCATCATAAAGAGCAACGGCCACACAACTACCCAAAAGAGTTGAAACTACGGTTTCCTCTTTAAATACTGATAACTGTCCTGGATATAAATAAAATTGTTTCATCAATGGTATTTACCTATCGGGTTAAGACTTAACTTCTAAAACTTTTTCACTAAGCTGAGTGTTAATATTTATTAACTGTCTTATTTTGAGAGAGGCCAAAGTCTAGCTCATAAAGTCATTTATCAGAAATCCGAACCATTACTTACAGTGATACCAATTAATTACATTTTAAAACCACTAATAACAATTTTTCTATTTGCTCTATGGGGCTGTTCTTTTACTGCAGAAATTAGTAGCGTGGGAATTATTCTCGATGATTCTCGACACGAAACTCAAATTGAAAATCCTAATACTTCAGATGAAGACAACCCTAAGACATTAAAATTCTCTTTTAAATCTAATCATAAATCTGATGTTAAAAATCGAGTTCTATTTGAAAATCAAAGCTGGAGCTTAACCGGCTATTGTCAGTCACAAAAAGGTCAAGTAGTCATTAGTGGTGACATAGATCAACCCATAAAAGTTGACTGCATTAACAACACTTTTGCTGTCACTATCAATTACACCCAATACACACCTTACTTTATAAATATTCGAGGACTTTCACGCTATATAAGAGCTTCTCAAGCTGATTTATATGATGAAACCATCATCTATAAGGCAAACTCCTCTAGAGGGTCACCAATCTTTATTTATAATAAAGAACAATTTTTATCTATGGACTTAAGTAACGATAATATTCTCGCCAAGGATATTGATTTTTTGGATGTTGGGCAGACCAATACAAATAACTTTAAACCCATATTTGCAATGAACTCTTGGAGTTTTACAGGAGCTCTAGAGGGAGACAATCATTTTCTTTTAAATTTACAGCTTAGAACAACAGATGAAAATGTTTGTCTCTTTCCATTTATTAATGGTGGAGTTATTAAAAACTTAACTCTACAAGAAGTTGAGTTTTCATCCTTAAATAATTCAAAGTCTACTTCCAAATTATCAGGACTCGTATGTACTGCGATTGGACTGAAACCTTTTTACTTAGAAAATATTCTTATTCAAGGAAAACTATTTAGTGATAATGAGTTTTCCACTGTTGGAGGTCTGATCGCCGAATCGTATCAAGGAGAAATAAAAAAAGTTGTAGTTCAACTTTTAATTACTGGAAACGCAAAGGATGTTGGAGGAGTTATTGGAAAAGCTGAAAACACATTTATGGAAAATTTATTCTCAAAATCCAATATCAACATAGATAACTCAAATCAAGAGAGCATTGGTGGACTAATAGGTACGATAAAATCTAGCAGTCTTTTAAAATCTAGTGTAATTAACTCATTTTTTTGGGGTACAATTGAAGGTACTCAAAATATCGGTGGCCTAGTTGGTAGCCTGAAAAGCAATAACTCACTTATCCAAAGTTCATTTGCAATTTCATCAATTCAACTAGCAAGAAATACCTCTGGTGGACCTATTATTGGCAATAAAGAAAATTTTCTCATCGATTTAAATCAATCCTTCTACCTTGCCGAAGGCTCCTGTTCGAACTGCACCAACTCATTTGGTACTCCTCTAGAAGAAGAGTCATTTAAATCGAAAAAAACTTATAAAGACTGGGACTTTAAATATATTTGGAGACTAGATGAGGGAAATAGCTTCCCTTATATTGAAAATCACTAGCTTATCCAATAGCTTTTAATTGAGCGACAATACCTTTTTGGATTCTTTCCATTTCTTGAGGATCTAATCTTTTGCCTTTTTTAAAATCCAAATCACCCATAGACCATGCTGGAATCAAATGTAAGTGATAGTGGGGCACTTCAAACCCCACGGCCACAGTTAGTATTCGTTCTGCCTTGGTAAAAAGCTTAACCGCTTTACCAATTTTTTGAGAATTAGCGTGGATCTTTAAATAAATCTCTTCTGGAACATCTAGCCAGTGATTCACTTCCATCTTTGGAATAACCAAGGTATGCCCCTCTGTCACTTGGTCTATCGCTAAAAAAGAAAGCGTTAAATCATCTTCGAAGATTTTATAACAAGGTAAATCCCCATTAATAATTTTAGTAAATACACTAGCCATATGTTTTCCTTAATAGATTATCGTTTATCTAAATCTTGCCATTTTAAACCATTTTTACCATTCCATTTTCCACGTGGACGATAAATTCTGTTGTTTGCGTATTGCTCAAAAGCATGAGCACACCATCCAGCAATTCTAGAAATAGCAAACACAGGAGTAAATAAATCAGTTGGTATTTTCATAGAATAGTAAACAGTAGCAGAATAAAAATCGACATTTGGCATTAAACCTTTTTCCTTGTACATAGTATCATCAATTAATGAAGACATTTGATACCATTGTGGCTCTCCAATTTTTTGAGTCAATTTTTCTGAAAATTTTCTTAATAAAGCCGCTCGTGGATCACCATTTTTATAGACTCTGTGTCCTATTCCCATTACTTTTTCTTTAGCATCTAAAGCATCTTTAACAAATTGTTGTGCTTTTTCTAAAGTACCAATTTTTTTCAACATAAGAATGACTTGTTCATTGGCACCACCATGAAGTGGACCTTTCAAGGCTCCAATTGCAGAAACTACTGCTGAATGCAAGTCAGACAATGAAGAGGCTGTAACCCTAGTTGCAAATGCAGAACAGTTTAATTCATGATCAGCGTGCAAAACTAAACAAGTATCAAAAATTTTAACTAACTCAGCATCGGGCTCTTTTCCCCCACCAAGCATATACATGAAGTTCCAAGCAATTGATTTACCTGCAACTGGTTGTACAGGATCTTTACCATTTCTTATAGCATCGTATGCGCACACGATAGAGCTCATTTTAGCGGTTAATTTAAGAGACTTTCTCAAGTTCGCTGCGTGCGAATTGTCATTAGCATCCACATCCCAATGAGCTAATAAAGAGACTGCTGATCTTAGCCAAGCCATAGGATGAACTTTAGTTGGAATACCTTTTAAAACTTGAATAAAGGCTGCATCTAGTTTCATCTCTTTGTCTAAATCAGCTCTAAAAGCAGCTAGTTCAGATTTATTAGGAAGTTTGTCATTCCAAAGCAAGTAGACCACTTCTTCAAAAGATGCATTTTGTGATAAATCTTCAATAGTGTAGCCTCTAAAATTTAATGTATTCTCAATAATAGATGAAACTGATGTCGTACAGGCAACAACTCCTTCTAAACCCTTATCTAATGCTCCTTCATAATTTTGCACTTCTGTAGCCATAATTACCTTTCTTATCAATTAGCTGTTTTATATTTCTAGATCTTTAATTCTATTTTTTATTCACTAAAGTTAGTTTTTTATCTAGTCCTACCAAAAAGACTCTGAAAGTAAAATAACAAAGTTGTCACTCTGTCGCAAGTTTTATGACAGCATCCTTGACTTCAGTGATAAGAACTGTGACATCAAAATCTCTTTCATCTGTACCTAAGAATTTTTCATTTTGAAATAAAATCTCATTTCGAACTTCATGCACACCTTTTCTTGGGGCTCCCAAAATACTTTCTTTCAATTCTTCCTCATTCCATGGATTTTTTTTTGAATTGTGGTTCAATAAAATTCCATCAGTCATTAAAATAAGTCTATCCTTGGAACCCAAACTTAAAGTGTTTAATTGCAACTCTGTGTTAAACCTTTTATCAAGCGCGGGATTTTGGCAACTTAACTTCTGTAAGACTTCTCTATCATGAAGCTGATGATAAGCTAAAAAACTTCCTGCTGAAGCATAATTAAACAGATAATCTCGTTTATCTACAGTTCCATAAAATATGGAGACTTTATCTTCGTCACTCATAAAATCTTTAAGTTCACTGTAGACTTTATTAATTAATTGCTGTGGTGAAGTTCCTCTTTTAGCTTCGACGGAACCTGTTAGTTTCATCAATACAGATAGTAATAAAGAAGAAATAGAGTATCCTGAACAACTTGTAAGTAACAAGCTGAACTTCAGCTTGTCACTATGATCAAAGATATCAAAGTAATTACTACCTTTTTTCTCTCCAGGAATAAATTTGGAACTGATCTCAAACCCTGAAATTTTAGGTATTTCTGTCGGAGAAAGAAGCTTTTGCAGTTTTAGTGTGTTTTGCAAATCACGGCCGATATTATTTATAATTTTTTCTAACTCCACATTTAACTGCTTAACTCTATTTTTATAAATAGATAATTCAGCTCTACTCTCATTCAACTCATCTTGAAGTTTTTGAATCAGCTCATCTTTTTTGTCACTCATTTTACTCTTTCAATCTGACATTAATTACTTGAACTAAATCGTTCAGAACAGCTCTCTCATTATCAAACTTTTCTAGCGTAAATAAAGGAATTTTATCCTTATTATGCTCATTTAATTCTAGTTGAAATTGAAGTATTTTTTTTAGTCTTTGATCTAGCTTTTGATAAATCCAAAAAAGTGATTTTTCATCAAAATAAATAAATTTCTCATCAACTAAAGTCTTGTCAGTAATTAAAATTTCACCTTTCGGCAAAGCTGAATTAAAATGCCCCCAAATCATAAAAGTAAAATATTTTAGAACTAAATTCAAAACCACCAAAGATAAAAAATTTAATTTCAATGAATAAAAATCTCCATAGCCACCGTTAAATAAAAAATTACTTTTGATCAAATAGGCTGAAAATAGAAACGCTAACTGAGATAAAATTAGATAAAATCCCAGTCTATAAGTATATTTGAAATAATTTTTACCAGATTTATAAAATAAATAACCCAGCTGAAAAATCCAAAAAAAAGATTCTCCAGAAATCAAAAATGCTAAATTGACGTAAGAGATTTGCGAATTCAAATACAAAAATAATCCTAAGATTAAACCAAAACCTTGAATTGGCAAAAAAAATCCTAACACAAATGTCATAAATAAAAGTCCCAAACCATTAAGAATAGCTGAATCAGTCAAATAAAAAACAATTCCAGTCTCTTCTAGATATGGTAAATAAACTGGAGCCAAACGAATAACCTGCTCAATAAAAAATAAAATAATTCCTAATACTACTAGTATCTCAATAAAATAAGACAACCATTTTACATTTAGCTGCTTAAAAAATTGCATACAAAGGTGATCAACTATAAAAATACAAGCAACCATAACAAAAATATAGCCACTATTAATTTCAAACAAAATAACTAAAATTAAAATTAACCAAAAATATGAAAATAGTGTCTGTGCTGACGCAAATAAAAATTTTTTTAGACTCCAAATTTGGCTACGCCAAAAAAGTAGAAGTTCTCTGTTTCTTGGAACAAATTGAGTACCTAAAAAATTAAGGCTAACTAGAGGCAGGATCCAGTCTTTTATTTTTTCAGAATCAGACGTCAGAAACTGGAAAAAAAATTTTTTCTCAACTCTATTCAAAAGAATATTTAATTGGTAAAAAAGAAATAAAATAACTACATAAAAACCAAAAAACAATAACATCTGCGTTTTCTCCTTGATTGACTAATAAACTTCAAAACGAATGGAGTTACCTTCAAAAGTCATTTTTGGCTTTTCTAGTAAATATTCACTTCGAAGAGGCCTCTTAACAACGACTTTTTTTCCATACATAAGAAGTCTTTTTAAAATCTCAATAGCATCCTCATCAGATCCAACTAAATTTTTAAAAAGCTGCATTTCTTGTTTAGACAATGCCGTTTTCTTTTTTTCAGGAAACATAGGATCAAAATAAATAACATCAAAATTTTTCTGCTTAACAATTTCATCAAAACTATCACTTTGTGAGTCTAAAAAGTATATTGGCCAAGATTTAATTTCATTTCTAGATGAACTTGTTTTCGCTTGCTCCAGCAAAAAATAAACTAATGGATTTCTTTCAAAAGATTCGACGGTAAACCCCTGACCTAAAAGAAAAACACTATCAATTCCAAGTCCACAACTTACGTCCAAAATATTTTCACTTTTTTTTCCGATAGCTTTTAGTAGCAAATCATTTTTTCCCGCTGACTTACGTCGATAATTCAAGTGATCTTCATCAAAATCAATCATCAAAGAGTTTTGCTCTTCATCTAATAAAATCCATTTATCTTTCTCATGAATTAAATAGAAAAAATTATCTTTTTGTGTTTGCTTTTTAAACTCTTCAATTTTTTTTTTAAAATATCGTTTAGACATGCTATCAGTCTGTTGCGTTATTGAATTCAAATTTATTGAAAAACATTGAATTTCAAAGAAAGGTCTTAAAAAATCTTTCGCTTTTAATTGAGACTCCAATGTATCTGTTTCAATAAAAATAGATTTCAAATAAAATTTGCTCCTGAAATAATCATTAGGTATTCAAAAACAATCTGCACCAGCCATAGCATAATCATACTAGCCCACAAGACTTTCAACCCTTCATTGACTATCTTCATCTCAGATCCTGAAGGAGATGATAATTTATATAACAACCTAAACTGCTTATATCCCATAAAAAAGATTATTAAAACAGTCCCCATCCAGATTAACCAGTGATGAAATGCTGCTTGAAAAAAAACAAAACTTAGCAAGAATAATGTCCAGATTGAAAAAAGAAACTTCTTTGAATGTTCAAATCCAAAGTAATTAACTAAGTTTTTAACTTTTGCCAATGAACTCGATAATATATGTTCAAAATTAGAGATTTGAATTCTAAAGAAAATTAGAATTCCCCAAACACAACCAAATAAAAAATATTTTAACTGAACAATTCCAGAAAAAGCGACTTGCATTCCCGTAGATAGTAATGGTCCAACCAAAATTGCCCAAAAAACATCTCCAAATAAATGATCTCTATAGCTTTTCTTTCTCCTCAAAAGACTATAAAAAATAATAGTTCCCGTTATCACAACAATAAACAACAACCTTGGAAAAGCAATCAATACTGGGATAGAAAATAGGAATGATAAAAAAATCAAACACAAAGCACTTTGTTTAACCCTAATAGCTCTGACCCATCCCAAAAAAATAGGTTTTGATTTGTGGTTTTCATTGACTCGATCAAAACCTTGCAAATGATCTCTAAAGTCAGACATCAAGTTAATGCCTAAAAAAAGGAGTATAGCAGATATCACCGATAATACCGTCGTTAGCTGATCAAATTCAACTCCATGAATTAGAAAATCTAATAATATAAATAACACAGGAAAAAATAAATAAATAAACTTATATGGTTTTGATAAAGTCAGCAAAATCTGTAACCAATTTGGTTTTACAATTTGATCTCTATTTTTAATCTCAAACGTAATACTTTCTTCTAAAGAATTCAAATTATGAGTTTCTAACACCAATGCGACATCTGTAGCTGAGAATGTCCCGTCTAAATACTTTTCAAAATTTTGAGATTTCTTACTTACGGTGTAAAGGCGCTTCATCCTGGTTTCTTTCTCCAATATAGTAAATCAGGTAAAGGGCTTAAAAAGTTAATCATATCTTGTTCATCATTATTTAGTTTTTCTTTCAAACGAGACATATGATGAAAGTATAGTTCGATCTTTTGACTATTCATTTCATCGAATTCTTTAAGTTTTAAATCGAAAAAGTGTTTTCCACCAACGGCTTGAAAGAAGGTTTCTAAATTCTGGCTTCTAACGATATTGTCAATTTCAGTTCTAGACTTGCCCTGACAGATAAAAGCGCCAAAAGAATTCAAATACTTAGATTTAAGGTCACCCAAAACAGCCTTTCCCTCCGCATTTCTGATATCATAGTCTAAAAGGTCATCACTACGTTGAAAAAGTAATCCCAACAAAGAACCCATCTCATCAATAATTGCTAATAATTCTGGGTCTTCTTTTTTAGCTGCAATAAAAGGGGCCTTTAAGCACCATTTAAATAAAGACGCAGTTTTTAGTTCATGAATAAGATCCAACTGTTGAGGAGAAACAAAAAAATCTCCCACAACAGAATCTTGCAACCACTCACCCTCAAGTAAGTCTGAAATCATTTCCGCAGTGTATTGAACCAACTTGATATTTCCAAACTGCGACAAGTTAACCATTACTCTTGCTAACAAATAATCACCAGCAAGAACAGCATACTCTGGAGTGTATTTTGTCCAAGCAGCAGGTTTACCACGACGAAGATGGGATCGATCAACAAGATCATCATGAAGCAAAGAAGCATTATGAATAAATTCAATGGTCTGAGCCAATAAATGTTCTGCTTCACGAGAAAGTCTTAAACTCTCCCCAACCCACTTGACTAGCTTGGCTCTAAAGCCTTTTCCTCCAGAAAAAAGATCATCATACAGATTATTTAACTTAGGCAAATAAGAAGGAAAATCTTTGGGACTATATATTTTTAAATCATGACTATTAAACAGAAAATTCTCCTTGAGATTTAATGGATTTAACACAATACTTCAGTTAAAACAAATATGAATTATATCTACCATCATCAAATCAGCTTCGACCAATGTGACCCAGCGGGAATCTTATTTTTTGCTAATACCTGGGATATTTGCCATCGTGTTTATGAGTCTTGGCTTTTGAGTTTAAATCCCAAGTGGGTTTTCTGGTTCGAAAATCAGGACTGGGCTATTCCTATTGTCAATTCCGAAGCTAGTTTTTTAAGACCTATAAAACCTGGGACAATCATGCAGGTTCATTTGTGCCTTAACAAAATCAGTGACTCAAGTTTTACCTCAGTGTACGAGTTCATAGAAGAAGGTGCTTCCCAAAGAAAAACACTGACTCAGTGTCAAATTACCCACGTCTTTGTGGATAAAAAAACTTTCAAAAAAATTTATGTTCCTAGCGAAGTTAAGACACTATTTGAACCCTATTTACAGAAGCCTTTAAGCTCTTGAGGTTAACAATGTTAAAGACAAAAATCGATCTTAAATTATTTGAAAAAGGAATCAAATTCGAATGCCAAGGATCCGGTAAATGCTGCACTTCACATGGCGAATTTGGCTTCGTATTTTTAACGCTTTCCGACAGAAAACGCATGGCAAAACATCTTGAATTAACAACCTCTCAATTTACTAAAAGATTTTGCCAAAGAACAAATGGTTTCTGGCATTTAATCGAAACTCCAAACAATCCCGACTGTCATTTTTTGAAAAATAAAAAGTGCTCTATTTATGAGGCAAGACCAACTCAGTGCCGAACTTGGCCCTTTTGGCCAGAGGTTATGAGCGCCAAAGCCTGGAAAAAAGAAGTTGTTAATTTCTGTCCTGGGGTTGGCAAAGGTTCGCTTATTAAATTTGAAAAAATCAATAAAGATATGCAAGAACAAATAGCCTCAGAACAAGAACTAGCTAGGGAAGCTCAAGAAATCTAACAATGAACTTTTTCCTCATTCTCATCATAATAAATTTTCAGAATTAGATAAATTTTATAGAATTTCAAAAAAGTTGGATAAATATGGAATATCAATCTAAAGCTAGGGCATCTTTAAATTTTCCTGGGCTTTGCTTTTATCTACAGCGTTGAGCAACTCAATCAAAGCTTCACGATTTACCTTTAGCTGTTCAAGATCTGAACATTGTCCACATCTTTCAATCTTTTCCTGTTCAGAAAAAATTTGCGCCTGAATTGATAGAAAAATCGATTGAAAATGATCTTTTTTATTTTCCAAGAGCTTGATAAGTTGAGTATGATCGATTTTCTGAATATTAGACTTCGAACTATCTCCTTCAAGAAAGGATAGCCCCAAAAAAGTAACTAGATATTTATGAAAGTTAATGAAATATCCTGAAATTTCATTAGGAAATTTTTTTAAAATCGAAGACCAACCCTTTATACCAACAAAGATAATAAATATAGCAAGGGACTTACCCGCCTTATCAGATCTTATAACTGAATCTAAAAAAATTTGTTTAAGTCGTTTATTATCTTTAGCACACTCTGCTATAGCTCTATGGAAGTCGTTTTGATTTAGAACCATTGTAGTGGCAACATTTTCAGAAAAATTAAAATCGTTGATTGCTTTCTTGAAGCTCTCACTCCGAATAAATGTCATCATTTCCGTATAGTCACGCGTGGGAAAATACCCAGCTGCAATCCTATCATATGCCGATGAGTTCAAATCTTTATCTGCTAACTCCAGACAAGCTTCTTTTGTCGCCCGATAAATTCCATTGGGAGTCATATCCAAAGCAAATGAGGTGGTAAATTTAACTATTATAAAAATAAAAACAACTACTCTCACCATGAAAACTTTCTAAAAAAAGACAACTATTTACTTTTAAAACTTTTAATTTTCAAAGCAATTTCAATTGCTTTTTTCCTCAATTGAATCTCAGATCTCATTGCTGTTATACTTTTCTCGAGCAGGGGAATATCTTTAAACTCAATTTCAAGTCTTGATTTTTCTTCCTTAGCAGCTATATGTGATAATTCACTCAAAATTAATGTGATAACTGAACCCTTAAAAATTTTAGATGAATTAGGGAATAATTTCCCACCTTCTGTTAATCCATGCATAACATAGCCTAATCCACTAATGACACCAGAACCAAGACTTAACCACGCCATAGTTAAATAATGTGTTTCAACAAAAACAACTTGATTATAACTAACTTTATTTCTACCCGACTGCTCTTTAAGTTTCTGGAGATAAATTTGATCCCTTTTGACATGATCTTCTAATTCTAAAATTTTAAGGTAATTCTGATTAATTTCACTTTCAGAACATTCATTTACTTCACGAACTATTAATGTTGCAGGTGAAAATTCACCAGCACAAATATTGGAGTTTACCTCGGTTGCTCTAACTGAATTAGAGCAAGCTATAATGATATAACAAAAAATAACTAAGTTCTTCATTTTTACACCCTAAAAATTTATTATTTTATAACTCTTGGATATCATGCAAACCACAGAAATTGATTTCATTTATTCCAGTGCAACAATCTTTCAAGTGGTCATACTGCGACATCCGTTCCAACTGTGAGCTAGATATAAATTCATTTTAAGTGAAAAAAGGTGTCAAAGCTCTTTACAAAGTGCCGTTATAGTTTGACGAACTTTTCGACAGAAACTTTTAACCTGTATTTTTTATTAAAAAAATTGTATTTAATTTTAGAATCTAAAAACTGCTTTGGTCTTGTTGTCTTGATTTTTTACATAAGGTCAACTGAGGAAAAAAAGCTTCTAACGATAAACTTTTTCCTCATTCTCATCAAAATAGCTATAATGACTTAAATCGATGACTCCACTTTCCAAGAATCGATAATTATTCTGAATTTGATGGAGTTGGTCGTACACTTCCCAAAAATCAGGACTAAAACGACTTACAACCCATTCACTTTTATAGAACTCCTGCCATACAGGGTTAGCAAGTAGGGAAATCTGATTAGTTGATCTAGCAATTTTTTGAATCATTTTTATCAGCTGATTTAATTCATTCTTTTTAAGCTTTAGAAATAAATTTGGAAAACTTCCTACCATACCTTTAAAAACAGTTAAATAATCATTTTTGAAATCTCGTCTTCCTGATTCATTACTCATCTGATCTAAATTAAAATGTTGCTTATTGTTAATTAAAGTATAAACAGGAAAATCTCCTTTTCCCGAGTCTGCATCTGTTAATAAAATATAAGTGACATCTGGTAATGAATCAAACTGATCACTTCGTAAACGAGATATTTTTTTAAATTCTAAATCAATGGTATTTTCAGGATAAAATATTTGATTATTAGGCCATGGACTACAACATTCTTCGATAAATTTTTGATGTAACCTTTTACTCCCGATATCTTTTATCATTTTAGTTAATAAACTTTTCTTCAGTTGATTAGCGCCATCAATTGATGCTTTATGCTCTTGAGTTACAGAAAGTATTTCATCTGAAGTAAACCACTTTGTTTTAGATTCTCTAGATGGAAAGGCTTCGACAATATCACCTGCTAGAATTTTATTTAATCCTTTGCTGATAACATTTGTTGGATCAAATGATTTTTTATAATTCACATGCCAAGACTCCCTAAGAATTGACCTATATGGATCAGGCAAAAGACCCAAAAATAAATCTTGACCATTAACTCGTGAACCATCCATATGAAATCGCGTTCTTAAATGATGAAAGTTTCCAGAAAATAAATCATAGCCAGCCACTAGATTGTAATACATATCTTCAAATATATGATAATCAATAAGCCAAATTGTTTTAGGTACGCTTCCAAGGGGGCCCTTTAAAACTGATGCATTATCAAAGTGTCGCAAAATTGTTAAAACGGGATAATTATTTTTCTTATTTGATTTGTAATTCCCATCCTCATCTCCTAACCATAAGACTTTTTTATCAAATACAAAATTCTTATAAAGCTCTTTTCTTTTTTTTCTAAACTCACCTAAATTGCGATTCATATTCAGCTCAAAAGATGAACCAGCAACCCCAGCAGCACCAATTAATTTCACATTACTATTTATAAACTCTCCACCATCTTTTAACATAGGATCACTTTCTGGAGACATAAAAAATACCCAAAAATGATCCTCAATAGAGTCAACAGCTAATTGACCTCGACAAACAGGTCCTAGAATAAAAGATTGAATATGATAAAAATTGTCATCTAATAAAAATCGAAATCTACCTTTTAAAGGTAGATCTTTAAACGTCGCAAATGGATTTAAAGACTTTTCACTATCATAGGATGGCATTATAAGTGATGTTTCTTTATTTTTATCAATTTCGAAAATTCGAATCCAATAATTAATTTTTTCAGAATTTATTCCATATAAAATATGATTTTTTTGAACAATTGTTTCTGTTATTTTTTTAAATAAATAATAAAATTTTCTCTCTGGATTATCTGTTGGTCTCCTAGTTGCGATTTCAAAAATTTCTTCATCTGATCCAATTTCACTACGTGGTTTACTTGATCTTACTAACCTAAAGAACTCCCTATTGTTTTCATCAAAGTAAATATGTGCCAAAAAAATGTGTTCATAAATGTATCTTGAAACTACTTTTTGATAGGGATTTGATGAATTCAAAAAATTTTCAACAAAATCTCTAATTTGCCTATTCTTTTCAGTAATTGTAGCTCTTTGTTCTTGCTCTTGTAGAGAATACCCCGAAAACCCTTTTTGCAGCCAAGACTTTATTATCCCAGCCTGTGATTCTGATAATGGAGGTAAGCCATAAGGCATTCCTTTTGCGTAATAAACTTTCCCAAGTTGATTTATACTATCACCAAAGCCTTGTGTCTTACCTTCGTATATTGATAGCTCTTTAACCGTCGGACAAAAAGCATTCTTTTCATATTCAAATGGTCCTTGTTGGCGGACGAATTGAGTGGACACATTACTATTTAAATCTATCATTTTCCATAAAACAGATGTAGGCTCCAGTTGTTGTTTTTCATAGGAAGAAAGATTTTCAACAACGGAATAAAATCCAAATTTTTTAGAATGCCATTCTTTAGTAGATTTAGCATCAACTCCTAGTCTCGTCGGCTGACGGTCAGCAAACTCAAAATCAAACATACTTTTTTTATTAGCTCCTCTTAGAACTCCTTCATAACTTGTCAAATTCAACTGACAAGGTGAATTGTAGCATGCATGGCAAGCAACACAACGGCTATCAAATATTCTTTGT
Organism: Pseudobdellovibrionaceae bacterium; assembly: GCA_013359135.1. Taxonomy (GTDB): domain Bacteria; phylum Bdellovibrionota; class Bdellovibrionia; order Bdellovibrionales; family Bdellovibrionaceae; genus UBA2316. Next base: position 87,542 of record JABWCN010000002.1, on the reverse strand, counting down.
ACCTGGCTAAACTCACTCGGTTTCACAGTATCAGTATCCCAAGCAATATTTCTATTCGGGGAATTTCCGACAATAGATTCTTGACGAACTAATTGACATGAAAGTAAAAAAAATAAACATAGTACCATACATAATTTCAGTGAATTTGTTTTAGACATAATAATAATTTTAGTTATTATTTATAGATTAACCAATTTATAAAATTAACCCAAGCCCTAGGACGTGATGACCTAGCGATTAAGGATTAAAATGAAAAAAAAATCTATAGGACTTCTTACTGGAGGGGGAGATGCCCCCGGACTTAATGGAATTATCGAGTCCTGTACTCGTACACTAATCCAAAATAATTTTTTAGTTTATGGGATTAAGGATGGTTTTGAAGGTATTTTTAATCAAGACCTTATTCAACTCACTTTAGATAAAGTTCTTGGTATCCATTCTGAATCTGGGACATTATTAGGAACTTCAAATAAATCTTCGACTAAAGGCTACGAAGAAAAATTTTTGAAGTGTTTTGAAAATCTAAATTTAGATGGTCTTATCGTTGCTGGTGGTGATGGTACATTTCAAGCTCTAAGACCATTTGAGCAAAAAATACCTATTATTGGAGTTCCTAAGACTATAGACAATGACCTGTCTGGAACGGAACTTACTTTTGGTTTTGATACAGCTTGTTCCGTTGTGAGTGATGCCATTGATTCTCTTCGATATACAGCTCAAGCACATCGCCGAATTATTATCGTCGAAACCATGGGTAGAACTGCTGGTTGGATGGCCTTAGGTGGAGGACTTGCAAGTTATGCTGATGCTATCCTGATACCAGAAAGACCTTTCAACAAAGAAGCTTTGCTTAGTTTTATAAAACACAAACAGCATCTTCAAAGAGGATTTATGATTGCAATTTCAGAAGGATCTGTTGCCATCGGTGAACAACCCACTGTTGCGTTTCAAGTTTCAAACTCACCGGAAAAAGAACGCTTTGGTGGTGTTTCAGAATTAATGGCTCGCTGGCTGGAAAAAGAATTAAATTGGGAAGCTCGTCATGTAATTCTTGGACACCTACAAAGATCACATGCCCCAACAACCACTGATCGCTTTTTAACTCTCAACATGGGAGTCGAAGCCGCTAAATTAGTGTTGGCAGAAAATTGGAATAAGGCAGTTGTCTATCGAAATGGACAAATACAAACAGCTCCAATTAGCAATCTTATGCAAGCTCCAAGATTAGTACCTCCTGAACACGAATGGGTTCAAAAGGCTCAGTCTTTAGGAATTTTTATCTAAAAAAATAGTCGCGTTGCCAAATTACTTAAAAATTATTTTGGCAATAGTTTTTCACATCAACTAGTGAGGCTGAAGTTAAAGAACCTTGAGCAAAATCTGGCCTTCCCCCGCCTTTTCCACCAAACTTTTGAGTCAAACTCTTCACAATATCTCCGGCTTTTAATTTTGCTGAAACATCCTTGCTTAAAGAAACTATTAGTGGTGTTGACTCCTCTGCTTCTCCTAAAAGAATAACTATGCCTGACTGAATTTTATTTTTTACTCTGTCCGCAATTTCTGATAGTGAATCTCTTTCACTTGAGGCAACTTGAAACACAACAAATTGATGACTGCTATTAGCTGCAAACTTTTGTTCTACTACTTTCTCTAAATCTACCTGATCCAACTTCATTTTTTTGATTTGTTTTTCTAAGAGTTTAATTTCATTCTTTTTACTTTCAATCCAGACAGGAAGTTCTAGTTTTTCTCTTTCTAAAAAACTTTCCCAACCTTCATGAATTTGCGCTTCAGCTTTTGCTTTTTGATTCTCAAGCAAATTTTTAAACAAATAACTTAAACCTAAATCCCCTGCTAAAGCTTCTATTCTGCGAACTCCACTGCTAACCCCAGATTCTGAAACCACTTTAAAAACACGAACTTCAGAAGTATTATTAACATGTGTACCACCACACAGCTCACAAGAAAAATCACCCATTTTTAAAACTCGCACTTGATCACCATACTTCTCCCCAAATAATGCCAGTGCTCCAAAATCCTGAGCTTGAGATGGTGTCATTAAATGAGTACTTACTGGAGAGGCCAATGAAATTTCTTCATTCACTAAAGCTTCAATTTTTTCAATCTCTTCTGGAGTAAGTGGCTTATTGTATGTAAAATCAAAACGTAGCTTTTGCTCATCAACTAAAGAACCAGCTTGTGTCACTTGCGTTCCCAATGTCTTTCTCAAAGCAGCATGAAGCAAATGTGTTGCCGAGTGATGTGCTGCTGTTTGGCGACGAACTTTAACATCAACTTTTGTATTTATTTTCTCATCTACTTTCAATTTTCCTTTTACAACCTCAATAGCATGTAAAAAGACATCATTAACTTTAGTTGTATTCGTAACTCTAAGCTGAGTTTGTGATTCTGCAGAAATAATTAGCCCCTTATCTCCCGCCTGCCCTCCTCCTTCTGCATAAAAAGAGGTTTTATCTAAAATGAGATATCCCGTCTGACCTTCTGTTAAAGAATCGACTTTTGAATGACCATTAGACAAGCCAATAACTCTTGCTGTTGCATCTAAGGAAATATACCCTTGAAATTGAGTTTGTTGATGCTTTTGTGAAAATTCCGAAGCTAAAGAAATTAGATGAGCTTGGTCTGTATCCATCGACCTTCCCTTCCATGAAGCTTTAGCTTTAATCTTTGCCTGCTCTAGAAGTTTTTCAAAATCAGTTTCATCTGCTTGTACCCCTTTTTCTTCAGCAATCAAACGACTCAAATCCACAGGAAATCCATAGGTATCATAGAGTTTAAATAAAACCTCACCAGACAGCTTCTTTTTACCTTGTTTTAATAAATTTTGAATTTCACCTTCTAAAATATCAGACCCAGTATCTAGAGTTTGTAAAAATCTTGTTTCCTCATCTCTGACTGTTGATAAAATGTGTTCTTTTCTTTGGGCTAACTCAGGATAAACATCAGACATAGAAAGAATAAGTTCGTCAACCATAGGGTAAAGCAATGATTTATCTGACAACTTTCTTCCATAACGAATTGCTCGCCTCATGATCCGCCTTAAAACATATCCACGTCCTTCATTGGATGGCAAAGCTCCATCAGCAATTAAAAAGCCAGCAGAACGACAATGATCGGCAAGTACTCTCATCGCTGCAGTCTTTTCACTTTGTTCTTTATTGCTTGCTAAAATTTTCAAATCATTTATGTAATCAAAAGAACCTACCTTGCATGCTCTTTCAATCATCGGTCTAAAAACATCGGTGTCATAGTTATTTAATTTATTTTGAACCACGGAAACTACACGCTCAAGGCCAGATCCAGTATCAACAGAAGGCTTAGGTAATGGTTCCATAACACCTGGAGCTTTTTCAAAGAATTGCATGAAAACTAAGTTCCAAATTTCTATGATACGATCTTCTCCACTTTCTATAGACTTAAAAGGATCTTTAACTTTACCATACTCTTCGCCACGATCATAAAAAATCTCTGAACAAGGCCCACACGGACCTGTATCACCCATTCTCCAAAAATTATCTTTTTCACCAAATCTAAAAATTCTTTCTTTGGGAATTCCTTCTTGCTGATGCCAAATATCGGCAGCCTCATCATCGTTTTGAAAGACAGTTACATACAATTTATTTTTATCTAAACCTAAATCTTTGGTCAGGTATTCCCAGGCAAAATGAATAGCCTCTTTTTTAAAGTAGTCTCCAAAAGAAAAATTACCTAACATTTCAAAAAAAGTATGATGTCTAGCTGTGAAACCAACATTTTCCAAGTCATTATGTTTTCCACCGGCCCTGACACATTTTTGTGAAGTCACCGCTCTTTTATAGTCTCTATTTTCTAATCCTAAAAATAAATTTTTAAACTGGTTCATTCCAGCATTTGCAAACAACAATGTGTTATCGTTTTCAGGGATCAATGAGGAACTTGCAACATGAGTATGACCTTGTTTCTTAAAATAATTAATAAATGAATTTCTAACTTCTTTACTTGACATATTTTGGCCTGAATTATTTGAATTTTTCATTGTCTTCATTTCCTTATTTCTACTGTTTTATATCTGAGGACTAATTTCAGTCAAAGAATAAATATGCAACAATTTGTGTATTAAACAGTAACTGATTTGAGTCAATCTCATCGAAGTGAGATTGACTTTCTTAACCTAGTTTTTCGTCTTCAATCCATCGCCCAGTCAAAAATATGACATTGTGAACTAAAATTTGTTTGAGCACAATAAACTAGAATTCAGTAAAATGATAGAGGAGAAAATTACGTGGAATTTCTTTTACAACCTAGTATGCTTATTCTTATTTTAATCCCCATCTTATTGTTAGTACTTCTTATCTCTAAGTTTCTAATAAATGTGGGTGCTGAAGAGATAGCAATAATTGAAAGAAAGTTTTTAGGAAAGGAATTAGCTCCAGGTAGAGCTTTTGCCATCAATGATGAAGTTGGGATGAAAGCTCAATACTTATCGCCAGGTTTACATTTTATTCTTTGGCCCTTTGTTACCGTAGTAGCAAAGTATAAATTTCTAAATATTGCCGCTGATGAACTGGGAATAGTAGAGGCTACTGATGGAGTCCCATTACCTCCTGGCAGGATTTTTGCCGATGATCCGGCTGGTGATGTCCATAATAATTTTCAAGACCCCGTAGCCTTTCTTGAAAAAGGTGGTATTCGTGGAAAACAATTACGCTTTTTGACTAATGGTTTTTTTAAAGTTCACCCTGACTTATTTATTATAACTAAAATTAAAAAAACTGTTGTGCCGGAAGGTTTCATAGGGGTCGTCACAGCTGCTGACGGCGCAGCTCTTGAGCAAGGTCAGCTGTTGGCTCGTTCTGTAGTAGATCATGATAATTTTCAAAAAGCAGAATTTTTTCTTAAAAATGGCGGTCAAAAAGGGCCTCAAATTGATTTTCTAAGAACTGGAACTTATAATATTAATACAGAAATATTTAAAGTAGAAATCAAAGAAGCCACGAAAATTATGGAAAATGAAGTTGGAATTGTTGAAGCAAGGGATGGCTTACCTATGAATCGCAACGAAGTTGTAGTTCACACACCTGAAGGTCACAACAGCTTTCAGGACGGCCAAAAATTTCTAGATAATGGTGGTAAGCGAGGTCCTCAAGAGAGCATCCTTACTCCTGGAACATACTACATAAATCCCTACCTGTTTTCTATTTCAAAACGTAAACAAACTCTGATTCAGCAAGGTGAAGTAGCCGTTTTAATTTCTAACATTGGTAAAGACCCCGAAGAGTACATTAATGAAACCATTAGCGTTGATGATAAAAATAAAACTCGTCATGTAGTACCAAAAGGTTTCCGAGGAATTCAAAAAGAAGTCCTTGGGCCAGGTTGCTATAATATAAATCTCTTAGCCTACTCAGTTATCATTATACCAACAACGACTCGTTCAGTTGACTGGAGTGCTGAAAAAGGAAAAACCAATCAAGGTACATTTGACCCTTTCCAAGTGGTTTCTTACGATGGTTTTCAAATGCAGGTAGAAGTTCGTTGTCAATATCGAATCCTGCCAGAAAATGCCCCCTATGTTGTACAAAAATTAGGTTCAATTCAAGATCTAGAAACCAATGTGATTCACCCTCAAATCGATGGAATTTTTAGAGCCCAAGTCGCAAAATCACCTGCTATTTCCTATCAGCAAAATCGTGCTGAAGAACAAAAAGCGGCCGAGGATGCTGTCAGGAATGACCTGACAAAATACAGAGTTGAAGTTGTTTCAGTAATGATCACCAATATTCATCTGCCAGAAGCTTTAATGAAAACGACTCAGCAGAAGAACTTGGCAGAACAAGAAAAATCGATGTACGACTCAAAAAAAGATGCCGAGCAAAGAAGAATAGAATTCGAAAAAACTAAAGCGGAAGCTGATGTACAGGTACAAATTATCACTGCAGAAGCTGGGATCAAGGTAGCCCAACATGAAGCTCGTCAAATGGAAGAAAGAGCACGCGGTGATGCCTCTAGAGTCCGCATGAGCGCTGAAGCAGAGGCTCTGAAGATCAAGCAGCTTGGAGACTCTGAAGCTTCAGTAGTTCAGGCCAAAGGAGAGGCTCAAGCAAAAGCCTATCGAGATCAAGTCGAAGCACTTACAGCTCAGGGGGTTACTACGGTAGAAGTTGTGAAAGCAATTGCCAGCGCAGGACTGAAAATAACTCCAGATATACAAGTTTCATCAGCAAACCAGGACAGTCAAGGTTTAGTAAGTGTATTACTTGCAGATATGCTAAAGAAAAACCATGAACCTAGTTTATAAAACAAGATCCTAAATATGGGATTTATTTGAAGACACTTTGTCTTCATGAAAATAGCGGAAGTACACATTATATTTGTATTTATGGTGATAACGACGATCAATTTCCTGTAGAGCTTTTTGTTTAACTTCTTCTAATGAGAAGGAACTTAGCTCTAATTGATCGTTAACTCCACTGAGTTTATACTCCTGATTCGAATATATTTTTACATCACACAAAAAATCATCAGAAATCGGATGATTACACCATTGATAGATAAAGCGCCAATGAATAAATGCACCCAATGAAACAAAAAGATGAAATATCTCGTGGGGACCAAAATACTGATACCAAAGAATAGGCCATCTAATAAAATCAAAAATAGCTCCAATTGAATAACTAAGTCCACCCAATGCTATTAATTTGGGACTATGTTTAAGATAATTATTTTTAAACGATTGATAACTTAGTATACCAATCCAGCCTAAACCAAGAAAAAAACTGAGCGCTAACCATTCTGGAAAATCCCTGAAAAAAATCACTTGTAAAATTAACCCTGTAAGTGTCACTGTCCATATAAACAATAATACTAACCAGCGTAATGGTCCTCTAAATAATATGACATGAATAGGAGTGAAAGTCCCAGCAATAAGTAACCAAATTCCTGCATAATCCAATCTTTGTAAAACGCCTCGAGAAATGCTGTCCTTCGGCAAAAGATGAAAAACTCCACTCATACTAAACAAAAAAATCAAAGAAAAAATATAAACTGAAATAGCTACTTGCCTCCAGGTATTTCCTTGTCCACGCTTCAATAGTAAAAAACCACCAAAAAAACAACTCAATGCCGTTAAAAGATGAGACCAGCTACTAATAGGATCAGAAAAACCAAGTAAAGGAATTTGATTCATACGTCCTCTATGCTAGTTCTCATTTTTGCCATTGTAAACCTATATATGAGGAACCAATTTTGCTTTTAAATTCCACTGAGAGAACAAGAGGTGCTTAAATGAGAATTTTAGCCATTCTAGCTGTTTTATTATTAGTCAGCTGTTGCCCGAAAGAGGGCATAGACAAATCATCCACTATCAACGACTACATTTTAGCCGTTGATTTTTATTTGGAAAATGAACCAATGGATGTTCAAAATTTAGAAAAAAAAGATATTTCCATCATCATTAGCGATCTCAATAATAACAACGAAGCTTCATCGACTTATAAAACCTCACTTGAAATTCAACAACAAAAAGTCGGTTATCAGCTGATGAATGAAAATGATCAAAAAGAATTCCAAAGTTTGGCTCCAGAAAACTCTAACCGTATGGTATTTTACTTTAATGAACGTTGGAACTCGAACAACATTAAAACCCTTAAATATTTTATTTCAAACTACAAAGGATTTATCTCTGATTTTGACAGTTATCCAAAAAGCAAATTTCAACTTGAACCTATTAGCCTAACCTCTTCTGATAAGATAAGCCCATTAATTGCTCCTTTTACATGCATGATTGAACAACTTTCTAATTTCATCCTACCTAAGGCCAATGCTATGTCATGCAAAGCAAAAGCTGGTTCTAAAATGACCTACAGAGAAGGAAACTTAATTAGTATTAATATTTTCTCTCGCTAAACATAAAAAATAAAAAAGGAATTTCTTAAAAATGGATGAAAACAACAAAAATTATTTTTATACACAATTGGCTGATTTTTACTTTTTAAAACTATCACCTAATGATGATTTAAGAACTAACCTAGAAAAATTTTGCACAGCTCAAAATATTACCTCAGGCGGTATTATTAGCAGTGTTGGGAGTTTAAGCCAGGTTAACCTCCGTAAAGCCAATAGTAACTCCTTTTATGAGCAAAAAACTCCTCACGAAGTACTGTCTTTGTCTGGGCTAATTTCTAACCAAGGTATACATGTTCACGCTATGGTAGCTAATAAAGAAGCTCAGGTTTTTGGTGGTCATCTCTGCCAAGGTAACTTGGTTTTTACCACCATTGAACTCGTGATTGCTGTTTTTCCTGAGATACATTTTCTTAGGGAATTTGATTCCTCTACTGGATACAAGGAGTTACTTTTTAAAAAATTACGTTAAAGTGGAGACTGCCTTTTTAATGGTGTTAGAATCAAAACCTCTAGATAGCAGAAATCTTTTAAGCTTTATTTTTAGAGATAAATCAACTGAGCGCTGGCCTATTTTTCTTTTCAATAATTCAATAGCTTTTTCTAATTCAACATCTTCATTTTTTTTTACTGGAGGTAAGCCTTTTTGATTTAAATAGGCATTAATAAAATGGATTCCTTTTTTCTTGCGATCCAAGGCTTGAGACCATCTTTCGGCAAGGGCTGTTTCTGCAACTAGCCACTTGTTCGTCTTGGCCCACAATAAAACAGCCTCAATCTCTTCTTTAGAATAAAGTGGCTGTTTTTTATTCTCCCATGAACGTAAACGCGAAAGTTTTAATTTTAATTCTTTTTCAGAGTGATCTCGCTTTGCGAGATAATCCATCACCCTTTTTTTAATACTCATAACTCACACTAGTCCATGTATACTAATAGGATTGTTAAAATAATAAAGAAAAATTTAAAAACATTAACTGAATTCGAGTAGCGCCATCTACTAGAGTAACTCTAACTTCTGGATTATAAGTGAACTTCTCAAGAACTAAAATTCTCTTTCCTCCACCAAACATAATTGCTAATTTTGATTCATTTTTAAATTTATCATTCAGAACGTTTAGCATTCCTAGACCAGCTTTGGCATAAAGAGACTGTTTCAAATCATTATCAAAGTTATACACTCCAAAACCTAAAAACTCTAAAAAACTATAAGAGTCTCCCCCACTCAAGTTTCTTAAATGAACATAACCACCAGCTTGGATGTTATTTTTAATCAATTTGGACAAAGACACTTCCGCATCAATCTCTGTGATATTACTTCCTCCTGATTTATAAGTGTTCAAAGAGGCTCCCGAGAAAGAGGTCTGTAATTCATATTCGAAACCACCATAATAAGAATCAATCACTGGCGATTGAAAAGCTGAATTCTTTGAAGAATTCACTTTTGTTTTTGCAGAAACGATTGTAGTTAAAGCTAAAATCAGAAAAAAAGAGCATAAAGTTTTCATAAAATCCTCTGTTAAATTATTTTGTTTTCACTAACTATACTATTTCTAAACGAGCGTATTTAACAACAAATTTTTTAATCGTTTGATCTGAAAAAAGAACGCTCACTTTCAACATCTCTCCAGAACCCTCAGTTTCAAAAACTGAACCTATTCCAAAAGTAGGATGTTTAACTCGCATACCTTTTGCGTAGGACTTTCCACGTCCCGAATTAGCGGAATAACTTTCCTCATCTGGAAAAGATTGACTTTCAAAATCAAAGTCACTTCCTTTGGAGGACTTCTTTTCGGAGTAAAATCCTCCTGAGTTTTCTGAAGAGTACTGAGAGTTAAAGTGACTTTGGCCATACTTTTGAAAAAAAGAATTCATTGCTGTAGCTTTAAAGTTCACCAGTTCCTTAGGAATTTCCTTTAAAAATCTGGAAGGTGGATTTGTCTGATCTTGCCCCCAAATTTTCCTTGTGCGAGCATAGGTTAAAAATAACTTCACCCTTGCCCGAGTCATTCCTACATAGGCCAATCGTCTTTCTTCTTCCATATCATCTACAGAATCATCATCTCCACGCAAACTTGGAAATAAACTTTCTTCTAGTCCCACAATAAAAACATAGGGAAATTCAAGACCTTTAGAAATATGTAAGGTCATTAATGTAACAGAATTCACTTCTTGATTCAACTGATCAGCATCGGAAACCAAGGCCATTTCCTCTAAAAAAGTTTGTAAGGAACTTTCTTCTCCTCGTTCTTTTATAAATTGAGCAATGGCATTATCAAACTCTTCTAAGTTTTGGATTCTAGCTTCAGCCTCCGTAGTGTCTTCGGCTTTTAATGCCTTTAAGTATTCTGACTTCTCTAAAACCAAATGATAAAAGTCGTTAAGTTTATAATGTAATGAATCATCTCGTAGTTCAATTACTAGATCCAAAAATCGTCTTAATTTACTAGTAGTTCCGGCATTAAAAATTTTGGTATCAATAGCTTTTTGAATAGCATCCAAAAAGGTCAACTTACTTTCAAATCCTAACGCTTCAATTTTTTCTACAGTAGTTTTTCCAATACCTCGAGTGGGGACGTTAATAATTCTTTTTGCTGCTAAATCATCAGCAGGATTCAAACTTAACTTCAAGTAGCCAAGAATATCTTTGATCTCCATTCGTTCATAAAATCTAACACCACCAACAAGTCGATAAGGTATAGACGACGTTCTTAACTGCTCTTCTAAAACACGCGATTGCGCGTTTGTACGATAGAAAATAGCATAATCTTGATAGGTCCCTTCGCCCTCATTAATCATCGTTTGTATTGTCTTCACAACAAACTTAGCTTCATCATATTCATTTCGCTCTTCTTGCACATAAATAAGCTCACCCACTTTGTTATTAGTAAAAAGAGTTTTATCTTTTCTTTGCGAATTATTTTTTATAACTGCAGTGGCCGCCTGCACAATATTATGAGTAGAGCGATAGTTTTCTTCAAGTTTAACAACTTTGGCCTCTGTAAAATCTTGCTCAAAATCCAAGATATTTTTTATATCAGCTCCTCGCCAGCTATATATAGACTGATCCTCATCTCCAACAACACACAGATTTCTATGGGCTTGAGCTAATAATTTCACTATCAAATATTGTATGTGATTGGTATCTTGATACTCATCAACCATAATGAATTTAAATTTTTGCTGATATTCTTTCAATAGATCAGGGTACATTACAAAAAGCTCATGGGTCTTAAGTAAAAGATCATCAAAATCAAGGGCATTCGCTTTTTTCATTTCCATTTCGTAGGCACGAAAAACCTCCAAAGTTTTTAAATCCATAAGGGATCTATTTCCTTTGGCCAAAGTTTCTGGTGTAAGACCATTCATTTTAGCAAAACTGATTCTTGATTGAAAATTTTTAGCAGGATAAATTTTGTCATTAATATTTAACTGCTGACAGACTCTCTTTAGTTGAGATAGCTGATCTGAAGAATCATAAATTGTAAAAAATGGTTTGTAATCCAAAAGCGTCAAATGCTTTTTTAAAATTCTTACACAAAAACTATGGAATGTATTAATCCAAAGATCACCTCTAATAATTAATCCCAAATCAGAAAGAAGCTGGTAAATTCGACTTTCCATTTCACGCGCCGCTTTGTTAGTAAAGGTCACACAAAGGATTTCATCTCCAGCAGCTTTTCCTGAAGCTACTATGGCCGCCAAACGATGTGTTAGTACACGTGTCTTACCTGAACCTGCACCTGCTAAAATCAACAAAGGACCTTCCATCTTTAAAACAGCTTCTCGCTGTGGAGGGTTAAGTTTAGAGGTTAGAGTTTCTAAAATGTGTCCATTTTTTACGTTATCATATGTTGTCATAGTTGGTCCACTTTTTATATGCTTTCCCCTCAACTGTCATTGGAATAACCTGTCACAACTGGTTTAAACATAGCGTAACCTGATGATTGTCATGTTTTTTTGCAAGTTCAGGGGGACAATAAAACTATCAGAAGGGGGATTTATGAGTTACCAAGCCAAAGATACCATGACAAATAAATTAATCACCATAGATTGGAAGGCTTCTTTAACAAACGCCTTTGAATTGATGAAAAAAAATAGCATTAGACATCTACCAGTCAGAAATGACGATTCCGTCATCGTCGGAATGCTTTCAGAAAGGGATCTTCTCAGGGCCATGAGATCTGATTACTCTAAAGACCATCTAGTACCTGCTGAATACACACAATTTTCAGCAGAAGCTGTTGTCAGAGAATACATGAATTGGCCAGTAAAAACTGTTTCAAAAAAAGAGAACCTAGAGCAGGTCGTTCACAAGATGTTACATGATAAAATTTCCTCTGTCCTTGTAGTAGATGAAGATCAAGAACTTGTTGGAATCATCACCACTGATGACCTTATTTCTTTACTTCTTACTTTCCTTCGTGAAGACAGCGAGAAAAAAAATATGAACGTTGGCAATCTGTTTGATTCTGATTGGATTCAAACTACTTTGCTGATTTAGATAGCTTGTTTTTGTCATTCCACTTTTTGTTAGAGCATGAGGTTTTTAAAAGCTGGTTTTTATGAAGTAGCCATGGGAAGATAAAATCTATGATAAATTTTATTTTGAATTTACTTTGGCTATTTCTTGGGGGTTGGACAACCGCTTTTTCGTGGTTTGTTTCGTCTTTTTTTATGGTTGTTTCTATTGTTGGTATTCCATGGGCTCGTGCTGCTTTTAATATTGGCGTGCTGAATTTATGGCCCTTTGGGTCCCAAGTCAGAAGTCGTGAACAAATCAGTGGGGCGGATATTGGGACTGGATTTTTTGGATTTATTGGCAATATATTGTGGTTTGTATTTTGTGGCTGGTGGCTGGCTTTAGTTCACTTAGGTTGGGCTATCATTTTAGGAATCACACTCATTGGGATTCCCTTTGCCCTTCAACATCTAAAGCTTGCCAAAATCTCATTAGCTCCCATTGGAAAAACAATTGTTTTTAAATAACTCTAAGTACACCCTATCAATCTAAACTATTTAGAGTGAACTAATGTTTTAAATCCACCCATAGCAAATCTTTTCATATCAAATGGTATTTTCACATTTTCCATATTCATCCGAGGATCCTTCATAACCTGCAAATTAACCTTATCACGATGAGCCTTTGATTTAAATACAATGAAAGCAAATATAGCAGTCTCATCAGCTTTTAATTTACACATACGCGGAAAAGTTAATCCCCAGTTTACTTTCAAATCATCTCCAACACACTCGTAATAAGAAAGTGCACCATATTCTGTCCATAATTTACAGCCCAAAGCAGCCATTTTTTTATAATCTTTCAGATTTTTCTTTTTAATTGGAATTACAAAACCATCTATATAATTGGCCATTTTCTTTCTCCTATACATAATAGAATATTATTTTACTAACAGCCAAATCTTAAACTCAACTAAATATTTCTTAACAAGGGAAAAAGCCTATCCTATGATTCTCGACTAACTTTAAAATATTTTAAACTTCAAAGAATAATAAAATATTTTTGCTATCTTTTACTTCTTAGAATCATTTCCAATGACTCCATCACTTGCTCCAGTAAAAGTCATATCAACAGGTCCTCCTGAATCAGCTGCTCCTTCAATTAAAGCTTTCATATTATCAAGAGTTGGTTTAAGGGACAGATAGCCTTGTTTCACAGCTGCAGCTGTTAAGGCCGTTTGCATACTCACTGTGGTGATCAAAATATTTCTATTTAAGTGTACAGAATTTTTCGCCACAGTTAATATAATTCCAACTTTTTTTATCATATTCTCAATTTCAAGTATTACTTTTTTACTTTCCGAAAACTTATAGCCCTGTTTGGACTCAAAATAGCCTTTCATCTCTTTCATTTCTAAAACAAATCCATCCATCTGACTTACAAAGTACAAATCTTCATTTAAATTAAGCTTTGCTAAACTCTTTGCCTCAATTAACTTTGAGCTCAAAATCTGCTGAGTAGATCCCTGACTTTTATCAAAATTTTTCATCGCAGCAATCAAACTTTCTTGGTCAACGACTTTTCTTGATCTTTCTGCTTGTTCATAAAATGGAGAATAAATTTGCTCAAAACTTTTACTTAAAAAATCAGCAACAAATAAGGATAAAGAAACATTTTCAACCGAATTAAACTGAGTTAACATCTTTTGCGTCAGGCTGAGTTCCCTGGTGCTATGAGTGTAATGGCTTCCACATAAATAACTGCTACCTGCTTTTACGCTTACAGGAAAAGTCTGCCCCAGACAGCATGCGATATATAATAGGTATCTGAGTGCTTTTTTTTTCATAAGGCTTACTCCTTAAATAAACTTTTACTTAGTGCCTGTGAATACTATATTAACAGTATTTGAAATTTTTACCACTGTAGTGAAATAGACAGAATGACAATTTTTGCCTGTTCTACTTTTTGACAAAAAACTATTTGTTGTACACAAGTAGCTTTTTTAAATAAAAAAATGTAGAACTAAACCAAATAGGATACCGTCTATTCGTTCTTTTAATTATTAAGGAAATCAATGACTAAAATTATTTATTCTCTTTTTTTAAGTCTAGCTATGGTTACGACGCTATCATGTGGTAAAAGCTTTAATCCTGATAGCGATTCCGAAAAAGGGAAAATTCGCGTTAGATTACTTACTGTGGATCCATTAATTCCTGAAAAATATAAATTTGAGGTTATAGAGTTACTTAATATTTTTGATCTCACTAGCCTCAGTGGAAAATTCGCTCGTTTTTATACTAAGGCATACAAAGAGAACGACGAACTGAAAGGAATACAACCCAGAGCTCACTTTTTGAAAACTAAAAGTGGAGTTTTTATTCCTAAAGATGAATTATCAACAAACCTCGCTTCCATTTATTATCACACTCAAAATCTAGCTCTTTGGGATCAAAAAATTGGGGCCGAAAAAATAAATACTTTGCCAAGAAAAATCATCCTCAACACACAAATCAATGGTAAAGGTTATAAAGACAACAATGCCCTTTACGAAGGTAAAACTGATGCCATAATTTTTCTCAAATATACCGATCAAGATCTACCCCTAGCATTAAATGCAGGCGTGTTTGCACATGAATATTTTCATTCTCTTTTTTACAAAACTATTCAATTAAAAATAAATGAAAATCCATTTTTCAAAAAAATGGATGAAAAAATTCTTGCACTAAGTAAAAACTCAAGATCTGGAGTGTTGAATATTTCAATGAAACCTTTGCTTGCTTCCACAGAATTTACTAACAAAGGAAAATCTATTTTAGCTAAAACTGACTTAGCACAACTCACCGAAGATTCTGTCTATGATTACTTTAGAGTACTTTTAAAAGGATACAACGAAGGTATCGCTGATTTTTGGGGGTGGTCTTACACAAATGACATTAACTTCATTAGTCACTCGATTAAAGAAACTCCTACCAATAGGACTCTGGAACTTAAGTCTCAAAACTTAGAACGACCCGCCTTGCATTCAAAATCAGAAATTTTATCTTCGGTATTTGTGATTTCAGCAGATCCCGAAGTCAAAGAAGTATACTATAATACGCTTTCCTATGAAATAGGTACTCGAGTTGGATTGTTTTACAAAGAACTGACTAATTTCGTTGCGACAAATAGAAAAATTTCCCTCGATGAGGCGAAATTAGAAGTCTCAAAGAGTATTTTTCAACTCATTTCCGGCTGGGGGAACGATCTAGCAAATAGTCAAATCTCTTTAAACTATGAAGACCTACCATCACCACAGGATGTGCTTATTAAATTTTCAAAAACATTTATGATTAAAAATGCTATAGAATGTGAATTCATTCTTAATGCTATTAAATTTACGACTAATAACTCGACCACTACTTTGAACCAAATAGCTAATAGTAACACTTGTATTCAAAATGAAATTGAAAATAAATATGAGATCAAACCCAAAGAAAACGATTAAAAGAAATTAGGAAATAAATCACATGAAGTTAAATTATTTTTTAGTGATTTTTTTTATTATAAGTTCGTTATGTTCAGCACAAGAACTAAAGGTAACACTTTTTCCTTTTAATTTTGACTATCGGTACGTCGAAATTTCTAATGGAGAATACCAATTCAATCAGTTTAAAAATCTATCTTTTTCTACTAATTATGAACGACACCAATTGCTTTTAGAACATGTGGAATATCAAAACTCATCAGGTAATCAAACAATAAACTTTGACGAAACTACACAAGAATATCATGTCAGCTATCTATATGAAGCTCATCGTTTAAATTCTTATTTTTCACTTTATCTTGGACTTGGAAGCGGATTTTACAATGCCAAACTTGTCACTCGATATTTAGATCAAGAGATCACTGATAAAACAAATAATACTCTTTTCTTATCAGGTTTAATATCCTTGCAGTTTCATTTTAAATTTTTTACTGGTCAGATTGACTTTCGCTTACTTGAAGCCAAAGACTACCGACCCCAACCAACTCCTGAAATGATTTTAAGAACTGGTTTTAGTTTCTAAAAGTCTCGTATAAAATCCTTCCATCTGATTTAGCTCCAGGCAAGCTATGCAACACAGCTGACACCGTTGGAGCAATATCAACAATATACGCCTTTTGATAAAAAGTCTGCCTTCTAAAAGCATCACCTACTAAAATCAAAGGAACAGTTCGATCATACACATAGCCAGTTAAATGATTAACTAAGACAATTTGCGATTTATTCATAGAGTAAGGTCTTGGAACTAAAATTAAATCTCCCCACTGATGGCCTACAAAACTATTATCTACTTGAGCTCTTAACTGCGGATTTATGATTTTCTCTATAGTAAAGCTCGAAGGAATTAATACTTCTTCCAGTTGATTTTGCTTAAGAATAATTTTCCTACAAGTCTCGAGGAACTCTTTTTTATTTATGCTAAGCTTTTCTAAAACAACATCATTAGCGTAATAGTGTAATGATTTAAATGAACTAAACCACTCCTGCTTTTCTTTTGGCGAATACATTTTATTTAGTTCAGAATATATTTTTTCAATCACTTCAATTTCATTGATAAACTCAGCTTCCACTTTATTTAAGTTTGAATACTCTATCGAAGCTGGAATCCCATGATCTGCAGTTAAAACAAATAAAACATCTTTAGAAAGCTGAAATTTAGACCTCATGAAATTCATAAACCTTGCAATTTGTAGGTCTTCGGCAAGTGTTAATTCTTTCATTTCTTTTGAGTTTGGTCCATAGGTATGCCCAGCAATATCATGAGTTGAAAAACTCATGAACAAAAAATCTGTACCCTTATTTTTTCCTAGTTTTTCATTGAGAATAATTTCTTGCCCTAAATTTATAGTTGCTTCGACTCCCCATTTAGAAGCTAACCACTTTTTCTCACCCTTGATTTTGCTAATTTTTGAATTATAGGGACCCATCCAAGTTGGTAAATCTTTATAAAACTTACTAGTTTCCCACTGCCAATTTTTTTCATTAAACCAAAAAACACCATCTGCTTTACGCCCAGAAAGCATAATTCCAGATCTGTCCTTAAGAGCAACCCCAAAGACCTTACTTGGAATATCTAAAGCCTTAAACTCATCACTTAACGTAGTCGTTGCTAATCGTCGTGGAGATCTATCATACTTTTCATCCTCAACACAGTAGACCGTTTTTTTTGTTTCTTTATCGTACCACTCATTTAAACTAATTCCAGTATTAATAGGCCAAGAACCCGTTGAAATCATTGCATGTCCGGGACAAGTCATATTTTGCAATACATTGTATTCTGCATATGGGTAGTAGGAGCCATTTTCTAGTAGATAGTTAAACCCACCAAGCTTTGAGCTTGAGTTTTTTACGAATTCTTCTTTATATTTCAATAAATAATCAGCACGTAACTGATCGAAAACTAAAAATACCACTAGTTTAGGTCTAGTGGTACTTATAGTTGCATTGGCTGCCTGAGCATTGGAAGCAATGATTAATGTGGAAAAGAACAAACTAAAAAGACTAAGAGTAGAAATGGAATATCTTTGGAGATGATTTTTTATTTTCATCTCCAAATCATATTAATTTTTAATTTTTTGTACAAGTGCAGATTCTGTTTTATTTTTTTCAAGAAATTTAGCTTTTTCAGACAGGGCTTCTTCTTGGGTAGCAAACAGACCAAAAGAAACACGGTACCAAGTTTTACCATTGACTAGAGCAGTGAAGATGTTTGTTTGATAACCCATCTCTTTTAATTTAGTAGATTTTTTTTCTGCATCCACTTTCTCTGCATAAGAAGCAACCTGTACAGTGAATTTTCCCACTGCATATTGCGCCACATCTTTGGGAAGGCTTGAAGGAAGCCTAGTTTCTTTTTTTATCTCTTCTTTAACTTCAGGAGCTTTTCCATCTAAAAAAGCTTGCGCTGCGGCTAGAGCTTCATCATGACCTTCTGCTCCTTTAGAAGTTTCATTTTTAGAATTTTGTCCGTGTCCAACTGTAGGTGCAGCATGCTCTTTTTTAACTTCTGTTGTCTTTTTAGGACTTTCTACGTGAGTTTTTTCTGATTTAGCCACTTCTGCGTGAGTACTCTCATGCGTAGCTGCTTTCTTAACTTCAGGTGTTTCATGATTTACCGCATGTCCATCGTGCTTGGTAGTAGCATTTTTTTCTGCTGAATCATCAGCAACAAACTCTTCTTTTTTCAAAGTCTCATCGGTCAATTTTTTTATCTCATCATCACTAATCATTTCTGATTTTGCCTCATGAGTATTTCCCTGTTCTCCATGCCCGGTTTTATCACCTTCAGCAGAAGCGACACTTCTCTCTGCATGCTTATCAGCTCCATGAGTTTCTTTGGCTTCTGGCTCTAGTTTTGCCAATTTATATTGATTATCGCTATATTTTTTTCCCACAAATGTTCCAATTGCAAACGACAGTAGCGAAATAAAAAATACCAAAATTAATTTAACAACAACATCCGACTTTGCTCCCATATTATTCCTTCCCCAAAGGTATCACTCGTCTTGAGTTATTCAAGCTCTTCACACTATTATGTTATCTAAGAAGGCTTTACCTGGTCAATGCGACCTAAGAAGGGATTGCATGAATAGACACTCCTAGACAATCTTATTTTTCTTACATTTCAATTGTTGACGCGACTATAGTTCAGATTGATAGTTCAAAAGATAATTAAAAAACTCATAACCATTGAGGTCAAATGAACTTACGTCAAGCACTCTATGATACCATTCATGCTACCAAACTTGGAAGAGAGGTTTTACTTAAATATTTTGGTAAGCTAGCTCAGGTAGAAGAAAAATATTTAGCTGGCCTGGTCAGTGAGGCTGATAAAGAATCTGAATATGTTATCAAAAATTTTCTTTTAAATAAGTATCCCAACACTGAGTTCTTAGGTGAGGAATCCTCTTTTGCCGGGGACGAAGTCTCAGAGGGGCGCGGTGGTCATTTGGGTCGATGGATTTGCGACCCTCTTGATGGCACTACAAACTATATTCATCAATTTCCAGTCTTCTGTATAAGTATCGGTTATGAACAAAATGGTGAGCTTCTTCTTGGCGTCATTGATGTTCCTATGCTTGGAGAAACCTATACGGCTATCAAAGGTCATGGAGCTTTTGTTAATGGAAATAAGCTCAAAATAAATCCAAATAAAGACTTAAAAAAAGCATTACTTGCTACTGGTTTTTTTCCCGACGATAAAGTTGCTTTGCAAGAGCAAATTCAACTCTTTTCTTCTATTGTAGGGGATTGTCGAGGTATCCGTAGAGCTGGTGCTGCAGCCTATGATCTTTGCCAAGTAGCAAGAGGTGTTTTCGATGGTTTTTGGGAGAAAAATTTAAGCCCATGGGATGTCGCTGCAGGACAACTTTTAGTCGAAGAAGCAGGAGGAGTTTTAAAAGATTACAACAATCAACCACACACTCCTTATAGTCGTTCAGTTATTGCTGGTAATCCTCTCATTGTTGAGCAAATTTATAATAAATTTATTCCCATGCTTTCAAAAAAATAGCTACCTAAATAACTTTAACTTGATGGCTATGCTGACGCTATTCCAGCTCTTTCTCAAACTAAAGTCTTATACCTATTACCTCCAACTCAAAAATAAATACTGCATTTTATGACTTTTTAACGATTTAATATACCTAATTACACACTAAAGGCCTGTAGATTCAACTATCTAGAAACTTACTTTAGTTTTTTGTACCACTATGATACACTGGTTCTTAGTGAGACATTCTGATTAAAGTACAAGGAATCAGAAAGCTAAATACAAGGAGGTTTTCCATGAAAATTACCCATAACAAAGTTGGACAAAATCTGAATATCAATGACAGTGGAAAATCAGAAAAATCTGAAGGAACTCAAAAATCAAAAGCAGGAAGCAATTCAACTAGTGCAGCTTCAATTTTTAACAGCTCAGCTGATCAAGCAAGCAGGGTAAATTTATCAGACAAAGCCTTAGAAGCCAAAAAAATTAAAGAACTTGCATTAGCGGCTCCTGATGTGGATCAGGCTAAGGTGGAAAGATTCAGAAAATTAATCGATGAAGGTAATTATAAAGTGGATGCTAAAGCCGTCGCAGATAAAATGGTCGATGAAGAGATTGACCTCCTCAATTAGAAATTAATGATATTGTTCCACTTCATAGAATAATAAGGAGCTAAACGCATGGATGCGGTTAAAGAAAGAGCTTACGAAAAACTAGTTCAAAATTTAGATGATTTAATTAAGTTGTACCGCCAACTATTAGATCTTGCTCGTAAAGAAAAAGAAGCTCTCATAAATGCAGAATCTGAAGTCATTATCGATATCAATAGTCAAAAAGAGATTCAAATTCAAAAAATTAAACTTGCAGATACCCTCAGGTATAAACACGCCAAAGAGCTATGTGTTTTAGTTAAAGCAGATACTGAAAATCCCAGACTTCTAGAAATAGCCCAAAAACTACAAGGGACTATGGGAGATCATTTACGAAATCTTCATAAAACCTTAGATATGATTATTTCTAGAATAATTGAGCTAAATAAGGATAATGATGAGTTAGCGCAAAGAGCTTTAAAGGTTTTAAATGGAACCATGACTAATATAAAAGAAACTTTAAGTGGTAAAAAAACTTACGAAAGAAAAGGCCAATACAAACAAGGGCCAGAACAATCTGGAAATTTTATTTCCAAAGAAATCTAAACTAGTTTGGAGACATAATGTCTAAAATTTCGTCCATGATGGACGTTGGTAAAAGATCACTATCAAACTCACAAACAGCTTTGCAGACTGTCTCTCATAATATTGCCAATAAAAATACCGAAGGTTACTCAAGACAAAGAGTCGATCAAGTGGCCAACGACCCTACTGGTGTAGGGCGAATACGTATTGGAACAGGTGCAAGAGCCACTCAAGTTTCCAGAATAAATAACCCATGGCTTGAGAAGCAAATCCAAAAAGAGAATATGAATCTTGGTTTTACAGAATCTAAAGCCAACTCTCTGGCAAGAGTCGAACAAATCTACAATGAACAGGCAAATAAAGGTCTAAATCAGTTTATGACTGATTTTTTTAATTCTTTCAGAGAGCTAGCAATAACTCCTGAAAGTTTAGCTTCAAGAACTATGGTTAAAGAAGCGGCCAATGCTTTGACTCAAGATTTCAAACGAGTCAATGGCCAACTCAAAGAGGTTCAAAACGATTTAGATGGACAAATTAAAACTACAGTAGAAGAGATCAATCAGATCACTAAAGAAATAGCTTCTTTAAATGAAAAAATTCAACAAGTTGAAATACAAAATGTTCCTGCAAATGATGAACGTGATCGCAGAGATTTGTTACTCAAAAAACTTGGTGAAAAAGTAGACATCACTTGGGCAGAAAGTAAAGAAGGCATGGTAAGTGTGACCGCCGGAAACACAGCTATTCTTGTTTCGGGCTTGTCGTCAAGAGACTTAGAAACATCTTACACGGATGAAAGAGATCGTTTAGAAATTTTTTATAGATCCACTGAAAATGGTAGTTTGTTTAATATCACTGGTCAAATCAAAGGTGGGCGCATAGGAGGGGCTTTAGAAATCAGAGATCAGCTTATAGAGCAGCACCTTTCAAGTATTGATAATATGGCCTATGAGCTAGCAAAAGAAGTTAACAAGGCTCATATTGAAGGTTTTGACAATTATGGAAAAGATGGAATTTTATTTTTTGAAATGCCCTCTGAAGTTAAAGGTGCTGCAGAGACACTAAGTTTAAATGAGAGCATCAAATTAGATGCTGGAAAAATTGCTGTAGCTGCGCGAACTAACAGCCCTGGCGATAACACCATCGCAAACATTATTTCTGGACTGCAATTCCAAAGAGTAATGGATAATGGGAATTCAACCCTTGATGACTACTACACAGCTCAAGTAGGGCAAATAGGAACTATTGCTCAACGCTCAATGAAGACTCATGAGAACCAAAAAAATATTTTAGACCAGCTAACCCAGATCAGAGAAAGCATCAGTGGAGTTAGTTTAGATGAAGAGGCTGCAAAAATGGTAGAAATGCAAAAGGCTTATGATGCCTCTGCAAGACTTATCCGTACAGCTGACGAAATGTTTGATACGATATTGAATTTAAAACGATTATAATTGATTTTAAAATTATTAGGATTTGAAAATGAGAATTGCAGATAAAATGAACTACAATCAAGTGCAAAAAAATATCAGTAAAAACCGTACTGATATGAATGATTTGCAAAACCAGGCTGCAACTCAAAAGAAAATCAATAAACCTTCTGATGACCCATTAGCAACAACTAGAGTGTTAGCTGGAAAAACGGAAGAACGAACCGGTAATCAATTTGTTAAAAATATTAATCAAGCAAAGTCTTTTCTAGAATTCTCCGACCAATCTTTGAATGAACTTTCTGAATTACTCGTCAGAGCTAAGGAACTTGCCGTTAGTCAATCAAGTGATGCTTCATCTAACGCTCAAACAAGAAATGTTACTGCACAAGAAGTACAACAAATTTTTAATCAAGCTGTTCAGATAGGAAATCGTAAATTAGGGGAAAGATATATTTTCTCAGGATTTAAAACTCAAACAATGCCCTTCAATAAAGATGGAGAGTATTTCGGAGATAGTGGAGATCTCAAAGTGCAAACTCAAAAAGATCAGTTTGTCGCTATGAATCTACCTGGAAGCTCTATTTTTCTTGGAGAAGGTATTTCAAGGGATGGGTTGGTTCGGCCTGGTCAAGTCACTCCAACAAAAATTGAAGACCTACAAATCATTAAAGCTAACGAACAAGAATCAGAAGAAATTTTTAACCAAGACAAAGAAAATAAAGTTTTACTTAGAGGGCCAGCTAGCTTCAGCGATAAATCGACGATAAGTAGTAAAGATCCTTCAAATGATGATCCTGGGACTAATGTTTTCCAGGTTCTCAAAGGACTTGAAGTTTCTCTTAAATCCAACGACAAAGAAGGAATTCAAGAATCTTTGGACTTGTTAGACCAAGCTTTATCTCAAATTGTACTTGGTAGATCCGAGGTGGGAGCGAGGATAATGACAGTGAATGGCACCATGGATTCGCTTCAGAAAGCTATTGTTGACACTAAAATTTCCAACTCTCTTTTGGAAGATGCTGATGTTTTCCAAGTTGTATCTGATATAAATAAAACTGATTCCGCACTGAAAGCAACCCTTGAAACATCTGGAAAAATGATTCAACCAAGCTTGCTAGATTTTTTAAAATAGAAAAGTCATCTCTTGTATAATTTCTCCCCCCCCTACCAATCCAATAAAATCACAGAGCTCATTCAGCAACATAAATTAGACTACGAATCTTATCTGTAAGTGTACCTCTGCCAGGTCCTTCAATAATAAAAACTCCACTAGGTAGAATACCTAGAACACTAGAAAAATATTGACTAGAACGATCATCTCTTATTGCAACAACCCTCATGCCAATTTTTATACCTTCATAAGACAAACCATAATCATCAATGGCTATTTTGTTACGATTTTTTTTAACGATTCCATGCTTTTTAGATTCAACCATGTATTCACCAGATTCATTTTTAGCCACAACAGTAGCCATATAAACATCACTATTATTATCTGTTAGAACATACACTCTCTCTCCAATATTAATTTTTCTATTAAGCTTCTCAGGTATAGTTCCATTGCTTTTAGGGGACAAATCTTTACTTCTTTCTTTATCGCCCTCAATTAATAAATCTTCGATTCCTTTATGAATTAAATTTTTAAATTTTTGCTCTAAAGTAGGGACTTCCATATTCAACTTTAATTTTGCTGAAATGACATTATTTACTTCCATTTGAAGCAACGATTTAACAACTTCTAAAATCCCCACTACTCGCTCATAATGCTGAATTAAAAATGGCGAAGATTCACTGGAATATTTAGCTAATTTACCACTACCACCTTGCTCTACAAGAGTGCTATTAAAATCAGATATTTCTCTACTATAATTTTCCAAATTTGATTTTAATGTCTCTAATAAAATAATATTATTACCAGCTTCCTGAATAGCAACATCTAAGCTTAAACTACATTTATTAAAAGTTGCCTTACACTGATTAGCTTCATTAACAGCTTTATCCAACTTTAATTTTCTACTTTTGGTACTAGAAAATATCTTTTGAATCAATTTTGGTTCATGTAAAGATTCAATTTTTTGTATTTTTGTATCTAATGTTGCTATCACAGTTTCCAAAAGCTCTAAATTAGACTTAAGTGGAGACTTATCACCTTTTCTCTCAGCTAGGAGTACTTGATATTTATAATAATCAAGAAAGTCTTTAAAATCCTGTTGCAAAAAATCCGAAATTAACAACGGCAAATACCCAGTTTTTTTATCTAAAAAAAACTCTAGTCGACTCTCAAAAGAGCTGGAAGCTTTAAAACTTTTATAGGTATTTACACAAGCTACTGGATTAGCCATAGATGAACTTACAAAGGCTCCGATAAATAAAAAAAGTAATATCAAAAATTTCATTACAATTCTCCAAAATATAGATGACCATAATAACTCTTCTGTTTTTATAAATCGACTGTAGAGTTTTGAACAATTTTCAAAATTGAGTGTCAAACTTCTTTACTCTCTTTAGATGATAAAATCTTATAGGGATTTTTTTTTTGAAATAAGAGCCAAAATTTGTCATTAATTTTGATTTTTATTGAACTACGATGCGAATTGACGAACTGAGTTTAATCAAAAGGATTTTATGTCTGAAGCACTAGCCATACTCTCCTGCTGCATACAAAAAATCACATTTTTTAAGCAAAATGAAATTTCTTTAACAATTGTAAGTATCTAGCTGGCAAGCCTTGACTTTCGGCCATATAAATTATACCTACAGTTCCGAATTTTTGTTCCGATAGGGTTACAAACATAAAGTTAAGGAGACTATCATGCTCGTTCTCACAAGGAAGTTGGGTGAAAGCATAGCCATTGATGATCATATAAAAATCAGAGTGGTGCAAATCAAAGGTAAACAGGTTCGTTTAGGCATTGAAGCTCCTAAAGACACTAAGATACATAGAGAAGAGGTGTATCTTGCCATCCAAGATCAAAATAAAGAATCTTCCCAAGTTTCAGCAGACAAATCAAAATCCGTTGCTAGTTTACTAAAACCCTTAGTGAACAACAATTCCGGCAATAAAGATTCTAAATAGTTGCTAAAACTGCATATTAAACATTGCGCTAAAGTCCAAAAATCTTGAGTTTTTGATCATTTAAGTTCAAATTTTTCCTAGGGGTAAAGACTAATTCTAACTAACCATTTTGAAGGTTCAGTGAGTCATTAGTTAAACAGGAGGGACTATGCTTATCCAGACTTCTCGTTTTGGACAGGTGAAATTTGAATCTGATGACGTTATAAACTTTCCTGAAGGCCTGCTTGGCTTCTCAGATCTAAGAAAATTCGTTTTAGTTGATGACCCTTCTGATGAGATATTTATATGGTTACAAAGTTGTGAGTCACCTCAGATTGCGTTTCCTCTTCTTGAACCTGAGCTTTTTGTAACTAATTATCAACCTGGCTTAACTAAAACTGATCTTGAATCTTTAAAGCTGTCACATACAGATAAAACTCGCTCCTTCTGTGTTATCACAATTCCAGATGACCCAACACAAATGTCAGCTAACATGAAGGCCCCTATAATTATTAATATGACCTTAAAAATTGCTCGACAGTGCGTTCTTCAAGACAACTCCTTAGCGATTAGAGAACCAATTTTCACTAAACTGCAACAGCGTGTGGTGCAAAACCCTCAAGTTTGTATCAAAGAGCAGCTCAATGGCACTAGCCAAGCAGTTAAAGTCTCTCGTCCTTCAGTCAACCTGTAATTTTTCAAAAGTTCCTTTGGTTTTATTTTTTATCACATTAGGAACATTAAATATTTGGTTATGAAAGCAAATATAAAAACCTGGTTTTAAAAATTTTGCTGCCAGCAAGGCTTCAGTGACGTTTTGAGTCGCATCAGAATCATCAAATCCCATTGGAATCATAGCCCCTGTAAAAACAACTGCAACCTTAGGGGATTTAATACTTTTCCAGCAATACTCTGCTGTCACTGTCATGGTGTCAGTTCCATGAAGA
The DNA here is from genome assembly GCA_013359135.1 of Pseudobdellovibrionaceae bacterium. Classification (GTDB taxonomy): domain Bacteria; phylum Bdellovibrionota; class Bdellovibrionia; order Bdellovibrionales; family Bdellovibrionaceae; genus UBA2316. Next base: position 61,060 of record JABWCN010000002.1, on the reverse strand, counting down.
ATAACTATAGGATTAGATTTCGATGTAGCTTCTTTCAAATGTGATAATATCAACTCACGATCTGCTTCTGTCATGTAGAGAGAGTCCTTACTCATCAAGGGAAAAACATGAATTGGTGTCGTTGGCAGTCTTAATTTCGTAAGAATACGATTTTTGATACTAGTTCCTCTATTTTCTAATGAACCATCAAATTCATTATAAGTTTTCTCGATCGTTCCACCTGTTGTGAAAATAGTGACTTCCTGAAGCATGGATTCTCCTTCAATAATTGATTTAACAATTAAGCGGCTTCAGAATCATTCTTTTTTTCTTGAGTCATGGGTAACTGCAACACAAAAGTCGTATTCTCGGCACTCTCATCATAAAACAAATGCCCTCCATGCTTTTTTGCAATACCTAAAGAGATACTCAAGCCTAACCCAGTACCCTTACCAATTTCTTTAGAAGTAAAAAATGGTGACATGATTTTTTCTTTAACATCCTTAGGAATTCCAGGGCCAGAATCAACAACTTTAATGAGAATGTCTTTCCCCTGCTCCACTGATTGCAGTTTTATCCATCTCTTTGTGGTCTCAACCTCTGAAGAGAAATTATCTTTAACACTTAAAGACTCGATAGCATCGATAGAATTATTCAGTAAATTTAAAAGAACTTGCTCAATTTCAATCTGACGGCACTCACATTTAATTTCAGGATTAATTTGATTAATAAGTTCAATTTGAAACTTTGACAATCTTTGCTTAGAAAAACTTAAGATCTCATCGACCATGTTATAAATATTGACGGAAACCATAGGATCGCTACTGGCATCTCTTGAAATGGTCCGCATTGACTTAACGATTTTGGCAATTCTCTCTACTACTTTTAAAATCTTATCAAATGATTCTAATGCGAGCTCTTTAGGCTCGGTAGAAGTTTGAAGTTTTTTTATAGTTATCGTCACTACTCCTTGAATGATCGTAAGCGGGTTATTAATTTCATGAGCTACGCCAGAAGCCATTTCACCTAATGCAGACATCTTTGAATTGTGAATACTTTTCACTCTTTCTTTTTCAAGTTCCGCCTCGGCATTTTCTCTTGCCTCTTTATTTTTCTTATACGCAATAAAAACAAAAAACCAAAGTGTAATAACCAAACCTAATCCTATCAATGAAGCAATAAAAAATATGTAGAATAATTGATTGTTTGAAATCAATTTACTGTCGTGCTTTTTTGAAAGATTAAATGCGACTTGAGATAAGGACTCTCTTGATTCTAAATACTTATCACTGATAACCTTTTGATAAACTTTTTCTGCTTTTTCAAACTCATGAGCTTTAATTAAGTTTAAAAAATTTGTTGTGGGATCATTAAAAGTATTTTTTAGCCTAACAAATGGTAATGCATTTTGATTATCATATAAAAAAGAAGACCTATAAAAAGATTCAGACTCATCAAGAGCTAATTGGTATGCTTCGTAAGTTGATAAAAACTCATCTATTTTGGCAACTTGTTTCTCTTTAATAATCATTTCTAACAGGTAATTTGATTGTTCAACAAGACGAAGAGAAGATGAACTCATCAATAAAAATGGGAACTCGATTTTCTGAATCTGTTCAATATCTTTATAGGCTCTATGGAGTAAAAAAATAAGCCCATAGAAAACTGACAAGGTTAGAATCAGTGAAATAGCTGATAATTTAATAGGAAAACCAAATTTACTTTTCACCCTTTTAATATCGGTAAAATAACAAAAAAATCATGAAATTTCATGATTTATAAAAAAAACAATCAAATATCGACAAAATGTTTCACTTTGATACGAAAAATTTCACTAGTCAAAATAGGCTTTACATCAAAAAGACACATCAATAGAAGCAGAGTATAAATTTGCTTTATCTGGAACTCCATTTTCGCCAGGTACTGGGAAATTATTTCCTGAAGCTTGCGCTGGATAATAGTCTGAAAAATCAAATCCACCATCGTAAAATCTAGACTCAGAGACATCAATTTTAAGTGAAGTATAATTGTTCAAGAAATAATTTATACCCAAAGTATTTGTGTACTGTTTACCTTTAACACTACCCACGACTGTGTATTTATAAGCTTGATGTAAAGAGTGATCGGCCTCTAGCTCTTTAGAATGTGTGAAGTGAACTGATAATTTATTATTAATAATCTGATACCCCAAAGTTGCATAGGCAGCGGATTTAATGTTAATCACTCTCTCTGACTTTTCAGAAGCATACTCCGCCCAAAGAATAAAACGTCCCAATTCAGTTTTCAAACCAAGAGAAGTAAAGTTAGTCCATCCTAGATCCCATTTCATTGGAGTAAACACTCTCATATATTGGGCACCTCCAGTAGAAGGAACAACTGTACTTGTAGGGATATCGGCTTCAATAGCCACACTAGCTCGATTGTAACTTGCTCTTAAAAATAATTTTTCCAGTTCATAGGAAAGCGTAGCTCCATAAAGCCTAACATCCTCACTAGTCTGAGCTGTCACATTTCCACGCAGATAAACTTCAGAAGCCCCTCCACCTGCATAGGTATCAATTTTTAACTTTCCTTGACCAAGATTAAAAGAATTATCAAAGCTAACCATATTTAAACTACTAAATGGGTTTAAGGAATAAACTTCCATAGGAGGACGAATCCAAGGGTGCAAAATACCAACTTCTAAATTATCGGAAATCAACCAAACTGGAACTCGTAGCACACCAAATCTTAATGTAGAAAGATTATTTGTTAAGTGATAGGAAACAACTCCATAATCAACAGGATTATAAATTTTGTTATAAAGATTACTCTGCTTAAATACTAAATTAACAATGGCATCAAGATGATCATCAATCATAGTGTATGCAGAGACACCTAATTTTGAAAACCTAGATGCATTCTGTGTTGGAAAAACCCCATCGTCAGTCAAGATGCCATTTGTTGACTCAGTAACTGCGGTCGACATAAAGAATTTCCAATCGACCTCAGAAGCCATGGACTTATTACAAGTCAGTAGGATAGCAACCAACATAACAGTTTTCTTGATCAAAGTGATCACTCCTAAAATATCCGATTTCTCACCAACTTTAATGTAAGCTCTGATAATGTTGTTTCGCATAAAATTATCTTCTCCATGATTTGATAATAAAAGCTTAAACTAATTTTAGCATTTGACAAGCATGTTATTTTAAAAAATGATTGAAGTTAAGATTCAAGGAGAGTAGTCGTGAAAATTAAACTTAGATTGGTGTTCCTATTGATTTTATCATTTTCTTTTTCCTCCTTTGCTCAATCTCATGCTTTTTCAATAATTGTTAACTCAAAAGTAAATATCGACTCGATTTCAATAAGTGACCTCAAAGAAATTTATGCAGGAAACAGATCCTTTTGGAATGATAATCTTCGAATCAGACCTATCAGGACATCTGACTCGAATTTAATAACTGAACAATTCGTCAATACTGTAATGTCACAATCCCTTTCTCAATATTTGCAAGATTGGCGACTAAAACTATTTTCCGGAAAAGCTTTGCCACCAAAAAAAGCAGAGTCTTCCCAAGAAATTATATCCTTTGTTGAGCAAAATGAAGGTGGAATTGGTTTTATTCCAGCAAATCAGTCCATAACATCAAGCCAAATCAAAATTATAAGCTTACAATAGTATTTAATTGTAGACCAACTGATTCGACTGATTACCCCCTTTAGGCGAGAGAACACACCCTATTAAATAACATAAGTTTTTTAATTGAGAAAATATGATTTTTTGCATACATTCTTTAAATCATTTTATCCAGTGGGGAGCTTATGACTATATCTTCAAAAGAATTTACACAAAAACATGCAAATAGAAAAATTAAATCAGGTGCTGAATGGTCTGCTATTAAGACCTTTTCCGATATCAAATTAGAAAAAACCTCAGATGGAATCGGGAAAATAACGATCAATAGACCTGAAGTCAGAAATGCTTTCAGACCTCAAACAGTTTTCGAACTCCAAGAGGCCTTCAATATTGTTAGAGAAGATCCAAATATTGGTGTAATTATACTGTGCGGAGAAGGTCCTCTTGCCTTTTGTTCTGGAGGAGATCAGCGAGTCCGTGGTGATGCTGGTTACGTTGGAAAAGATGGAATTCCTCGTTTAAATATTTTGGATGTACAGAAACAAATCAGACAGCTTCCTAAGCCAGTAGTAGCCATGGTAGCGGGTTACTCAATTGGTGGGGGACATGTTCTTCACGTTGTATGCGATCTTTCAATAGCAGCAGACAATGCTCGCTTTGGACAAACAGGACCAAAGGTAGGTTCTTTTGATGGCGGTTTGGGCTCAAGTTATTTAGCAAGAATTGTTGGCCAAAAAAAAGCGAGAGAAATTTGGTATTTATGTCGACAATATGATGCACAACAAGCTTTAGATATGGGCCTTGTGAATCATGTGGTTTCTTTAGAAGACCTAGAGATCGAGACCGTAAAATGGTGTAGAGAAATGCTTGAACACTCACCATTATCATTACGTTGTTTAAAAGCTTGTTTAAATGCTGATTGTGATGGACAAATGGGTCTTCTAGATTTAGCTGGTAATGCCACTTTACTTTATTACATGAGTGAAGAAGCTCAAGAAGGTAGAAATGCCTATGTCGAAAAAAGAAAACCTGATTTCGGTAAATTTCCAAGGTTACCATAGGTTTTATCATCATGCCCATGAACTCATTTTCAATGAACCAAGAATCACCAATTAAAAGTGTACTTTTAGCATTTCGCCCAAAAACATTAACAGCCGCTTTTGTTCCATGTGTGGTTGGTACGGCTTATGCTTCAAGTACTTTTGCCTCTTGGAGCCTAAAGTATTTTATTTTCGCACTCCTATCTGCAACCTTCATTCAAATTGGAACAAATTTAATTAATGATGCCATTGATTTCAAAAAAGGTGCTGATACCAAAGAAAGAATAGGTCCACAAAGAATCACTCAATCTGGAGTCTTGAGTTATAAAGTAGTTCTCAGTCTTGGGTCGCTGAGCTTTGCTCTTTCTGCTTTATTTGGTTTACCTTTAGTGATGTCAGGTGGGCTCCCTATTGTTATAATCGGTGTACTTTCAATCCTCTTAGGATACGGTTATACAGCGGGCCCTTATCCACTAGCTTATAAAGGGCTTGGGGATTTATTTGTCATTATTTTTTTTGGTCTGGTCGCTGTCTGTGGGATGATATTCCTGCATGCCAAAACTATTGACGTCGGAAGTTTTATTTTAGGTTTACAGATTGGATTATTAGCAACTATTCTAATAGCAATTAATAATCTGAGAGATCTTAACGGAGATAAAAAAGTCAATAAACTGACTTTAGCAGTTAGACTTGGAGAAAAACATGCAAAACAAGAAATTTATTTTTTAATTTTATCTCCTTTCCTTCTTGGTATTTATTGGCTTAGTACACATGACTATTTGTCTTTTTTTTTCCCACTACTAACAGTTCCCCTTGCTATTAAACTTTTTAAAAATATAAAGTTACGCGAGCCTGGTCCTATTTATAATAATTTTTTAGCACAAGCCGCCGCTTTACATCTTCTATTTGGACTGCTTATTAGCCTTGGATTTTCTTTGAAATGGAATTAAAAACTAGTTTTAAAAACTATTACTTAACACCTAAATCTGAGCTTAACTCCCTAACAGTAAGACCAGGAAACAGACATGGCCTCTGGGTAAAAATAACTCCGTCTTGTCTGATGACAGATATTGAACAATTTCTATCGGGATTTTTTGATTACATTCATTGGCCTGAACTTGGAGATGAGGAACTAAAACAATCTTCCGTCTTAAATCAAGGCGCGAGGATTTCTAAGTTTGTAAACTCACTTATCAATAGCGAAGATAATTTCCTAAAGGAAGTTAAAACTCACCAGTTATTAACTAATTTTTCTTTTAAATCTGTTAGATCCAACTATGTTTTTACGCCAATGACCAATTCATTTAATACTGAAATTGAAAAAGTAAATGCACAAGGATTCGACGTTTTAAAATTAAAAATAACTAAAAATTTTGAAGAAGAAATTAAGAAAATACTTCGACATAATTTAAATTGGTGTACTATTAGATTAGATTTTAACTCCTGCCAGAATTTTAAAACTCTTGTTGATGCTAAAGAAAAATTAAAAAAAATTCCTTATTTGGAATACCTTGAAGATCCTTGTCCGTTTGATATTAAACAGTGGTTTGAGTTAAAAAAACTATTTCCATTAGCATTAGACTCTCTGAACAGTAAATTAGAAAACAACAAAGAGCTGCTCAGCTGCTTTGATTATTTGGTATGTAAAACTGCTCGTCCTTACCACTTTTCATTCGTCCTTGAGGCAATAAGAAATAATAAAAAAATAGTTTTTACTAACATGATGGATTCTTTTTTGGGTACTTGGAAAACCTATTTCATCCACTCTATCTTTAAAAATCATTTTCCAAATATTATCCAAACCCCAGGTTTTTATACGCATCACTTGTATCAAAACTCGAATATAGAACTTCTTCCTTTTTTAAAGGCTGAATTCTTAGCAGATCAGAACAGTTTTAACAAAATGATCTTTTATTTAAACCAGCAAGAATGGAAACTTTCAACAATAGAGTGTTAATGAAAATCGAATTAATTCAAAAAAATAATATTGAACCATCAATTTTCGATGATAAAAAAAACTATATCATACTAAATCAGAAACTATCAACTTTGACAGCAAATTCTCTGACCAATAAAATTAATATTTTTTTTGAAGAAAACCCACTTTCCATGGGAGACTCTTTCATACTTTTAGCAAGCTCAGGTACGACTTCTTTTAAAATTAAGCTTGTTGCTTTAAAAAAAATGGCAATTTTAAATTCAGCACATATGGTTGGGCAACACTTCTCCTTTAAAAAGAATGAAAATTGGTTAACTAGTTTACCTTGCCACCACATAGGTGGATTATCCATTTTAGCCAGAAGCCACCTTTTTAAACAAAGAACATTTGCTTTTGAGAAATGGGATTTAGCGCTTTTTTCTAAAATAATTACAGATTATAAAATCAACTATTGCTCTTTAGTCCCAACACAAGTTTTTGATATTGTACAAAAAGTTTTGCAAGCTCCTGTCTCTATTAAAAAAGTATTTGTAGGTGGTGGCCATCTTGATGAAACTATTTTTATTAAAGCCACACAGCTTGGATGGCCACTCATAAAAACATATGGTATGACTGAAACAAGTAGCATGATAGCTTACAGTGATAGCAAAGAAAATTTATTCACTCCATTTAACGAGATAAAAATTAGCACAAACTCTGAAAGTAAATTAACTATTAATTGCAATACACTTTATACTTGTACTCTGAAAGAAGGCGACAATGGAAATATTGATTTTGAATTTCCAAAACTCTTTGATAACTTTTGGCAAACTGAAGATATCGTTTCTTTAACTTCTCAAGGAAAAATCTCTTTTATAGGAAGAGGTTCTGACTTTACCAAAATAAAAGGTGAACTTATAAATTTATTTTTACTTAGACAAAGACTGAATAGTTTAAGCATTGATTTTTTACCTTCCATCACCAACTCAACCATTATTGAAATCCCTCACCAGAGAGATGGATCAGAATTAATAGCTTTCTTTGAAGCTAAACCACAGCAAAACATAAATAAATCTATTAATAAAATTTTAAACTTATTCAACAATTCGGTTCTTCCTTTTGAAAAAATATTCAGTTATGTATTAACTGATAAGTTTCCACTCACTGAGATTGGCAAGCTAAAATTGAGCGAGTTTAATACCTCTACATACAAGGAGTTAATAAATGAAAAAAGAAGTTACATCATGGAGTAAACGTGCGGTATTTGTTTGCACTAAATGTAGTAAAGAAATAGCGCCATCTGAACTTTCAAATACTGAAAATGTAGCTGAAAACTTGAAAAACTATCTTAAAGCTGAACTTAGGAGCAAAAGCCTAAGCAAAGAAATAAGAGTGATGACTTCAAGCTGTCTTGGAGCTTGTCCAAAGGGAGAACAGGCAATCGCTGTCATTGATTCAGACAACAGCACAACACAAACAGTGATTATTTGCCATCCAGAAAAAGACAAAACAGAGATTTTAGATTTTATTTCTAGATAAAGTAGCCATGAGTGTTAAAGACATTTTCTGTACTCAAGATGCGATGATAGATAAGAAATAAAACCATTCATAGCATTTCTATGCTGCTCACAAAGGTCAATTCCAGTACTACAGCCTGATTTCTCTCCAAGCTTAACAACCTCTTCACCTGGAAGTTCTATCTTTGCATAAGGATAGATATACACTTGAGTACAAACTTGACTATTATTAATCATATTTGTTGGCTTACAGATTTTTGAAGTCTCCAATATTGCTTTTAATTCTTCTAGCTCGTCTTTAAGTAAACACCAACGAATAGGACTATTAACTTCACCCTCCTGAGTCACACTTCTAATTTCACCGTTTTGCAAATTTATATTTACACTTGGCTTAGACCTCGTACTTATTTGTGAATATATAGAATCTAATTGCAAAAATAAATGGGTAGCCTTAGAAAAATCCATTTGAGTTAATTTACTTGATTCTAAATCTGATGTTCCGTGTGCACCAGAAGACGTAAGTTCATTAACAGCAGATACTTGGTCATTGTTGATCTGTGATAAGCTTTTGCTATTTGCACAATTCTGAAAGGAAAACACAACAAGTGTCGAAGAGAAAATAAGCACTACTAATTTTACTAAACTATCAAATTTCATAGCTGGCCTCAAGTCTAGTATAATTGAAGCTCTGAAAAACTCATAAATTTATCGACTTAAGTCTATTAATGAAACGAAACATATCAGAAACGTACTAATTTGAATCATTTCTTAGCTCAAAACATTAGTTTCTTTAATTAAAAATTTACCATCTTCTTTAGTCTAGTGTTACCATTTGATAGGATAAATAAGTTACAAAGTAACAACTTTTAAATTATTTTTTAAATAAACTAGGACAATAAATATGAAATTATTTGAATGACTTATTCTAAGACATCTTTCACCTGTGGATAAAAATAGGAGTTATTATCAAAATATCAATTATCGATTTTATTTTGACTGGAATTTCAATTCTTTTTATAAGTTTCATGGCTGGATACTTTTCCTTTATTTTATTAGCACCCATCACACTTGAGTTTTTTAAATTTTACTCATACACACTCAACATTTTAATTTTTTTTTGCAGCTATGGTTTTTTTTCGGGATTTTTTCTGCGCTTATTTTTGAAAATATATCCATTGAAAGAAGGAATTTACTCAATGGATAGTGCTGAATTTACTTACTGGAAATTAGTCACAATGATTCATTACATCGCTGAAAAATCATTATTCCTTTTAAATCAAGCTGCTTTTGCTCCAATTATAGCAAAGTTATTTGGGGCAAAAATAGGAAAAAATGTTGCTATAGGAGGAAAAATTGATTCTCCTTATTTTATTGAATTGGAAGATAATGTAGTTTTAGGTCATGGAACACTTATTTCCGGAAACTACATTCAACACGACAAACTTCATCTTGGAAAAGTTAAAATAAAGAGAAACTCTACAATTGGAGTTTATTCAGTTGTTTTTCCTAATACAATCATCGAAGAGGATGTCTCTGTAGCGATTGGCTCCATGGTTAATCCAGGAACTCATATTCCTGCTGGTGAAACATGGAAAGGAAATCCCGCAAGAAAATGGAATTAATACTTAAATAAGGATTTATTTCTATGAAAACAAGTTTTTTATTACACCACCTTATTTTTCAGACACTACAAAATCACCCAACGAATGTGGCACTAAAAGACAAAGAGTTAAAAATGACCTACAAAGAGTTAGCACTCAAGGTGATTTCATTAGGTCAGTACTTACTTAGTGAAAGAATTATCAACCAACAAAGAGTTGCGATTTTTTTAGAGAAGCGTTTCGAGTTTGTAATTTCGTGTTTTGCAGCTTCATGCTCTGGCAACATGTTTATTCCAATAAATCCTATTCTAAAACAAGACCAAGTATTTCACATTCTTCAAGACTCTGGCAGTAAGGTCCTTATTACCTCTATTCAAAGGATTGAACCACTATTATCTTCTTTAAAGAAACTCTCAGGTTTATCAAAAATAATCTTAACTGATTCAACAATTGAAGACATCAAAAGACTAACACTAGCTCACAAAGAAATTTTTGAAAAAATATCTTTGTCTTCATGGAATGAAACAGAACTTTACGAGATACCAACCAATATAGCACCCCTGAATACAGAGTTCTCATTGGTTCCTCAAATTGATATTGATGCTGTAAGTATTTTCTATACTTCAGGAAGTACTGGAAAACCTAAAGGAGTAGTACTTTCACATAGGAATATGATTTTTGGAGCTAAAAATGTTGCCTCTTACTTAAACAATACCAATGAAGATATTATTCTGGCTGCACTTCCACTGTCATTTGACGCTGGATTTAGTCAAATCACTACAGCTTTTCACGTAGGTGCCACTGTTATTTTACTAAATTATATCTTACCCAATGATATACTCAGTGTTGTAACAAAAGAAAAAGTTACCGGACTCACAGCCGTTCCTCCACTATGGATTCAAATTTCTAATCTAAATTGGCCAGAATCAGTGACAGAACATCTTAAGTACTTGGCAAATACTGGTGGAAAAATGCCTGCTGAAATTCTTAAGCGACTACGCTCTGCTTTTCCAAAAACAAAGCCATACTTAATGTATGGCTTAACTGAATCTTTCCGCTCAACCTACTTACCACCTGAAGAAATTGATAAAAGACCTCACTCAATCGGAAAAGCTATTCCTAATGCAGAAATTTTAGTTTTAAAACCTGATGGATCTCACTGCAAACCAAGAGAGCCTGGAGAGCTTGTGCACAGAGGAGCTCTGGTTGGACTTGGTTATTGGAATGATCCAGAAAAAACGGCTGAAAGATATAAAATTATGCCCTCCAACTCCTCCTCAAGACCAAATCAAATCATGATACCTGAAGTTGTCGTGTATTCTGGTGACATTGTAGAGATGGATGAAGATGGTTTTCTTTATTTCATTGGTAGAAATGATGAAATGATCAAAACTACAGGTTACAGAGTAAGTCCTATGGAAATTGAAGAAATTATTTATAATTCGGGTCTTGTTGAAGAAGCTGCAGCATTCTCTATTCCTCATCCTAAAATCGAGCAAGCCATTATTGTTATTGCTAAAACTTTTACGACTCCATCTGATGAAATTCATCATAAAATTTTTCAATATTGTAAAGATAAAATGCCTTCCTACATGATTCCAACGGAATTGATATTAGAGAGTAATCATCTACCAAGAAATCAAAATGGTAAAATTGATCGCAAAAAATTAGCTATGGATTTTAAAAAAAGTAAGGATTCAGTATAATGGATATAAAATACTTTAATTTAAATCAAAAAGAACTTGCTATAGAAAATAAACCTATCTCTGAAATATATAGTCATTTAGGAGATTCTCCATTTTTTATATATTCCAAAAAAGTTTTAATGGAAAAAATTAATTTTCTTAGAAAATATCTACCAAACGAAGTCAAACTACATTATGCAATTAAAGCTAATCCCAATATTGAAGTTATCCAATTTCTTAGTTCTTATGTTGATGGATTTGATGTCTCTTCGATAAATGAACTAACAAAATGTCTCACTACGAATATTAAAAAAAATGACATTAGCTTTGCTGGTCCAGGGAAAAATGATCAAGAGATTGAATATGCAATAGCTAATGAGATTCTTATTAATGTCGAATCTTTTAACGAACTTAAGCGCATAGAGCTTGCTCAAGTAAAAACCAACAAAAAGGCTAGAATCGCTTTAAGAATTAACCCAGATTTTGACATGAAAACTTCAGGGATGAAAATGAGTGGAGGTTCTAAAGTTTTTGGAATTGATAGCGAACAAATCCCTGAAATTCTTAATTATATTTATTCAAGAGAACTTAACTTGGAAGGTTTTCAAATTTATACAGGATCACAAAATTTAAACACAAAAGTTTTATGTGAAGCTCAAGAAAAATCAGCTCTATTACTAATTTCTTTAAAACCTCACATAAAAAAGCAAATACGTTCAATTAACCTAGGTGGTGGTTTTGGAATACCTTATTTTAAAGATGATAAAGAGCTTGATTTGATTCCAATCAAGGAAAATCTATCAAGTATTAACAAACGATTAACAGCTGAGTTTGGTAAGATTGAAATTATTATTGAACTTGGACGTTACTTAGTTGGTGAAAGTGGTATTTATGTAGCAAAAGTCATCGACAAAAAAGTTTCTCGTGGACAAACTTTCATCATACTAAATGGAGGCATGAACCATCATTTAGCAGCCTCAGGAAATCTAGGACAAGTCATAAAAAAAAACTACCCTATTTATAACCTAACTAATCTTAACTCAAACTTACCTGAAATAGTCAATATTACCGGCCCCTTATGTACCCCATTAGATCAACTTGCATATCAAATCACTATCGATCAATGCAGAATTGGTGACTTAATTGGGGTTTTTCAATCTGGAGCTTATGGCTTTAGCGCTAGTCCAATTAATTTTTTAAGTCATCCACACCCGAAAGAAATTCTTGTTTAGAAAGGTATCTATGGAACTAAAAGACAAACTCCTAAAACTAATTGATCAAACCCTTAAGTTAAATGGCCGTGGACTAAGCTTTACCGAGGTAACAAAACTACTTGGAGCTGTTCCAGAACTTGATTCATTAATGGTTGCAAACTTGTTAACGCAAATTGAAACTGAATTTCAAATTAGAATTGAAGACGATGAAATTGATGGAACTTTGTTTGCTACTGTTGGCTCTTTACTTAAATTTATCGAACAAAAAAAAAGTTCTTAATTATCTTTAAAAAACTTCAATTTACTGCATAGGCAAAATAAAAAAGCCAACATTACTGTTGGCTTTTTCATAGAAACATATTTTGAAAATAAGAATTCTAATATCCCTAAAATATTATCTTTTAGAGTATTGGTATCTTCTACGTGCACCTGATTTACCGTATTTTTTACGTTCAACCATTCTTTGGTCACGAGTTAAATATCCAGCTTTTTTCAAAGTAGCTCTGTATTCAGGGTTAAAAGCTTGTAAAGCTCTTGCAATACCTAAACGGATCGCACCTGCTTGACCAGCTTCACCACCACCGGTAACAGTCACCTTAGCGTCAAATTTACTAGATTGATTAAGTAACTCAAGTGGCTGCATAACAACCATTCTTGATTGAAGACGGCTCATGAATTCATCAAGTTTTTTACCATTTACAGTCACTTGACCTTTACCAGGCTTTAAGAAAACCCGAGCAGTACTTGTTTTTCTTCTTCCAGTTGCATAAAATAATTTTTCTGTACTTGCCATTTTAAATTCCTTTTCTAGTCTACTTTATAAGCTTCTGGTTTTTGTGCAGCATGCTCATGAGCAGCACCTGGATAAGCTTTCATTTTTAAAATCAAATGACGAGACATTTTATTTGTTGGCAACATCCCTCTAACAGCTTCTTGAATTATAAAAGCTGAGTCTTCTTGTTTCATTTGAGCCGCTGTTTTTTCCTTCATAGAACCAAAAAATCTAGAGTGACTGTAGTATTTTTTTGTTTCCCATTTAGTCCCTGTAAGAACTAATTTGTCAGTATTGATAACGACAACAAAGTCTCCAGCGTCAGCATGAGGTGTGAAAGTAGGCTTATGTTTACCTCTTAATAAGTTAGCAATGTGAGTTGCTAAACGACCTACTTTTTGATCAGCAGCGTCGATTAAATACCATTTGCGCGAAACTTCATCAGATTTCGCCATGAATGTTTTTGTTTGTTTCATTTGCATCTCCGAAAGGGTTTAGGATTAATTTATACAACGGGACTAATCCTTGACCACAAGTCCTAGTGTTTTAAAGTTTGCGGCACTTATTGTCAAGCTCCAAAGGATAATAAACTTTGCACAAATAGAGGCCTTGAGCTGGAGCGGGAGGACCTGCCTTAGTTCTATCCTTTAACTCAATGATTTCTTTGATTTTTTCTGGTTTCTCTTGTTTTCTCTCTAATAATAGTTGAGTTCCTACAATATTTCTCACCATCTGTTTCAAAAAACCACTACCTGTCACCGTGAACTCTAGAACATGGTCATTTTTTCTTTTCCAGATAGCCTTATATATTGTTCTAATTGTGTGAGGAACTGGGGTTCCAACTGACTGAAAGCTTTTAAAGTCATGCTCCCCAATCAAAAATTGGCTAATTTGATTTAAATAATCAATATCCAGGGGTTTGCGTACCCAATCAGCATATCGTGTAAGAAATACCGATCTACGGGGGTGATTATAAATCAAATAACGATAGGTCTTATGAGATGCTGAAATAGTAGCATGAAATTCTGGAGGGGCAATCCAGGAATCTTTAACTGTGATCGAATGAGGAAGTTTAGCTTTCATCGCCCAAGACAAATCAAAATTTTTAAAAAAACTCAGCGGTTTAGTCGTTTCAAAATGACAAACTTGAGCCAATGCATGGACCCCAGCATCTGTTCTACCACTTGCGTAAAGATCAATTTTTTCTTGAAATACCTTTTCTAAAGCTTCTTGAATTGTCTGACAAACGCTCTTAACTGTACCATGATTCTGTCTTTGCCAGCCACAATAATCAGTGCCATCATAGGAAACTTCAAACTTGATTTTTATTTTTCCAGAAATTGTTTGAAGCTCACCACTATCGAGAAAAATGGCCTTATCTTGTTGTAAAGACACCTGCCTTTTTGAAATATCTTGAGTAATTTTTTTTTTCATAATTAGAAGTTGTTTTCTTACCTTTGATCTTTATTATCAACAGTCATTATGCTTAACTACTTGCGTTGTTCTCTTGGGAATTTAACCTGAATTAACATTACAAGTACTTACTATTAAACGAAAGAAAATGAGCTTAACTCTATGGCAAATACTTTTTTTAATTTTCCTGAAATTTTTTCAAAATTCAATGCATTTCATAACGGTGAGAATTGGTTTACAGCCCACAGTCATCATTTTTGGCCTGATTGTACTGAAGAAGCTTTAACAGATTATTGGATGGACTCTGCAAAACTTGTTGATGAGAAATGGAACCACATTTTTACCAACAAAATACCTAAACTTAAAAAATATCTAGCACAACATCTTGAAATAAACTCATGGCAAAATTTTGTATTTGCACCAAATACCCACGAATTGTTATTTCGATTACTTACTTGTCAGGAGTTTAATCGACAAAAAAAAATCAAAGTGCTCACAACAAAAAATGAATTTCACTCCTTCTCTAGACAAATCAAACTTCTAGAAGAACATCACTTTGTTGAAGTTGATGCATTACAGTTTAGCGATATTTCCAATCTACACGATCAAATTGAATCAAAGTTAATAACAAACTCTTATGATTTTATTTTTTTAAGTCACGTTTTTTTTAATCTAGGTTTAACTATTTCTACAGAATTACTTGATTTAATATATGAAAAAACTAAACAAACTTCTACAAAAGTCATTCTTGATGCCTATCACAGCTTCATGGCTCTTCCTTTTTCTATGAGTAAATATGAAAATCATTTTTTTTACCTTGCAGGCTCCTATAAATACGCAGCAGCTGGTGAAGGCTTATGTTTCTTATTTATTCCACATAAATTTCAACTAAAGCCTTTTTACTCTGGCTGGTTTGCAAGTTTTTCTGAACTTGCCACTGAGCAAGAAAAAACTCATTATGAATTAGGTGCTTCCAGCATGTCTGGTTCTACCATGGACTACTCGACACTCTACAAGTTATTGAGTGTCTTTGAACTATACAAAGAACTCAATATCACACAACATGATATTCATAATTATGTATTAAAATTACAAGATAAGTTTTTGGCAGCTCTTACTAACAAATCGCTTTTAAAGAAATTAAGCTCTCCTGAAAACCCAATTACAGAAAGCATTGAAAACGAGTTTTATTTTCATTGCCATGAAGGCAGTCTGATTAATCCACCTTATAAAACATTAGAACAAGACCGCGCACATTTCTTATGTTTTCGTATTTCTGACAATAATACATGCAAAGAACTTCATGAAAAGTTAAAAATAAATAAGATATTTACTGACTATAGGGGAAGTCACCTGCGGTTTGGTTTTGGCATTTATCAACAACTTTAGATGAAGTGCAAAAGAAAATTCATAAAGCACTAATAACAATGGAAACTCTCCTCCATCAATGAAATAACAACTTAGTAGTGCTTTAAACACAGCGATAATGTTTTTTTACCTTCACCAACTTTATAATTTTCTTTTTTGGACAAAAATCCTAAAGAAAAAATTCCTTTTCTGCTCTGAAAAAAAGTTTTCCCTTTCTGGTAAATCTCTCTATATAACTCCCAAGGTCTTTTTCCCAAGGCTAAGTAGTAGACTGTCGTAAACTCAATACATGTGAGCAAAGCTTTCCATACCACATGAGGTTGAGTTAAAAAATTCGGATCTACAAGCAAAGGTGCAAGGTACGTGCTTAAGACAGTGGTCAGTATAGCTCCAAAGACAACAGAAGTAATCCAAGTAATTGAACCATTTTCTTTTGTAGGTACAGGCGGAGATGTCTGTGTAAGAGTTAAAAACCCCATAGCGTTTAGCTTGTTTAATTCGGAATTATCAATTTGATAGTTATTGTTGTAAATTTTAATGATTCCTGTTTTTGCCTCTTCAAATTTCTCTTTATTATTGATCTTTTGTGCTACAACAAGTTGTACAAATAGACCTAAATACTTCATCGATTCAGCTGAAATTTTCTTAAGATCAAAAGTTTCGATAATTTTTTTAATTTCTAAGTCATTGATATCAGTATTAACAGTGCTAATAAAATCTTCGATAGCTTTGGGATTATTCTTTGTATAGTGATCCATGATTTCACTTAAGCTTTGCTCAATGAGCTCATTTGACTTTTGTATATCTTTTTCTTTAATTCCCATACTTAACTGATATTGAATACGCCTTAAGATGTTTTTATTCTCTTCGTTTATCTCACCAATTGCACGATTTCCAGCTTGAACAAAATCCCAAGGAAACGCATAACTTTTATGGGCTAAGAATAATCCCACAAAAAAAGATTTAAATGCCGATGTGAACCCATTGTTAGACAGCAGAACCTGACTTATAACAGTGAAAGTGACACCAGCAAATATCGTATTTAATTTAGTCACATATCGTTTAATGGCTAATCCACCAATATCAGACTTATAAGGATTACTTACATGTTTCAACCAAGTCACAGAAGACTTTCCTAACGATTGACTCCACTCATTGTTGACAGTCTTAATATACTCCCTAGGTTCATACCTCGTCTCTTTTTCTTCAGAAATACTATCAAAAAGCAAAGACATTGTTGAGGCACTTTGAATCAAATGTCCATAAATGTTGGTTGCTGTATTAAATAACTGAGCATCTGATGTATATAGTAGCTTTGAGCTATCAGCCATCAAGTATGCTTTTTTATTCAAATTTGCCATATCACCAATTGTTCCTGAGATCCCTGAAACCATAACTTGATCAGTTGGAAAATCTTGATTTACCTGTTGAGCTGTATATTTTCCAGGTATGACTTGTTTTAAAAATTTACTTTCCTTATCCCCAACGTTAACCATCCAGTTTTTAGCTTTCACCATACTTTTTTTAAAGCTTAAAAATCTTTTTTTGAAAGCTAACTTATACTCTGAGTAATGACTTACCTTTTCTGCTGCTGCCTTGGCAACAGAATACATTTCTGCAAACTGAACTTCAGTGATGCCAGTCCTTAAGTTGCTAATGTCAAAAGCACTCATTTCAGCAAGTTCCCTAGTAAGTTCATTTGTTAGAACTTCCCAACGAGTAACCATTTTTTCATCATTAAGAATTCTTTCTATTTCATTAGTAGTTATTTTTTTATTTTTACTCATTTCCTCTGATAAAGCACTTAATGTTACAGGATCTAATTGATACTTTTCAGTCAAGGTTTTAGTTGCTAATAACCAAGCCGTTCTACTGATCATTTGTTTTTGTTCGGACAAGATCTCTTGAATTTTCAAGTTAACCTCTTTACCCCGTTGAGCCTTCTCAAAATAGGTATTTGTACTTCCAGACTGTGAGTCTTGTCCTTTAGTGCTTGTGCCAACAGGAAGAGGCTGGTGCAATCCGACAAAGCTACTTCTATCAAGACCAAGAAGCTTTCCAATTTCAGAATCCTTTTTAACTCTTTTAAAAGGGTTGATGTCTTTGTTTAATGCTGAAAAGAAAGTTCTCTGTCCAAGCAACCCTTCAATAGCTACTTTCCAATAGGGAGTCACAATCATACTAAAAAATCTAACATTCATAGTTAGCAGAACCTGAGTTGTTGAAAGGTCTCTATATCTTTTCGCAAAATCTTTCACTTTCAAACCGAATGGCGTTTGCGAATTTTGATATACAAAGGCCAATGAAAGCATTAAATTTTTAAATCCCAATGCTGATAAATATATTAATGGAATAATACCAATTTGAATAACTGTACTTATAATCAAAGGGGTTCTATAAGCCTGATCTTTTAGTACATCAGGAATAATATGTTCATACAAAAATGATAAGGACTGAACCTGTTTCAAGGTTTCCGATTTATCATAAAAATATGGTAAAGTATAAAAAGCCATTATGGGAGCACCGATTAATAGAAATGTAACTGCTTTTGATTTCATAACCTTAGAGACATTTTCTTTAAAGACAGCATAACTAGATTTATGAAATGAAAGTGGTGAAATATTTTTCTCAAGAAACTTCTGATAATTTTGTGCTGTTGGCTTAAAATCATCAGGATCAACAACTTGTCTTTTTTTAAAAAAATTCAACAACTTGCCTTTGAATCCAACTCGTGAGGCTTCGATTTCTTGTTGTTCTTTGAGAGCTTGTTGATACTGTAAATCAGATTCCCGCTTTTGACTCTCATTTTCCTTTACCCATTCCTCCATCGTAAATTTATCTCTAGGACTTGAAACTACCTCTTCAATAGATTTAGCCGCTTGTAGGCTCTTTTTTATATTTTCAGATGAGTACTTACTCATTACTGACAATTCATGCTCTGAAACTTGGCCATAAATTTTATCAAACTGGGCTTTTTTTCCTTCTTGTTCTGACATCTCTTTCAATAAACTCTCAACTTCCTTTGTATCAGACTTATCAAGTGTAACTAACTGCGTAGCTAAATTCAGATAGCGTAAACCGATATTGACAAAATTTAGCAACGAAATCATTGGTAATTTCACAAGGTTTTTTCTAATACCAGGTGTAGTCTCTTCCCAAAGAGTCAACTGCCCAGCTTCATAGTTTTCTTCAGTAAAACTCTTATCTGCCCACTCATCTTTAGAAATTGGTTTTGATCCAATAGTTAAAAATTCACCTTTGACTGCGTCTGGATTACTAAAATTAATTGCTGTTCCATTAACATTTCTAAAAACTGGAATGGGAGCTTCAAAACCATAATGGATAATCAAGGACTTTGGAATAACAGAAATTTTTCCATTTTTTTCCACAATAACAATTACAATGTTATCTGCTACAACAGTAGCTACATCGTAGCCTTGAAACACATGTCTAGCAATAGTGCTTCCATTATTCCCTTTTGTATCAGCACCAGTAATTGCTTCAATAATAAACTCTCTAGTTTCAGGATTTGCAGAATACTTAAGTGATGTATAGCTTGGCTTTGAGGTCTCTAGTTGTCCTTTGTCTAAAGATCTAGTCTGTATGTTGCCCTTGGAAATATAATCCACCCTTTGGTGTTGCAAACCGAAAACATTAGCAACTTTAAGATCTTCATTTTTTTCTAAACGATTTGCAAAATCATCCCATGTAGCGAAGTAATCTTTAAGATCAGAAGTCCATACTGAAGGAATTTTTCCAGTTGCTATATTTTCAAAATTATCAGATACAGCACTTGCCGCAAACGCATTTACCTGTAATATATAAACAACTGCTACAACTATACTGACATATCGCTTTAATGAATTTTTTGAGAAAAGACATATTGCTGGTAGTTTAATTTTTTTTAACAACATGCATTGAATGTAAGTTAAATTAATTTTTTTTTCTACTGTAGACAATTAGTCAATTGTGGCCAAAATTGTTCCTTTTAATAAGAACTTCACAAATTAAAAAAAACGAGCTCTATGAATACTAATTATAGTAACAAATTTTGTCACAAATCTTGATATATATAATAAATTTCTATTACAATTATAACAACTTATAAGATCAATACAGTAGGCTTGGCTTATAGTAGTCTTTTGATTCCACATAAACCCCAAGCACACAACTAGGCTCAACAGTTAAAGCGAAATTTTTGAATATGAAAACATCTAATTTTAAATTAGGATTGACGCAATTCTGTTGAATCAATTCAAAATAAATAGTTCTAATCTGAGGCAAAGGAAGGATATTATTCAATCGAAAAGGTTCATCAGTTCTATATAAAACAAAATTTCTATTAAATCTTTTATCTGAATAAATTAAATCCTCGCTCAATCTATAAACTTGATATAACTCTATGTCACTCCACTCAAGTGCAACTCTGTGTTTGTTTTTGAGAAATTTATTTGTTTGTGAAAATGCTGGAATCGCTTCGGATTTATTTGATAAACAGAAAATACAGCTCATAAAAAAAATAAAAAGAGGTAAAATAATTCTTAATTTGATAAACTGCATGATGTTTTCTTTAAAAAAAAGCATGTTGAACTCCAGGTTGTGGCTTACTTTTATCTAAGTCTATTTTTAAGGTTGGTCAATTATTCTTCCATTTTTTATGAGGGTTACTTTTTTAGCTAAAAAATCAACGTCTCTTTTGTCATGGGTAATCAACAACACAGGAATTTGATATTCTTCGATAATAGCTTTAACTAGCTCTCTACTTTCTTGCCTGAGCTCTTCATCTAACGCCGAAAATGGTTCATCTAAGAATAGAATATTAGGATCACCAACTAATGACTGAGCTAAAGCAGCTCGCTGTCTTTCTCCACCAGAAAGTAGTTTTACATTTTTATGCTTTAAACTTTCAATCCGCAATTGTTTTGTTAAATGTGTAATCTTACTTTCATAAACTTCAGCATTAATTTTCCTAGCCTGGGCCGCAAATTTTAAATTTTGGTACACTGTCATATGTCCAAATAATTCATAGTTTTGAAAAACAACACCGATTTTTCTTTCAGGAGTACTCATTCTGCCTAAGTCTTGATTTTTAAAAATCCATTCACACTGTGCGTTTCGTTCAAGACCTATTAAACCTCTAAACACTGAGGTTTTACCTGATCCAGAAGGACCCCATAAAACTGTAACTCCCGAGTCAAGAACTTCCCAATTTTCAATTTCGACATTAAAATCATCATAATGAATTTTTAATTTTTTTACTAAGGACATCACCTACTCCAACAAAAATAAAAAATACTACGGTTCCTAATAGCAACACCAAAAAAGTTAAGACAGATGCAAGTCCAATCCTATACTGTGATATGAAAGTTTCAACAATCATTGCGACAGAAAAATCAGAACTAGCAAGTATTTTTGAAATCGCAAACTCACCAGCGGCCCAAAAAGAAGCCATCCCACCAAGAAATAAAGCCCTTTTAATAACTCTAGGCAAAATAATTTTCTGAAAAATCAGCCGTTCATCGGCTCCCATAATTTGAGCCTTTTCTTTCTCACTTTCTAAATCATGCAGCAAAGAGTCCCAGCCAAGTCGATAGGCAAGGCTTGAATAAATAAGAACTAATGCTAATAAAATTTTAGCAAAAGTTAAAAAACTAAAATTATAGCCTAATACAAAAAAAGCTAAAGCAGTAAGTGCACTACTTGGTCCTATGTAACCCAACATAAATTTTGAAAAATAATTTTTTTCCCAGACAAAAGCTACCAGAAGTAAAAAAATAGAAACTAGACTTCCTGTACCTACAGATAAAGCGAGAGTTCCAAAAATACCCTTAATAATTTCTCTTTTATATAAAAAAAAGTCATTAATATAGTTAACGCCGTCTAAAGTGCTATACACATACTGTACAAAAAACAAAACATAGAGCAGAGCAAATACTAACAGAAAATTTCGTGATGAAATCACCTTTAAATTAAATGATTCACGACTCTGAAAGCGAGTAGTTTTCATTGTGCCTATAGAAAGTAAAAAAAGAATCATGCTTTGAAATAAGGCTATAAACAAAGCTGATGACCAATCAAAATTAATCCTTAATTTTTCGTATATTAAAACTTCTAAATTGGTACCTTTGCCTCCTCCTACCAACAATGGAATCGCAAAACTAGAAAAACTGATAGTAAAAACATATAAATAGATTCGTAAGAAATCATATTTTAACTGAGGAAAAATAATTTTAAATATAAAGCTTAAGCGTGTAACTCCTAAAACCAAAGCTAATTCACCGCTTCTTCCTAATTTTTCCACAATAAGATTTTTTATTAAAATCCCTACAAATCCAAAATTAATAAAAGCATGAACTAATACTATTCCAAGAATTCCCATAGGAAAAGGATCAATTAAATTCATCAGTCCAATGACAATAAATAGATTAGGTAAAAAATTAGGTAATAAAAATAAAAAATCAACAACTGTGTTTATTTTTTTCCTATTGGCAACCTCTAGCAAACCAAGCGATAAAAAAAAACCAGTTACCATTGATAAAAAAGCTGAATAGCAGGCCTGAATCGTCGTATTTTTTAAAGACCAGAATAGCTCTTCAAAATCAAAATTTCCAATTGCATGTGGCTGAAATAAGTTAAAGAATAAAATCAAAAATGGACTGATAAAAAAAGTAACAATTAAAAATTGTAACTTTTTAATATCTAATAATTTATTTTGCAACTTTCTTCCCCTTCCTAGCATCTGACCATTCCTTTAAAAGACTTTCAACTTCAGTCACGCTAGGAATTTCAAAAAAAGTATTTTGGACCAAATCATCATTACTTTCAAATATGGTTCCCTTTACAACATCTTTCACCACAGGATACATAAAGTTTTTATTCATAATAATTTTTTGGCCCTGATCAGTTAACATAAGGTTCACAAAGTCTTCCGCTTTTTCACACTCTTTACAATCAGAGGGAATTCCCATAAATTCTACTTGAATAGGGTGCTTTTCTGTGAAGTACAATGCTTGATATTGATTATTTTTCTCGACAATTTGGTGATAAATTGGTGACGTTGTATAAGAAAAAACATAAGGAGCTTGTTTTTTTATAAAGAGACCATAAGCTGTTGACCATGAAGGAGAAAAACTGTGTGCCTGTTCAATAATTTGTTGTAAAAAATTAGCATAATCTGACTCATTAAATGATTTTTTAATCCAATACAAAAATTGCATTCCTGGAGATGAAGTTCTTGGATCTTGTAAAGCTAACTTTCTTTTAAAGTGTGGTTTCAAAAGATCTTGTAAAGACTTTGGCGCTACCGCCATATCCTCTTTTCTAGTTACAAACGATAGAACACCCCAATCATAAGGGACAAAGTACTCATTGTTTAATGAGCCTTTTATCATTGGGTTTATATCAATCTGAGTTAAATCAATTTTTCTCCACTTAATTTCACTTAAGGCTTTTTGCAAATCAAACTGATCAAAGCCAATAACTAAATCTGCACCCAAAGTAGAACCTTCTAATTTAACTCTCTGTAAGAGAATACCAGCATCTGAAGCCTCTATAAAATCTACCTGACAATCACATTTTTCTTCGAAGATTTTCTTTAACTCTTCTCCTGGTCCATACTTAGATATAAAAGAAGAATAACCAAAAATTCTTACCACAGATTTATGAGCTTCCATTGAGGACTGTTTTTTAAAAAAACTAAAAATGAGCACAAAAAAAATAGTGGAAATAAAAATTATAAACTGCTGCATAAGTTACCACCAAATCCCACGTCTTTTTTTATAAAAATAATAGTCTATTCCAAGACATCGGCCTGCGCCAATCCATGCCATTACAAAGTGAATAGCTAAAAATGTTTTCTGCAACTCTTCTGCTTGTGGACCAAGTATAAAAATTAAGTTTAATGACAAAAAAACGCCAATTAAAGCCATAGGTCTGACCACATATCCTAGTAGATAGGACACAGCAATTGCAAACTCGAAACCTGTAATCAAAAAAGCTAAAAATTGCCATTGTGGTATAAATTGACTTGAAATTATCAACTTATACCACTCGGGAGCATGACTCATTGGCAAAAACTCAGATATAGACTCTGCAATCTTTGGCTTAACTAAAAAATCACCATTATACTTTTGTAATGCCGATTCTAGATAATAGTATCCTAAAAAAATTCTAAGAAAAGAAATAGGAACTAAATGCCCAACATATTTTATGCTCTCAAAAAAGGAAACAAACATAGCTTGATTTTATCTGATTTTAAATCAGGTTCAACCATTAAGCTAATTTCCAATAAAATCATTTTAGATTGTCATTTTTTTGACAATCCAATTATTTGACAACATTTTTTAGACTTCTCCAAAAGTATGACTCCCGATAAGAAATCAACTGCCAAAGTTTTGACTTACAGTTTATGTAACTTAAATCCTTCTAGTTAATTCAACAAATATATCTTAGCTCTTGTTCTTAGTGTGCACTGAGGACAGTAGGCCTCTTCTTTTATGGTTTTTTCTTCTTGATCAGCAGTATGGTTAAGCTTCAGAACTGTCCCACAAAGTACACAGTGTTCTTGAGAGTCTATAAACTCCCTATGAACTGGATGATTTACATTTTCAAAATAACTAATTTTTTTTGCTTCCACGACTCTCCCCCAGAAACTATCAAATGTTCTATTATCTATTCGACAATTTTCACAGCAAAGAGAGTTAGAGCAAAATTGAGGCCCACTTATTTCTAGACTAGACGAATCGACCTTCAGCCATATTTAGTTGATCATTAATAAACTGTTGAAACGATAAATTTTCAGCAGACAATTGCTGTGGATAAAATGAAGCCTTTGTCATTCCAGGCAAAGTATTAGTTTCTAAGAATACTGGACCTTGGTCCTTAAGAATCATATCTGTTCTTGAATAACCATAACAAGAAAATATTTGATGGGCTTTAAGTGCTAACTCCTGACATTGTCGTTTTTGTTCAGCACTTAAAACTGCTGGAGTAATCTCTTTACTGCCTTTTCCTAAATACTTTCCTTCATAATCAAAATTTGAACCCGTTTCCAAAATAACTTCACTTGGACAAAGGGCTCTTAAGGTATTTCCAACTTCATAAACCCCTACTGTAAGCTCCCGGCCATTAATAAACTCTTCACAAAGATAAAGTTTTTCAGTGGAGTTTATTATGGTTTTTACCGCCTGCTGCAATTCTATTTCACTGTTCACAATAAAAAGTCCAAAGCTCGACCCATTAGCCACAGGTTTTAAAACCACTTTTTTATATTTATTAAAAAATTCTTTTACTTGGACAACAGTCTCTGCTTTTGAAAAATCAGCAAGCAACTCCTGAGCTAACGGAATACCTGAACTCTTTGCAATAGCTTTTGCTTTGACTTTATCAAAACAAAGAGCACTGGATTTGGAACTCGATCCAATGAAGCTGATTTTATTTTCTTCAAAAAAACGCTGATAAGTTCCATCTTCACCTTCTGTACCATGCAAGGATATAAAAATAAGCTTACCAAGTAATCTTGACTTCATTTCTTCTAGATGAGTGGCTACTGTTTCACCGGTAGATTGAAAAATTTGAGTGAACGGATTTTGATGAGCTAATAATTCCTTTTTATTAGTTTCAACCCACTTACCATCACTGTTAATAAAATACAACTCAGGCTCTTGAAGATAGGCTACTAAATTCTGTGCAGAAGCTACAGAAACTAACCTTTCAGATGAAGTACCACCAAATATTAACACGACTTTTTTTTCAACTTTATCAGCTACTACTACCATTTCAACATCCTTGTTTGTTTAGAATTAAGCCATTTCCACAAGCTCTTTACAAAGAGCGTTTATTCCTTTAAATACCTGATCATAAGAAGCATCATACATAAATGCTGGTGTAGTAATGATTCTATGATCTCTATCCGTTATGTAGTCATCAACTGGACACGTTTCTACAACAGCACCTGTTTTACGAACCTCTGATGCTACCTTTTCATCATCACCAAGAGTAATATTAATTTTGTAAGATCCTAAAACCTTAGCCAATAAAACAGGAGCTATACAAACGGCTCCTATTGGCTTTTCCTGTTGATAAAATTCTTTAATCACACGTGTGACTTCCTCATGAACTTCGCACTGACTTCCTTTTTCTGCCCAATTACTAAAATGTAATGCGACTCCAAATCCACCAGCTATTACAAGAGCATCAAAATCTTTGGCAACCAAAGAACTCAAATCATGAATCTCACCGCGCGTGATACGAGCTGCTTCTTCCAACATATTACGCTTTCTTTCACTATCTGTCTTTTTTGTAAGATGATTTGTTACAGGAACTAAATAATCTAACGAAAATGGTAAAACTTTAGCTTTATATTGGCTTAAACCAATAAGTAAACTAACAACCTCAGTGATTTCGGCACCGTCTTTGTGACCACATCCAGAGAGAAGAAGCGCTATTTTTTTCATGGCAATATATTCCTTATGAAATATTGCTATTTAATCACAGTCATACTATTCTGTCATCAAATTTGAAACCAGGAGCTTTTTGTGAATCACTTTTTTAATTTCACAGTATTAGATGCCAAGAATTCAGATTACCCTCTTAATCAACACAATGGTAAAGTCATTTTAGTTGTAAATGTAGCCAGCAAATGTGGCTTTACGCCTCAATATAAGGGGCTAGAAGATTTATTCGAAAAATATGCAGCAAAAGGCTTTATGATTTTAGGATTTCCATGCAATCAATTTGGTTCTCAGGAGCCTGGTTCGAACGAAGAAATTCAGTCTTTTTGCAAACTAAATTATGATGTCAGCTTCCCCATTCTTGCTAAAATAGATGTAAATGGTGATTCAGCTAGTCCTGTTTTTAAATTTTTAAAAGAACAAGCCCCTGGGATTCTAGGTACAGAGGCGATAAAATGGAACTTTACTAAGTTTTTGATTGGAAAAGACGGCAAAGTTATTCAGAGATATGCCCCCCAAGTGAATCCCAAAGAAATAGAAAAAGATATAGAGGCAGCCCTACTTTAAAAATCTCTCACTTTAAATGACCTGAAAAAATTGGAAATTCAAAGTAATTAAAATTGCAGCTAACTTTACAATAAAAATTAGCTGCATCATTTCTCCTAGTGTTTAGAAGCTGGTTTCTTTTTTGAATCTTTTTTCTGAGCTACTTTAGAAGCTTCTTCTAGTTCTGCTTCTTCTTCCTCACTCATAGGTGCACTGCTCTCTGCAGTTAGCAATAATTTTCCAATACCATGAGATGAAAGTAATTGCGTTCTTAACGTTGCCATCACTTCTGGATTCTGTTTCAAGAATTGCTTAGCTTGATCTCGGCCTTGCCCCATTCTTTCACCTTTATAACTGAACCAAGCACCTGATTTATCAACTAGATTAGCTGTCACAGCAAGATCTAAAACATCTCCTTCTGCCGAAATTCCTTCATTGTACATCAAATCAAATTCAGTTTTTGTAAACGGAGGAGCCATTTTGTTTTTTACGATTTTTACAGCTGTTCTATTACCGGTGATATCTTCTCCATCCTTAATAGCGCCAACTCTTCTAACATCCATTCTCACAGAAGCATAAAACTTCAAAGCGTTACCACCTGTGGTCGTTTCTGGATTTCCAAACATCACACCAATTTTCATACGAATTTGATTAATGAAAATCATTAAAGTGTTAGATCTATTAATAGCAGCTGTTAATTTCCTCAAAGCTTGAGACATCAATCGAGCCTGTAGGCCCATATGACTATCCCCCATTTCACCTTCAATTTCAGCTCTAGGAACTAGGGCTGCCACAGAATCCACAACGATCACATCAATCGCTCCTGAACGCACCAAAGTTTCTGCAATCTCCAGAGCTTGTTCACCCGTATCCGGCTGAGAAATAAGAAGTTCTTCTGTGTTCACTCCTAATTTTCTTGCATAATTAATATCAAGCGCATGTTCGGCATCAATAAAAGCAACAACACCACCTTTTTTCTGTGCTTGAGCTATTACGGAAAGAGCAATTGTTGTCTTACCTGAAGACTCTGGTCCATAAACCTCTACAATTCTTCCCTTTGGTAAGCCACCAATCCCTAAAGCTATATCTAAACTTAAAGATCCTGTGCTGATGGCCTCAACATCCTTATGCATAGACTCATTGGCTCCAAGACGCATGATCGAGCCTTTACCAAATTGTTTTTCAATATTGGATACTGCTAACTCAAGAGCTTTTAATTTTTCTCCATGAGCCTTTTGTGATTCTTTTGAATCCTTTTCTGTATTCAGAGCCATAAGATTTCCTTTCTTTCCACCCTATCAAGGGTAAGATTGATCATTAAAATTGTTTGTTAATCAAGTCCACAGCAAAACTCACAGCCTGCTCTTGAATTTCAATCCTAGAGCCTGAAAAGAGTTTTGTCGTTGTTAATTCAAAATTTGGTCCTACCACAGCAAAACAAACAGTTCCTACTGGCTTTGCAGACGTTCCTCCACTCGGACCGGCTACTCCTGTAATACTTAAGGACCATGTTGACCTCAAACACATCACTGCACCTTTAGCCATTTCCAAAGCTACCTGTTCACTGACGGCACCAAATTTTTGAATTGTTTCTCGAAGAACCCCTAATATGTCTTCTTTCGCAGAGTTAGCATAACTGACTACGGAACCCACGTAGATGTCAGAAACACCTGGTTTTTCCGCTAATTTTGCCGAAAGCTTCCCTCCAGTACAACTTTCCGCAAAACTAATGAGCGCTTGAGCGCGACGAAGATTATTAATTAGAAGATCTAATTTTGTATTCAAAGTGTCCATCAAAAAATCCTATATTTAAAAAAATAAATATCAACAAAAGTACCCACTTCTCTAAACTATTCAAATTTCATGTTTTTTCAATCTCCACCCATAATAACTACTGGCGTCGCGGAGAACGCGGATGACTAGCACTAACTAAGAATTAATAAAAACAATTTGAGCACCAAGCCATGAAGTATGAATGTATAGCTGTTGCAATATAATATTAGCTATCATTCCAGCTGCCATGTCATCCACCATAACTCCCATTCCACCTTTGACTTTTTTATCAAGATAACCAATAGGAAAGGGTTTAAAAATATCTAGCCCCCGAAACAAAATAAATCCAACCGCATACGCCTGCCAAGTCTGAGGAAGCCACAACATCGTAATCAAGAAACCAACAACCTCATCTATAACTATTTCTGAATTATCAGCTACATTAAATTCTTTTTCGTAAAAATCAGCAGCTACAATACCGAGCACAAGCAAAATAAAAATTGCAAACATATGGTAGAATGGACCACATTTATTTAGTAGTAACGCCAACGGTAAGGTTGACAAGGTTGCCCAAGTTCCAGGAGCTGGCTTCAACTTACCAACATAGAACCAATTAGCAATAACCTGCAGAATTTTTTTTAACTTTTTTTTGTGTGATAAATTAGAAATCAGTTTCATAATGGCAAGATGATGGAAATTTATAAAGTTGTCAGCAATAATTTGCACTCAACGAATTGATTTTTAATTGAAAAAAAAACATTTTAAGTTGAAATTTATAACTATTCACCTGAAAATATTCGGGAACATACAACATCGCTTACCAAGGAAATTGAATGAAGCTTATTTGTAAACAATTAACATCCAAAATAATGGTGTTTATCTATTTGACTCAGATGTTTTTTATATCTTTATCTCAAGCTAATGTCTTAGGTGATATGCAAACTTTTGTTCCTAATACAGACGGACTCGATTTTATCACAGTTCACTCTTCAAGACCTCTGTATGAAGATTACTTAGTTCTTTCTCAGTATTTAAACTTCGCCAAAGATCATCTTTTGGTTTACAAAAATATTGATACTCAAGAAAAGCTACCCTACTCAAATGAATTAGCTGAATACGACTTCTCTATAGGCTATGGATTCTCAAAAAAACTATCGCTTTACTTGCAAGCTCCCTTTTTGTGGTATTATAACTCTGAAACTAAAGAGGGCATTAAAATTAATATTGATAAAGGGATTCATTCTCTGCGCCCTGGAATAAAATACTCTTTTGGGGATGAAGAGTTTCCAGCTTGGGCTGTTCTTGCCTCTGTAGATATTCCCTCTTTGGTAGACAGTCCCTATACAGGAGTTAATCCTAAACCAATTTTAAATTTTGAATTGTCTTATGCTTGGAAAAATCAAAAAGCAGCCCATGGCATTAACTCTGGTCTTCGCATAAGAAATCCTTCAGATAGACCAGCAACCCAACGAATGTTTCCCCTTGATGATCAGCTCACACTGTCCTATGGCTACTCTGATGAGTTTTCAGAAACAGCAAGATGGGTTTTCGAAACCATTTACAGTCACCCTCTTCAAAAAGATCCATATAAAAATGCCACTGATGCTAGCTCACTAGATTTACTTTTAGGAATGAAACATCGTTGGTGGAAAAATACTAATTTTGATTGGGGCGCGACTATCGAACCAGGCGTTCAAACCTTGTCACCCACTTGGCGTGTATTTACTGGACTCGTTTGGTATTGGAAACCAGAGAATAATAAGACAACATCGACGCCATCAAATCTAACAAACAAACGCTCAAAACCTGTTCCTAATTCTGGATTCAGAGTAGTGCCTGCCGACTCCACTGTAACTGTTGGTGAACAAGTCAGTTTTGAATTTATTGGAGGAAAAGCTCCTTTTTCATGTGAAATCCTATCAGGATCAGGACAATTTATTGGTCGCTATTGTGATTTTCTCTCTCCCGATGAGCCAGGCGTGAGTGAAATAGAATTTAAAGATGCTCAAGGTTTAACAACAAATGCTATAGTGACTTATAAATCTCCGAGTGAATTTGCAGGCGATCTATCAATTAGACCTGAAAAAGCAGAAATCTTTGAAGGGCAAAGCCTAATTCTAAGAGGAGTTGGAGGCACTCCTCCCTATCGTTTTGGCATCGTTGATGGTGGTGGTCGTATTTCAAATAAGGGTGTTTTTGTAGCGCCATTGAGTCCTCAAGAAGTGACAATTGAAGTCGTTGACCAGGTTGGCAGAAAAGCAACAGCCAATATTTTAGTTAAAGAAATTCCAAAACCAGATAAGCTAATTCGACTTGAAAACTTAAATTTTGAGTTTGATAGTGCTAACCTTACAAAAAAATCTAAAAAAGAAATTGAAAAGATCATTTCTCAATTATTTGATATGAACATAAAAAGCTTAATTATTGAAGGTCATACTGATGGAAAAGGAACACAAAGCTATAATCAAATCTTAAGCGAAAAACGTGCTAAGGCAATCAAAGCAATTTTACTTGAAAATTTAGATATAAGAGACCAACAAATAAGCGCCATTGGTTTTGGCAAAGCAAGACCTATTAGCACAAATAACACCGAAGAAGGCAGAGCTAAAAATCGTCGCGTGGATTTGAAAGTCTACACTAAAAAATAGGTATATACTTGTATGAATGAAATTTTATGGCAACCCACTGAAGCTGAATTTAAAAATACAGAATTGTTTCGTTTCAAATCTGTTTTAGAAAAAAAATACCAAAAACAATTTTCTAACTATTTTGAGTTATGGAAGTGGTCAAACCAAAACCAAGAAATATTTTGGTCAGAAATATGGGATCAATTTCAAGTATTAGGAAACAAAGGTTCGCATATTGTCAAAAACAAAGAAGACTTTTTAAATTCTGAGTGGTTTCCTGATAGTAAAATCAATTATGCTCAAAATTTATTGAAATTCATCACTTCTGAAAATAGCTCTAAGGTAATCTTAGAGTTTTGGGGTGAGGATCAAGTGAAAATGAGCTTAACTGGGCAAGAACTGTTACACTTAGTTTCTAAAACCTCGCAAGCTCTTTCAGATGCAGGTTTAAAAAAAGGTGACCGCGTTGGAGCTATGTTACCCAATCACCCGATGACTTTGATAGTTATGCTCGCAACAACAAGTTTGGGAGGCGTTTGGACCAGCTGCTCTCCTGACTTTGGTATTCAAGGTGTTATTGATCGTTTTCAACAAGTTGAACCAAAACTTTTTTTTACTTGTGATTATTATTTTTACAATGGAAGAAAAATTGATTGCTTAGAAAAAAGTAAAGAGATTGGTTCGCTTTTAAAAACAACTAAACACACAATTGTCATCGAATATTCTTTGAATTACTCTAAAGTTAATACTTCAAACAACTCTTTTGAGACTTCTTCTTACCAACTGATTCGTTTTGGTGATTTCATAAAAAAATATCAACATAAAGAATTAGTCTATAGTCAAGTTGAATTCAACCATCCCTTGTTCATATTGTATTCATCTGGAACAACTGGAATCCCTAAATGCATTGTGCATGGCCATGGAGGAACCTTACTACAGCACCTTAAAGAACATCGCCTACACTCGGATATAAGACCCAATGATTCATTATTTTATTTCACTACCTGCGGATGGATGATGTGGAATTGGCTCGTCTCTGCTTTGGCTTCTCAGACGAAGCTCTTGCTTTATGATGGTAGTCCCTTCTTTGACGAAGGTAATCTTCTATTTAAATTTTTAGAGACTCACCAATGCACTCATTTTGGGACCTCGGCAAAATTTATCGATGCCTGTATTAAAGCTAATCTTTCACCAAATAAAAAATTTAATTTAAAATCAATTAGAAAAATCTTATCAACAGGTAGCCCTTTAAGCTCCGAAAGTTTCGAATATATCCACTCAGATATTAATGGCAACGCTCAAATTGCTTCAATTTCTGGTGGAACTGATATTATCTCGTGTTTTGTTTTAGCTAGCCCATGGACTCCTACCTACAAGGGTGAAATCTCTGTCGCAGGTCTTGGAATGGATGTCGATATCTGGAATGAGGACGGGTCTTCAGTGACTCGAGAAAAAGGTGAACTTATTTGCAAAACTTCATTTCCATCAAAACCAGTAGAGTTTTGGAATGATCCCAAAAAAGAAAAATATAAAAGTGCTTATTTTGAAAAATTTCCTAATGTCTGGTGCCATGGCGACTTTGTAGAGAAAACAAAAAACTCAGGCTATATCATTTATGGTAGATCCGATGCTACTCTTAATCCAGGTGGAGTAAGAATTGGGACTGCAGAAATTTACCGACAAGTAGAAAGATTACCAGAAATAGAAGAATCTATAGTTATCGGACAGAATTGGCAAAATGATGTCAGAGTAGTTCTTTTTGTAAAGCTTAAAGATCCACTTTGTTTAACTGCTGACTTAATCGAAAAAATAAAGAAAGAAATTAAAATACATACTACTCCAAGACATGTACCCTCTATCATTTTACAGGTTAACGCCATCCCAAGAACTAAAAGTGGTAAGATAGTTGAGCTTGCTGTAAAACAAATTATTGAAGGAAAAGAAGTAAAAAACAAAGAGGCTTTAGCTAATCCTGAAGCTCTTGAAGGGTTTAAAAATCGAGCTGAGTTAACGACTTAATGATTACAGACTCAAAGCTTGTTTGAGAAATCTTAAGAAAGAACTAGTCTTCAATTTACCATAAAGAAGCCGATTTCCTTTAAATGAATAGTGTTCAGAAAAGATTTTTCAAAAGATTCTCTTTGAATTTTTTTATCCTTTCTACTTTATTGCTTTGTTGGGAAAACCTTGAAAGCTTTAAAAACAATGCTGTGTCACTTGAAAAGGTTACACTTGATTACAAATACAATCATTTCACCCCAATAAGAACTCCTTCAAAAAAAATTCTGTTCATTGATATTGACGATCAAAGTCTAAGTCAATTAGGTGAATCTCTTGGACCTTGGCCCTGGAGCAGAGATATCATAGCCAATACTATTTCCTACTTTCAAAAAGATAACCCCAAAATAATTCTTCTTGATTTAGTTTTATCTGAAAATGATAAAAGTGCTCCAGAAAAAGACCGCACATTGGCTGAACTTGTAAAGCAGTACAGTAATATCTCACTTGCTATCAATTTTGAAAATTATGAAATTACAAAGAAACAACGACAGCCTGCAAGTCAGGTTCCTTTTTCTATAAACATCGATCATTATAAACTTACAAATAGTTCTCGTTATCAGTCATTTTCTAAACCCTTTACCGAACTTTGGGAAAGCGCTAATCTCATTCATGCTATCAACTTTTCTAAAGACGGTGATGGGCTTTATAGATTTCTTCCTCTTTTTTTTGAATATCAGGGACAAATTTTTCCCGCTTTAACACTTCAAGCTGTAAGTAATACCCTAGAAAAACCACGATTTTTACTTAACAAGAATAACTTAGAAATTTATGACAATGAAATCTTAAAACATAATATCAGATTGGATGAAAATCTAAATTTTCAATTGCATTATTACGAAAATAAAAACGATTTTGAAAAAATTCCATTTCATAATCTTTATCAAAGTATAATTGACAAAAAAGATACAAAACATTTTTTCAAAGATAAAATTATTATCTTAGGAAGCAGTGCCTCTGTTTTGCAAGATTTAAAGCCAACTCCAGTTGAAAAAGACTACCCAGGTGCCCTGTTACATGGAACAGCCATCTCCAACATTTTAACAGAAGACTACCTCATATACACTCCTAGCTATTTTAAATTTCTTATATCACTTTTTTTTATTCTCTTGATTTATTTAACCTTTACACTTTCAAGTAATATTTTTATTAAAAATACCATGCCGTTGATTTATATGGCTTTCTACACTTTTTTAAGCTTTTATTTGTTTAAAAACTATGAAATTCAAACTCCCCTAGCAACACCTTTGTTATTCGGTTTTTTAAGCTATGGTGATGGACTTGCTTACTTAACTATGGTCGAAGCAAGACAGAGAAAAAAAATAATGGGTACATTAACAAAGTATCTTTCACCTCAAATTAGCGATCAGCTCCTAGAACAAGGAATTGATCCAACCGCAGAAGTTGGTTATAAAAAAGAACTCTCTATTCTATTTTCTGATGTCAGAGATTTTGCATCTATTTCTGAGACGATTAAGCCGGAACAGGTCGTCGCAATGCTTAATTTTTATTTAGCTAAGATGACAGAAATCGTTTTTATCAACAAAGGCACTTTAGATAAGTTCATTGGCGACTCTATTATGTCCTTCTGGGGAGCTCCGGTGGAGGATCAACAGCACGCATTTCACTGCGTTTTAACTGGATTGACTATGAAATACAGACTGATTGAGATCAATAAATACTTCTCACAAAACTTTAACATGAGCTTTCAAATTGGAATTGGAATCAATACTGGGGAAGTCATCGTTGGTAATATTGGCAGTGATCAACGACTTGATTACACAGTTATTGGAGACAATGTTAATCTAGCCTCACGCCTTGAAGGATTAACTAAAAAGTATGGACTGGAAATCATTATTGGAGAAAGAACTTTTCAACTGGTTCAATCAAAAATTCTTTGCAGACCTGTAGATCTTGTTCAAGTTAAAGGAAAGAAAGTAATTATTCAAATTTACGAGCCTCTATGTCTTAAATCAAAAGCCTCAAAACGAGACTTTGATTTGGTTGACAGATATTCTACTGCTCTGGAGTTATACAGAATCGGCAATTTTCAAGAAGCACTCAAAATGTTTAGCTCTCTTGACCAAGATTTTAATGATAATCCTTCTAGAATAATGAAAGACCGCTGTCTTATTCTTTTAGCTAAAAATACCGATGATTGGACAGGTATTTTTAAATTTACGTCTAAGTAAAACAAATAGTTAAAACAAGAAAATTCAACTACAAAACTGCTTAAAATAGAACAATAATATTTTCTGATAATTTAAAAATCATATTCCCAAATTGAGAATACTAAATTATTTAATTCGAAAAAAATAACACCGAAGGTACTATATAAATATAAAGACACTAAAGAGAGAGCCTATGATAAATTCAACTGAGAAAAAAGAAACTAAAAATGAGGTTGTTAGTTCAACAAAATTTAGAATTACATTTATTGTTGGGGTTTTTATTCTTGTTACTGCATTTCAAAATTGCAGTCAGAATAAACTAAGAACTACTGACACAATGAGAACTAACCATCTCTCATCGGAAAAATAATTCTAGCTAATTTTTAGATGTTTTAAGTTCGTCCCACTCTTCCAAGTATATGGGGTTCAATAGTGGATTAACCATACTCTGCTGATCAGGATTGACGTACTCTCCCCTAATTCCATCCCATCCCTCATAGAAAATGGAACTTCCAACTCTCTGGATTTCAAAAGAAGGAACATAATAGGCTTTTCCCCCACCATCTGGTATATCCAACGAAAGTTGTGGCATTGCCAGCCCAGAAAGGTGCCCCCATAATTTACGTTGTATTTCTTGAGAGTTTTTTAATGAAGTTCTAAGATGATCTGTACCAATAGAAGGATCGCATTGAAACATGTAGTATGGCTTTACTCTGAGGTATAATAGCCGACGCGATAAAGCTTGCACTATTGACTCGTGATTATTAACTCCATTTAAAAGCACCATTTGATTAAATACAGGAATTCCATGATCAACAAATAATTCTAATTTTTCTGCCGCGAATTCCGTAAGTTCATCAGGATGATTAAAATGCGTCATCAAAAAAACAGGTTTAAATTTTCTAAGAATACTTACCAGTTCCTGATCAACTCGCTGAGGACACACAACTGGCATTCTAGATCCAATACGAATAATCTCAACGTGCTCTATACTTCTTAGCTCAAAAAGAATTTTTTCAAGTTGAGAATTACTCAAAGTAAGTGGGTCCCCACCGGAAAGAATTACCTCTCTTATTCCAGGATGACTTTTTATGTAACTAACAGCCTCTATAAATTCAGTATCCTTAATAAGAGATTGTTCCTGACCCGTGAAATGTTTTCTAGTACAATAACGACAATAGACACTACAAAAATCTGTAACCAAAAACAAAACCCTATCTGAATATCGATGAATTAAACGACTGGTTTTTTGATTCACTTTTTCACCAAGAGGATCCAACATTTCCTGATAGTCTGAGGATAACTCTTTTGGCGAAGGCATCAAAATCTTTCTAATGGCATCTTCACCTGTATCTTTTGCTAAACTTGCATAGTACGGGGTTGTCCTAATATTAAAAACTTTTTTCGGGGAGGTAAAAATATTTTTTTCGGCTTCACTCAGCGAAAAAAATATCTCAAAATGCTCTTTTTTCTTTAATGAGTTTTGAAGCTG
Source organism: Pseudobdellovibrionaceae bacterium (assembly GCA_013359135.1). Lineage (GTDB taxonomy): Bacteria > Bdellovibrionota > Bdellovibrionia > Bdellovibrionales > Bdellovibrionaceae > UBA2316. The sequence continues at coordinate 23,813 of JABWCN010000002.1, read as the reverse complement.
CCAGGTAGAGCTATACCATTTTGAGATATCAATCTGCTGATTAGAGTAATAATTTGGAATTGTAGGTGTTTTTCTAAAGCTGATTTTTGGCATTCACTAGCTTAGTAGAGATTTTTCATTTGATAGTCAAGTTATTGAAAATTCTACTTAATTTAATTATTCTCATTGTGAAACACCAAAATTTAGACATTGTATCAATCTGAAACGATTTTTAATATGAAAATAACCTTTTAAAATCAGCTACATAATCAATTATAAAGATTTTTGGCTTTTAGCAAACTTGGTCTTGGTCTTTGCATTCCAATTAAGTGTAACAACTTTTACGAGTCTGGATGACTCCCACGAAATTGGAGGACCTATGAAACACTTTATCAACATAAATAAAAATGCACTACTCTATAGCTCACTATTTGCGGCTCTTGCTTTTAGCGTCTCCGGGACGACCACGCAAACTGAGGGTCAAGCGACTCTTGCTGCGGAAGCACCGCCCACAGACAGTGCAGCAATACAAGCTAAAGCAACACCCTCCACGCCACCGCCTTTTTATAAAATCAAACCAAATGAAGTTACATCACATACGCAACCCCCAGCTACCACTGCTGTAGTGACTGCAAAACCAGATATCCCCCAACCGGATAAACCCCAAGAACAACCTAAAACTGCAACCGTAAAACCATCAGAAGCACCAGTAGAAACTGTAACTGCAGCTTTGCCAGTAAATACTCAATCCACACCACAAGAAGAAAAACCTAAAGTGCCAGCCCAAAAACTTTCAATTATTAAAGTAGAGTACGACTCTGTATTGCTTGAAGGTACTCGTTACAGCTACAAAGTCACAACTTATAATGATGGTTCAACGGAACTATCATATGAACCTCAACTCACTGAAGGCTCTGATTGTTCTAATGGTATCTGTAGACGAGACACCTCAACTGTAAAATTCGCTGGAGGTTCTACTGCTGCTGATCTTGCTGACATAAAACGTTTAATTCGAGAAGACTTATCTCATCGCGAAAAAAGAAAAGATGCCACAGCTGCCAAAACTACTAAACCAGCTGTGATTGCAAAAGATAAAGTTGAAAATGAAGATTCTGAAGAAGTTGACGACTCTAAAGGAACAAAATTATTAAAAACTATTAATACCTTGTGTGATAAAAAATCTAAAGAAGCTGCTGATCAAATTGAATGTAAGGTCGGAAAATTTATGAGTTTCTTAAACAAAAAACTTGATAAACAAAAAAATAAAATTGACGTGACTGATGATGAAGCTCTTGATTTTTTTACTGAAAATATCAAAGATGGCTTGAAAGAAATGTTAACACATAAGTTTTCTATGCCATTAGCTTACAATGATGATTTCAGCGACAGATACTCAATGATCATGGAATTTAACGAAGAAAAGGCTACTGCGAGAAAAGAGAAAGATAAGGCTGTAAAGCTTATTAAAGAGTTACTTAGAAATTTAGGTGCTAAATACAAAGATGTTAGAAAAGAAGTAACAAGCCTATACAAAGAAGCAGTTAAAGAACAAGCGAAAGAAGCTCTAACAAATTATAGAGATATGAAAGTCGCTGAAAAAAATAAAGACATACTTGGCACCAGATACAACTTTAGTAGTTTCATGATGAATAATGAGTTCCTTAAATCTATGGATCAAGATTTATTCTCTGGAATATTATCTGGTATGTCTGACTCTAGAAACTTAGTTGGCTCAGAATTCTTCAATAAAATAATTAGGGAACTCACAAATGAGCATAACGGATTTTGTAGATCTTATAATCGTGAAATTGGTCTCAATGTCGACAGTTGTGGATCAACATACGGAACAAGTATTGGAAATTACGATATACTAGACAACAGTTCAATCAATGGCATCACTAACTCAAGCCGAACTATGAACCTCAGAGGTAATAACTCTTCGACACTTAGGAGTGGCACAACAGGTACAGGTAGAGTATTAAGATCTGGAACCAGAAACTCTAGCACTGGAACTTTGTTCGATTTCTAAATGGCGATATGATTAACTATTAGAACTAACTAAACTAGAAACTAAATTTTCGTAAATTAAATTATGATCCTCCCCCAAGTTCATTACGAACTTGGGTTTTGGATTTTTTATTTTTTTACAGTTACAGACACTTTTAATGCTAGCCCATCAATATCTGATGTTTCGACAAAACTCCCTTTGAGTTCATTTTCTAATGATTTAATCACTAACTGTGATGTTAACGTCTCACTAATTAGAGTCTCTCGATGAGCTTCGATCGCATTCTGCAACGCACTTTCACAGGCTATTTCTAAATGAATTTTATCATCCATCTGAAAATCAGCGGCCTTCCTAGCTAATTGTACCTTCCTGATAACCTCTCTGGCTAATCCCTCAACCTCTTGCTCAGGAGTTACCGTTGGATCCACCTCAATTGAAACTATTTGATGAGTAGACAAATTAGGATTATCACCTTTTGCTGATCTTCTAATTTCGACATCAGTAAGTTGTATGTCTTCACCTTCGATTGTTAAAGATTCACCTTTTTCAAGCTTCAAAATACTTTCTAAATCTAATTTTTGAATGGCCGCACTGACAGCTTTCATCTTTGGTCCAAGACGCTTACCAAGCACTGGAAAGTTTGCCTTTGCCATAATTTGCACATATTTATCTTCTTGAGAGTCGTAAACTACTTTTTGAAAGTTAAGTTCTTCCACAAAATAAGGTTCAAAACGCTTAAGAGTTTCCAAAACTTCTGGACTACGATGAATAATTCTAATTTCTCTTAAAGGAATTTTAGCTTTCACTGAAATTTTTTCTCGATGATTTCTTCCAAGAGCAACCAATACATCCATAGCTTTAACAGCTTCCTCTAAATCAGGTCTTAACGTTGACAAATCGGCTTCTGGAAAACTTTCTAAATGAACACTTTCTTTTCTGTCGCTGACAACTGAAGCTAAATTTTGATAAGTCACTTCGGACATAAATGGAGAAAAAGGGGCCATGATTTTAGCTAACTTAAAAAGAACTTCATACAAAGTTTCATACGCCATACGCTTTTCTTCAGGCATTCCTACTTGCCAAAAATGACTACGATTAAAACGAATATACGTATTAGTTAACTCCTCGATAAATTGTAATAACTGAGGAACCACGTTATACAGTCGATAACCTTGCATTTCCTTTTGAGTATTAGAAATCAGACCATTCAAGCGAGACAGTACCCACTGATCCAAAATATTTTTTGATTTTATTGAGTCACCTTTTGGAACAAAATTATCAATATTTGCGTAGTTGATATAAAATGCATAGGCATTCCACCAACGTAATAAAATTTTCCTGATAACATCGACCACGCCCTTTTCAGAAAATTTTAATTCTTGCGCCTTTACTACTGGAGAATCTATTAAATACAATCTAAGAGCATCGGCTCCATGCTTGTTTAAAATTTCCATCGGGTCAGGGTAATTTCGTAAACTTTTGGACATTTTACGCCCGTCTTCAGCTAGGACAAGTCCATTAACAATGACATTTTTAAAAGGTGCCTTTTCAAAAAGAGCAGCACCAATAACCATCAAAGTATAAAACCAACCTCGTGTTTGATCTAAACCCTCTGCAATAAAATCAGCTGGAAAGGATTTTTCAAAATTTTGAATATTGTTTTTGGGATATCCCCATTGAGCGTAGGGCATCGACCCTGATTCAAACCAACAATCTAAAACCCCTTCAATTCGCTTCAAAGGGGATTTTCCAGTCGGTGATGGAATTGTAATTTGATCTACAAAATCGATGTGTAAATCTGACACTTTTTTTCCAGAAAGATTTTCAAGCTCCTCTTTGGATCCAATACAAAGAACTTCTCCCTCTGGATTTCTCCATATAGGAAGAGGGGTTCCCCAAAAACGATTTCTAGAAATAGCCCAGTCTCTAGCATTTTCTAACCAATTTCCAAAACGACCATCACGCAAATGATCTGGTACCCACGCCGTTGTTTTATTTGCTGCAATGATTTTATCTTTGATTTTTTCAACACTAACAAACCAACTGGAAACAGCTCTGTAAATTAGTGGAGTATCAGAACGGTAACAATAAGGATAGCTATGTTGAATAGTATCTTGCTTGAATACACGGCCTCTTTTTTTTAAATCAGCCATAATGTCTTTATCAGCTTCCTTAACTCGACGACCTTGATAATCTGATACTTCCGAAGTGAACATACCATCATCATCAACTGGATTGACAATAGGTAAACCCATTTTTGCACAAGCAAAATAATCTTCTTCCCCAAAAGCAGGCGCCATATGCACAATACCTGTTCCACTTTCTGTGGTTACATGATCAGAGGTAATCACACAAAATGCTCCTTGCGTTTCCCTATCTTGAAAATAAGAAAACAAAGGTTGATATTTTAAACCAATCAAATCTTGCCCTTTAAAAGTTTTTAAAACCTCAACCTCGTTCTCAGGATTTTTAAAAGTGGCGGCCAATAAGGCCTTTGCTAAGATAAGTTTTCTTTGATTTGCATGCTCTTTTATTTGAACATACTCAATATCAACTCCAACAGCTAATGCTAAATTTGATGGCAATGTCCAAGGTGTTGTTGTCCAAGCAAGGAAAGAAGATCCTTCAAGCTCCTTTGCTAAATCTTGAGACTGACTATTTGCAGCTCCAGTTAATGGAAACAAAACTGTCAAAGCAGGATCTTGCACCATTTTATAATTTAAATTGGCTTCAAAATTTGAGAGTGGAGTTGAAATCCCAACAGAATAAGGTACAACTTTATAACCTTCATAAATCAATCCACGATCAAAAAGCTCTTTAAACACCCACCATACACTTTGCATAAATTCAACATCCATAGTGAAGTAGGGTTTTTCCATATCAACCCAACGTCCAACACGTCTGACTGTTGTCTTCCACTCATCAGAATAACGCTTCACAATTCCTCGGCAAGCATCATTGTAATTGGCAATACCCATTTTTAAAATATCTTTTCGGCTTTCAATTTTATGGGCTTTGTTAATCTCATATTCTACTGGTAGGCCATGACAGTCCCAACCAAATCTTCTTGGAACATTGAAACCCTTCATAGTCCAAAATCTTGGAACTATGTCCTTTAGAACTCCAGCTAAAATGTGACCATAGTGAGGTAAACCAGTGGCAAAAGGAGGACCATCATAAAAGCTATAGGTATCTTGCCCAGGACGATTCATTGATTTTTGAAAAATTTGATTTTCATCCCAAAACTTAAGGATGGACTCTTCCTGTTCTGGAAGATTAACACTGGGTTTCACCGCAGAGTATAGTTTTTTTGAAGAATCTTTAGCTACTTGGTTATTGGCTTCGTGATTTGAATTATTCATGAAAAATAATCTATCACAAAGCCTTGATTTGTCATTAGACTTCTACTCGAAAAAAGTACTTAGTGACACTCTACCAAACGACAAATCTGTCCCACTGATTGACAGACGAACAAAGAACGTTGAGTTGCTGTGTAAATATCATTACCAATACCATAATAAATTAAACCATTCACCAAACCTACAGTGTTACAGGTAATAACATAGGGTTGAACCAAAATTGGCTGTGGATATTGAGGATATGGAGCCGGATAAGGTACTGGATATGAAGTTCCTGGGTAAGGTGGAGGATAGGGAACAGGCAAAGGTTGTGGATAAACTGGCACAGGAACAGGTAAAGGTAAGGGAACTGGACGGTATCCATAACCAGGAACTGGTCTAACGTAATTTTGTGCCTGAGCAGAAAAGCTCATACCTACAACTAAAATAAACAAAAGAAGTGCATTTTTTATCATAAAAACTCCCCATGAATTGCCTACGGAGTAGCCAACTTATTAAATCCAGTCAACCTAAAAAAAAAAAGATCATTACTTAGACAACGATTGAAAGACTAAAATAAATGTCCTAAATCTAGATCATAGGACCCAAGTTAGTGGATCCTAAGGGAAATAATTCCCCTAAAAAAAATGGAGATACAAACAAATGAAACTTTTATTTTTAAGTACTCTTGGTTTACTAGTCTCAATCATCTCAATAGCTCAGACACCTCAGTCGATCCAGCGCCAATCACAAGAAATTGCTGCTGATTTAAAAGAGGAAGCACGCTATTTATCTCAAGATCAAATTCAAAAAATTGCCAGAAATCTGGAATCAATTCGTAGAATTATGAACAACTCTTCAGATCCCACAGATTTCCCTGATTACTCTTGTGTTTCTAGAGATAATGATGGCCGCAATCCTTATGTTTTAGGTTATCGCAATGGCGTCGATGTGGTTCGCATTCCAGGTGAATCTTTTTCTACTAAGGAAGATTGCCAAACCGCGCTTGCAAGTACTCGACAAGTTAGAAGAAGAACGCTCTTATGTGTTTCAAGAGACAGTGATGGCAGAACGCCTTATCAACTTTCCATCCTAGATGGCGCAAAAATTAACAAAATTCCATACACAGTTTCAAGCGATAAATCACAATGCCAACAGACACTAAAAGAACTTAAAACTCAGGGACAAAATGTGATTTTTTGCACTTCCAGAGATAATGACGGAAGGACTCCTTATATTGCAATAAGCCTAAACCTTATCGATATTTCAGTTAAAAAAGGTTCAGAAACTTTTACTAATATTTCTGATTGTAAACAATTTTTGAGTGGTAACAGATAGACTAAAGTTGTATTTTCCTCTAATTAATAGAAGCCATTTAAGATAGGTATTAAATGGTTTCTAGGTTTTATTTATATCTTATTTTATCAAACACTTGTTGCTTTTTAATAAATCTATTAGCAATGTGATTTTCGTGAAAAATCTTAATTCCTCTAAAACAAATTCAGAACAAAAAAGCTTAAGCCGCTCGTTAGGATTTATAGATTCTACAGCCATAGTCATTGGCACAATTATAGGAACGGGCATTTTTTTGAAGGCCGCATCGATGAGTCAACTTCTACCTAATCTTCATCATGTGATTGGGGCTTGGCTCGTTGCGGGTCTTCTGTCATTAGCTGGAGCCTTAGTTTACTCAGAACTTGGTGAAATTTTCCCAGAAGCTGGTGGAGAATTTATTTACCTTAAAGAATCTTATGGAGAAGGTTTAGCTTTTTTGTATGGATGGCAACGCTTTTGGATCAGCTCACCAGGATCCATCGCTGCTTACGCAGCAGGAGCTTCCACATTCCTGAGTCAGTTTATTACACTTGGAATTGTTCATCAGCAACTCCTCATCGCAGTAGTTTTTATCATTTTTTTTAGTGTTATGAATTGTTTTTCAGTTTCTTTCGGAGGAAAACTACAAACACTTCTTACTTCAATTAAAGTAATTATGATTTTTGGTCTGATTGCAGGAATCTATTTTTTTTCACCTCCGCTAGAGTTCCAACTTGTTCACGGCATGACTGAAAGTTCCTCTCATTTTAAATGGAGTGCCTTTGGAACAGCTATTATAGCAGCACTTTGGGCATTTGATGGATGGAACAACTTACCAATGGCAGCAGGTGAAATTAAAAATCCCTCTAAAAATATTCCTTTAGCGCTGATACTTGGAACAGGATTTGTTTTCATAATATATATTATTACCAATTTAAGTTTTTTTCATGCATTACCACTAGCTGAAATTCAAAACTCACATTCCACATTATTCCCCGAAGCTCTCCCCGTTGCTACAAAAGCCTCTAAAAGTTTTCTTGGAGAATCCGGTACAATGTTTTTATCTATAGCTTTTGTCCTTTCAGCTCTTGGAGCTATGAATGGATCTATACTAACAAGTGCAAGAGTTCCTTATTCAATGGCAAAAATGAATTTATTTCCTAAATGGTTTACCACACTTTCCAGTGCACAATCTCCTTATATTTCCATTCTGGTCCAAGCTCTTTGGTCTTGCGTTCTTGTAGCCAGTGGTAGTTTTGATCAGCTTACTGATTATGTGGTTTTTGCCTCTTGGATTTTTTATATATTATGTTCATGGGCAGTAATTAGATTAAGAAAGTCAGCACCAAATAAAAAAAGGAGTTATAAAGTTCCACTTTACCCCTACCTCCCAATTTTCTTTTGCACTATAGCTTTTGCTCTATTAGTTAACACCTTAATTCAATCTCCTAAAGAAAGTGGAATAGGATTGTTTATTATTTTACTAGGGATTCCTTTCTTTTATTTAACTAGAAAAAAATCAACTGCTTAAGTAGAGCGGACTATTGTTGGCGAAATAGCCAATGATAATAACTCAGGAAACAACCATATAAAATTTGAAAATCGACAGTTTTTGTCAGAATGTTTTGGCTTTTAACACCACGACCTATAAATTGCTCATTAGAGCTCATTTATCTTTATTGAAGCTACTTCAAAATTTGGCATACTTTGCATAAAAAAGACATAATAAGACTGATAAAATATTGGAAGATGTATGTCTATAAAACTAAAAAATTTTCATATAATTTTAATTCTAATGATCTTGAGTGTGAAATACTCACTTTATGCAAGTGCTGAAGAGCAAAGTATTCTTTCAATTCCGGAAGTAAAAAAAATTGCAGAATTATGGATAGATAGTGGCTATGGAATTAATAAATTATCTGAAGATTTTGTTTCAGAAAATAAATGCCAAATAGATGGAAACTCAAAAGCATGTCTATTTGGATTTGCAGAAGGTGTTAGTAGTTTAAACTTAAACTGGCAATTACTTTTAAAAAAACAACTTAAAACAAATCAAAAAATTATATTTCAAAATTCAGATTTGGCTATCATTGAAAATAAAGAACCCTTAAAGTTAACAATGATTACTGCTGCTGAGAAAAAAGCAAAGAATAAAAAGAAAATTATTGATAGGATCAATTTATATAGTAACACAGCTCTTAACCAAAGTTCATTAGATAGCTTGATGGAGTTTATTAAAATCCAAGTTTCATCTAACCAACTTCTTGATAGCGCATTTACCTATTCTTTTCTTAATGCCTACAAAAAATCAGAAGATCCCTTCGCCTTTATTCTTCCAATTTCCTACTTTAAAAAGCAGCTACTTTCTGACTCAAACACAACTACAAATCTTGGTTTTACTGTTGAAGTAATTAATAAGAATCTTACAGTAACCAAGATACGACCAAACTCTGGTGCTTTTTGGGCCGGACTCAAAAATTTTGATATTATTCAAAAAATTGATGGCACGCCTGTAAACGAGTTAACAACAGAGAAAATATCAAAAGTCATATCAAGTAAATATACAAAATTTTCCATTTTAAGAGATAAACAAACCAAAGAATTAGAGATTTCAACAGCTCCAGAAGAACAAAAAAAAATAAACTTTTCGTTAATTGAATGGAACTCAAAGAGAATAACTTACATTCAACTTTCAACTTTTGTTGACGATGGAAAAATATGTAATCAATTTAAAACAAAAATTGAAAAAATGATTACTGACGATCAAACTGAAGGCGTAGTTTTAGATTTAAGAGGCAATTCAGGTGGTTCTATCTCTCTAGCTGAATGCATTGTTAGTTATTTTTTAGGTGCAAATAAACTCGTATTTATTAATAAATCAATTCACCTTAATTTTGAAAATCCAAGCTTTACTCTTCAATCAGATGTCGTTAATCTCAAAATCCCACTTGTTATTTTACTCAATGGCGAAAGTGCTAGCGCCTCAGAGTTAATGGCGGGCGCTCTGCGAGATCACCAAAGAGCTTGGAATGTTGGAGAATTAACTTTTGGTAAAGGATCAGTTAGTCGCCCAAAATTCTTTAAAAATAACTCTCAATTAGTTGAATACTATACCTCTCACTTATTTTACCAGCCTAACAACACCACTAATGAATTAGTTGGTATCATTCCAGATTTTGAAGTTTCTAGAAATATTAAAAACCTTCCAGAAGATGTCTATATGAGAAACTTTGATCTAAATCCATTTTTAAACTTAAAAAGAAATGAGGCCTCACCACCACCTAGAAGCAACGAAATCAAACAAATAAAAGCGTGTGTTGACGAAAATAAAATAAAAAATTTAAACAACAAAAATATTGGAACGAGTTTGAATCCCGACTATCAAAAACTTTATGCACTTGAAGTTCTTCGATGTGAGATAGAAGGAACAAAATAAAAACTGTAGTAAAACTTTAAACTTATATGAGCTCTTTTATTAAAAATTTGAACTATGGATTAAAAAGTGGAGGTTGACATTATTTGAGTTAAAATCAACCTCCAAATGTTTATTCTAACGGATAGTCAATATAACCTTTAGGTCCTGGCGTATAAAAAGATTCTTGATTAGCAGCCACGAGTGAAGCATGTTTTTTTAATTTAGTTACTAATTTAGGGTTAGAGATAAATGGTCTTCCAAAAGCAAACAAATCTCCTTTTTTCTCTGCCAAATCATGTTCAGCTCGTTTCAAGTCATATCCCCCTGAAAGAATAACAACTCCTCTAAAGTTTTTGCGGATTTTTTCTTTCACTGAAGGTTTTACCTCTGGCGCCCCCATCGAAGAATGATCTACAATGTGGACATATAAGATTTCTAACTTCTGTAAATCAGCAGCAAGACGCTCATACAAATCCTCAGTATGAGAATCAGCAACCATTCCATTAAATACTCCATAAGGAGACATTCTAAAGCCTACTTTGTCTGGACCAATTTTTTTAGCAACAGCTTGAGTTACTTCAACAGCAAAACGTACACGATTCTCAATGCTCCCGCCCCAACGATCATGTCGATGATTACTAGCTGTATTTAAAAACTGATCAATAAGATAACCATTTGCTCCGTGCAACTCCACACCATCAAAACCTGCTTGCATTGCTAGATCTGCAGAATGAACATACTCTGAAATTAAACCTTGAATTTCACTCTCAGTAAGTTCTTCGGGAACTGGAAAGTCCTGAAGACCATTTGTATCAGTCCACATCTGAGAGTCTTTGATTGCAATTGGTGAAGGTGCGACAATTTCAAGTCCACTCATCATATTATCTGGATGAGCAACTCGTCCACAATGCATTAACTGAACAAAAATACGAGACCCTGCTTGATGAACCGCCTCTGTTACTTTTTTCCAAGCTTTAACATGTTCACTAGTAAACAAACCTGGTATTCTTGCGTAGCCAAGTCCATTATCTGAAGGTGATGTTCCTTCTGTAATTATCAAGCCAGCTTCCGCCCTTTGCGAGTAATAGGTAGCTACCATGTCATTTGGAATATTATCAGTACATCGACTGCGGGTCATCGGAGCCATAACAATACGATTGTGTAATAACATAGAACCTAATTTAAAATTTGAAAAAACATGATTTGACATAAGTTACTCGCTTTCTGCGTTTGCAGCTATAAATTAAAATTGAATAGAAATTTTTGAAGTCAACCCGTAAGTAAAACTGTTATCACTGCCAGCTACTGAATCAGATTTAAATGAAGCTCCAGGAAATAACAAACCAACTTGATTCACCCATTGCATTTTTTCTCTGGCTTTATAAACAAACTCTAGATCCCATTCAAAACCAAGCTCTTTTGAAGCTCCATTATTTGCTAACGGACTTGTTACCAATTGAGCCCAAGTAAAATACTGATTGAAATCTAACTTCTCATTCCAACGGTATTTAATAACAGGAGATACATAAAAAGCATTTGAAATCGTTTCATCATCTAAAGAATTACCAACACCAATGCTTGCACTAGCAGCATTTTTATAACTTTTAATAGCCCCAGTTCTAAGGACATCGTAAGAACCCAGACGATGATTGAAAAGTAAGAAGGCAACATCATAATTTCTGTCAAAGAAAAACCCTTCATAATCATTTGTATCAGGATTATCACCACTTGCAATACCCATTTTTAAAGCATAATTCCAATTAGAATCTGTTTTGAAATTCAATTCAGTCGCAACTCCATAACCATTGGCTTTAACACTTTGATCTCCTTTCAGGACTCCCAACTCGCCAGATAAAAATCCAGCTTCTAATCTAAAACTAAAAGAATCCCAGTCTCGGCCCAAAATAAAATTAGTTCTTTGAATGTTTAAATCACCACTTTTTGAATCGCCTATAGCACCAACATCTGTAGTTGCATCCGTAGTGATATCGTTTGTCGCTGGAGTCGCCTTACGACGCTCTAACATAACACCGATTAAACTGCCTGTATCCTTATTGTCGTACTGAACCAATAAACCTTCATCTTGGGTATATGAACCTTGCTGAAAACCATCATCTGCATGACGAGCAAAAAAGGGCATTAAAGTCAGATTATTAATCAAAATTTTATAAGCTATCTGATCTCTATTGTTATTCCAATGATCAAATAAACCCTCACCAGAACTATAATTCATCCCAATACCAAACTCAAAAGGAGCTCTTCCTAAAATCAAAGAAGCATTTTCTTGAGCTACATTTAAATACAGTTGACTGACTCTTATCGCTGAGCCTGCCGGTGATTGACCTAGTGAATTAGATTTGGAATTGTTAGTGTTATTATCATTTCCTTTTCCCCATTGTGAACCTAAATAAGAATTCGCATAAGGATCTTGAGCTCCAAAAATATCAAACCTTGAGACGATGTTAATTCCATCAGAAGCAACCACCCTAGGAGCTAAATACAAATAATTTAAACCATAAGACTTACGTAAAGAGGGTTTTGTTAAGCTTGGCTTATCAATTTCTACAAATTCAAATCTGTAGCCACCCTTCCAGTCAATACTAGTTCCAAAAGATTTACTAGGAAGCAAAGTACTTGATAGCACCAAACCCAGCAAAATACCTATACTTATTTTACTTTTTATCTGACTTATTTCTAAAAATTTCAAAAAACACCTCTTAATTAATTTTTTATTTATTTACAACACCTAGAACATCAGACTCTCTTAAAAACATAACTGTTTGACCTTGGACATCCACTTTGCTTCCAGAGAACTGAGAAAACACCACAACGTCACCGGGTTTAACATCTAATGGCTTAATTTTTCCTTTTTTATTCATATGCCCTCGGCCAACAGCCACAACTGTTCCCTTAAAGTTTCCAGAAACATCACTCACTGTATCCGGAATGTATAATCCACCAGGAGTCATTCTTTCTTCTTCTTTTATTTGCACCAAAATTCGGTCATCTAACGGAGTCAACATCGCTGCAAAATCAATCTTAACAATTTTAGAAGTTGTTATAGCTGAAGCTTTAGTATTTACAGACTTAGCCTTAGAAGAATTTTTAGGTTTACTCACTAACTTAGATTTATTTAACACCTTAGAAGACGCTTTAGGTAAAGTCTTACTTACTTTCTTAGGCGCTATTTTTTTCGTTATTTTCTTAGAAGATTTTTTCACTGGTACTGATTTTTTAGCAACAGTCTTAACTTTTACATTCACCTTTTTTACAGCTTTTGTCTTAGTCTTCGTAGTCTTTTTAGCCATGTCTTTTTCTTTCCTCTTCATAATATTTTTTGTAAAGAACTTCCCATTCAGGAGAACCCTCGATAACTCCTCTTTTTAAAGAGGCCACTTTTTCTTTCGCTTTTTTATCTATTTCAAGGTCCTCTTTTACAAATTCTTGAATGATTTTCTTAGCTATACGCAAAGCTTGATCCTCATCAGAATAATCAACAAGATCATCATTCCAAATTGCGTCTGTTAGCAAATGTGCCCAGTGAGTTTGTCGTTCCTCTGATAAAATCATAAAATCACCTTTTTTTCTTTAGCTAACTTTTGCTTCAACATAGGATACATTTTAAATCTTTGGAATTGTCCTGAATTACTTCTCTCAAGATCATCAAGCATTTTATTAACTTCCTTCTCTAAGTCGATTTCTTTTTGCAAATCTACTTTCAGAGCTTCTAACATCCTCGATTGAACCTTCTTCTCATCGGTTTTAAATTGTATGATATTTTGATCTTTCCAACTTTTTAACACTTTATTAACGATGACTTCCAAATGATGATTTGTTAATTTCATAATATTCCTATGTTTAGAAACCGATTAAAGACTATTTTATACGCTTTTACAATCACTCTGACGCTCTCGATCATTATGGGAGCCCAGGCTTTCACCAGCTATGAAGCTGATCTTGAAAAAAGACTAGCTTCAAAAAAATTCATTCAGCCAACTGAATTCTACACAGCACCGTTTGTATTTAAAATAGGCACCATTACCAATAAAGACTTACTGACTGAGCGTTTTCTTAAACTCAACTTTCGCCAAAGAGTTGATGATCAAAGACTACTAAATGGTGATTTTAAATGGCTTAACAAAGCTCATTGCCTAGAGCTTTTTTCTCAGACTACGCCGGCTGAAGACTTGAGCTATTGCCTCTTCTTTGTAAATAAAAATGTCTCTCCTGAAGATTCTTCTCGTGAAACTCAAGGTATCATACTGAACGAGGATGGTTTAATTCTTAGTTTATATAAGGGACAAATTTTAACCCCAATTGAGTCGATTTCACTAGAACCTGAGTTACTAGCTCAATATTTAAATGCAGAACCTATAATGCAAGAAGAATTGGCTCTGAACGATATCCCCACATACTGCCCTAACGCAGTTATGGCTATAGAGGATGCTAATTTTTTAACTCATTCAGGTTTTAGTGTTACTGGAACACTGCGTGGCTTATTAATGCCTATACTACGGGGTAAAAAACCCCAAGGTGGAAGCACCATCACTCAGCAACTTGTTAAAAATTACTTTCTCACTAATGAACGAACAATCAAAAGAAAGGCCGAGGAATTAATCCTTTCCGTTCTTATTGAAAAAAAATTTACTAAAGATCAAATTCTAGAAACCTACCTAAATATTATCTACATGGGCCAAAACGGTCCTTTTCAACTTTTAGGGTTCGGTGCTGCCAGTAAATATTATTTTCAAAAGAAACTTGCTGATATTTCTTTACCAGAGTGTGCTTTGCTTGCGGCCATTCTGAATGGTCCTGGTGTTTATAATCCTTTCACTAAAAGAGATAAGGCAATCCAAAGAAGAAATTTAGTGCTTCTAAAAATGAAAGACCTTCAACTGATTTCTGAACATGAATATGAAGATGCAAAACAAGCCCCTTTACCTGTTAAAAAGCCTAATCTCGCTTCAGAAACTGCCCCTTATTATCTAGATGCTGTTCGAAAGCAAATGAAAGAACTTAACCTTCCGCTGGAGGGAGCCAAAATATTCACTGGACTTAATCTTGAGCTTCAACAAATGGCTCAAGATTCTCTGAAAAAGCATTTAGAGAGTCTTGAAAAAGATAACAAAAAAATTCGTGAACTTAAGGAAAAAGGCGCTATTTTAGAAGGAGCTATTTTAAGTGCGGATCCCAAAAATGGATTAGTCTCTGTGGCCGTTGGAGGCAGAAATTTTCGTATGACACAGTTTAATCGAGCCATCGACGCTCATCGACAGGTTGGTTCTATTTTCAAACCTTTGGTTTATTTGACAGCTTTAAACCACAACAACACCGATGGTTCCTTCATACATCCATTAAGCTTAATAAAAGATGATAAATTTGAAGTTAAATATGAAAAGCAAAAATGGTCTCCTGAAAATTATACAAAAAAGTTTTATGGAGAAGTACCTCTTTATTTTGCTCTGAAAAATTCACTCAATGCCGCGACAGCAAAAATCGGCATTGATATTGGCCTTGAAGAAATTATAAAAACAGCAAAAAGTATGGGAGCTACATCTGAGCTGAAGCCCTTACCTTCACTCACGCTTGGTTCATTTGAAATGACTCCTCATGAAGTTTTACAAATATATACCAACATGGCAAACCTAGGCCGCTCCAAAAAATTAAGCTTCATCACTTCCGTTATTGATAAAGAAAATCACATTAGCTTCAAACTATCTAACCAAAGTGAAATCCTATTTGACGAAGCCTCAATATCTACTCTTCTTAGTGTTATGAAGCAGACAACAAAAACTGGTTCTGCTAAATTAATCAGTCTTGCTAAATATCCATTTCAAGTCGCAGGTAAAACTGGGACCACCAGTGATTACAAAGATGCCTGGTTTGCAGGAATCACTCCATTCATGTCAACAATAGTTTGGGTAGGTTATGATCAAAATTTAGTTTCTGGTTTAACAGGGGCTAGTGGAGCAGTTCCAATTTGGATTGACTTTATGAAACAGGCTTCGATTAATCAAGCTGACGTTGACTTTCCTTTTGACGAAACTAAAGTTAGGAAAGTGGTTATTACCAAAGAAATTCTTGAAAAAGCTGGAGTTCCTAACAATATCGAACCCGAAATAGAAACATTTGAATTGCTTTTTGATAATAATAAAATTCCATCCTTCCTAAAATAAATCTCACAAAAACTTATGTTTCTTTATTTTTTATAATTAATATTATGGATGCCAAAATCATAGTAAGACTTAACCAGGTTGACAATGGAAGTAAAAAAATTGGGCCACGAAAATCGGCTCTAAAAGATTCATTAATAATCCGCCCAACACCATGGAAAATCAAAAATACTGAAAATATTCTACCGTCTTTACCACAATTCTTCTTTTGCCATCCATTAAGTTTGGGCAATAACTGCAGAATAGCAAACAAGATAATATCCCAAACAAAAGCATATAATTGTGTTGGATGTTTTTCTTCAATAGCCCAAGGTAAATTACAAAATTTTCCATAACAACAACCGGCCATAAAACAGCCAATTCTTCCAACAGCATAGTCAAATGCAATCAGTGGAGAATAAAAATCGCATAAATAAAGGATCATGTTCTTTTTATTCTTTATAAAAACAAAAAATATACCAGACAATAAGGCACCTAAAAAACCTCCTAAAAAAACAAACCCACCATTCCAAAAGTAAAATATTTGAACTGGTTGATTCCAATAAAGTTCAGGACTTTCATAAATGACATGAAATAGCCTCGCAAAAACAAATCCTGAAACTGATAAGACCAATGTTAAATCCAACATAAAAACTTGATTCAAATGTTGTTTCTTACTTTTCAAATAAACCCAATAAAAGCTGATAACAGCAAGTGCTGCAATTATCAAAAAATAGGTCTGAATTTTAATTTCTCCGATAACCAAAAAAGGATACATATCTATACCTAAACACTTTTTTTTGCTATTGAATATCTCGACTCGACCTTTGACTTTTTTCTTCTAAATCTTTCAAAAGAACTCGATCTCAAGTTAAATCTCATTGCATAATAGAAACTATGAAATTGCATCCTGCTGAAATAGCTAAATTACTTAGAGGTTTTTCATTTTTTTCTTCTTTTAGTGATGAAATGATTCTTCAAATTTCTACGATGACTTCTATTGCTGAATTCGATATTGGCCAGTATATTCTTCGAGAAGGAGAAATTAATACCAAACTTTATTTTTTGAAAGAAGGAGTTGCTGAAATTATTCTTGCTAGTGAAGTAGTTGCCATTTTACAAACCCCTGGTGACGTTATGGGGGAAATGAGTGTTGTTTTAAAAAAGCCAGTAACTACATCTATTCGAGCAAAAAATAAACTAGTCTGTTTTGTAATTGACTCTAATTATTTTAGTCACGTTCCACAAAAAGATTTTGATAAGTTCAATGCTTTACTTTTTCGAGTTTACTCAACAGTTTTGGCGGATAGACTGATAAAAACAAACGAAAAAGCTAGACTATTCGAAGTCGCCAATCGAGAACTCTATGAAGCCCAAGCTAATTTAGAAAAAAGTACTGGTAAAAATGTACTTCTTGTGGATAGCGATAGGAAGCAATTAGTTCTAGCTAAGATGGCTGTTGGTAGCTCTGGTGTAAACATGGATGTAGCGTCTGATCTGACTTCGGCGATTCAATTACTCAAATCAAACTCCTACGATGCCATCATTTTCGATGAAAACTCGAAAGATATTTGCAAAGAGTTTAAATCTATTTCTGGCTCACCTAAGTTTGTTTTAATCACCACAAAACGTGTAGAAGAAAATCTTCCTATAATAAAAGAACTTATTACTATTGATAACGTGATCACAAGAGATCCAGACGATAAACAGTTAACAATTAAAACGTTGCTCACTACCTTAACAAAGCTCTTAAGCGATGACATCTTTGGGATAGAAAAATATCTTTCCTGGGGTGTTGATATTCAAACGAAAAAAGTCTCTTCCAGCTCAGAAAGAATGTTACTAAAGCAGGAAATGGTAGATTACTTTTTAAGGTTAGGTATCAGGAAAACTATTCTTGAAAAACTTTTTCTAGTAACTGAAGAACTACTAATGAATGCAGTTTATGATGCTCCAACAGATACACAAGGGAAAGCCATATTCAATCATCTATCAAGAAAGACTGAAGTTGTTTTGGACTCGCACCAACAGTCTATCTTATCCTATGGTTGCGACGGAATTTATTTAGCAGTTTCCGTGACAGATCCTTTTGGTTCTCTAAATAAGAAAACTATTACTGATTATCTTGAGAACTGTTATAAAGGCCAGCCGGAAAATTTAAATCAATTTAAAGGTGGGGCAGGAAGAGGCTTACACCAAATTATTGAAAACTCTGATTTGACTATCTTTAATGTAAAACCCGGAAAAAAAACGGAAGTAATTTGCCTCTTCTTTACTGAATTAAATAAAAAAGAACCAAATCCTTCCTTTCACTATTTTTTTGGTAAATAACTTGATTAATGCTTAACTAAATATATAGAGAATATTCGCAATTTAAGCTTGAGAATGATTAATTGTTTTTGCAGCTTCCTTTTTTTTCTCTAATAGCATAACTAATATAAGAATCCCGACGCCACCAACAATTGCTGAGTCAGCGATATTAAAAGCTGGGTAAGAATACTTATTGTACAGATGGAAATCTAAAAAATCGATAACATAGCGATAATTTATACGATCAATGTAGTTACCTAAAGCCCCGCCACAGATTAAAGATAAGGCACTAATTTGTAAAAAATCATTGTCTTTAACTGTTCTTAAAATCATCAAAATAATAACGATGGCTATTGGGGGCATAGAAAGAAAAAAGATCTCTCTGAAAGTAGGATGTGAATCTGCCAAAAACCCAAAAGCTGCCCCATAGTTTCTAACATAAGTAAAATTAAAAAAATTTTTAACAATCACAATTGATTCGCCTAATTGAAATTTAGTGTGAATATAGATCTTAGTGACCTGATCCAGCACAATCACAAGACAAGAAATTAACAATAACAAAATATACTTTTTTTTCATTTATAAACCCAAATTCATTTTAAAATCACTTTTTTAAAAATGCAACTTGCCGCTACATTCTTGTTATTAGCAAGAATTAACAAACAAAACACCTAAAGCTAACTAATAATACAAAACTAGATAATTATCCCTACAATTTCAAATACTGATGTTTATTTCGCATAGAGTCTGAAATGAACTTCTAAAAGAGCTTTTTCGTTTTGTTATAACCTGCTTGTATCAATAATTTTAAAGATTCCAAATCTGAACTTAAATTCAATTGTTGTTTCACTTCATTTATCATGAGCAAAGACTTAGCATCTAAGCCAGTCAACAAACTAAAGTCTTTAGTCTTTTGTATTTCTTGAGAGGGGCTAAGTGAGGTCACCGCAGAAGAACTAACTTTAGAAATTTCATTGCTTTTCTGACTTCCAACCGGAGAGTTATAGTTTTGAGAAAAATGTTCTGAAATTTGTGAAAAGGCCGTTGTTAATTCTTCCTGCTTATCTACTTCCGCTTCAACATTTTTTTCAACAGTAATCTGTTTTTCTTTCGATTGCTTTTCTTTTTGAATTCTTTCCTCTAAAAACTCTTTATCAAATTCACCCATCATCCCAGCCAATTGCTTTAATTCATGTTTGAAATTTTGAATTGATGGACGATCAAGAACTGCATCTCCATCTCTGGTAGCTTTTAAATACAAACTTACTAAGATATCAGGCGTTGTCGCCATTTCTTTAATAGAAGCTTCTTGGTTTTGTAACCAAGAATAAGCTTTTAAAAGCGAATCTTTTGTATAAGCTTGAGGTGGGATCGGATTCATCGTCATGGGATCTAGAAACTAAGAACCAAAAGGCTTTCAGTCAATAGTTCTTAGGCATATATAAAAATAATGAATGGCATTATAAATAAAAAATTATTTGCATTAATGCCTATCCTGACCTGCCCCTTAATGACTCTTATTAGCTCTTATATAAAGTGAAATTTTCTGAATTTATTCATCTTTGTTTTTTCAAAAAAAGCCTATTTTTTAGACTTTTCATTTCAAAATATTTTGATCCACGAAAGTGCCCAAAAAAACATCATTTCTATTCGGAGTAATCTTTTGCAACAATTCCGTATTTTTCAATCTTTCTTAGTAAAGTTTTTTTAGGAATGTTCGCATGAAGAGCTGTCTGATTAATTCTACCTTTAAAAGTTTTTAAAGCTTTAATAATAAATTCTTTTTCAAAAACTTCCTTCTGTGCATTAAAGTCCAACTCACCATTAAAAGTTACCTTCATTCCTAATGCATCAGAGTCTT
This sequence comes from Pseudobdellovibrionaceae bacterium, assembly GCA_013359135.1. Taxonomy (GTDB): domain Bacteria; phylum Bdellovibrionota; class Bdellovibrionia; order Bdellovibrionales; family Bdellovibrionaceae; genus UBA2316. Next base: position 3,436 of record JABWCN010000002.1, on the reverse strand, counting down.
CCACATCCTCTTCAGATAAATCGGAATCCTCATCGTTGATATCTATTCCTGAATCAACAAAAACAGGTGCCTTCGCAAAAGATCCACTTGAGTTTAGCTCAGAGTTATTCGCCTGCTCATTGGTCTTTTCAGACTCAATTAGGCTGTCCAAATCAATCAAATTCACCCCAACTGCTGCGAGCACACTTTCTGGAAGTGAAGCAATAGAAATTACATGATTACTCTCTAGAACAAAAGAATGCTCAATCACATTTTCTAATTCTCTGATATTTCCAGGCCAAGAGTACTTCTTAAGAATATTCATAGCATCAGCAGTAACCCCAGTAATTTTTTTTCGGTGAACTTCATTAAACTTTTTTACAAAAATATTAACTAAACGCTCAATATCTTCTTTCCTGTCACATAGTGCTGGTAAAAATATTGGAACCACATTTAGTCGGTAAAACAAATCTTCACGGAAAGTTCCAACCTTAATCATTTCTTCCAATGGTCTATTTGTAGCGGCAATAATTCTAACATTTGATTGGATCTCACGGTTTGAACCTACCGGCGTAAATAATTTTTCCTGCAATACCCTCAAGATCTTAACTTGCATCAATTGAGGCATATCACCCACTTCATCTAGAAATAAAGTTCCACCTTCAGCGTATTGAAACTTACCAATCTTTCGCTCACTGGCACCCGTAAATGATCCTTTTTCATGTCCAAACAGTTCTGACTCGAAAAGATTCTCTGGAATTGCAGAACAATTAATTGCTACGAACTTTTCATCTTTCCTTGTTGAATTAAAGTGAATGGCTTTAGCTACTAATTCTTTTCCAGTACCGCTGGCTCCTCGAATCAATACAGGAGTTTCTACCTTAGCTAATTTATGAATAATGTTAAATACTTTCTGCATTTGAGAGGTATTACCAATAATTTTTCTACCCGCTTCGACTAACACCGGAGAACTTGCCGCTATATTAGAAATCATTGAGTGAGCAATCATGGCTTTTTCAACCAATGCCAATAACTCTTCACTAGAAACTGGTTTTGAAAGATAGTTATAAGCTCCATCCTTAACAGCATTAACAGCATCATTTAAAGTTGCGTGAGCAGTTAACATAAGAACTATAATTCCAGGATCAAACTCTTTGATTTGTTTCAAAGTCTCTAGACCATTCAATCTTGGCATATCGACGTCCAAAATCACCACATCAAACTTAACTCCAGAGTTTTTAATTTTCTCCATGGCATTGATACCATCAAAGGCTTCCATTACTTCAAACTTAGAGCTAATTGAAAAAGCTGACTTTATTGATAATCTTAATCCAGCATCATCATCCACGACTAGAATTTTAAACATAGTCTATTCTCCCTATTCTTTTCACTTAACTATTTGAAGTTCAGTTCTGGGGCAATTCTACTACAAAATCAGTTCCTTGACCATAGACAGATTCAACAAAAATGCGACCACCATGAAGCTCTGTAAAATATTTAGCCAGATAGAGGCCCAATCCTGACCCTTTTATAGGTGAACTCTTAGCATTTGCACTCCTATAGAACTTCATAAATAGGTTAGGCAATTCTTGGGCCGGAATTCCAAGACCACTGTCAGAAATTCTGACAACTACCATACCATCAATCTCCTTGGAAATAACTTTAATAATGGTTTCCTCGGGAGAATACTTAATAGCATTTTCTATCAAATTGGAAAATACTTGCTTCATCAGTTCAGGATCAATCTTAATTGGAAACAATGGCTCAAATTCCGTTTCAATCGAAATTTTCTTTACCTTTGCCAAAAACTCATGCTTTCTAATAACGTCAGTTAGTAAATTATTTGGATCCTTTGACTGCAAGTGGAGCTCAACTCCCTGAGATTCAATTTTAGCGTAGTTTAAAATCGAGTTAATGAACTTAAGTAAATCATCGCTAGAACTCCTAATGGTATCAAGAGCTTCCCGCTGAATAGGACTAACCGTAAATCCATCGTTAATTATAACATCTGTCATACCTTTAATTCTTGCAATTGGAGTTTTTAAATCATGGGACATCATAGAAATAAAATTGGTTTTTAGTTCTTCCACTTGTCTTAATAATTTATTCTTTTGGTAATACTCCCAACTTCTTCTATTCTCTATAATCAAACGATAAGGAATAAAAAAGTAATAACAAAGAAAAATCGCCAAAAGTGGATGAGCCATAGAAATCCAAATACCAAAAGGCCAAAACAAAAAATAAGAGATAAGTAAATAGGATATAAAAAGTAGAATAATAATAAATAATCCCATCGCTGGTGATAATGCAAAAACAATATAAACTGTTACAATAGAAATTAAAATTGTGATTAATGTATTTACAAACTGAGGTGCCTTTGAAATCGCATTGTTCAGAATCAAAGTATCAAACATGTTTGCATGCATTTCTGTGGTTGTCATAGCAATAGAGGAACGCGAATAGGGCGTCATCAAATAATCTTTTTCCGAGAGTTCTAAATTATGACCTATCAAAACTATCTTATCTTTGAAGGCCTGAGTTGATATAAGACCTTTGTATGCTTCATGAAAAGGAATCTTAGCATAAGTGCCAGTGGGCCTAAAACGAATATATACTTGATCTGTCTCAAGAAAATCAAATAATCCTTTTATTTTGAACTTATCCACAATCTCTGTGTTAATTTGACTCGCCAGAAAAGGATGAAGCATCACTTGATCCTGGTAGTTAATCATCATTCTACGCGTAACTCCATCTTTAGCAAAGTTAGCAGTATCAGAGCTTTTTGGCCCAGAGAATAACTTAATTTTCTCGTAAGGTTCTGAAAGTTTTAGCTTCCCTTCTTCACCTCTCATCTCTAAAAAATTAGTCAATACAAACAACTGATGAAAGGATTCCATAACACGAGCAAATTCTTTTTTATTTTTTTCAGAACCCAAAATTTCGTCAAAATTGATATCGTAGACAATCGCTCTTGGAGCTAATGGAATCAACCATTCCATTAGTTTTTTATGATGCTCAGCTTTAGGAATTCCCTTAAAGTATTCAACCGTTTCTGGAGTCACTTCAATTATCTGAATGTTTCCAGAAGTTGTCGGTACAGGAGTTAATCTGACTCTCATATCATAAAGATAGGATTCAAAAAAATCTAACTTAATTTGAGTAATAAACAAGGCGAGACCTGTTGCTAGGGCCACCCTAAACAACATAATTGATATGAATTTAATTCGTTCCCAACGGGACCCTCTAGGAATAGGAGAAGGAGGTAATGCCATGTTGGCAGCAGTTTACCTTAAATTATCTTATTGGTAAACAACCATCTCCACCTTTAGCCTTTATAACTTCAGATTTTACAACCCCCTGAGATTTGCTGGGTTTAACAAGAACTATTTGTTTTTTATTATTTGTGTTTTGCATATTTTTTTTCTCTTTGTTTTTCATTTTTCTACACCTCTTATAG
>JABWCN010000045.1 GCA_013359135.1 Pseudobdellovibrionaceae bacterium | reverse complement strand
AAACATGGCTCCACCGTCAAGACCGAACTCCCCAGTGGGAACTGCATGCACTTCATAATCACCGATTTTTAATTGTAGATTTTTGATTTCCATGTCCAAAGTAAACTCCAGTTTATTAATGATGACAAGCCAAAAGAGGGGAGTTTAAAAGAAGGAATCCCAAGTCCAGCCAATGAATTAAAGTAGTAATAGATATCCACTCCTTCAGAAGTGATCAGAATTTCCTTAATTAGACGACGCAGTGCTTTTCTTTCGCAGAAAATCCTTCATCTGCGTAGAAATCAAGAATCTCACCCCAGTTTTTTTCTTGTACATTTTTTAAATCAACAAAAGCATTAATGCGATATTTTTAGTTATCAAGAGATCCAGCGACAAGTGTGGCCTCAAGCATAGCAGCGTTATCATAGTGTAAATATGATTGTTATTCAAGATATAACGAAGTGTCTCAGCTAGTTATGTAGAAGTAGGTTTTCGTTACCTAATTGTGAATTTTAATAAAATGGACAGTAGAAAGCTAACCATTTTATTATTACATATGTCTATGTTTCGTTACATCCAAAAATGTTTTTATTTAGTGATTTTAAGTCAGAACTCATTCTAAAAAATAAAATAATAGCTGATTGACTAAAACCATTACGTTCTGTCGAGCTTGCTGTTAATTTACAATCAAGATCAGTTGATTGTTTGTCTGGTGGTGGAAGTGGGCTTTTTTCATTTTTATTATACTCTTTACAAACGACTTTAAAACTGTTTTTAGATTCACTAGTATTTAAGGCTAGAGCAGTAAGTCTTGATAAATATTTTCCAATTGATTCATCATTACAGCCAGTTGAATTGTTTGAGTCAAAGCTTAAATTCTGTTGTTGTATTAATTGAGCCATGATTTCAATTTTATTGTTATCAGTTAATTCCCTTGCATTTTCCTTTCTAGCTTTAGCAAAAGTACAAACTGGTAGTATTAATAGTGTTAATAAAAAAGTTTTCATGCAGTCGTGTTTTCTTGTTACTTGGTTTAGTGATTAGTTTTAAAATAAGAAGGGATCTAGTCAAGCTTCAAAAAAGCGAAATTGTCTAGCAGTAAAGAATTGTTAAATTAGAAAAATCTCTTAGACTATGAAATATTGAAATTATTAAGTTCATAGCAGAGTTGTTTTACAAAATGAGATAAAATCCAGCCGTCAAATAAATATTAACTATTTAAAACTAAATCCTGCAAATGCTTTGCTCAACTAATCTGAATAATAGTTTAAATTTTAAACATATTTTTTTGACTCACAAAAGTTGACATAATTTCTCTTGGGCGCTTACACACCTGCGCAATTGTTTCTGGTGCCCTTTGATGTTGAGAGGACAATCGCTATGGATAGTTAGGAGATGGAAGTTCATGGGGCAAACACCCAACAACAATTATTATAAATTAATTTGAATAAATTTTACTTTGTTCGGTACTAGTTTAGTTGTTTTATAGTTGGCTCTTAAAGACCAGCTCTGTGCTTTAAAAACAAAGTCTGTAGACAGTGGCATTTCGACTTCAATGAAGATTATTTGTGGTAGCTAAATCCACAAGCTAACCTAGTGATTGATCATATTGACTCTGCATGAAAGTCTGACAAGATATGAGTGACTTTGATGGGGGAAATTTATGTCAAAAGCCAAGAAAAAGTCACTTCCTAAAAATTTCAAAGAGTTATTGAAGTTCGGTGACATTGAAGCACTTAAAGCTGTGTTTGAGGAATGCGATGTCAATGCACGCGGGGGCGTTTTCAAATCAACAGCGCTGAGTTTTTCCGAATGTCCTGACGAATTGACTCGCTGGTTAGTAAAAAATGGCGCTGACCTGAACGTGACCGATCAATACGGTAACACTCCTTTGCATCACATAGCCCGATATTGGCGAGGTCCCACACAGCCGTCCGTGCAACTTTTGATCGAGCTGGGTGCTGATGTTAATGCCAGCGCCTCGATCGGATCTCCACTGCACGCGGCGGCTGACTCCAAGAATGCTCCTAATGCAGCATTACTCATAGCTCATGGTGCCCATGTTAATGGGAAGAATCGCTCAGACCTTAGTCCGCTAGAGGTCGCATTACAGGGATGTAGTTCGTCTGACATTGAGCGGATGGCGCCATTGGCAAGGGTACTTCTAAATACAGGGGCCGAAAAAACACCGACAGCCAAGCAATTTGTTACCCAAATCGGCGAAAGATTCGAGTTCATTCGAGATAAATTTAATCCAGAGACTGTTGATGTCTCCAGCTCTTCACTTGATGAACTCTACAGCCTTTTCGATGTCCCACCCGTCCCACGTCGACAAATTCATGATGGAAAAAAGCCAATTCACGTCAAAGCTATAGTCTGGACTGAACAACATCAAGAGCTCTGGCGACAGCTAGTGCCAGGTACTGGACCGGCAGCGACTATGCAAGGTGAGGTGATCCGGATCTCAGGACGCATTACTGACGAAATCAGCCGCAATGGTGGAGCCAATTGGGACGCCGATTTTAGGAAAATGTCGAAGGCATTTCTCGATATAGTGAGGAGTGGCACTGCCTTGCCTTTTGAGCAGCTTCAGGATTGCGAGGCCATTATAGTATCGCTTAACAGGCGTGAAGCAGGTGATGCCTACCTTCTTGCCAAAAGCGCAGTTTCCTGGGTTTTGCTAAATCCTCAACCGAAACCGCTGGAAAAGCCAAGCTACAGGCGCTAGAGATAAAGATTTAAAAACCATAATGATGTTGGTTTCTTTAGCTTGTCAAGCCAAAGAACAGCTTCAAAAACTACCAAGCTTGAATTGAACATCGAAGTCATTTCAACATTCTCTCCTAAAAAGAAGAAGTACTTCTCGCTAATTCTACTATGTGTATAAATAAATGATCTAGACATATCTTCAGATTTCTTGTGCTTAAAACAATTAGTATTTCTCTATACGCCATAATTGACCAGAGTTTTGAATTAATCATATAATCATAACAATATGAAAAATTTTTCTTCAAAAGAACTTTCTCTAGTTTTATTTTTTTTTATTCAACCACTTATTGTTTTTGGTAGTGGAGGAACAGAAAAATCCCGCCTAAATTGGGATACTCCATCTGAATATTTGGAGTATCACTCGTGTGGATGCGCTGATTCTTGTTGGGTTGCTGAATTGAAAAAAAAGATTAATAAGAAAGTTATACGTAGACTTAGATGTGATTGTGAGAAAATGTTTATCTTGAATGGTCCGAACCAAAAAGAATTAGTTTATAGCGATGATTGCAAAGAATTCGAATGTTCAGAGGTTAATTGTAGAAGTCAGCTCATAAGTAAGAAAATGAAACAGCTATCAAAAGACTCATCAAAATTATAATATAACACTGATTTATTGCAAATGTATCGAATCAAAGCCCAAATTTATTTTTTCCTTTTCCTCAATTTTATTCTCTGTTTATCCAGTTTTTGATTGATTTGATTTTGATGATTAGACTGATATGTCAGCTAAAGTTTGAAATTCTTTGATTTATTGACTGCCCTTTTAACGAAGTCCATCCATCTCTCCCTTGATAGAGAGGGGCCATAGATGCAGTTACTATAAGTAAAAGTGTAAACACATGGTTGGTTTGAAGCCATTTCTATGAGCCTTGGCATGAACGGCAAGAATACGATCTAAAAATTTATGCGGATTGAGTTCATTGTAGTCCTTACGGTAATCTATATCTTCAAAAATAGTCAAACCACTTGAACGAATTTTAGGATCAGGGTGCGAAACAAGAAAGCTCATCAAGCTCTGCACGGATGTGCGACCGAGCGTAATTTCAAAAAAGAATAAAGTGCGCGCTAATTGCCAATCTTTCAGCTTGGAAAGTGCTTTTCCCATCATTTGCATTTCCATTAGATTCATTCCCGGTCTAGATTTTAGCAAAATTAAACCTGCTAGGACTTGATTGAACGGGTCGGTCGTATTCATCAGATTTTCTCGTGCCACACGAGGGACATCTTCGATAGATTGTGCGGACAAAAACACTTCACCAATTTTCTGGATTTCTTCTTCGGCATTGAACGTCTGCAGTTCATACTTAAAAACACGCGAGAACTCATACAGTATGGGCAGTTGCGAAAGTACATCCATACGATGACGGTTTTCTCGTAATTTCTTGGCTAAGTTCGTGTTAAATGCATCGTCTTCCAAATTAGTTAAGAGGCTCTCAGCTTTAGTTGTGGGAGTCACAAAAATGCGGGCCACACTGTGCTCTTCCCCCGAAATTTCAATCAATTTGTGGCGAAGAGCTTTAGCGAATTCTTGCTTCCATGGCAAGATTTCATAGAAGAAACTCTTGCGTGGGCGTACAGAACTAATGGCAGTCGACACCGACAAATCCCCCGTTAACATAGGAGAAAGGTGAGATTCAGAGATAAAGGCATCCATTAATTTATCAGCAATGGGTGGAAACGTTATCAGTTTCACATTGGGTGGAATATTTAATCCTAGATAAGCACTAGTGCTGTTGACTGAAAGCAACTTTACTGTTCGAATTCAGCACAGCCACTTTTGAAAATTCATTAGCCGAGAATTGAATCGACAAATCTGAAGGAATAATTGTACGTCCAAAAGACTTGTGTTGGTTCAGGTATTCTTTATATGACATAGCCTCCGCGTCCTGTGGAAGAAGTATGAAATTAATCCCTTCAATCTGTTGAGGTTTATCGTACATATGAATATCTAATGATGGGACTAGAATTTTCATTATGTCATCGGTTCGTCTAACCCCATATTTTATGTCATCATCGGAAAGGTTTTGAGTCGTAATAATAAAATTGATTTCTAGTTTTGGATTTCTTTTTTTCAATTCGCGGGCAGCAAATAAATTAGAAGCTATATCACCAAAACCACCAGTGGGATCTTGTTCACTTACCAGGGGTGTACCACTGATAACATTAACAATTCTGATCGGCGACGATTCAGACAGAAAATTAGCTTTTTCGTACCGAAGTAACTCTTGAACTTCCCGCTTGGTGTATTGCGAGCAGCATGAGTTGTTATAAAAAATAGTATTAGTAATAGAAATGACATTCGGAATTGCATACACTTAGTCTATGCAACCGGCATTCCTGTCTCAAATTGATAATAAAATTATAAAAGCCATTTAATATAATTAGATGTCCCTTTAATTTATAAATTAAGGTATCTGTACTATATACTAGTGACAAAGTTTGCGCTAACAAAGGTCTCTAAGGCCTATAGCATCTATATTTACATTACTTAAAATTAAATTTTTACAGTAATATAAGGACCGTATGCTTGCATATGTCTTGTTGAAAGATCACTCATAGTTTTGATTTGAAGTTTATTTGTTACTGGAGCTAAACATGATTTGTTTAATTCTATATAAGAGAATTTTTTTCCCAAAAGTGAGTTTACTTTCATCGCTACCTCAGCAGACTCATTAGTTTCATAAACCAAAAGTCGTTTATCCCCAAGATCAACAGCGATTAAACCACCATCACCAAGAACCATTGGATCTAGTTCTCCAGCAAGAGTTGCTAATGCTCTTCCTGTTATGACTTCTGAATTATTCAGCTTAAGCATCGATGCAAATCGAGCAGGCTCATTGTGAACAATAACACAATTTGTTTTAATAGTAATTACTTTAGAGAAGGAAAAAAAGGGGAAAAAAATTAAGAAAAATGTAAGATTAAATATACTTTTCATAAAATTACCTTTCAATAAGCTATTTATTATTCTAAAAAATATTTCTCCGATTTATAAGCATTTAACGGCAACTATTCAATGAATTCTTTAATATAAAAAGAAATTTACTTATTTTTATAAAAAATTCAAAGCGCTTTGGAATAAAAGAACGCCACAATCAAGGCCTGACAAGACCTGAGCTATCAACTAAAATTTCAGTATTACAACTTACAACTACTAACAAATTATTTGATTCATAAAAAAATCAATCTAATTTGTATCAGTCCAACTTTCTGTCTTAATTTGATATGTCTACTAACTCTTGATTAGATAACAATAATTGTAATTTTAAGAAGCCCCTTGGTAAGTTCAACGACATAATAAGGGCATAATTCTTGTAATAAAAAAATATGAACGATTAAGAAAGGATAAAAAGCGATGACAATTCTCAGGATGGTACTACAGGTAATTGTTGGAATTCTTTATACTTTCATAGTTGATCTACCTTTCGCTAAGGCAATCGTGACAATAAATAATAAAAACTACTTTTCAGTTGAAGAATATTTCGCAAAAAAACAATCTGCTTATTCAAATTTTGATCCAGAATTATCCAGTAGCTGGCCGGAAATAACTGACAAGAAACTTTCTGTTCCTAATGAGTTTAAATCTATTGGCAAACTTTTCCCGATCGGATGCACCGTATTTTTAGCACAGGTCAGAATTGAGCCAAAAGATAGAGCTCCAATTTATGGAGTAACCAACGGTCACTGCTTTGGCTTACCATTTTACCCTCAGACAGCTCGGACTAATATAACTCCAGATCAAAATTATTTTGTAGAGTTTAATGATTTAGATTTAGCACAAAAAAAAACTAGACTAAAAGTTTCTAAAATAATCTATTTAACAATGTATTTAACCGATATCGCTATCTTAGAGCTAGAAAAAATAGATACTGAGATAAAATCTTTAGGATTAGAGCCCATAAAGATATCAAATATTGATTTAACACCTGATTTGTCTGGAAAAATTTTTTACCTTCCAAGCTTTCCAACAATCAATGACAATGCTAATGCAATTGAAACACGAGTTGGCAGAGTCTCATCCTGCAAGCTTGGTGATCAAGTCAACTTGATGGAAGCAAATTTTATTTATCCAAGATCCTTTCGCCATACCTGCAATAGTCAGCATGGCTCGTCTGGTGGACCTCTTATTAGTTATAACAATGAACAAAAAATTTGGGAGCTTTTTGCTATTCATAATACTTCACCTGACAGCGAAAATACTAATAATCTCTGTAATGCAAATACACCTTGTGAACTTTTCCAAGGAAAAAAAACAGTTGAACAATTTAACTATGCTCAAGATCTGAGAAGTCTTTATAAATGTTTTGATTCAAAAGGCATTTTCAATGTCACACTTAGTGGCTGTATTCTACCCTGGTTCAAGGATTACGACAGACGAGTATCAGGGAGCTATAAAGTGTTTAGCAAAGCTTCAGGAAAGAAAGCTCTAGACAAGCTCTTATTGGCTGTAAAAAATGGTAATCCTCTTGAGGTAATGGGTCGAAAACAACCTTTCGAAATTTCGAAAAATGAAGTAAAATTACCGAAAAAGTACTTTTGGATTCAAAACTTTAGCAATGAATTTCAAAGAAAAATATTTGGTAATGTTTTATTTCCTTTTTTCCTCTCTAAACAAAAAACCATTAAAATTATTTTGAATAAAAGTTTTTCAGATGGACCAAATGAACATGGATACATCTTATTTTCAAAAGAAATCTTAGATGAAATTTACGATCAAATTCATAGTGATAATGAAAAAAAACTTCTTATCAAATTTGTCTTGATTCACGAACTTTCTCATTACATTTATGAGTGGCATCTTGTTAACATAGATAAAAATTTCACCTCAATAAATGGTGGCATTTCTATGGATGCAACCACACCTATGACTAAGACCTATGAAAAGTTAATTAGTGGCATAAAACCGGAAGAATATTCGCGCCTTTATAATCAAAGTCACGCAGAAATAGACTGGATCGCACTTTCTGCTTATAAAAAATTGGTTGGACCAGTCTCATGGAAGGATTATAGAAATGCAGTAAGCAACTCTTATCTTATTTTTTCGAATTTTCGCTCCTATGGCCCTTCAGCAGCTAATGGAATCGACATTAGATTTGAAACTATTAAAGACTCCTGGTCTCAGCAATAAATTTAGATATAAATCTTTTTCTTTCATTATAACTTTATACTTTTTTATGCACTCACAGGAGGAGCTTTTGACTTGAGTGAAATCACACTTGAATCTCTTTCTCCTCGACTGTATCTTGCATATTTCATATCAACACCAAGAATATGCTTTAACAACCAATCATTAAGAAAAGTCATAAGCTCAGAACTATCAAGTTGCTTGGATTTTAACTTTTCAGCATATTCTCCGACCTGCTTCAATAGTTTTGCATGTATGTTGTGATGAATTTCTAAATCGGGGTATCTAATAGAACGCATGTATTTTTCTTCGTTTTCAAAGTGAATGGCCGTATAGCTTGCTAACTCCGTAAAAGAATGTAGTATTTTGTCGAAATTATTATTACCAAGATTTTCAGCCAAGGAGTTTATCTTTTCAACAAGAACTATATGCTCATCATCCATTGAGTCCACATGAAGATAGTAATTATCTTGCCATTGAAATAGATTTATCCAAGGTTTAGCCTGAACTGTAAGATTTAATTCAGATGCAATAGTTCTTAACAAATCAACCTCTTTGTTTAATAAATTTATTGATTTTTTTGTTTCATCAACAGCTTTCAAGGTAATTTTACTTGTTGAATCTATCTGATGTATTGACTTTGTAATTTCAGTAACTCCGTTAGCTGACTCTTTACTACTCGTAGTAATATCTTGAATCATTTTAGAAACTGAATCTGACATATAAAATATTTTTTCAAGTGAAGACTTACTTTCTTCTGCTGTTTTAATACTTGTATCTAACAAAAGCGTTGATGAGTGAATCATTTTTTCTACTCTACTTTTGCTTTCATTCACTGTTGAACTAACTTGAGTTATACAGGAATCAAGCAATAAGTTAATTTCTTGAGCCGCACTTCCTGACATTTGTGCTAAATTGCCGACTTCTTCTGCTACAACAGCAAAGCCTTTGCCGTTTTCTCCAGCTCGAGCAGCTTCTACCGAAGCATTGAATGAAAGTAGTTTTGTTTGAAATACAATTTCATTAATCACCCTAGTTTTTTCCGCTACATTCTTTATGATATTTACAATAGAACTTATTTTTTCATTACTGTCGTAGAGTTCTCGTGCTGAATTATCATTTGAATCTTTCAAAAATTTAATCGATTCGACTAGCTTTTCTAAAACTTTTCGCCCCTCATTTGCCAATACTTTTGACTCAATTGTGGTTTTTTCAACATTTTCAACTCTTTCGGAAGTCTTTGCAACCATAGTAGAAATTTCCTCAACCACAGTACTTGTCTGTTCAAGGGCATATGCTTGTGTTTGAACAGAGCTTACTACATCTTGAGTACTTGTAGAAACTACGTTAAGCTGTATACCTACATTACTTGAAGCACTACCAACCTCACTTGTTATATTATTGAATATATTGGAAATTTTAGTAACTGAAATAAGGGACATCCCAAAAGAAAATAAAATGAAAAATATACCAAAAAAAATATTACGCTGGCTTGCTGTTTTTCCACTTTCAATTTTTGCCAAAAAATTAGCTTGAATTTTTTTCTCTGTAGAATCACCCAAATCGCCCAAAACTTTTTCAAGTTTTTCAAATTGCAAATCAAATTTTTTCCAAACTTTTGCTAAATCTTCTGTTTTTTCACTTCTACATAAAATATTAAACTCTTCAGAAGTGACAATATATTCCATCATTAAAATTTTTGCATGTTTAAAGTTTTTTTTGTCGTTTTCATTGTCAAGTTTATCTTCAATATCCTTAAAATCTTTCTCAATAGTCTCTTTAAGTTGGGCCAAAATTTTAGCTGAACTATTTATAGAAACAGAATCCTTTAGTAAATGTCCTTTATAGCTTTCTAATGTAGCTCCTCTTACCCCCTCGTGAACCATATCGATGAGAGTTAGATTTCTTATTATTGGGATTGACTTAAAAATCACGTCATCTAAATCAACAAGAAGGTGATTTGAAGTGTTGACTCCAAGTAAACCAATTATTAATAGCCCCAAAGAGCTAAAAGCTGTGAGCCCTATCATTTTTTGCTTTAATGTCATTTTCATTTTAAATCCTTTATCCTTAAATCTATTTCGACCGAATAATGATACTCCTTAAGTCATTTATTATTCCTAATTAAAATTAAACTTCACTTTGGAGATTAAATAAGAAAAATTAACATTTAAGACTCATAAATATGAGAATAAAACTCGCGAATGTTTCTTAACAAAATGTTATGATATTGGTCTGTATGGCTTGAACTCTTGACTAGAAGCTAAACTGCCAATTCTTATGTTTTTGTAGTCGCAAAGATTACATTGCAACTTGCATTAAATTGTCTAAAAGGATAATTCAACACTTAGATCTGGTCTCTACTAAGTAGAATAATATTCATGAATTATCTTTATCTCTTCTTAAGACCTTAAGAAAAAATGACAACTAACATAGTTTACTGAATAATCTATCAAATTTTACTATAATTTAGTATTGTTCATAGTTGTATGAACAATACTAATATTAAACAAAAAACTCAACTTAAAAATACTCAGAATTTTAATCTAATTTTGGTTTTAGGAAATCAATTATTTAACCCTAAAATTTTTAAACAATATAAAGTTGACCCTAAAAATTCTATCTTTTTTATGAAAGAAGATAAAGAGCTGGCATCTTACTTCAAGTTTCATAAGCACAAAATCATTTTCTTTTTTGCTGCCATGAGATCTTATCGTGATGAGCTAATAAGTTATGGCTACAATGTTCACTACGAAACTCTTCATGGAGCAAGTGAAGAATTAAAATTCAATAACTATGAGAGCTCTCTTGAAAGAATTATTAACAAGTTTAAAATAAATTCGGTATTTGGGTTTGAAATAGAAGACAAATTTTTTGAAGGTCGCATTATTAATTTTTTTAAAAACAAAAAAATTTCCCTATCAATTTGGCAAAGTCCAATGTTTTTGACATCACGTAGTGAATTTCAAGTTTATCTACAGTCAACACATCGCCCATTTATGAAAACCTTCTATGAATATCAACGAAGAAAACACGAAATACTAATCGAAGGAAATAAACCTGTTGGTGGAGCCTGGAGCTTTGATAATGAAAATCGCATGGCTCTTCCTAAAAATATAAAAACACCAACTTTGCCAAAATTAGAATTAACAAAAGGTATTAAAGAAGTCTCAAAACTAGTAGATCAAGAATTTTCACTTCACCCAGGAAACTCTTTAGATTACTGGTTGCCGACTGACAGAAAAACAGCAAGACAATGGTTCCATACATTTTTGAAAGATAGACTAGAAAAATTCGGTCCCTATGAAGATGCCATTCCGCCTCATTCCGAATTTGTATTTCATTCTGTATTAACTCCGTTTTTAAACTCTGGGCTTCTCACACCTGATGAGGTGGTAAAAGAAACTCTTGCGTTTGGATTAAAAAATAAAATTCCTTTGGCTTCACTGGAAGGATTCATTAGACAAGTTATCGGTTGGCGTGAGTTTATTCGTGGAATATATCAGAATTTCAGTCAAAAGCAGGAAACAACCAATTTTTGGAATCATAACAATAAACTTAGTCCTCTTTGGTATAAGGGTGATACTGGGATTCCTCCCTTAGATGAAACTCTTCGGCGAGTAATAAAACGCGGCTATGCCCATCATATAGAAAGACTAATGATTATAGGAAGCTTAATGTTACTCCTAGAAGTACATCCTAGTGAAGCTCACCGCTGGTTTATGGAAATGTTTGTAGACTCTTCAGACTGGGTTATGGGACCAAATGTTTATGGAATGGCTCTTTTCTCTGATGGAGGTGTCTTTGCAACAAAACCATATATCTGTGGATCAAATTACTTACGAAAAATGGGGGGCTATAAAAAAGAGGATTGGTGCGATGGTGTAGATGGATTGTACTGGGAATTCATTAAAAAACATGAAAACTTCTTTCTTAAAAACCCTCGCCTTTCAATGATGGTAAAATCCAGTCAAAAAATTTCAAAGCAAAGATGGGAAGTTTTAAGTAGTGCAGCTACAAATCTGCGCCAAAAGTTAGTGGTTTCTTTATGAATATTATCTTAGTAATGCATATTTTTTGCTGTAGTTTTATGACCGGAGTGATCTGGCTAGTTCAAATTTTAATCTATCCAAATTTTAAAAATGTTGGAAATGCTGAATTTGAAAAATTTCATCATTTTCATATAAATCGTATAAGTTGGATTGTTGGACCTATGATGATCCTTGAATTAGTAACAGGAACTTGGCTTTTATTAAAGTCTCAAAACTTATTTTTTTTATGGAACTTTATTTTCATTTTAGCTCTTTGGTTTTTAACAGCTTTAGTTAACGTTCCAACTCACAAAAAATTATTATATCAAAACTTATTATCAAAAAATAATCTTGTGTCCAGAAACTGGCCACGCACAATCATCTGGACGTTTCGCTTGATAGTCTTGATTTACTGGCTTATCGAAAAAATAAAGAAGGATTAATGGGAATTTCAAATAATCTAAAAAAAAAGATAGCAACACTAACTCCTAATGATATCGATCGTATAGTTAGAATGGGCTGGGAAGACAGAACGACCTTCGAATCAATAGCTGAACAGTTTTTATTTTCTGAAAACGAATTAGTTCGAGTTATGAGAAGACAGTTAAGTCACTCAGTTTTTTGTCGATGGAGAAAACGCATACATAATCAAGGTCATCTAAAACACGAAACTAAAAGAGGTTTTAAAACTACTAGATTTAAATGTTCTAGACAAACCATCGATGGGCTAACAAAAGGTTGGAAGTAGGACACATTTAAACTACATCTAGATTAAGGTTTATTTTCTTATTTATCTTATGTGGATCTAAGCGCAAAACCTAGAGTAAATTAATCCTATTCATTTCTGTTTGAAGATTTATTATCGTGACAATTTTTGGCAATCTGTAGATTAATCTACAGATGATTTTTTCAAAGTTTTAAGCTAATCTTTGTTGTCATTTAATCTTATTTACATTTTATTTAAGCTAAACTTACTTAGCTGGAGTTCTTAAACTAAAACTGTTGATGACATAAAGGCAAAAAGGATTTACTATGAGTATTCATAAAATAAAACTTGGCTTATTATCTATGTCGCTCACTTTATGTTCCTATTCTAATGCTAATGAAAAGTGTTTTACACATTATTCAAATACTGTGAAAACGGAAAAGTTTACTTCTTTAATCTCAAATCAAGAGCGTGTTCAACAAACACTTAGAGTAATTCTTCCACAGTTAGATACAAACAGAATACATCAATCAGTCATTAGTAGCTTTGTGTTAAAACAAACAGAAAGTATAATACAAGATGCCTCAAATTTTAATGAAAAAGACACAAAGTTAAGCTTAAACATAGCTCATGGTTCGACGGTTTCTAAATCCTTTAGAAATCTTCAAGATCTATATTACGCAGAACTCAGTGCAATTAAAAATTTAGCAGAAAAAAAATTCTCCTTAGCAACTAAAAGAATGAAAGCCAACTCATTAGAAAAAAAAATAGCTACATTAAAATCCTTAGACGAATCTATATCACAATCTAGAGCTTCTATTGTAAACGAAATTAGTATGCTTAAGAATAAAATGACTACGATTGAAAAATACATCTTAAGTCTTGAACGAGAAAATGACTATATCTCTACATTGATCACATCTCTTACTGATTATAATGCCCACGAAATTTCCTCCGAGTTATTTTTAAAAAGTTATATGATTAATAATTTAATATCTATCTTTCAGCAAAAAAAGTCCGCACTAGAATTACTATTGATCTCAAATCAGCAACTTCATGATAGCAGTTACGAGTTAGTTAGCTTGGGATTTCAAAATCTCAGAGAAGGATCTCCAAAGTTACAGGAATTATTTAGCATTCTTAATCAACGTAATGCTGCAATGGAAAAAGAAAGACAAGATCGCTTAATTAAAGAGGAAAAACAAAAGGAAGCTGCCCTACTTCAGAGAGAACAGGAAAAGGCTCAAGCATTAGAAAAAGAAAGACGAAGAATTGAAACTTATCCTGAAAGAAAGAATAATATTGAGAAAAACTTAGATAATGCCCTAAAGATTTCAAGTAATTTCTCATCTCAAAGTAAAATAGATAATTATCTTTATGAATTTTATGTCGAAAATTATGATGTATTAACTCCCAATCTAATTCCTAATCTTGTTCGAAAACTTAATTCGGAGCGGGTTAGAGAACAAGTATTAAGACATCACATTAATTATCAAATTTTATCGATTTCGTTAAAAGACTTTTGGCTTTTATTTAAATTAATCCCCTCTGAACGTCTTCAGAAGGATGTATTAATAAGTTATGCTACTACGCATGCAAGTAATCTTACAACTGAAGAACTTATTTCTTTGGCTCTTAAATCTCCAAGCCAAAGAGCCGCAGATGAAATTTTAAGTCTACACTAGTTATGACTCAATATTATTTAACTTGACCTCACTAAGATGAGCTCTTAAATTCCCTTAAGGAGCTCAAACTTTTGAAATTACTGATTACCTTTACTTTTATTATAATTTCTCTTATTAGCACATCAAGTGTTGCTTTAGAGAGTCATTTTTTTTCTGAGAAATTAAAAAGTTCTACTGAATCCTCATTAGTATCACACTCTGTTGTGACGGAAACTCAACGGCCTGTTACTACTCACAGCACAGAATCTTCACACGCGGAATCCAATTGTCACCACTGTCACATGGGACATTGCGCTTTTACTATATCTTCTTTATTTAATGATTTTCTAACTCCTCCCAGGGGAGCAATTCATTTGTTTGAAGCCTTGTATCTTATTTCTGATTTTAACACAAATCCCTTCCGTCCTCCTATTTGTTAATTTTTTCTAGTCACTTCATATTACTAGTATAAACACTTGATAACAAATGAACAGTAATTCTAATGTTCTGATTCATTATCTTAATAAAATTTAAATTCTATTTTGGAGAAAATTCATGAGTTCTTTTTTATATCACTTGTTAGCTTTCTGGCTTTTCATAAATTATAATAATGCCCAGGCAGCCAACACAGAATGTCCTATAAAAAGCTACCAAGAGCTAGTAAAATGTCTTGAAAAAGCAGCTTCACCTATTAAGATAGTTGAACAAAATTTGCTAGCAACAAAGCATTTAGAACATATAGCCCATAAGTTAATTAACCCTGAGTTAGAGGCAGAGTCATTTTCAAAAGGATCGACGACGTCAGAAACCTCAGCGACTCTTTTGTTCACTTTACCACTTGGCAATAAACGTAGTGCTAATATTACTGCAGCTCAAGGTGAAATAAAAAAATCTACAGCCGAGCGAGATGAAGTTTCTCAACAAACCCGCTTAGAAATAATTTTGACACTTTACCGTTTATCACAAATTCAAAATGAAATTTTAATTGAAAAGGAATCTACAGAAACTTTTGCTAAAATCATTTCACAATTTGAAAAAAGACCAGTTTTAACACCGGAACAAAATGTTTCTCTAGCTGTTTTTAAAATGGCGCTTGCAGATCATCAGCTAAAATTAACATCTATAAAATCTTTTGAAGAGAAACTTTACCAATCACTTAATGCCATTTCACAAGTGAAACGTGAACTTATAGAAAAAAATCTTCCCACCAGAAAACTCACCTGGCCAGAAATTAAAGAAAATAAAACTGACCATGACTTATCTCCATCCACTAGAAAAGCTCTAGCTGAAGTAGAGATCGCGGAAAGTCTAGCAGTTAAAGCTCGAGCTGAAGCCTGGCCTGATCTTAAACTAGGACCTACTTTAAGATCAACTAAAGAAAGTTCTGCGACAGACACTTATATAGGAATCAGTTTTAATATTTCTCTTCCTGTATTTAATCGCAATTCAGGACATATAAGTTTTTTCGAACAAAAAAAAGTATCTGCTAGTTTAGCTTTAGAACAAGTAAAAAACACTGAATCCTCAACTAGAAATCAACTTGTTCATAAATATTATAAAACAGTTCAAGCGTTAAAAGGGACATTAAGTCTTAATACTATTAATGAAAATCACTCCCAAATTGAAAAGCAATTCTTTAAAGGACTTGTTTCTAGCGCCCTAGTTATTGAAGCTCATAGACAATTAATAGATCTAGAGGGACGTAGAAACACTGCTGAACTAGAAGCCATTGAAGCTCTTGGAAAAATCCTCACTATTGACAACCAATTTCAAGAGGAGATTTTATGAGATATAAAATTCTTATTTCTTGTCTTTTACTTCTGGTTTTAAAAACTCTCGCTACTTCCGAGCCAGATGATCACGATCATCAAACAAATCATAGTAATGAAAATTCTCAAGTAGGTCCCAACAAAGGAATTTTATCTGCTGATGACACTTTAGGTTTTCAACTATCACCCTCTGCAGAAAAAAACTTTGAGATTGAAAAAATGAAAGTAAGTATAAATCACTCTGTGAATATTCCTAAAACCGCTATACTAAGTACAGGTACTGAGCAAAATATTTTCCGTATCCGCAATAGTTATTTTAAAAGAGTAGATTTTCAAATCATCAAAAAAAATAAGGATAAAATAATTATCAATTCGGATGAATTACAATTAGGAGACGAAGTAGCACTCACCGGACTTGGATTTTTAAGAATTGCAGAAATTACTGCCTTCGGGGGAGCTCCCGAAGGCCACTCTCACTAACCCATTGGAGTTAATTTTATGACAAATCGAATCATTCATTTTTCAGTATACAATCGAGGATTTATTCTTTTTTTGACCTCACTTCTAATAATTGCAGGAGTTTATAGTTTTCAACATCTGCCGATTGATGCCGTACCTGATATCACTAATAATCAAGTTCAAGTAAATACTGTAATCGATGGACTAGCTCCAGAGGAAATAGAACGAACAGTGACATTTCCTATTGAAGCTACCATACGAGGAGTTCCTGGTGTCGATCAAGTCAGGTCGATAACGCGTTTCGGGCTGTCCCAAATCACTGTAGTATTTAAAGACTCTGTAGATATTTATCGTGCTAGACAACTTGTAACCGAAAAACTACAAGGTATTTCTAATGAGCTTCCACGAGGTGCTAGCCCTCAACTTGGCCCTATCTCAACAGGACTTGGCGAAATCTATCAGTACATTTTAGATTTCAAAATAAAAAAAACAGGTCAAGCTCGTACCGAACAGCTCATGGAAATCAAAGCTCTACAAGATTGGTACCTAAAACCTAGGTTGTTAACTATAGAGGGAGTGGCCGAAATTAATACCTCTGGAGGTTTTGAGAAGCAATACCATGTTCAACCAGATCCTCAGAAAATGGCATCTTTTGGAATTCACTTTGAAGAGATCAAAGAAGCCCTAGAAAAAGGTAATCGCAATGTAGGTGGAGGTTATGTTGAACAAACAGCCGAGCAATTTTTAATTCAAGGAATAGGACTTTTAACATCTCCAAAAGAAATTGCTAGAATTCCCGTCAAACAGCTTGAGTCATTTAAAACTATTAAAATTGGCGATATTGCTAAAATTGAATTAGGAAAAGAACTAAGAACAGGAGCTGCTACTTTCGATGGTAATGAAGTCGTTCTTGGAACTGTAATGATGCTTCTTGGTGAGAATTCAAGGACAGTTTCAATGCGTATTCATGACAAAATAAGTGAAATAAAAAAAACGTTACCAGAAAATATCGAACTTCAAACCGTATACAACCGCTCTGATCTAGTGAATCAAACCCTTGGTACAGTTGAACACAATTTAATTATGGGTGCCTTGCTGGTTACAATTGTTCTACTCATATTTTTAGGAAACATCAGAGCTGCTCTAATCACAGCCATAACAATTCCCATCTCTCTACTTGTAACTTTTTTACTAATGAAGCCTCTAGGACTTTCAGGAAACTTGATGAGCTTAGGAGCATTAGATTTCGGAATCATTGTTGATGGCACTGTCATCGTTCTGGATAACTGTGTTCGCTTTATACAAGCGCGCTATAAAGAATTAAAAAGAAATCTAACTCCTGAAGAGATTAAACAAGCAGTCTATGAGGCTACTTTAGAAATTAGAACCGCTGCTGGATTTGGAGAATTAATTGTCATTATGGTTTTCATACCTGTTTTTGCTCTCACAAATGTCGAAGGAAAAATGTTCACACCAATGGCTGCTACCTTTATCCTAGCTGTTTTTGCAGCACTTATTTTTTCATTCACCACGGCTCCAGCACTTGCAAGTCTATTTCTTTCTGGAAAAGTAAATGATAAAGAACCTTGGCTAATGATTTTCTTTAGACAAATTTATATACCTGCATTTGAACTGGCTTTTAAATTTAAAAAAGTAACTATTACCCTCGCCATGTTAGCAGTTCTTCTTGGAATATTTTTATTTGGAAAACGTGGTGCTGAATTCTTACCACAACTTAGTGAAGGCTCGTTTGCATTTCACATGATTAGGCCAGTGAATGCTTCTCTGTCTCAATCAATTGAATTTCAAAAAAAGGCTGATAAAATTATTGAAGGGTTTCAAGAGGTCGATCATGTGTTTTCTAGAATAGGCACAAGTGAAGTCGCTACAGATCCAATGGGTGTAAATGTTTCTGATACTTACATCATGCTAAAGCCAACTCATAACTGGTCAAAAATTGATGGCAAAAAAAGAACTTATCAAGAGTTAACAACTCTCATTGTTGAAAAATTAGAGCAACAACTTCCAGGACAAACCTACTTAGCGTCTCAACCTATTCAGATGAGATTCAACGAGTTACTAGAAGGCACGCGTGCCGATGTATCTATAAAAGTTTTTGGACCAGATCTAAAAAAAATTGTAGAAATAGCAAAAACAATCCAGGAAATAGTTTCACAAATCAAAGGAGCTGGTGATGTTGAAGTAGACCTAGCAGGAACTTCACCTGTGCTCAAAATAGAACCCAAAGAAGATAACCTAATTAATTACAATGCTTCCATCAAAGATGTTCTTGATACAGTATCTATCGCTCTTGGTGGCGAAGAAGCTGGAGTTATTTTCGAGGGAGAAAGAAAATTTCCGATTGTCATCAGGCTACAAGATGAGCTGCGTAGTGATTTAACTGCGATTAAAAATCTCCCCGTAGGGATTGGAACCAACTTAACTATTCCACTTGAAAGCCTAGCTAATATTTCATTTAAAGAAACTTATGCTTCTATTAATAGAGAAAATTCAAATCGAAGAACGGCTGTTCTTATTAACTTGCGAGGCCGTGATACAGAATCATTTGTTTTAGAGGCACAAAGGAAAGTTAATGAAAACCTTCAGCTTCCAGACGGATACTACTTTGAATGGGGTGGAAATTTTAAAAACTTGGAACAAGCTAAATCTCGCTTACTAATTCTTGGCCCACTCGCTCTAATATTAGTGCTCATGATGGTCTATGCCGCCTTTGGAAGTTTTGCAGAAACACTATTAATTTTTGCCTGTGTACCAATGTCTCTAGTTGGTGGAGTACTTGGATTGATGCTTAATGGACTACCTTTTAGTATCTCTGCAGGAGTTGGATTCATAGCTCTATCTGGGATAGCAGTTCTTAATGGTGTTGTCCTAGTAAGTTTTTTTAATAAATTAAAAACTCAAGGTAAAACCGGAAAAGAACTGGTCCTTTCTGGTACTCTTATTAGACTGAGACCTGTTCTAATGACAGCTCTAGTTGCTATCTTTGGATTTGTTCCTATGATGCTCTCAACAGGGGTTGGTTCTGAAGTGCAAAGGCCTCTTGCTTCAGTCGTTATTGGCGGAGTTGTCTCATCAACACTACTAACTTTGATTATTCTACCTATACTTTTTTCTATCTTTGAAAAAAAAATGAAAGGAAAAGTAACGCACTAATTTTAAATAAAAATATGCACTTACAAAAAAATTAACTACTCTTTTAAACCTAGTGAGCTAGTTTAAGTATTTATTTTAATTTTTATATTGTTCAAATATATTTAATTTCAACGAGAATAAAATATATTTAATTTCAACGAGAATAAAATTATTTTTTCTTCTTAAAAATAATTTTTCTCAAGAAGAAAAGATCGTTTTTTATTTCCTTTAGAGTATCTAAGAACAGTACTCTCATGGTTCCATGCTCCAAATGTTTAATAAGTAAAGGAAGAACAAATAAAGTTGAAGGAATCGCTGTCATCAGTCCACCAATAACAATCGTAGCCAATGGTCTTTGGGTCTCTGATCCCATTCCAGTGCTAATAGCTGCCGGTAAAATTGCTAAAGCCGCAAGCATTGCTGTCATCAAAATAGGCCTAAATAAATTATCACAAGCCTTCAGTAAATTCTGCCAAGGATCAGAAATATCTTTTTTTTGTGTCACATATTCACTTGTCAAAGTTACGCTACTTAACGATACCACACCAAGCAATGCTAATACACCAACACCTGCTGAAACGGAGAATGGAATGCCTCTTAAAAAAAGAAGAATAGCACCACCTGTAGAACTCAGAATTAAATTGAAAAGAACTACTCCAACTAAACTGACATCTTTCAATAAAACAAACAGTAAAACAGAAAGCATAAGAACAGTCAGTGGTACTGCAAAAGAAAGTCGTTTCATTGCTCGCTGTTGATTTTCATATTCACCACCCCAAGTCACCTGATAACCAGTAGGGATTTTAAAATCTTTGAATTTAGCAAAAATATCTTTCATGACTGAACCTAAATCACGCTCTTCGACATTGAATTTAACACCAATACGTCTTGAACCATTTTCACGGAATATCGCCTGAGGTGAATCTTCCATTTTAACCTCGGCAACTTGGCTTAATAAAATTCTTTTCCCCGAGCTCAAGGTCAATGGTAAGTCTTTAATATTTTGCATGGTACTACGATACTTTTCCGGAGCTTTTAAGACGACATCAATTTTGGTCTCTCCCTCATACACCTGAGTCACCGTCTTGCCACCGACAGCAATTTCTACAAGATCATTAACATCTTGTAGATTTAAACCAGACTGAGCGACTTTAACACGATCTACTTTCACTGTTAAATGAGGAACTAAAGGTGTAGACGAAGTAATTCCAACTTCAACAGTACCCTTTACACTTCTTATCAGTTCACCAATTTCTGTGGCAGTTTTTTTCAAAACCTCAAGATCTGGTCCATAAATTTTGGCAGCATTTTTTCCTTTAACCCCTGATACAGCCTCTTCTACATTATCAGCAATAGGTTGAGAAATACTTAATTCAATTCCTGGAATATGTTCTAACTCTTCACGAAGATGATCTATTAATTTCTCTCTTTGATGTGAAAACCTTTTCCATTCAACTCGTGGTTTTAGATCGACAAAAAATTCTGAGTTATCAAATAAATTAGGATCAGTTCCATCTTCAGGACCACCCAACTGAGAAATCACTGTTACAACCTCTTCTTGAGACTTAATGATTTTTCTAATCTTTTGAGCTACTTTCTTACCTTCCTCCATAGCCAATGAGTGTGGAAAACTAGCTCTAATCCATAAAGCTCCTTCATCTAGTTCAGGCAAAAACTCAGTTCCTGTATTTTTAATAGCAAAAAAACCTACCACTACTAGTAAAATCACATGCTTAAATAACAAGCCTGGTGAGCGATCATAGTGCAACAAAATCCTTTGATAGTTGGTTTTTAAGTAGACTAACCATTTCGGATCTTCATGTTGGCTTGCCTTCATGCTATGCTTTTGCAACCAAGGTAACCAGGCTGGAATAAACAACAATGACAACAACAATGCTCCAGCCAAAGTAAAACAAACAGTCCAAGCTAAGGGTCTAAACATCTTACCTTCAACCTGCTCTAAGGTAAAAATTGGCATATAGGCAATAATAATCATAATCATTGAGTAGAAAACTGGTTTGACAATTTTCGCAACTATTTCTTCTAACTTAGATTCAGAATCACCTTCTCCATCCTTAACATGAGCATGTGTATGCCAATACGTTAAAACCATTTCTACAATCAAAACAGCACCATCGACCACCATTCCAAAATCAATCGCACCTAAAGAAATGAGATTAGCGGGAGTATGAAAAAAAACTATCATACTAAATGCAAATAATAAACTTAATGGGACTACGGCCGCAACTAAAAGTGTCGCTCGCAAATTTCTTAAAAAAATTAATAAAATAACAAAAACTAAAACAAGACCTTCAAATAAGTTTTTCCAAACTGTCTTTGTCGTTACATTAACCAAATTCATTCGGTTATAATAAACCTGCAAATTCATACCTTCTGGTAACAAATTGCTATTATTTAATTCTTTCACTTTGTCAGTAACTGCTTGACCAACAACAACTGGATTTTCACCTTTTCGAAGCAAAACAATTCCTTGAACAATATTATCTTTGTCATCCCTGCCAACAACCCCTCGTAATGGCAAGTTAGAATCCACGACTTGCGCTAATTCTTTAACAGATAAAATAGCATCTCCACGATTCGTAATGCCGACATGCTCAAGATCAGACTTTGATTGATATTGCCCCAAAGAGCGAATAACAAAGGATTGGTTAGGGTAATTTATTAGATTACCTCCAGCATTCACATTAGAGTTACTAATAACATCAAAAACTTGTCTTAGTGGGATACCAAAGTTAGAGAGTTTTAGAGGATCAACAAGAACATCCCAGGCTTTAACTCTACCACCATAACTAGTGACATCTGCAACTCCAGGAATGGAACGAAACTGTTTCTCTAAAACCCAATCCTGAG
The DNA here is from genome assembly GCA_013359135.1 of Pseudobdellovibrionaceae bacterium. Taxonomy (GTDB): domain Bacteria; phylum Bdellovibrionota; class Bdellovibrionia; order Bdellovibrionales; family Bdellovibrionaceae; genus UBA2316. Next base: position 13,212 of record JABWCN010000045.1, on the reverse strand, counting down.
TTGTTCTTAACTCTTTGTCGGTGTACTGTTTACCTTTAAGTTCATAGCGTAAAATCTCTCCTGTCACGGCCGCCATAGGAGCTAAATCAGGTGTAACACCTATTGGTAAAGAAGCTGTAGAAACTTTTTCCATAACTTGAGATCTTGCCCAGTACTTATCAACTCCATCCTCAAAACTTAAATAGACTACAGAGAGGCCAAATTCAGAAACACTCCTAGATTGCCTAATCTTAGGAATTCCAGTAAATTCTCTTTCAAGAGGAAGTGTAATTTTCTTTTCAATATCTTCAGCTGACTGACCAGGCATTTGCGTAATGACCTGTACTGATTCATTTAAAACATCTGGAAAAGCTTCTATCGGCAAAACCGTAAAAGACCAAATCCCAACAGCTATTAAGCCCACAACACCTAAAAAAATTATTAGTTTTTGTTTCAAAGAAAAACGAATCAGTGACTCTAACATTAGTCTTTTTCCCCTTCTTCAAGAGAATCATTGATCAACAAAGCACCATCAGAAATGACTTTAAATGACTTTTTTGGAAAATTAGCTGAATTAACGGCAACCTGCTTAGAGTTTCTAGATGTAATATCAATCTTAACTCGCTTAAAAATTTTAGTATCTCCAACATCTGAAATAAAGGCATAGTCTCCATCACTTTTAGCTATGATTGATTTAATCGGGAACACTAAAGCTGGGAGTTCTGATAAGACAATATGAGCTTTTAAAAAAGACTCTTGGGGGATTTCTTGGCCTGGTTGACTTACAAAACTAGCTCTAATTTTCACTAAATGAGTTGTTGGATCTGATATAGGACTAACATTTTCTATAGTAGCAGTTAATGTAGGAACATCGTCAAAAGCAACTTTCATTCCTTTTTTTACCTTGATCGCTTGCTCTGGAGGAAAATCTCCTACAAATTGTAAAGTCCCTATTTTTCCGACAGTTAAAATAATATCTCCAACATTAACCGTTGACCCTGTATTTAATTTTTTATCTAAAATCACCCCTGTTAGAGGTGATCTAATGGCAAAAATAGTTTTACCATTAGAGACTTCTGAAGGTTCAACGCCAAGTGATCTTAGCTTTTTTTCAGTTAGCGATAGTAAACTTCCACCCTCTTTTTTTGCAATTTCATACTCTTCACCCGCTGATGCCAAATCTGCTGACCATAGGTATCCAAGAACTTGTCCCTTGGTCACTTTATCACCTACAGACTGAGTTAAAGACTCAATCCTCCCAGTGACTCTAGCCGATACAGAAGAAATATCTTTCTCAGGAACTGTAATACGACCATTAAACTCAAGCTCAACTGCAAAGTTTTTTTCTTCTACAGTTTCTATCATGATATTTTTGGTTTCATTAATTTTGACACTGTTATCATCAACTTTTTCCACCACTCTAACTTTAGGTTTCTCTTCTTCTTTAGTGCATGAAACAGTAGAGATAAATATAAAAGCCACAATCAACAATGAAAACTTAGAGGCAAGCATGAGGTCCATCCTTTTTAATAAACTCACATCCTACAGCTTGTAACAATTCAACATAGGATTGATTAATTTTTTTTCTTTTAACAATAATATCTTTTTCAGTTTGCAAGAAGGTAGACCTAGCTTCATTAAGTCTTAAAAAATCAGTTTTCCCGTTAGAGTACGAGGATAGAGTGAGCTGGTAACTAGCCCTTGCCGCTGGCAAAATAACTTTCGTTAGACGCTCAAGTTCATCAATCGAAGCTTTGTAGGCGACATAAGCATTTGATAAGTCAGAAATCGATTGAGCTAGAAGTGCTTTTCTTTTATTTTCTGCATTCTCCAAATCAGCTTGAGCTGATTTTATTCCTTGCCATTCATTCATCGGAAGGAAAAGAGGAATCGTAATTGTAATACCAAAATTATAATCTCTTGTTAAACCAGAAATAGGCGCAGCTTCAGGACGATTCCACTGAGTCACTCCAGTTGTAAATTGAAAGTCAGGAAGTCCTTGCAAGGAGCTGTAGGTCAAAGAATTTTTAAGTGATTCAACTTGATGGTCTTGAGACTTAAGAGTTGATCTATTTTTTTTCATGATTTCAATCAACTGATTGACGTCTAAATCAATTTTAGTCACCACTGAAAAAGATTCTAACTTAGCCGTAAATGTATCGTTTGGCCTACCCAGTATGTTGTAAAATTCATTATTCAAAAGGATTTGTTCATTTCTTAAAGATAATAACTCTTGTTCTAGCTTCGCTAACGTCACTCTAGAGTTTAGAATATCAACTTGTCCAACTTGTCCAGTCGAAAATTTTCTCTCTTGAATTAAGATAATATCTTTTGTCTTTTTTATTTCATCAGTCAATGTTTTTACAAGCTCCTCGTTAGCATACTGACTACTCATATTAATATAAAGTAAACTCATCAAAGTCACTTCATGCCCAAAGGCATCTTCCCTTAACGATTCCGCCTGATGTTTGTACATATGACTTTGGCTTATGGACTTACCTGGAAAATTCAAAGTATAGCCCAAAGTTATTGTCTCAGACGCTGACTGAGCAGAGGGGTCAAATCCAGAAATATCACTTTTTTGATAACTAATTGTTGGAGAATTAGGAGCTAAACTTTGTGCTGATTTATATTTCAAAGAATTAGCCTGATCTCTTAACGACTTTAAGTCATGATTGTTTTCTAGTGAAATTTGCACGGCTTCTTCAAAAGTTAAAACTTTTCCAAATGCTAATGTATAAAACAACAATATTGTTAATAAAAAAATCATCTTAATCATAAATTACTATCTTTTTTTAATTTTCTTTTTGAAGCTGATTTTTTAATTATTTTTTTAACTTCTGTCTGACTATTTTTTTCATCTTTTGAAGATGCCACCTCTAAAGATGGGATTAACTTAGTTTGAGAGTTCTCCTGAATACTGTTTGTGACGTCTTGAATTAACACAAAACGTAATGAGTGTATTGAAATCCACTGGCAATCTAAATTAGTCTTACTAATAAACTTACAATTAACGGTAATCTGGTTATCTCCAGGAATATTAAAGGAAAGAATGTTAGTAAAAGGATCTAAAATTCCATCGTTTGATTTAAAAATCGTTTTATAATTTTTAAGGGCCTCAGATTTTTTTGAAATAAAAGCAAATTCAGCTGAAATTTGAATTTTTGAAATTTGAGATTCGTTAGAACTAGAATAAAAGCTTCTGAATGTAGCCTCAATAAAGTACTCTTCTGTCTCAGCTTTATAGACTCCTTGACTTCTTAGCGGAACAATACTTTTTTCTTGAACCAGCTGTTTAAAAGTAAGATTCAATTTTCCCCTAGCGCTAAACCAGTCACAGTTTAATTCTTGCGTATTTTTTTGATGGCAACTCATTTGGGTTAAATTTTCACTAGTTCCAATATTTAATGTCAGATCTCCAGTATTCTTCATATAGTTTCCATTGCTTATAGGGTAAGCCATTTGAACAGGCTCAGCTCCTGCTATATTCACATTTGGAAAAAAAGATAAAGTTCCGAGAATAATCGGAGTAGGAATATGATTTTCATTAAGTTCAGCATTCCAAGCTGGCTTTAATTGTAGCAAAAAATCACCTATTTCATTACTTCCGTGATAATTTCCAGAAATAGTACTATACTCGGTATAAATTGAGTCTGATTTTGTTTGAGCGCGCTCTCGATCTTTTTTTACAGTATCTTCTGTACTGCTGTGATTTCCACAAGAGATATTAATCCCTAACAAAAATAAAATTGAAATATACTGAACTACCTTATCAAAATTTAATTTCACAAATGCCCCCATTTTTAATCAAAGCTACATTATAATAAAATGTTCCCTTGAAAAATATGCTAACAACACAGATATTTTTTTAAATTGCTTTGTAGTGATAGTTAACATATGTTAATTGTCAGTCAATCAATAATTAACAAATGTGAATTTTATGAAAAATAAATACTTAATATTACTTTTATTTATAATAACCTGGCCTCCAAAACCAGTGAGCGCTGAAACAGAATTAGCTCAGAGCATTTTTACTGACTCAAATCAATGGAAATTTGACAAACCTCAAGGTTTTGTTGGGATTAGTTTAACTAATTCCAACATCGTTAAATCTTTACTAGATCTGAATAACTTTCAAATTCATTTTGATGATAAAAACACAAATTATCCTTCAATTGAAACAGAACTTATTTTTTATAATACAAAAACACTAAGCTTTTTCAGCGACTATTCTATTGGATTCTTAAGAAAAGAGGGGCTAATCTCTAGTTTAGTGAATGGCACTAGTTATGCTTATCAAAATAGTGAGCTACTGGCTTTACCGCTGTCGCTGGGATTAGGTTTAATAGTTGATTGGAACTTTTTTTTGCAACCATTATTCAAAGTAAATTTGCAGACTATACCATATAGAGTTTCTAGCTCATTAACCTCAGCTGAAACTGAAGGACATTCTGAAGCTAGTGAGCTGAGTCTAGGATTAAGGTGTAAAACTTTATTCTCAAGCTTAACTATAGAAGCTATGTATAACAACCGAAAAAACTTCGGTGAATCTAAAATTTTTAAAAACAATAATTTTTCAAGTTTAGGACTAGGATGGGTGTTTTAATGAAAAAACTAATTCCATTTTTCATATTATGTTGTATTGCTTTTTTTGAAACAGGCTGTATTGAACTCGATATTAATGGCAGTTACTATGGGGTTTTAAACACTATCAATTCCAAAAAAAGTAATGAAAGTTTTATTGTCAAAGTAGATATCAACAACGAAGATAAGAATAATATTTTAATTAAAATATTTTCCAAAGATAAAAAAGTAATTCCGATAAAGAATGAATATCAACTAAGTCTATCTGGTTTTACTCAAAGTACAGTAACACTTAAAGGTATAGACTCAGAAACAAATTCTACTGAACTCATCCTAAACGAAAAAGATAATTGTCTTTATGGAAAAGATTTAAAGATTATCCTCTGCTATAATGAGGAAACTTTTGATTTTCAAATACAAGACGAGAAACTAACTCCTTTTCATCTTTCAGCCAAGAGGAACTATCATGAAAATGATATCCCCGGATTTAAGGGTAAAAGCAATTTTTATATTGAAGATCTTCTCGCCATTACGTCAGAAAAATCTTTTGATACCAGAATTGAATACCAAAAAGTTATTGAAGCCAGAAAAAATGCAGAAGCTAACTACCTAGCTCTTGCCCCAAGATTAACAATTAGCTCTATTGGAGCTATCTTAAGTGGAGGAGGAATCGCTAACTTGATTGGTGTTCTTGGGGATCTGACGCCATTCCTTTTCCCTTCAAATTGGCTTAAATCGAAAGAAACGAATATCCAAGCAGAGGCTGAAAAAATAACTTTGCAAATTTTAAAACTAGATACTCAACTTCAGGTAGAAGCTCTTGCTAATATGATCCTCAGAGACGAGGAAGTTTTGGGATACTATGACGCTATGATTAAGTATGCTCAATTCCTACATGACAGCATAGAAATAAGAGAAAATCTTGGTCAGTATCCTGTAGGATCTACGGATAATATTCAATCCATTCTTAACAATTTAGTTTCAGACAAAAATGAAATTGCTAAGAACATTGTTATTCAAAAAGGAAATTTATCAGTTCTGGTTGGTTTTTCAAATCCAGAAAAAATTAAAATGATCTCCTGGAGAAAAGAGCAAAATTCAATTTCTCACCCCATAGCCGTAAACAAAAATAGCTTATTCAATGATTCTGTTAACCTTTCATTAGAAGTTAAACAGTTAGATAAAATTATAGAAATATCTAAAGTTGAACAGAAAAAAGCTTATTGGAGTTGGATTGACCCATCTGGCTCTTCTCTTACTGGTTTAGGATTACCTTACGGTGTCATGATTGAAATTTCAAAAATCAAAACCAAAGAGTTAGTTCTACAAAAAGAACAACTAAACGCTTTTACTCAACAAAAAGCTAATGAGGTTTACCAAAACTATCTGGCTTCATTAAAATCATACGATCTTTCTCTATTGAATCTTGATCTACAAAACAAAAGAAAACAACTTTTTGAACAAAAAATTAATTTAGGGTTACAAGTAGACTTTTTTGGATTACTATCGGTACTCCAGGACCATCTAACTGCAAAATCAAAAATTGCAGAAGCTCACTTGAATTATCGATTAGCTCGAGCTAGAATAAACAGACTACTTTTAACTTCTAGCCAAGGCGAAAAGGTCAATGAAAAAAATTAAAGTTCAAGATCTGAAGAAAATAATTAAGGATAGCTCTTTGTCTCCGGAACAATTGGCTCAGGATTTACCAATATCAAACATGACGATTAGAAGGTGGCTGACAAAAGCTGATTCTTTTGAAATTCCTGTTAAGTATCATATTTATTTTCAGCAAAAAACTAATGATCTTAATTTTAATTTGAACGAAATAAAAACTGAGGCCGATTTTGAAAAAGACCTTACTCGACAAGGAGAAAAGGAGCTTCAAAACAAAAACTTCATTAAAAGAGTTAATTCCTACTTAAAAACGTCTGTAAAACAAAATGAGATAACCTTGTTAGTTAAAGAACTCTTATTTTTTATTAAAGCCACTCAAAACAAAAAAATGAAACTTTTAGCTATTGGAGCTCTAGCCTATCTTTTAAATCCTTTCGATATTATTCCAGATGGAGTTGGATTTCTTGGTTTTATTGACGACTTTGGCGTAATAAGCTATATTTTAGCTAAAATAAAGAAGAATAGATTATGAGTTTGGTTGAAAAAAAAATAAATACGTTGATAGGCACAATTTATATTGTTGCTAGTGAAACAGGCCTTAAAAGTGTAGGTTGGGAAAAATCAAAAAATTTAGCTAAGCATACTTCTACACTCAAGGATCAACCTAAATCAGTACAGGAGCTACTTCTTGAAACTGAAAAACAACTCAATGAGTTTTTTTCTGGGACCAGAAAAACTTTTGATTTACCCTTAGATCCCGAGGGAACACTTTTTCAAAAAAAGGTATGGAAACAACTTTCCAGAATTCCCTTTGGTACAACTAAGTCATATAAAGACATTGCTACTGCTATTAACAATGCTAAAGCTTATAGAGCTGTGGGCTCTGCTAATGGTAAAAATCCAATTTGTATTATTATTCCTTGCCATCGAGTGATTGCAGCTGATGGTTCTATTGGAGGTTATTCTGGTGGTTTACATTATAAGAAAAAACTCCTAAAAATGGAAGCGTCTAAGTAACTCAATAGTGTAGTTAATAAACTCCAACCTACTTATTCTGTATAGTTTTTTCTAAAAGCTCGAGACGTTGTTTAAGATCCTCATTTTCTTTCTCTAATTTTTTTATTCTTTCATTTTGATCAATAATTCCATAATTTAACTTCTCATTAAGATTAGCTATTTTTCTTTTTTGCTGCTCTTGTGTCTGAAAAATTTTTTCAATTTTATCATTTAAAGTTTTAATCGCTTCAATAACTGGAGCTATTAAATGGTCATAGGCCACTGATTTAAGACCAGTTTCTTTGTCCGTAACAACCACTTCTGGAAAGACTTTTTCTAAATCTTGAGCAATCAAACCGATTTGATGTTTATCGCCAAATTTTTCTCGGTCTCGCCAATTGTAAGTAACACCTTGAAGCTTTAATAAACTTTCCAGAGCTCCATACAAAGGCTGTATATCTTCTTTTAATCGTAAGTCAGATGAAGATGTACAACCTGAACTTGAACAGATCTGTGTTCCACCGATTCTCAATAAGGTAGTCGTATTTATATCACCCGTAACATCTAATTGATAAGAAGGTGATCCATTATTAACACCTACTCTCCCCGAGTTTAAAATACTAAATCTTTCTGTTGGGGTATATGAAACTCCATTGGTTAATCCCGAATCAGAATAGACTGAAAAACCGGTACTTGCTGCAGATACATGAGTTGCAGCACTCCCAGTAGGAACCCAAGAGCCACCAGAATAAGAAGCTCCTCCAGACAAAACCAGCCCACTACTTGAAGGTGAAGTTGTTATAAATCCGCCATAACTTGGATTCGATAAAGCAAACTGAGAGTCAGTCGAGTTGCTTGAAACATGAAGTCTTGTCACAGGAAAGGCTGTTCCAATTCCCACTTTTCCAGATGAATCAATCAGTAATCTATTTTCCAAAGCTGTCATATCGAAAATTCCAAACTTTCCAGCTCCAGCTCCATAAATATTATTACCAATTTTCCAATCAGCAGAAGTATCTTTTATCCTCAACCCACTGTCTGCATTTGATCCCGATGACTGAATCATTATCTGAGAATAGGTGCTAGAACTTTTGACGTGTAAATCTACAGACGGTGAAGATGTTCCAATTCCCACTTTTCCACGATTGTTAGCTAAAATAACATTTCCATCTGCACCACCTCCACCTTTAGCTCCACCATTAATAACAACATTTGAACCATCGGTATTAGTTGCGCCGCCAGCTCCTGCAGTAATGTTGACTATACCACCACTGCCAGATCCCGAGCCTGAACCAGCCGCTAAAATTATATCTCCAGCATTAGAGTTTCCAGCGGCATTTCCTGTTGTTAAGTTAATAGTCCCACTAGTAGTGTACATTGCATTTGCAGTTAGAATACTCACACTTCCACTAGAAGACTGGGACACGTTAGGAACTCCTGAACTAATACTTACTCCGCCAGTGGTTGAATTTGTTGACGTAGTCAATTGAATTGAAGCGCCACAAGTGCTTCCAGAAAAACAGCCTGAAATCAGTTTAATGTATCCATTACTCCAGCCATCACCAAATCCTGTTGTTTGTCCGGCTTGCAAAGTTATATTGCCGGCAGAGGTTCCCGAGGCTCCGCCGTCACCTGATGTCAGCGTAATATCTCCGCCTCGACCAGTCGTATTTCCAACACCACTTTGTAATGAAATACCACCACCTTGATAAGTGGCAGCACCTTGACCTCCCACAACTTTTAAAGCCAATGGGGCAGCCCCTGTAGAGCTTGAAGTCCCAACAACATGCAATGCTGCTTGCGGCGCAGTTATACCAACACCAATATTTCCAGAATTTAAAATGGTAAACCCTGAATCTGTCGTTGAATTGGCTTGAAATCTTGCTAGAACACCAGCTGTTGTTGAGCTTGAATTCGCCACGTTTAGCAATCCATATGCTGAATTCACTGAAGTGCTTGATGTTGTTAAACTAAGTAAACTACCAGTAGTTAAGCTATTCGCTGTGATAGTTAACGGACTTTGAGTCGTTGCCGATGGCCAGTTCCAAACTTGGCCAAAATTGGCGTTATTAATTGTATTTGTCGAAGCTGCCGCACCTAACGATGACAAAGCTCCACTCGTTGCTGCAGTCCAACTTGGTGCTACACCAGGTCCACCACTTGTTAGCACATACCCACTTGTTCCAGCCGCTAGTGATGATAATGCTGTAGAAGAAGAGGCATACAATATATCACCGGTTGTGTAGCTTGCTTGACCTGTTCCACCGTTAGTCGCAGGTAATGTTCCTGTCATTCCACTACTAATACTTGGAAGATCAGCACTTGCTATCGTTCTATAACTCGCAATGCCTGCTGAACCATTTGGAGCAGCTAGAAATGTATTAGCTGTACGTGAAACACTATTGGTAATTTGACCATCATTGATAGCTATGGTCGTACATGATAGATTGTCTGTAGCCACAGTCCAAGTCAGTGTTTGTCCCGCAGTACAACCAACTCCTCCAAAGGCTTGAGTCCCGGTTATTGTAGAACGTAAATCAAACATCGATAAAAAATTTGGTGCCCACTGAGTCCCTGAAAATCGTAAAACTTGTCCCGCTGTTGTTGGCGTCGTTGAACTCACTGCCGTATTTTGCACTTTGGTTACCGTAAAGGCTCCTGCATTTGTAACAGATACATCACCAGAAGGAGCCACACCCGTAGCTACATTGGATCCATTACCAACGAATATATTGCCCGAACTCAAAGTCGATGTCATCTTACCATTGAAACTATTCCAATCCGCACTTGATAAATATCCAGCAGTAGTGTTATTCGCCTGACTCATAGAAATAACTGGTGTTGCTCCTCCTGTGGAGGCAACAGGTGCTGTTGCTGTCACGCTTGTTACACTTCCAGAACTTGGAGCTACCCATGTTAAATTCCCCGATGTATCTCCAGCAAGAATATATCCAGAGACAGAAGGCTTATCAGATGGAAAAATCAAATCATAACTTGTTGTTATTGTTGCTGGAGCTTTAAGACTCACTGAATTACTAGGCGTTGAATCATATAACTTAATAGCACCAGTAGTTTGAATATTTCCGCTTGTATTTACAGAAGTACTGCCACCTATAGTTCCGCTTGTAATTGCATTTCCTGAAACTTTGCCCGCAGTTGAAATAGTTGCCAGTTTAGAATCACTGATCCCAGCAGTACCTGAGATTTGAGCATCTGCTATCACACCGTTAGCTAGGGTAGGATTTGGGTATGAACCCGTCAGACTTCCACCAGCTGCAGATCCACTTTGAAGCGCACCTGTAATACGACCGTCATTTCCAGCCGCTACGGTGTTAGCCGAAGTACCCACATTTAATGTCAAAACAGGAGTCGTTGTTCCCGTTGCCACCGCCAGATAAGCATTACCAGAAGTGACATCTGTTACTGTTCCACTCCCTCCAGCTGAACCTGTTGCATCGGTCACACAAGCAAGTGATGTCCCATTTGACTTAAGAACTTCTCCAATTGCACATGTCGGCAATGTTGTTTTTGCAAAACTCTGAACAGTACTAAAAGAAGCGCTAGTCGCGTATTGGGTAGAAGTTCCCGCAAGCAAACTATTCAAATTTGCTAACTGTGCCGGATCAAGAGCCGGTGCTGAAGTTGGATTACCGCTGCCATCAACAGCTCTCAATAAATTTGAACTACCAAAAGTATCTATTTTTTGAGTTTCGAGTGCATACATAGCTTGAGGTACATAATTTAAACTCATGATAGGCAATGGCTCATAGGCACTCATAGTTTCATCTTTAAAATAAACTACAAACTTTCTTCCATCAGCGGTATTGGGGGTATACGTAGTACCAGCAGCACATCTTGAAGAATCAAAGGTCATTATATCACGATTTGCAAAAATACGATTTACTTGGTATGTCGGTGTGTCTAGACGAGTCCCTGTCCCATCATTCAACGTAATAGAAAAAATTCCCGAACTGCCAACCATGTTTATAACTTGAACCTCTTCATATAAAAGACAGTTCTCTGAACCTGGGGATCTAATCTGCATCCGAAACTGAACACTCGCACCCTCTAATGGGCTACCATCAGGTTTAAAAATTCGTCCTTGATAAGAAACACCTGGATTACTGGCAATAGCGATATCAAACAGAAACAATAGTAGAGCAAAAAAAATATTTTTCATTGATCTAGCTCCTGTGATGAAATACGTCCATTAACGTTCAAAAAAACTCTGTATCCATTTGGGGTTTTTGCCATCTGTTTATTGATAAGAATTCCCGCAGCCTGCCTGACCCGATATCCATTTATTGATGTGACTTCGTAGTGACTAGCTCCTGAGACATTTTCCATCAATGCCATTTTACTGAAAGAAAGTGTTGGTGCTTCTGGTGTAAGACTAGTTATGGACGCGTTCATATAACATCCAGCCAAAAAGATCACAACTAAAGTAAAAAAAAATCTCAACTTTCTCACTGCCTAACTATCGGTAAGAAAAAAAAGCAACAAGACAGTCTAAAGCAAAATTTTTAATTTTTTGACTAAGTTTTATATATTAAAGAAAAAAGTGATTATTATTGATACGCAATATAGAAAAATGAGTAAAATCTCTTTAAAGAAAAAGTCTCTATTTTATACAAATTTAAATTTTAGTTGCAATTATCTTGTTCTTAGTTTTTTAGAAGAGACCTTTTATTCATCGTGTAATCACTACAACCAACCAGACTTTAGTGCAGCTTAATCCATAGATTGATTTTACAAATAACTAGTTATTTTAACCGCTTTATTTTAACATCAAAGTGTAAGTTTCTCTTTAAAGAATCGAAAATCTATGAAAAAAGATAAAATATTAGTTTCCTGCTTATCTAACTCATGGGGTGGACTAGAAATGGTTTCAAGTGAACTTTTTATTGAGTTCATTGATCATGGTTACGAAGCTATTTTTCTATGTTATGAAGGTTCTTCTATTGATTTAAGACTTAAAGAAAAAAACCTTAGAACTGCCACGATTAATCCAAAATCCTCATTTATCCAAAAAATTATAAGCATTTACAAAATAATTAATCACTTTGAACCAAGCTCTATTATTGTAAATAGGCTACCAAGCCTTAAGTACATAACGCCAGCATTAGTCGGAAAAAAAAATATCAAACTAACTTGTCTGTCCCACATGTTGGTAAACTACACAAAAAAAGATATATTTCACAAGCTTTTGTACTCTAGAATAAATAAATTAATTGTTTTAACTGAATATCAAAGAAGAAATCATTTAAACTACTTACCCATTGATAATTCAAAAATAGAGATCATTCCTGATTGGATTTCGACACCTAAAAATTTTAAACATGAAAAAAAAGACTTGAAGATTTTTTTTCCTAAGGAACTTTCTTCACTGAAAACAGCAATTATGGCCTCTAGACTTGACCCACAAAAGGGTCAAGATCTTGCCATAGAAGCACTTGCAATAGCTCACAACAACGATCGACCTTTTCTATTGCTAATCCTTGGTGATAATACTTATGGTGAGCGCAATATCAAAAAAGAATTACACGAGAAAGTTATTTCTATGGGCTTAGAAAAATACGTTACATTTATCGGTCATCAGGAAAATATTTTTCCTTACCTTAAAGGCGCTGATTTTACTTTAGTTCCTTCCTACGAAGAGACTTTTGGACGTATTGTGATTGAGTCCATGTATGTGGGAACACCAGTAATTGGAAGCCGAAGCGGTAGTATTCCCTTTATTATCGATGAAAATATCAACGGTCTTCTACATAACGCTAAAGATGCAAAGGATATTGAAGAAAAAATAGCTAGTTTAGCATCAAATGAGATTCTTAAGCAAAACCTCTCTATAAAGGCGATTGAGAAATCAAAAATCTATAACAAAGATTTAATATTTGAAAAAATTAAGAACCAAGTTGTTAATTCGGAAACCACAGAATTATCTGTAGAAGCTACGACTTGATCTGACACATCTAGGGATGAAAAGATGTGGATAACTCAGTTACCCTTTTGTTTAGCAACAAACAAACAGGATCG
>JABWCN010000081.1 GCA_013359135.1 Pseudobdellovibrionaceae bacterium | reverse complement strand
AAATCTTTCTTAATTCTCATTGAATTAGTTAAAAATTATGACCCTAAAATAAAAACTAATTTTGCGTAGATCTTTACCAACGACAAATGGTTTTCATTTATAAACTAGAATGTTAATCTAGAAAAACTTTCCCCTGATAAATAAACTCAAACCCTTTAGATTCAGTGCTCAAGTCAATATTTCGTAAAATATTTTTGTTAACTGGATGTTCATAATCAGGCCAAACTTCGGAACAACAATGCAAAGTCAAAGGGTCAAGAATTACATTGGGGTGGGGCAGTGTCATATGAGGACTTAAAAGTACTTCCTGATTAAAAATCAGCAATTCAGCATTGAAAGAAAACGTTAGATTTTGTTTTCTTAAGTTTAATCTTTTATTGATTTCTAGCGCCGTTAGAGTTGTCTCGGCTCTGATGACGAACTCCTGAGTCTCTAGTTTACTTTCCCTAAGTTTACGCTTAAATACCGAAGAAATTTTTACTATTTTAAAAGATTCCCCTAAAGATAAAACTTCTTCTTTGATTTTGTTTTTGGATTCAAGCGTACTAAACTTAAAGTTAATAACACAATCATTAGGAATAGTTTGCGTCTCTATCACAAAATCTCTCTTATTTGGTAACTGCCTTTAGGCTTACCAACAAGCTTCAATCCCACATGTAATGCGCCTTCCGCAAAAACCCTACGATTTAAAGCTTGATGTTCAAAACACAAAACTTCTTGATCTGACATAGCCCAAACTTTATGAACTCCGAATATACCGCCTCCTCTTATCGATAAAGGATTCGGAAGCTTTCGATCAACAGTTTTTTCTAGATTTTCCTGAAGAGTAATCGCTGTACCACTTGGGGCATCTTTTTTTTTATTGTGATGAAATTCTTCTATCTGAAAATCAAAATGTTTTATTTTTTTTAAAGCCTCCAAGGCTTCATTTAAAACAGCAATACCCAAGCTCATGTTTGACGACCAAAGAATAGGACATAATTTTGCAGCATCATCAATAAGACTTTTCTGTGTTTCAGTTAAGCCCGTAGTCCCAGAAACAATTGGTTTTCCATAATTGGCTATCTTGAGAATGTTTTTTTCAAAACTTTCTGGTAAAGAAAAATCAATCCATAAATCAACCTCACTAGCCAACTTACAATTAACATCTTGATCATAATGAACAAAGTCTTGAGGTTTATTTTTTGAATAAATTCCCAAAAATGGAATATGATTTTTATCTTTAATGACTTGTAAAAGTTCCTTACCCACTTTTCCCGATGCCCCGAGAACTCCAATTTTTATTTGATTCACAATAACCCCATTTTTTTCATCTCTTCTTTTAATGCCAACGCAGGGTCATGCGCTAACTCAACTAAAGGTAATCTACATTCAGCTGATTTAATAATATTCATAAACTGTAAGGCTTTTTTAACAGGTATTGGATTTGCCTCAATAAATAATAAGTCAATTAATTTTGAATATTGTTTAATTTCTTTGCGAGCCAACTCCAGATCTCCACTTTTTACTAGAGCAGTCCAACGTACAAATTCTTTTGGCAAAATATGACTGGCAACAGAAATTACTCCATGGCCACCAACACCTAAAAACTCTACGTAAGTGCCATCATCACCAGACAGCATCACAAAGTTTTTTCCTATGATATCAATAATTTTTTGTGCTAAATCCATTTTTCCCGTAGCCTCTTTAATTCCAACTACATTTTTAACTGCAGAAATATTTTTGACAGTCTCTGGTTCTAAACTAGTGATTGTTCTTCCTGGTACATTATACAAAATCACTGGTAATGTAGTGGCATTAGCCACAGCTTTAAAATGCGCTTCAAGCCCTCGCTGAGGAGGCTTGTTGTAATAAGGAACTACAACTAAAACAGCATCAGCCCCAAGATCCTGAGCTTTTTTAGTATCCTCTATCGTTTTAGCCGTAGAGTTTGATCCTGTACCCAAAATCAACGGAAGTCCAGGCGCCCATTGCCTAACTTTTTTGAAAATCTCAGCCACCTCTGTTGATATCAACGCAGGAGATTCTGCCGTTGTTCCATTAATAACAAACCCATTGATTCCATTTTCAACTTGAAACTTAATTAACTTTTCTAACGAAGGAAAATCAATTTTTCCATTTTCAAATGGAGTTATAATTGCTGTAAAAACACCTTTTAATTTATCCATAGTTACCTCAATTTTTCATTTCTAAATGTATTAAATATCAATAATTACCGTACCAATTTTTATTGCATCACCTACAAGAATAGGCTTTTGCCAATCCTGTTGAAAAGAAAAAATATCTTTTTCAAAATTAGAATCTAACTTAACAACCATATTACCGCCTGGCATCTGCACATGAATTTTGGATTTTTTATTTTTATGGGCTAAATAAATTCCAGCCGCTACAGCTCCCGTACCACAAGCTAAAGTAAAATCCTCAACTCCTCTTTCAAAACTGACGGCCAACAAGGACTCAACAGACTTTTCCTGAACTAAAGTAACATTAGTTCCCCTTGGAAAAATTTTAGCATTTCTAATCTGTTCACAAGTTTTTTTCAAAGACTTATACTTACTTAAATCTTTGATTTCTATGACTAAATGAGGCACTCCGGTATCTATCGAAAGAACTTGGTTACTACACACATAAGAAAAAAACTCCTTATCATGAAAACCTTCTAACAGTAACACATTTAAAAAATCTTCTTTTGAAAAAAAACCTTTTTCCTTTTTTGCTCTCGTCATTTCAATAGAAACGCCCTCAATACCCTCACTGCCTTGAACAACACCAGAGAGTGTTTTAAATTTAATATATTCCGGTGGGTTTTTAAAAAAATATTGCTGACTGAATAAAAAAGCACAGCGAGCAGCGTTTCCACACATTTCAGCCGAAGAGCCATCTGAGTTATAAAAGTACCAAACTATTTCGCTATCTTTTTTTTCAAGCCAAAGCACACCATCTGCAGAAAACCCGTTAACAGGATCGCAGATTCTGGTTACTGTTTTCTGAATGAATTCTCTTTCAAAATCTATTTTTTTCTCTGCTATTAAAAAAGTGTTTCCTGCTCCAGAGTATTTTACAAACTCAATTGTTTTCATTTTTATTTATCTCATTTTGGATCTGTAGAGAATTCTGCTTATTTTTTTTTCTGGTTTTTTCTTCTTTATCCTTTTCATAACTGCCAGTGGAGATAAATGGTTCTTTCAAAGGGGGTAGGGGGCGCCCTTTGACCCCACAAGCTGATACAACCATTAAAAAAACAATTAACAAAATGATTCTACTGTAAATAAAATTTTCTGAGATTTTATGGAGCATAACTAATTAGTAGTCGCTTTTTTTTCAAAATTCAATCAGCACCCTTTTTAACTGAGTGCGTAGTTTACATTAATTCCTTCAAGAGATCATACTCGCAAAAAAAAGGATTGCTGTTGTATTTTCTCAAGATAGCAAGAGAGAGCTCTTCACAGGAAAATTTCTTTTTTGTTACCAGGGTTCTTAAATTGGTGTTTTTGGACTTCTCGGTGAGATCGATAAAATACTCTATCAATTCAATCTGTGGATACTTTGAATCAATAGTTTTTATTTTGTCCAATCCTTCTTTTGCCGCTGAAATATTATTTTTCTTCAAATTAAAAAACACTTCCAATTCTTGCCAATAAAGCAAATTTGCCTTAACAGAAAATTCTTTATAGCGTTCACGCAACTTCTCTTCCTTAGCTTGCTCTCCAAGACAAAAATAGACCTGAGCCAATGTTAGAGCTAAAATTTCATCCCAAGGGTTTATCTCTATGGCTTTTTCCAAAGGAGTCACTTGCGACTGGCAATCTCTCTTTAAAATTTTGATTTTAGCAACCTCTGAAAGTAGCTTATGATTTTCTGGCTCCCAAAAAAGTGCTTCATTTAGCTTAGCTAATGCTTGGTTTGGATCAGCCTTCTTAAGATTAATCGCTAGCTCATAATTTTGCTGACTTTTTTCGCTCAAAAAAAAGTGATTGATTTCTTTTAAATGATTTTTAATCTCTAAGTTAGCCTTTTTGTTTTGGGACTCTCTTGCTAACGACTTAATTAGAAGATTAATTGCTTCAATTCTTTTCTTAGCAAAAAGAAGTTCTTCAGCCTGCTTAATATCCTCTTTATAGGCATCATAATTAACTGTTTTCTTTCGACTAGAGGTGTTTTTATTGGCGTGCTTTTCTGATTCAGTCTTTTGAGCCTGACTAAAACACGTTATCAGTAGTATCACCCAAGTCGCATAGCTAATTAATCTCTCACCCATCAATTATGGTCCAAACTATTTACTAAGACAGAGCGTGGCTTACTTCCGTTAGCGGGACCAACAACACCCTCTTTTTCAAAAATCTCTATAATTCTTGCGGCCCTCGGATAACCTAATCTAAAACGTCTTTGCAAAAGAGATGCACTCACTTCTTTTTGCTCTGCCGTCCAAGATAAAATTTGATCATACATTTCATCATACTCATCATCTGAGCTACCAACCTCGCCACTAGATCCATCAGCTCCTCCCTCGCTAAATCCTTCAAGGGCTTTCATTGCTAATGCATCAAACTCTGGCTCAGCTTGAATCGCCCAGTGAGCTGCCAAACCATTAATCTCCTTTTCCGACAAAAATGGACCGTGATGGCGCATTGGTTTAGAGATTCCTGGCGCTAAAAACAACATATCTCCATTTGGAAGTAATCGCTCGGCTCCCCCTTCATCAAGTATTATTCGAGAATCCATTTTTGAGGCCACCTTCAGTCCAACTCGCCCTGGAATGTTCGTCTTAATAAGTCCAGTAACTACTTCTTTACGAGGTGATTGCATCGCTAGGATCAAATGCATTCCACAAGCTCGAGCCATTTGTGCTAATCGAACCACACCTTGTTCCACATTTTGTTTATCAACAGCCATTAAATCACCAAACTCTTCCACCACAATAACAACATAAGGCTGAGGGGTGTAATAGTACTGCTCTAGTTTCATAATCCCCTGAGCTTCGTACTCTTGATTAATTTTCTCGTGTTCGGCAAGTTCTTCAGCTTTGAATTTACTAACAATTTCATTAAAGCTCTCTAATCCACGAGCGCCAAATTTACTCATTGATTTATAACGCTTTTCCATTTCTCTGATAGCCCATTTTAAAGATAAGACGGCTTTTTTGGGGTCAGTTACTGGTGGCATAATAAGATGAGGAACTTTGGAGTAAGCAGCTAAATCAACTTGTTTTGGATCAACTAAAATAAGACGTAATGTTTTCGGTGAGTGCTTAAATAGCAAGCCCGCGATGATAGAAGTAATAAGCACGGACTTTCCCGATCCAGTGGTTCCAGCAACAAGCAAATGCGGCATTTTTCTCAAATCAACAATCTTAGGTTCACCATTAACCTGCCTTCCAAGAGCTATAGGCAACTTAAAATCATCAGACCAAAAAGCTTCTTCCGCCAAGAGGTCTTTATAGTAAACCGTTTCTCGCTTAGAATTCGATGTTTCTATACCTACCACGTCACGACCTGGTATTGGAGCAATCACACGCAAAGACTCACTTGAGAGCGCCAAGGCTAGGTCGTCTTGAAGCTCGGTGATCTTGGAAAGCTTGACATCTGCATTGGGCTTAAATTCAAACATAGTCACCAAGGGGCCGGGTTTAGCATCAACAATGACACCTTCTACAGAAAAGTGTTTGAGTTTATCTGTTAAAATCTCTGCCTTACGACGAATTTCTTTTTCTTCTATCTTAACTCTTGTTGCTGGTGGGTCATCCAATAAAGAAAGTTTTGGCATATCCCATTTTTCAATTTTCTTTGGAAGCTTAGCTTTGACTATAACCTTCCTCTTTGGAACTTTATCATTAAAATTACTAGAGTCGTCGTCCTTATCTAAACTTTCTAAATCATTTTTTTCGTTTTCTACAACTCCATCACCCTCTGATTTATCCTCGAAAAGTGGGGAAATTTTCAATTGCTGAGCTTCAGACAAATTTACACTTGCTCGCTCTTCAGGTTTAAACTCTTTTTCTCTAGAGGTGCGACTAAAGATTTTATCTAAAAACCCAAATTTTTCTTCCGGTTTTTCAGTTAATTTTATATTTAATTTTTCAGTTGGTTTTTTTTCAATGGGCTCAGCAGTTTTTGTTGATTTTTTATCTTCAGCAAAAAGTGCTACCCAAGACTCTTTAAATCCTTCATTCATTTTTCCCAGAGTTTTTTTAAATGGGTAAAAGATTTGCTCTAAACTTTTTTCAGAGTAAAAAATAAATAAAATGAAAGCACTACACCAAAGAAATATTTGCAAGCCAGCGAAATTTAAAACCTTTAAGAGAACTTGAGCTAAAGAAAGTCCCAAAAGCCCTGAGTAATAAATTTGCCCAGAAAACATTTTTTTGTCTGGATAATAAAAGGCAACCAATGCGGAAAAGTTAATGATTAAAAGCCCTAACCATAAGAAGCTAATCTTGCTAGTTTTTGCTTCTTCACCCCGAAAAGAACTAATACCTAATTTAATAAAAGCCACCGCCAGTAACCATGAAGAAATGCCAAAGGCCTGAAAAATAAGATCTGACAAAAAAGACCCTATCCAACCACAATAGTTTTGTGGAACTAGTTTATTGCCTATAGAATTAAAGGATGGGTCCTTAGGATTGTAGCTAAAAAGAGCTAGGGTCAGAAATAATCCCAGTCCAATGAAGAGTATTGTTTTCACATCTTGTTTGTATTTTTTAAAAAAAGCAGCCATTTATAAAATTTACTTTTTTTTACCCATTAAAGGTAGCTCCCTTTGCCGTAGCTTGACCTTTGTTTAGACCATTTAAAAAAACTCCAAATTTACGAGAATCGATTGACATTATTTTCTTTTACATCCAGACATAGGTCCATTAACATACTGTCACTTTTATGATGATAAAGATAAATGAAATTTTCTATAGTATTCAAGGGGAAAGCACCTATGTTGGCGTACCTACGGTCTTTGTTAGAACCACAGGTTGTAACCTTCGCTGTACCTATTGTGATACAACCTACTCCTACTACGAAGGTGACTTCAAAGAGATTGAAGATATCATTAAGGAAATACAAAAACACCGAACTCCTTACGTTTGTATAACTGGAGGAGAGCCACTTCTTCAGAAGCCTATTTACAATTTAATGAAGCAACTCTGTGATCTTGAGTATAAAGTATCTTTGGAAACAAGTGGTTCCAAAAGCATTCAATTTGTTGATCCTAGAGTAAAAAATATTTTAGACGTAAAAACTCCAGACAGTGGCGCAAGGAATAGTTTTCATATGGAAAATTTAAAATTTGCAAATAGCTTGACTGAGTTTAAATTCGTAATTTGCTCGGAAGAAGACTTCGACTGGTCAGAAAATTTTTGTCGTCAACATGATTTGTTTCAAAAATACACTGTGTTATATAGCCCTTCTCATGGAAAAGTATCTGAACGCTGGTTGGCACAAAAAATTCTAGAGAAAAATTCAGTATCTAGACTACAATTACAGTTACACAAAATAATTTGGGAATCAACAGCACGTGGAGTTTGACCTCTGCAAATAAATTCTATATATATCTGCCTACAAAAAAACATTAACCATTAACACATTGATTTTGTAGGAGCTCCATGACGCCCAATTTGAATAGTTCAGATAATCTTTTCGTTGCTAATCTTCAATCTGTCAGTTTAGAAAAGCTAGTGAAAAGCAAGCTTGAGGTTTTGTTTCAACAACAAAAAGAAGCTCAAGTTGAACTTAACGGTCTATATAATGTGGTTTTAGAACAAGTTGAAAAACCTTTACTAGAGCTTGCGCTTAAAGCTTACAATGGAAACCAAGTTAAAACGGCTCAAATGCTTGGTATCAACAGAAATACTTTGAAAAAGAAAATTGATAACTATAAAATCAAAGTAAAAAGAAATTCTTTAAATCCCGTTACTACAGCGCCTATAGCGTCAAGTATAAATGCACCTATTGGAGCCATGACAAATTTAAACTCATCAACTATGGTAGCTCCCACAGCAACTCCACAGTAATTTTTTTTCAATTTCGCACTCATTAATAGATATCTTTTTTAAAAAATTTAATCTATTAATGAGTAGGATTTAATATCTCAGACATCTATTAAAATTTGTTCAACTAGAGTTTCAGTAATTTCACTGCTTATTGTAGATGTTTAAGTTTTGTAAAGCTCAGGAGGGGAATTGAGCTCTAGGTTACCACCTCAGAATCTTGAGGCTGAACAATCTATTCTTGGAGGCTTAATGCTTGAGCGTGAAGCCTTCGATCAAGTCAGCGACATCCTCGCTGTAGATGATTTTTATTCACCTGCTAATCAAAAAATTTATCAAGCTATAATTGATTTACATGCCAAGTCTCGTCCTATCGATTTGGTAACGGTAACAGACTCTTTGCAATCAAGAAATGAGTTTGAGTCAATTGGCGGCTATGTATATCTAGCAAATCTCTTAGAGAAAACCATTTCAGCCGCAAATGTTGGAACCTATGCGCAAATTGTAAAGGAAAAATCAACTTTACGAAAATTAATACATGCAAGCTCTCAGATTATTGAGAGCGCTTATAACAGTGAAAAGTTAGATGTAGATTATATTTTAGAT